>JAZQOS010000081.1:0-14570 GCA_045627925.1 Kiritimatiellia bacterium | reverse complement strand
GACACGGACTTCCCGTCCCGCATCAGAATGGTCAAAAACGGTCGGGACGAAGCCCAAGAGCAAAGTCACGGACGCGGCAACGAGAACGATTCGCGCCAGCCCCTTGCCCAAAACGCCGCAATCACGAGGGTTCTTCTCCCCCTCACGGATGCGCTGGACAAGCCGGTCGGCAAAGTCCTCCGGCAGACGAACATCCACACTCCTGCTAATCGCCTCGGCAATCTTCTTCTCATCATCCGTCATCGTACACCCCCATTCCGCAGCTCCGCCAACGCATCCCGCAATGCGACCTTCGCGTTGTGAAGCCGCGACTTGACCGTTCCCACGGGAATCCCGATCATCGCGGAAATCTCCTCCATGCTCCGTCCCTCGAGGAACCGCAGCACCAGCACCTCCGACTGGATGTCCGGCAGATTCCGAACCGCCGCCCGGACCGTTTCCGCATCCACGGACGACAGGGCTTCCGCAAGTTTCGCGTCCGGCACCTCGGGCAGATCCTGCGGCGCACCGACCGGCAGAATCTCCGGCCCGTTCTTCCTCAAGTCCATGAGGCGTGAATTGCGCATGATCACGTACAGCCATGAGAAGAACTCCCCCTTCGGCTCGTACTGCGCGATGTGACGGGCCGCCTGTTCGAGCGTCCTGAACACCAGCTCCTCGGCATCTGCGGCGTTTTTGCAGAGGAGCAGGGCGGCGGCGTAGAGCCGATTGCCGTATTCGGCCACCAGCCGCCGCGCACCGCTTTCGCGATCCCTCCGCAATTCCTCCCAGATGTCAAGCATACGCTTATATTATACCACGCTTTAGCGCGAAGTGCGCAAAATGGTAAAACAAAGGGCTGGGATTAACCCAACCCCACTTCACCTTTCCGCCATTTTCCCGCTCCTTCTTGGATACAATCCCACTAAGGGACAATTAAAAAGTATTGTATCACTTTACCGCGATATGTCAACCGCACAATGGATGCCCGAAACAAACTAAGAAAATCAGAAATATTCGCGATTGGCGAATTTTACCTGCTCAATGAACATTTTCTTGAATGCCGATATGTTATTCTGCTCGTAGAATAGCAATAGCGCCACACGATAATCGGATGCTTCGACCGTCCTGAACGAAAGCGGACACACCCTCCTTTTTGCCGGGACACACCCTCATTTTCTCCTGTCTTTATTGCCTTTCATCGTCCTCTCCCCTCTCACGCCGCCCTTTTCGCCAGCAAATTCCCGTGCGTCGCCCACGCCTCTCCCACTACCGGCTTCGCCGTCGCTCGTCCCGGGAACCTGTCTCCCATCCTTCCCGCTTCGCTTTTCACAAACTCATACCCTCCAAATATCTTCCCCTCGCCTATTTGCGCCACCCTTTTCAGCAGCCAACTCTCATCTTCCCCAATAAAATCGCACCTTTTTCAGGGTGTGTCCCCGAATTATTAGGAGGGTATCGACCGCTTCGCGATTCCCTTCAATTCCAAGACCACATTTTAAAAGTGGTCGCTGCTAGCATATATCGTCAGCCGTTAACCAGTGCCAAGTGCCAAGCCAAAGCCACTTTCAACCAATAAAATCAGTCGCTCTGCTTCGGTCATATCCACCGACCGTAGGTCGCTTGCCGCAGGCAAGTCGCTAGAGTGGTGTCCCTCGGATTCGTCGTCAAGGTTCGCCCAGATGCCGGCATTGAGGGCAACCGGCAGGAGCGCCAAGCACGCCAGAGGGATAAGCTTTTTCATGCCATAATTATACCATTTTTACTGCTCGACGCCCCACGCGCGTTGCATAAGCGTGTCGACAATATCAAAGGAAAGAAACACGATCTTGGACCCCTTACTGCCCCAGACGCGGAAATCAATCCGATATCCATCTGCTTCAGTCCGCGAACTGGCCACACATTCGCTAAAGTCATTGGCTTCAATGGCCTTATAGAGCAATTCCTCACGCCCATAGTAGACATCCAGTCCGGACACCGACTGCGGCCAATCCCCCGTGTTTTTCCATGTCACAGGATTGAGCTTGATTTTCGGGAACGTCTCGGACAGCATCTTGAAAGCCAGCTCCAAGGAACGCCTTGACTTGGTGTCCGTGCCTTCGGCATCTTCCGTGATGACCCAGCAAGCGGACGAACCGCAAATGAGTTCCGGCCCCACCTTGTGATACGAGGTGTCAATCCGTTTGGCGATTTCAGGGCAGCGTGTGAACCAAATACTTCCGCAGCCGCTGATAAAGCGAATGCAATCACCAAACTTCAGGCTATTAAGAAACGGCTCTTTCATCCGTCCGTTCAACGCATAGGCAAGAGATGCATCCCTTTTCGCCTCAAGTTTAAACGGACCTTTTACCGTTTCCGCAGACAGCTTGCTTCCAACTGGCGTAGAGCCGACAAAAACCCTTTCGCCGAGTTTTGCCGGTCCCTTCACCTCCACAGAAAGCAGCGACCCGCAATTCATGAACGCCAACCCGCCTATACGCTCGACGGTCGCCGGCACCACCACAGACGAAAGCGCCGTGCAGCGGTAAAACGCATGACCGCCAATTGAGCGCAAACCGTCAGGCAAGGTAATGCGTTTCAGGTTTACGCAGCCGTCAAATGCGGAATCACCAATTTCCTTCACGCCCGCAGGCAAGTCAATTTGCTCTATGGAACTGCTCGCGAAGGCTCCGTCGTGCAACATTGTCAACGTCTCCGGCAGCTCGACACGGGTAAGCTTGCCAATCCGTTCGCCGCCAATTCGCCCGGCAAAACTTCGCGCCGCGCCAATACCGACGATCTTGAAGGTTTCTCCGTCTTCCGACATCACAGGCTTTGTGAGGTCAATTTCTACGCCAGCGTTAGCCAACGGCTGGACGCACAACTCGTCACCCTCGCGGTGAACTGTCAAACTTTGTCCGTCCCGACTGATCTCCGCATTCCAATACGCACTACGAACCTTTCCCATCTTCAACATCCACGCGCCTGAGAGTGGCTTAATCGGCGTCTTCGCCGCGTCTTTCTTCGTGTTCAGCACATCACCCTTCGCACCTTTAACTGTCTTTTGAGCCACAGTCGGCGCTGACTGGCGTCTGACGATGCGCGAAAACTCCTCCATCGACAGCGCACGGTCATAGACGATGAAGTCATCTATTTCTCCTTTGAAACGGATCCCGGACCTTGGATTTCGGAACTGGAAACCCCGAGCCTCGGGTTTGTCAGACCCTGTCTCCGTCCAGGCGAAGTCCTTTGCCAGCGGACGCGGCATACCCTTTTGACCGTTGATGGCATACCGCACCTTTTTGTCTACGGCATCGACCGAGAGGACAAACCAGTTCCACTCATCGAGTTTCAACGGCGCATCGACCTTGATTTCAGTAGAATTGGCAATCCGGAAAGTGATCTCTTTCTGTCCAACATTCATCGCGAGCGCGTTACCACAGTTCCTGCCGAGGACAAACATCTGCCCGGATCCCAGAGGCCACGCCTTGAGCATAAAGGACATGGCAACGGTAAAATGGTCAAAGTCAATGCCCGGGACATAAATCTCACCTTTCGAGACACCGTCATAGTTGCCGTCAAACACAAGTCTGCCGCCCAACATCTCCTTGTTCTCCCCCGAAACCGTCGCGGTCGCGCCAGACTTGTCCTCCGGTTCGTCCCCGTCAAAATCAAAGTCAGCGACACGACCGTCCTGCGGCATCGACGCCTGCGGCAGCTTCCTTGCCAAAGTCTTCTTATCGACCACAACCAGGGGCGTCGGCTGCAATCCAGCGATCTTCTTCATCTCGACAGCCGTAAGCGGTCGATCATACACCATGAAGTCATCGATCCTGCCGTCGAAGCGACGTCCGCCGCTTGCATTTCCGAACATAACGCTTTTCATCTCCCGCTCGGAGTCACCAGGTGCAACAGGCCACGCAAAATTAGCCGGCAAAGCCCGAGGCGCATAGTATTTCCCATTGATGACAAATGAAACCGACTTCTTGACCGCATCAAACGAAACAACAAAATAGTTCCACTCGTTTGTGGCAACGACACCCCCAGGGGCAATCGTGCCCGAGTTGGCAAAGCTAAATCTCATGGCATTCGATCGCCAGGCATCGACGCCAATGCTGACAAGCTGATATTTATACATGAAGTCGGAACACTTCCTCCAGTTGCGCGGGAATACGGACATGGCCAGAGTGAAGCCATCAAGGTTAAGGCCGTTAAAAACAATGTCCTTTTCCCACTCGCCATGGTAGACACCGTCAAAATCAAGGCATCCGTCTTCCATCGTCATATGTACGCCGGAAATCTCGACCTCCGTTTTCACCTTGCTGATGGGCTCATCCCCGTCAAAATCAAAGTCTGCCGTTCGTCCGTCCTTCGGCATTAAGGCATACGGTAGCTTCATGTTGTGCCCTTGCGTTGCTTCCTGTGCAACAGTCTTTTCATTCGCCTTTGCCGAACCATTTCCGACGAGCTCCTTGAGTTTCTCCAAATAAGCGTCAAGATCAAGCCCGCCGCCGGAAATGGACCCGAGCTTCTTTCCGTCTGCCGTGACGACGCTTGCGTTCGGAACTCCGCCGCCAAGGGACAGCTTGCGCGAAACTTCCTGGTTGTGCTTCTTCTGCTCGGCGCAAAGCGGCGTCTTGCTCGGGCTGTCCAGATAGAGCAACACGAGGTTCTTCTTCGCAAAGGTCGCGAACTCGGGCTTGCTCAGGACGTTCTTGCGCAGACGGATGCACCATCCGCACCAATCGCTTCCCGTCTTGAGTACGAAGATTGGCCTTCCCGTCTTCTTGGCTTCGGCCACGGCCTCTTCCCATTTGACGAACCAGGCGTCCGACGGACCTTTCTGCCACTCCTGCGCGGCTTCCGCAGCCTGAAGGTTTTCAGCGGTCAGCATCGCCATCGCGATGCCGACAATGCGAATTGTTGATTTTAGAATGTTCATGTTGCATCTCCTTTCTATTTTCTGCGTCTCCTTTGACATCACTCCCTCGCGCAGATAAAAGAGTGGCGTGCCTTCAAATTCATGTCTTACGTGAGGCACCGCTAAGAGCCTGTATGAAAACATCGAATTAAAGACACGCCACATGGAATTATCCCACGTAGCGCACCTACATACTTCGCTTTCATACAACGGAAATTTAGCGGTTTCACGTAAAGCTCAGTACGCAAGTTGCGTACGTTGTCAGGATCCTTTTGGGAGTTCCTAACTCCTCTCCTCGGCTCGTTGTGGACACCGATTTTGAGGTTCTGGCCTCGACGATTTCTCGCTTCAGCCCGATAGCGGGCGCAACTGCCACCCGCCGATGTCAAAGATCAACGTGCAACATTGTACCACAACTCCTTCACCAACTGCAAGCGCAATTATTTTAGCTAAAACTGGGATGGAAGGTCGTAGCCGCCGAGCAACGCGAGGGCCGAGGCTTTAGCCGAGGGGATAGCCGAGCGAAGCGAGTGCCGAGACCTCGCATCCCACTTTTTCTCCAATATAAATAGCCCGGCTACGCAATTCAATATATCGACGAGAATAAAACGACATACTACCGAGAACAAAACTGAATACCGCCAAGGCAAAAAGCATATATTGCTATGGCAAAAACAAAATACCCTTGGGGCAAAGAGCTCCGTGGTGACGGGTAAGTAGAGAAACGCGCGCACTTCTTAAAGAAACGCGCGCGTTTGTAGGTAGTAACGCGCGCGTTTATGCGAGAAACGCGCGCGTTTCTTTCCCTACCCCTTAACACCCTACCTCCTTACCCCTTAACGGCGAGCTCCTTACCCCAGGGGTGATATTTCTTTGCCCCCGGCGCAATCCATTACTCCAATAGGCGAGATGGTTCGCTCCGAGGCGCTTGCGCCCAGTTGGGAACGTAGGTGAGCGAAGCAAAAGAGCGAGCGAAGGGATACGACGTATTCGTCGAGGGACCCTGAGGAGCTGCTTTTGTTCGCTCACCGAAGTGACGCTATAGCGAGAACAGTCGCCCAAACTATTCTTCATCCCGAAGTGACGCTATCGTGTGGAGTAAAACCCTAACCCGCTTAAGCCCACGCAGCTATTCTCTACGCCATGCGGCGAGTCGCGGCCATCGAAAGCGAAACGGCGACGAGCGCGAGCAAAGCTCCCGCCAAGAGAAAAAACGCAAAATGCTCGTTCCAACGATCGTAGGCGTCGGCTTCGATCGCCGTCGTCTCCAGCTCGTCGATTTCCTTTAGCGCCTTCTTGAGCCCATCCTGGTCATCCACCGCGAAATACATTCCGCCGGTTTTATCGGCGATTGACCTGAGCTGCTTTTCGTCGAAAGTCATATCCGCGTACTGGATCGTCGGGCGACCGAAGAAGTCGCGGGAGAAAACCGGCGTCCGCTTCGCCTTCGTCCCCACGCCGATCGCATATACCTTAACTCCCAGCTTCGCCGCCGCCTCCGCCGCCTCGTCCGGTTCGACCGCACCGGTATTGGAAACACCGTCCGAAAGGAGAATCGCGATCTTCGACTTGGGTTTGGCGTCCTTGAGCCGCGCGAGCGCGGTCGCGAGCCCGTCGCCAATCGCCGTCATCTGCTCGTCCTGCGCGATCGCGACCCCGTTCGCGTCGATGGCGATGGACGGAATCTCCACGCCCTTCAAGACATTGAGAAGCGCCGCGTGATCCGCCGTAAGCGGCGAGCGCGTCGAAGCGTAGCCGCCGAAGGTAACAAGCCCGATGAGATCGTCGGGGCGCTTCTCCACGAAATCCGCGAAAAGCCGCTTTACTACCGCGAGCCGCGTGGTTTCGCGCGAGAACTCCTCGCCTGCCGGCGTCAAGTCCAGTGCTTCCATCGACCCCGAAACGTCCACCGTCATCGCAATCGCAATCGCATCCACTTGCTTGCGATCACGCGCGAGCGGACTGCGCGGACGCATCGCGGCGACAACCATCAGTGCGAGCGCGGCGAGCAGGATAAACGGCGTTGTCGACGCGACCTTGGCGCGCCAACCCGCAGCGTTCGGCGGAATCCTGCCGACTGCGGAAAAACGAATCCCCGCCTTTCGTCCGCGCCGCAAAAGCCGCCAAGCCGCGAAGCCAAGCGGCAAAAGCGCAAAAGCCATCCAAGGATTCGCGAAGCTCATTTCGCCTCCTCCTTTGCGAGTTCCGAATCTCGCTTAAGATACGCTCTCGCCGATTCCGTCGCGCCATCGGCCATTTCCGGAGTTGCCGTAAGTCCCGCGAACTTCACCATATCCGCCGATTCGAGAAATGTCCGAAGTTCGTCCGAGGGCTTCGCCTCGCGCAAGAATTCCTCGGTCGTCATGTGCGGCGCGTTGATGCCGTACTTGCGCTGGATATAGCGCCGAACGACCATCGTAAGCTCGACGTAGAAATCCTTGTACTTGCCTCGCCCGGGCAAGCCCTTCTTGACGAGCCGATCGAGTTCGACCCACGCGCGTTCGATCGGACTCATGCGATGTTCCTTGATTCGCCGCGCGAGATACTTGACACCGAACCAAATCCCAGCGCCGAGCGCAACGACAAGCGCGAGCAAAAGCGCGATCTCCCCGACAAGCTTCCACGACAATGGCGGAAGATCCTTATCAAGATCGAGTTCCATCTCTCCAGTTACCGGCTCGCGCGGCGCGGGAAGCTCGAAGTAAAGCGGCCCTGCTACGACTCCGCCGATGGCAAAGGGCTTTAGTTTATAGACATCGGCGCAAGGTTCGGGCACGAGTCGCCAATTGACGACGTAAGTAGTCGAACCGTCTTTTTCCGCCTTCGGCTCCTCTTCGAAGTCCTCGGCGAGCGAAAAGCCGACCGAGCGCGCGCGCAAATCCGGCAAATTCAACGTCGCGCCGTGCCGCGCGGATGCCTCAACCCTTAAGAACACGCTTCGCGCGGGATCGATTTGCCTCGTTTCGCCTTCGATCTTGAAGTCGAAATCAGTTCCGTGCGCTTCCAATAAGACGGCGGCGATAAGCGCGATAATCATCGTTTCTTCGCCCTCCGCTTGAAGAGTTTGCGAACTTCGTCAATATAGGGCTTCGCGGTGTCGATCGGCAAAGTCTCGATGGCGTTGCGCCGGAAGAACTTCTCCAGTTCCTCGCGTTCCGCGCGCGCTTTTTCGCGGAAGGTATTCCTTACGCGCTTCGACGAGGTATCGACGAGGACGAGTCGCCCGCTTTCGGGGTCTTCGAGCTCGACGAGCCCGACATCGGGCAATTCCCCTTCCGCAGGATCGCTCACCGGCACGCACACTACATCGTGATGTCGCGCGGTCGAGCGCAAAAGCTTTTCGCAATCTCCGCGCACAAGAAAGTCCGAAACGAGAAAGACGACCGCGCGTCGCTTTTGTACGCCATTCAGGAACTTGAGTGCGCCGGCGACGTCGGTTCCGCCCTCGGCATCGTCTTCCGCCGCCAATACCTCGCGCACCAGCCGCATCACGCTATCGCGCCCCTTGCGCGGCGGAATGTACTTTACGATCTTGTCGGAAAATAGGATAAGCCCAATCTTATCCTGATTGCGAATCGCCGTAAGCGCCAAAAGCGCCGTAACTTCGGCGGCGAGCTCCGCTTTCGAGCGACGCACCGAGCCGTAGCTCTGCGAGCCGGAAACGTCCACCATAAAAAGAATGGTAAGCTCGCGCTCTTCGCTGAAGCGCTTGATGTAGGGCGTCCCCGTGCGCGCGGTTACGTTCCAATCGATCGTCCGAACATCATCGCCGACAATATAGGGCCTAACCTCGTCGAACTCAACGCCTTGCCCCTTGAAAGTCGAATGGTAGTCGCCGCTCAGCTGGTCGTCGATCAGCTTATTGGTAAGAATTCTAATCTTACCGACTTTCGCCATCAACTCTTTTACGTCGATTGCCATGTCTTATCCACGAAAATCGTTTTCTTGATAAGCCGCTCCACCGCCTTAAGTAGCGGTCGCTCCTCGCTCGATACGAACGAAATCGCGACCCCCGATTCGCCCGCGCGCGCCGTGCGGCCAATGCGATGGACGTAGCTTTCGATTTCGAGCGGCATGTCGTGGTTAACTACCGCGCTTACTGCGGGAACGTCGATTCCCCGGCTTGCGATATCGGTTGCGACGAGGACGCGTACCTCCCCGCGCTTGAATCCCTCCAAGGCGCGCGTGCGCTGGCCTTGGGTCTTATCGGAGTGGATCGCCGCCGCTTGAATGTTCTCGCGCCGCAGTTTCCTGACGACGCGGTCCGCGCCATGGCGCATCTTCATAAAGACGATTACCTTCTTCCAACCGCGCTCCGCTTTGAGCATGCGAATTAAAAGCGCATCCTTCTCCGCCTTTTCGACGAAGATCGCCTTTTGGCGGATCTTCTCCACGGTCGGTGTCTCGGGCGAAATTTCAACTTTCGCAGGATCCCTAACCAGCTCGTCCGCAAGGCGCGAAATCTCCTTCGACATCGTCGCCGAGAAAAACATCGACTGGCGCGATTTGGGGAGCTTGGAGATAAGCCGGCGAATGTCGGGCAAAAACCCCATATCGAGCATGCGATCCGCCTCGTCGAGCACGAAAAACTCCACTTGGTCGAGATAGACGATCCCCTGCGTCATGAGGTCGATCAACCTCCCGGGACAGGCGATAATCGTTTCCGCGCCCTTTTGGATGTCCTTCACCTGCCCGAATTGCGAGACGCCGCCGATCAGACAAGCGAAAGGAAGATTCGTGTACTTCGAGTACTTCTTGACGTTTTCCGCCGTCTGCACCGCAAGCTCGCGCGTCGGCGAAAGAACGAGCGCACGCGGGTGGCCGATGTGGCGCGGGCGCCGAACCTTTAGAAGTCCATTGAGAATCGGCAGCATAAACGCCGCAGTTTTGCCGGTTCCCGTCTGGGCGATACCGATTAAATCGCGCCCCTTTAAAAGGAGCGGCATCGCTTGCGCCTGAATAGGCGTCGGCTTTTGATAGCCCGCGTCCTTGATCGCGTGCTGCAACGACTGGTCGAGTCGTCCGAACTCGCTACCCTCAAACACCCAGCGCCGCCTTGATCTTCGTGCAAACGAGCGCCGCCGCCACAACCATCGCAATGACGATGACGACGCCGAGAATCGCCTTGAGCCGACGATTGGCGAAAAACCCGCAAAGGTAATCGAGATGAATCGCGATCTTGTCGGACTCTTCCTTGGTAATCTCGCCGTCTTCGCGCGTCTTGACGAGCAGGTGCTCGAATTCCTCGAACATGAAGCCGAACTTGGGCGCGAGCGGACGAATGAAATCAAGGAGCTCGCTCGTCTCCTTCCACTCTACCTTGTTGTCCGCAAGCACGCTCTTGCGAAGCGCGCGTAATTTCGAAATAGCCATGCTGTTGGTCATGAATGCATCTCCTTCAACTTTGAATATTATATCACACCTTTACCCCGACAATGCCATCGGAAAGTCCCGTGCGGACGAGCGCGTAGCGCCGCTTTCCGCCGGGATAATCGAGAATCGCCCCGCCGTCGAGAAAGCGCGTCCAGTTCTCGCGCGCCCAATCGGTTTTCGCCTTGCGCGCATAGAGGAAGGCGGCGATGTAAAGATCGTGAGTCGCGATAAGAAAGAAGCGCGACGTGCGATTAAGGTCAATCCACTTCTCCAGCGCGTCCGACGCCGCATATAGATTCACGAATCCACGTTGCTCGCCGGTTTGGAAGTATTCGAAGCACGCGGGGAAGAAGTTGGCGGGCTTGAACACATCGAGAACTTCCGCCGGATCGGCGTAGTAAAAAGAGCCATTCCCCCAAAGCTCGTCAACGGGTATTTTCGCGCCCTTTATCCCCATTCCTTCGGCGATGCACTCCGCCGTCATGCGCGTTCGCGTCAAGGGACTCGCGACGAATTGCGTTTCGTCCTTAAGTTCCTTTAATATCTCCCCGAGTTTCTTCGCCGTGCGCACGCCTTCGGCGGTAATCGGCAATGCGTCTCCGAAGCTGGGATCGTTCACGTCCATCTTCGGTCGTTCGGCGTGGCGCACCATTAACGCGCACTTCGCGCCCTTTCTTATTTCGTCGAGCAGCTCTGAAATCGTTATCTCGTCCATCGACGAGTATTATACCATATACGCATCGCCGATTCTCTTGTCCGCGCGCATATCGTCGATCCAGAGCTTGAAGAGGTAAATGCCGTCGGCGAGGAAAAGTAGCCACATCGCAAGTAGCGCATACGAAGCGGCGTCGACCCTGAACCACATTACGACTTCGATCGCGTCTACTGCAATCCACATTACCCACTGTTCGATGCAACGCTTGACCGTAAGAATTATCGCCGCCACCGAAAGTACGTTCGTAAGCGCGTCGCAAAGCGGCCGACTTCCGCCGAGTGCCGAAAGAGCTTTCCATGCTGCCGGCAATACCGCGATTATAATAAGCGCCCAAACCCACCGCTCCTTCGCGCTGAGTCGCGTCTTGACGATGTCGCCAAACGTATTTTGCCGAATATGGCGCTTCCAACAAACGTAGCCAGGTAGCATCATCACCGAATAATAAAGATTAAGCGCCATGTCGCCATAATATCCCCAGTGCCAGGAAAGGTAGGCGTAAAGCGGCGCGTTGATAAAGCCAAAGGCGAAGCACGTGATCTGCCCGCGTCCCGCCAGTAGCGTATACGCCATTCCCGTAATTGCGGCGATAAGCGCGAGCGAAGAGTGGAGGACGTCGCTCGAATCCCACCACGCGAGCGAAACTGCGGTTATCGCGACGATGCTAAAGGCCGCCCAATACTTAAAATGCGAAGTCAACACCGATATTCCCCCAAACATAATCGTTCTTGTAAGACGAATCGCTTTCCCTAACTGCGCGTCTTAAATCGGCGTCCAATAGCGAAACCCAGGCGATGCGCGCGTGGACGCCAAAATAGTCGTTAAACCAATAGCCGAGCTTGAGCGACGCCTCGAAATAGGCGAACGAGCTATCGATGCTACCGTCGAAAGGCGGGAAAAGAAGTTCCATGTGCCTTTTCCCGCCGCCTCCGATGACGATATCGGGCATAAGTTCGATCCCGAGCGGCAACTCGAACTTGTGGCGCACGCCTCCGTAGAAGAATGCGTCATTGGCGACCTTGAAGTCGTAAAAGCCGTGGATATGCGGCGTCAGGAAGTCGTTTTCGAGCGCCATGCCAACGAATATCTCCTCGCAAGTATGATAGAAGGACGCGTATTCGGGTTTTAGACCGTGGAACTTGTACCAAATAATCCCCGTTTCGAAGTTAAGCTGCGCCGCTTTTGAAAGCGCGAAGGAATTGCGGTAAAAGAGGTAGTAGTCCCACTCGTTCATTCGCCGCATAACCGCCTTGCGGCATGTCGTCATATCGGTGCTCTGCCAAAGTGCCACTCCGAGCGAGCCGAAATCGTCGTGCTTTACCGCGAGTTCCACGTAGCTCCAATAGCACGGCTCGTCGTTTTCGAGCCCTCCGTAGAGGACGTAACCGCTCGTTACATCAAACGACGCGTATCCCGTGAGTTCAAAGCCACTCTCGCCAAGCGCACTTGCGCTCAGCAAGATTGCGGCGAATAGCGCCGCCAATTTACATCTTTTCATCGTTTTCCTTTCGCGGGCATTACCCCGATCAAGTTATTGGGTTTTATCTCAGCATCCGAGAAGCCTTCTCGGTAGCACCCCAAAATGGGATAAGAGGTCAGACCTCACATCCCAAATTTGATACGCATATTATACCACAAAGGCGACGCTTTTGGCGCCGCCTTTTGGGTTTCAACCTTTTGCTCGCTATTACGCGCGCTTGCGCTTGAGGGCGAGACCCGCCATGCCGAGAAGCATCAAGAGACCCGAAGTCGGCTCGGGAATGGGGCTGGGCGAATATTCCGACCAATTGCTGAGAGACTTTGAATTATCATTGCCAAACGATATGCCAGTATACGAAAGATTGGTGCGACCAGTTCCATTGCCGCAAATGTACAAATTATCATCACCCTCTATTCCAAGTTGCTCACCAGTTGCGACAACTAATCCCCACCCAGCCGCCTTGGTGATACCAGCGTCACCAGTATATGTATATTCGGCACTCCAAGTTCCTGTTTTACCTTTGACAAAATCCTTCGAGCCAACTACATGAACATTGTATGTCGTATCATTAGCCATCACTTGGAGATCAGGCAATGTTGTAAGATCAATCCCCTCGGATACAACCTTCGCGGTAAATGCATCCCTAATACGATCAACTTGGGTGTCGAGCTTGAAATTGTCCTTGGTTGGATTCTCGACAAACACCGCATAGATTGTTCCAGCAGACGCCAGCATCGAATCACCGGGCGCATTAAAGCCAATTGACCATGTCGTCGCCGCACTCGCCGCACCAATCGTCGCGATCGCCGCGACCACTGCCATCATTAGCTTTTTCATTTCGTTTTTCCTTGTTTTTCTTTTTGAAGAGTTCTCGTACGACATTCTAATTCGCCGTATTTATTGGCGATAGGCGACACTTGCGCGAAAAATCGTGCAGTAATGTGCAGACATTGTGCAGTAAAAGCGACCCTTTCGGGGTCACTTTTAATTTCCAAACGAGGATAGTTGCGTGCTATTTACACGCGTAAAAGTTTAGCCCAATACCTTCTTAATCAACGCCATCGGTGCGTTCGGTCTTGCTCATACGGCGACAGCGTCCTTTAGCACTTGGGGGCGGATATACGGATGGATACCACGCGTGGAAACGACGTCGACCTTGCGCCCAAAGAAGTCCCTAAAGGAATTCATCAAATGCACATGCGTCAGCAGTGACGCGCCTTCGCCAAATTCAACCAGCATGTCAATATCACTATCAGGAGTTTCCTCCTTGCGAGCAACGGAGCCAAACACCCAAAGCTTGTCGGCTTTGTGCTTTCTCGCTATGGCGTACAGTTCGTCGCGCTTCGCGTGTATGGTATCAAGCATGCACATCGATTATATTATATCAAAAAGGCGACGCTTTTTGGCGCCGCCTTTTCGTTGAACACTGTTCCTTCTATTACGCGCGCTTGCGCTTGAGGGCGAGACCCGCCATGCCGATGAGCATCAAGAGACCCGAAGTCGGCTCGGGAATGGGAGAGGGAGTGGGAGCTACCATCGGGAATCCGTCAGTCCATTTGGTAGACGGCAAATCGAGATTATTCAAGCTAATGCGTTGAGTGGCAGTAACATAGCTTGAAACATAGATTTTAGATGATCCATCGTCGTTTAATACTTCAAGAAGTGCAATGGTTCTATTAACACTATTAATATTGTTAAACGACAAATCAATGACATATTCACCGGAGGCATCCTTGGTCACTCCCTGCAACTGACCATTCGCTACACTAATGGTCGCGAAGTCGCCACCATTATCCTTTACGAACGCACCTAGATCAAATGGGGATCCTTTTGTGCCAGCTGAATAAGCACTTTTGATGTTATCGGCAAAGGAAGAGACTGTGGTCGTCGTAGCGATGACATATATGTTTCCACTGTATAGTCCCTGCGATGTCCCCGTGTAAATTGTCGGGAGCCCTCCACCTTGTACTGATGCTATCTTTTGTGTGAATGTCGTCGCCGCACTCGCCGCGCCAACCGTCGCGATCGTCGCGACTACTGCCATCATTAGTTTTTTCATTTTGTTTTTCCTTGTCTGAAACGTTCTCGTACGACATTCTAATTCGCCGTATTTATTGGCGATAGGC
>JAZQOS010000080.1:0-41280 GCA_045627925.1 Kiritimatiellia bacterium | reverse complement strand
TGAAGAGGAGCTCCACGGCTACACCTCGACGCCGACGACGATCACGAGCAACTCGAACGGCTTCTGGCCACAGGAGTCGCAGCATCCCGACGGCGAATGGTGCGACCCCGAAAGCACGGTCACGTTGAAGCTCGTCAAGTCGGACGGCACTACCGTCTCACATCGCATCTACTGCGTGCAGTAAACGGCAAGCGTTTAGGAAACGCAAAGAGCGGAGGCAACCCCTCCGCTCTTTTTACTTTCTCCCTATCCCCTATGCAATAACCCACAGCTTGCGATCTTCGTCGGTGCAATTCTCCGTATCGTTAAGACAATAGAGTTTCGGACGCACTTTGCGAATGAACTCAATTGTCTTGCGATCTCTAAGCTCGGCATACAGCGAGAAGTAGGCACAAAGCCCGAGCATCCTTCTTATCCGCACCCCTCCCCGATCGCACCACCTTCTAATCGCCGTCCCGCGTTTGAGTGCATATTCGCAAATCGCATCAATCGTCACCTGCTCCGCGATACGATACCGCTCAGATGCGCTCTTCTTCCACTCGTCGGGAAAATCTCGCTCTATCGCCGCACAATCCGACTTCGTTAGTGCCGTCATATTATGATGCGGCAGCTCCTCGTCGTCAACCTCCAACACCTTCCGGCCATATCGCAACATGTCCGGATAGACACTGCCCTCGCACTTCAGTGTCTTCAATTCTCCATACCCGCTAAACCGGCAAATCATCTTCCCCTCATAAGTGAAGAAATCCGACTTTCTAACTCTTCGCCCGACGAACATATCGTCGTTCGCGTAAATAAAATGCTCGCTCAAATTCGGAATCTTGTGAAGCCACATCTCGATTGCCGCCGTATTGTAAAGCGGTAATACTTCTTTAGCCATTACTTCCTTATGCTCGACCCAGACAATATCGTCCGTGATATAACTCGGCTTTACCGTCCCGTCGTTTACCAAGACGAATATCTTACGATACCACGGCGCATACTTCTTTACGCTCGCAATTGCATATTTTAGCTCCCCATTATCGCACGCCCGACACTTATCCACTCCTTCGGGCGGCGTCGTTCCGCCATAATACGTAAAAACAAAGTCAATGTCAAACGCAGGTTCTTTCCGCTTTAACGCAAATCCCAGGTTCGCGATTGCCGTTGTAACTTCACTCGCAACATACGCCCAGCACAATCCGACAATCCCATATTTTGCACCAACAATCAGATACACTATCCCCAACGGCCGCTTAATCGCGTCGCAATAAAGATTGTACTCGCCTCGCCCGCTCGCTTGAATAAGCTTCATCGCGATATTCCCAATCGGCGTTACCGCCGCACCCCAAATCAGTATCCTTAAGTACGGCACCGCATCCAACCACTGCGCTCCCAATATAAACCCAACAATCTCCTTCGCGAACACGTAAAGTGCCACCAGCGCCGGCCAAAGCAAAAGACAGTTAATGCGAAAATATCGAAGCGCGCTATCGGGCTTTTTGATGAGATTGGGGAGCGCTACCCTACCTACGGTATCGTTCACAATATCCGGCGGCAAGTTCGCCCACCTTTTGCCTCGCGTAAACAGCCCCACACTCGCCGGCGACCAAAGCTTGCCAATGACGATTTGCCACAAGTTCTGATACACCGTCCAAATGATGTTACTTAGCGTATACTTTATCCCCAAACCGAAGACTTCCCTCGCCTTGCCTTCGCCTCTCGTCTCTTCCAGCCCCCGCGCCACCATCCACGCGCCGAGCGTACGCACTACCGCATATCCAATCCCCACCCCCACTATCGCCCACACGCCCATCCCGCCAAATGCCATCGAAATCGCGACCACCGTCCCTACGGCTATCGAGAGCGTGTTGACTATCGCAATTCGTCCGAATTGCTCGTGGCGCATTAGCCGCGCATATGTAACCACACTCGTCGCATTAATAATCATCCCGATCGCCATCACCCGCAAAAGCGGCGAAAGAATTGGCTCGTTATACCAGTTCGCAATCGCCGGCGCACCCAATGCGAAAACCGCGTATAAGCTAAGCGCAACTCCAATATTCCAAAGAAACGCCTTACGCTCTACCTCTCGTCCACGCCCCTTAACTACCAGCGCAACCCCAAGCCCTCCATCCACCAACACTTCCCCGACTCCAATAAACACCGCGAGCATCGCCGTAAGTCCGAAATCTCCCGGGCTCAACAATCTCGCCAACACCACTCCCTGCACGAAGGCGACGACCTGGCAAATCGCCTTCTCTCCCATCGTCCACATCATCCCCCGCTTGTCTCTCATAGGTGTGCGCACATTTTACCATTTTCATCGCCGCAAATCTACCGCCAGCGCATACAGAGATTTAGATCCCTTCGGGGACACACCCTCCTTTTTGCCCGTCTTTATTGCCTTTCATCGCGCTCTCCCCTCTTACGCCGCCCTTTTCGCCAGCAAATTCCCGTGGATCTTTTCGGGGCCTGTCCCCGAATGCACCTTTTTATACCATCTCGCCGGTTGCTTCCAAAAGGAGCTTGACGGCAATCATTTCCGGCGGGATGCCGGTCAGCGCGGAAAGCGCGTGACGATACGCTTCCATTTGCCTTAAGTACGTCTCTTTGATCCGCGTCCGAAATTCCTCCGCGCTTTCCTCCGCGCCCTTCGCATTCGTCTTGAAGTCGTAAATCGTCGCGCGGCGCTCCGCGCCCGAACCCGTAATGACGACGCGGTCGAATCGTCCGCTCTCCCAAACTCCGTTCTCGAACAGCTCGTAATCGCGCTCGCGCCACACCCGCGCATCCACGCTCGGTTTTACGAACGCCTCCCACTTCCGGTCGTTCGCCCACTCGATCTTGGCGTATTCGGTATGCACCTCGGTGCCCTTCTCCGCCGCCGACAATGCGCTCGGCTTAAAGTAGCTCGCTTTCTTCACCTTCCAATTTTTGCCGTATGTCGCAACGAGTGTAGCGGGGGTTCGCCGAGCGACCGTCCGCGAAGCGCCGGTGTGCTTCCATTCGACTATCTCGTCCGCCTTTATCTTTTTTTTCGGCGCGGCGAAGCCCGGCGGCGTTCCGATCTCGCCGACCACTTGCCCGTACGCCTCCTCCCGCGCTGGAAATTCCGAGAATGGCGCGGCGACGAGGTCGCGAAGCTGGAACTTTTCGCCGTGCGGCTCGTCGAGGAAAAACACGTATGTCGATTTCCGCGCGCGCGTCATCGACACGTAACTTACGCGCAACTCGTCGAGCATTCGCTCGCAGAGAGCGCGATTGCGCTCGGCGAGAACTCGCGCATCCAGCGCCGCCTCGTCCGCCGATGGCGCGCTCAGCGCCCATCCTTCGCCGAAAAGCACCGCGCCGCGATGCGGCGAATCAATCGCCTCGCCTCGCGCAGTCGAGAGAATCGGCACGATTACATGGTCCAGCGTCAATCCCTTCGCACGATGAATCGTGAGAATGCGAAGAACCTTGGGTGAAGTAGTCGTCTCGCGTCCCGCGCTCGATTGAAGATAGGCGACGAAATCCTTGATTGCGTTCGTCGCCGACGCCGAGCACTCGTAGGCGACCGCCGCTCGCACCAGTGCGGCGAGTTCGATTCGCGTTCGTTCGTCCGGCGGCGTCGCGCTCTCGCCGAGCGCGCGGGCGATGTGGCCGAGCGTACGCGCGAGTCCCGAGCGGGAGAGCATTTCCGCGACCTTTTGCGAGACCGTGGACGGCTTCGCCAAAGTCGGAAAGACTATCTTTCTCAGCGGCAAAAGCTCGTCCACCGTCTTCCACGCGAACGTATCCTCGGGATGTTCCGCGAGACGAATGAGTTCGATAACCGCGCGCACCACCGCCGAATCGAGAATCCCGTCGACGCCCTCCCACACTACCGGCAAGCCCTCCGCGCGGAGCTGTTCGGCGAGCGCCGCGCCGTCCGTATTGTCGCGCACGAGAATGCCGATCGATTCGACGCTATTCGCCTTTTCGTGGTCGGCCCACAACTTTTTCGCCAATTCGCGAATGCGCGGCGCGAGCACGCGCATCGCCGCTCCGCCGCTATCCGCAATCTCCTCTTCCAAAATCGGCGACGCGGCGGGAACTGCGACGAGACAAACGTAATCCTTGGCAGCCGTCTTTTGCGCGTGATGTTCCATCCAGCAGTCTTCCGCAAGCCAACGCTCAATCGCCGGTCGGCGAGCTTCGGTCGCGAAGCGTTCGAGGTTCGCCCTGCCGAATACGCGATTGACGAAATCGGCGGTACTCGCGCCATAGCGATACGATGTCGAGTGGTTCGCGATCTCCCAGTTCTCGGAATCGGCAGTCGCGCGCGACATCAGTTCCTTGAACGGCGCTTCGTTTCCGCCGCGCCAAGTGTAGATGGACTGTTTTAGGTCGCCTACCGCCATTACCGAACGTTCGCCCGCGTCTGGCGCCGCCGCTTCCTCGACGAGCCGCTTAAGCGAGGACCATTGCGCCTCGCTCGTATCCTGAAATTCATCGAGCGCCCAGTGGTCGAAGCGGGAATCGAAGCGAAAATAGGCGTTCTCGAGCGCGAACGGTTCGCCCTCGGAGCGACTGAGATCGGAAAAGGTCAAAAGTCCTCGCCGCCGGGTGGACTCATCGTACTTAAGTTCAATCATTCGCGCGAGCGCAAGTTTCGCCGCCGTCCGCTCGATCTCGCGCCCCCACTTAAGGTCGCGCATATACTTAAGCGCGGCGAGGACGTACTGAACGCCCTTCGCGTCCAAAACGCATTCCTTGTGCTGGCCCTTGCGCGAAGCCGAACCCGCCGTATCGTACGCGAAAGTCGTCGACTCGGGATGGACGAGAAAATACTTCGCCATCTCCCCCGCCTTGGTTTTGGCGAAGATTTCGCCCGTGCCCGCGAACGATTCGACGCTCTCAACGAACTTATCGAAAACACCGGCGTTGTTGCCGCTCGCCGCAAGTCCGGTCGGGTCGGGTTTTTCCGGAAAAGCGGAAACGCCGAGCGCCGCGCGCATCGACTCCGCCGTCCACGCCGCGCTTTCCGGACGATTCAGCACGACCTCGCGCCAACCGGCAAGCGCCTTGGCCAATGCCGAATCGCAGGCGCGAACATACTCGCCGCCAGTCGCCAAGCGAAAGTTCCGCCGAAACTCGTCCGGCGCGTCGGCGGAATCGAGAATCGCCGAGCGCGCGTCGGAAAGCGCGCGTTCCTCGCCGAAGCCGTCCAAAACGTCCACCGCGTTCTGAAAGCCCGATTCCAGCGGAAAGCTGCGCACGATGCGCAAAAGAAAACTATCCAAGGTCGCAATCGTACCGTGGTGTTGGGAGGCGAGGACGGCTTTAAGCGCCTTGGCAAAATCCGCGCGTCCGAGATTTTCCGATTTAAGCTCGGTCGCTTCCTTCCTCGCTCCCTCGTCGTCCCGCGCCGCCGTCCAAAGCCGCTCCAAAAGCTTCAAGTAAATTTCCTGCGCCGCCGCTCGCGAGAAAGTAAGCGCGACGATGCGCTCGGCGGGAACCTTCCCGACGAGCATAAGGCGAATAAAGCGCGTGGCGAGCGAATAGGTCTTGCCGGTTCCGGCGGAAGCGCGAATTACGAGATTGCGTCTCATCGCGCCGCCTCCCCGTGAATCTCCGCAAGACGCCGCTTTTGATTCGCAAGCCACTCCGTACCCGCAAAAGTGCGCTCCGGCGAAAACTCCAAGAGCTCCTTTACCCGCCACTTCCACTCCTCCGAAGGTCCGGGCGGCCAGAAAATGTTCCCGCGCATTCTCCGAATCGCGATTCGCGCAGTATCGAGCGCGGCATTCCAATACTCGATTAGGTCCCCACTCCCCATAACGACGACGTCCGCGTCCGTCTTACCGAGCAATACATAGCACCAATCGGCGATCTTGCCCGCGAACTTCTCCGGGTCGACCGTTTCCAGGCATTTCGCATATAGCGGCAGTTGCACCGAGAGGAATCGCGCCACGCGCGAAGCCCCGAGTCGAACGAGCGGCAATCCCAATTGTTCGGCGTGGGCGATTTCCGCCTCGCCGCCCTTGAGAATCCGGCTTCGCGCTCCCTTGGCAGAGTCCCAAGTCTTGTAATCAATTAGCCGATAGCCGACTCCTTCCTTGAAGTCGATGCGATCAATCGAGCCCTTAATCGGCAAGTCACACCCTTCTTCGCCGGCGAACGGATGCGCGAGAAAGTCGTATTCGGGCTTTTCGACGATAACCCATCCCTCGCTCGCCCACTTCGCCTGAAGGCGCGCGAAAGATTCGAGCCGAGACGCGGCAGCGTCCAGTTGCAAACGAATTTTCAACGCCGGCTTTTCGCCGTAGGCGTGAGCAAGTTCGGCAATAATCTCGGCGAGCCGCTCGCGAATCGCATTCTCGTCGCTTAGTTGCGCTTCGCCGCGCTCTGAACGTTCAAGCTCGCCCTGCGCGTACTTTTCGAGCGCCAGATGGACCAGCGTTCCGAAATCGTTCGCCTCCAGCTCCTCCTTTTCCTCGGTTCGCCGAAGATCCAGCCGCTGTTCGATAAGATAGGTAAAGGGACACTTTAGCCACGAATCGATCGCGGACGCGGAAAGTCGCCCCTCGGGACAGTCGCGAGAGACCCGTGCGGGTGGCGGATCGTCCGGGAGATTTAAGCGCCATCCCTCGGCGATTTTACGCGCCGGCAAGGGAGACGCCGGCGGCAACTCCCCGAAGAGTCGCTCCGCTCGCGCGGACAGTTCGGACGGTGGAACGAGAAACAACAATCGCGAAGGACGACGAATGTCGCCCGCATCGTCGGCAAGCGCGAAATAGGCGCGAACCGAATCCGGGGCGCGAGCGGCGAGCAGCTCCGACAAAAGATACGTATCGCGCGCAAGTCGCCGCGCATTGGACGAAAGACCCAGCGCCTCGCGCAGCGAATCGGGGAGAAAGGCGTGACCCGACGTAGAATCCGGAACCGCGCCCTCGGCAAAACCGGCAAGCGCGATCTTGTCCGCGTCGCTCCAGGCGAGTTCCAGCCAGCCCTCGGTGCGAATCGCCGAAGGCGAATCCGGCTCGAGCGAATACTCGGTTTCGGCGAGCGTCTTGCGTAAAATCCCGACGAGCGCGGAATCGGAAAGCGCGAAACCGTCCAATAGCACCTCGTCGAATCGGTCGAGCGTATCGCGCGTCGCTTGCGCGGCCGCGCGAAACTCGTCCTCGGTGGAAGTCACGCGCCGACGCGAGTAAATCCAGCCGAGCATTTCCCGAACGAAAGTCGAAACCGAATCCGTCTTCGCCCGCGATAGTTGCGAAATAAGCGTCTTCGCCGCGCGGACGAACGCCGCGAACGGAATGCGCTCGAAATAACGTACTCGCGTTTCGTCGAAGTCGTTCCCAAACACTCTCGGGAAAAAGGTGTTTTGGCAGACATCCAGCCCGGCGAGTACATCCGAACGACTGGGGCTATCGTCCTCGGCGGAAAGCTCCCGCAAAACTCGCGTAAGGACATCCTCATCCCGCAAGAGCGCCGAAAACGGCTTCCAGAGAATCTCCTTCGCGCGGTATAGCGCGATGAGATTGTCGACGATGCGTCCGAGCGAAGAGGCGGAAAGCGCGTGCCGCTCGGGATTGTGAAGTTCGTAGCCCGCGCTCAAGAATGCGGATGCGAGAGGCGTAAAAAGTTCCGCGTCGCAAAGCCCGAGCGCCGGCATCGCCACCGCCGTTTTCGCGCTTGGGAAGTCGGCGGCGATGCGTTTCGCGAGTTCCGAGTTCGTAGACGCGCGAACGATGTCTGGGTCGCGCAAAGATGCGAGGACGGGCGCATCGTCGCTGGTCCAGCGTTCGGGAATTGGCCGCCCCCACTCGTCGAACTTATCCGCGTCCGACGGCGAAGCGTGAACGAGCACATAAGTTTTCAGCTCCTCACGCTGCTGGGAAAGAACATTATAAATAACCGAAACCGGGTCTACGAGCGCCGGCAGGACGACTTCCGAAATCGACTCGTCGATAGGACGCGCGGACGATTTCGCGAGATGGACGGCTTCGACTTCGTGACGCAGACCCCGCGAGTGCAAAAAGCCGAAGAACGCCGCCTCCAGTTCGGCGAGCTCACTCCACCGCTCGAGCTCGTCGCCCAGCGCTCCCGACAAAAGTTCGCGGGCCGCGGCGTTCTCCTCTACTTCCCGCATCAACATCCCCCCGCCCGCGAGAATCCGCCAGATGTCGTTCAATTGGTCGAGAAATTCGAGGTGCGATTTAAAATCGGCGAGCTTTTCCGCGCGAAAAAGCCGCGTCCACTTCGAAATCTCGCGCTTGTGCTCGCGCACAAAAGCGAGAAACGCCGCCTTAAGCTCGACCGAGGAAGCGGTTTTAAGCTCGTCCGCCGCCGGCAAAATGAGTTGCATCGGCTGGACTACGCGCGGCGGAATCAGCGCGATATGGCCGCTCGCCGCCGCCTTGCGAGCGAGCATGAGCCGGAGATTACGAGCGCTTTGCGCCGTCGGAACTACGACCATTACATGGGCGAGCGAAATCGCGCCATCGTCGTCGCGAGCGTGCGAAGCGTACGCCGCCGAACCGAGCAGCCAATCGATGGCCTCCTCTACGAGTTTCCGTTTAGGATTTAGAAAAATCCGCTGTCTCATCTCACACACTTTTTTGCGGCTTTTTCCATGTCCCTGCCGATGAGCCGAGAAACTTCCGAAGCCGCGCCCAACACACTCTGAGTGTTGGTGCCATCGCCCAGCTTGCCCATCGCCGTACGATAGGCCTTTTGCGCTTCATTCAGATTCTTGTTAACCTTTTCCAACTCTTCTATTGCGGAGTTCATCCGATCAACGATATAGGTCGCCTGCTTGCGAATTTCATCGTGGTTCTTGATTGTTTTGATTCTATCCATGCCAACTTTGAACAAAACGAGATAGCCAAACAACATTTGAGGCGAAGCCAATACAATCCGATTCTCGCACGCATACTTTACCAGAGTGGGATCTTGAGACAAGGCCGCCGCATAGGTAGCCTCGCTCGGCATCATCAATATCACGACTTCCGCATAATCGGCACTCGGGTCCTTCTTGGCCATTTCTTCCGGATAGGACTTTGATGCAAGACCCTTTATCTGGTTCTTTATCTGCGTGGCATGCGCCTTGAGACGCTCGTCCCTTTCATGGTGGTCGGCAGTATTGCACGCGACGAGATAATCACTAATATTTACCTTTGAATCAATAATAATTCTCCTATCCCCTCCACAATGAACTATCGCGTCCGGACGGGAATTACGATCTCCGGTCTGCACTTCATAGTCAAAATCCTTCTTAAGTCCGGCCATTTC
This sequence comes from Kiritimatiellia bacterium, assembly GCA_045627925.1. Classification (GTDB taxonomy): domain Bacteria; phylum Verrucomicrobiota; class Kiritimatiellia; order RFP12; family UBA1067; genus UBA1067. Next base: position 32,037 of record JAZQOS010000080.1, on the reverse strand, counting down.
AAGCACGTTCTCGAGAATACACTCTCCCCAATTGCCTTGGGCCTTGTTGCTGGCTTTCAAAGCCGCCACAAAGTCATCCGCTTGTTGGCCCAAGCTTCTGGAACTCTGCATGACATTTTCCAGTTGCTTATCCAATTCCCCGTTACGCTTGGCTTCGTCCGTCTTTATGCGCTCCGTCAAATCCTTTAATTCCTTGATTTTATCCTCAACCCCCTTGAATAGCGGTTTAACGTCCTCGGCATTCTTTTTGGATAATCCCGAAGCTCTCGTTTCAAGTTCATCGGCGGCAATTGTCGCAAACTGCGATTTAAGCGCTTCAATAGATTGTTTGGTCGTTTCACGTTGCTCGTTCATCAAGCGAACACGTTCATCATCCTTTTGTTTCAAGAGTTGATCGACTATTTCCTTTGAGTACCCCGCTTCCGGCGATTTGCGAAACAGCAAAATAAAAATAGCTATCAGGCATAAAATCAAACCCGCGCCGAGCACATACTCCATTTCTCTTTCCTCCTGTTTTTAGCCCATAACATCTGAGAGAATCCTTCGATCAGAATGCTACAATTCAATAGAATTATAACACACTAACCAAAAGAAAACCATACCGCCTTTTCGCCAGATCGGCTTTTTGGTATAATAGCCGTATGGCACGCGAAATGCTGGACTTGGCCGAGGCCGCAGAGCACGTTCACCTCGAAGTGAACGAATTGAAGCACTTCGCCCAGCGAGGAGAGATCGCCGCCGTCAAGCACGGGGAGAGTTGGCGCTTTAGCCACCGCGAACTCGATGAATGGGCCCAGCGCGATTTGCTCGCCGCCGATAAAAAGGCGCTCGCCTTACGCCACCAAGTTATCTTGGACGAGGAACGCCGCGCCCGGCGGGAAACTTGCGCCATTGCCGGGCTTTTTAAGGCAAGCGCCGTCGATCTCAAAATCGGCGCGAAGGCGAAGGCGGGGCTTTTACGCGATATGACCGATCTCGCAGTCAAGTCGGAGCTCGTCTATGACGCGGACGGACTTTACAAGGAACTGGTTGCGCGCGAAGAGGCCGCCTCCACCGCCATTGGCAACGGCTTCGCTCTGTTGCACCCGCGTTTCCACGACCCCTATATGTTCGAGGACTCCTTCATCGCCTACGGTCGCTCGACCCACCCGGTCTTCTTCGGCGCACCGGACGGCGAGGCGACTCGCCACTTCTTCCTCGTCTGTTCCACCGACCACGAGGCCCATCTTCACATTCTCGCCCATCTCGCGATGATGATCCACGGTACAACGCTCGCCGAACGGCTCGACGAGGCCGAGGACGTCGATTCCGCGCTGCGGGCGATCGCCGAGTGCGAAAACGAATTCCGCAAAACGCCGTGAAATACCGCTTCTTCGATTTGGACGGCACTTTAGCCGACACCGACCGCGACATCCGCGAGGCGTGGAAGGCCGCGCTCGCCGACCTTGGGCTTGAATGTCCCGATTTCGACGAAAAGTTCATCGCCGGCCCGCCCATCGACGAAATGACGAAAAAGCTCTTCCCCGAGCGCTTTACCCAAGAGCTCGCGGACTCGATTCGCCGCCTCTTCGCCCGCCATTACGATTCCGACGGCTTCCCCAATACCCGCGAATATCCGGGGATTCTCGACGAGGTGAGGCGCCTTAAGGCAAACGGCGACAAGGTCTACATCGTAACCAACAAACGCTTCGCCGGAGCGACGGCAATGGCGAGGAAATTCGGCTGGGATGCGATTTTCGACGGGCTTTACGCGGGCGACATGTACCCCGGAAGGAAAATGCGCAAACCGGAACTGCTCGCGCACGTTCTCGCCGAATTGAAAGCCAATCCGACCGACTGCACGATGATCGGCGACACTGCGAGCGATTTCGAGGCGGCGAAAGCGAACGGCGTAAAATCAATCGCGGTTAAGTGGGGCTACGGCAAGGCGCATGAGCTCGCCGAGGCCGATCTTATCGCCGAGCCGCCCTTCGCATAACTCGCGCAAGTTCGGTAACGACCAGAATATCGCCTGCGGTCGTTCCCGAAACCACCTTCTCGCGCAAGGCGAGGAAGCGCGCGCGGGCGCGACGCAATTCGACGAGCGTCCAGTTGGCGGCGGCAGCGCGGTTTTTTTTCGCGGCGTAGGGGTTCATCCCCTCGGTCGCGCCGCTTTTAACCGCGATAAGTTGGCGAAAGTACTTTTCGATTACTCCGCTCATGAAAACCGCGAATCCGCTTTCGAGCTCGAACTTCTTGAGCGCGGAAAGCGCCGCGCCGAGATCGCGCTCGCCAATGGCGTCGGTAACGTCCCAAACCTCGGCCTCGACCTTCGCGCCGCGACTTGCGATTTCCCCGACATCGGCGGCGGTAGCGACGTCCGCGCCTTCCCCGAGATAATCGCGGAGCTTGTCGATTTCGCGAACGATCGACCGCGCGTCGACCCCGACGATGGAAATGAACTTCTCCGCCGCTCCGCTCGCAAACTTGAAACCCCTTTCACCCGCCTCGTCGATGGCGCGCACGACTGCGTTACGCTCCTCCTCCCACGGCTTGCCGGCGGCGAGCACGACAAAATCGGCGACGCCGGCGAGAGTCTTCGCGAAGACCGAAGTCTTTAGAAGATGCGGCGCGGAGAGGATGAAACGCTGGTTTTCGGGCAGCGGCGAAGCGGCGAGACGCCGGGCGAAGCATTCGAGCGCGCTCTTCACCTCCTCCGAGGACTTGCCGCCCGGAAGAAAGGCGACGTTTCGCCACCACGTCACTTTCGCCGGCGAAAACATCGAAGGCGTAAGCAAACTCGCCTCGGCCGCGCGAATGTCCGCGAGTTGGAACTCGGCGTTCGAGGAATTAGCGGAATCAATCGTCTCCACTTCCGCTTCCGGCGCAATCAGCTTGCGCGCCGTCGTCTCCACGAGGTAATCGTCCTCGCCGATGATCAAGGTCGCGTTCACTTACCCCTGCGTTCGAGCATCTCGTGGTATTCCGAGTAGGAACCCTCGAACCACGTCGTCTTGCCCTTGCCCTCGAAAGCGAGAATGTGGGTCGCGATGCGGTCGAGGAACCAGCGATCGTGCGAAACGACCATCACGCAGCCGCCGAAATCCTGCAGACCCTCTTCAAGAGAGCGCAAGGTCGCGACGTCGAGATCGTTCGTCGGCTCGTCCAAAAGGAGCAGATTTCCGCCCGAGGTAAGGAGTTTCGCGAGGTGGACGCGGTTGCGCTCGCCGCCCGAAAGAACGCCAACTTTCTTTTGCTGTTCGGGCCCGCGGAAGTTAAAGCGACTACAATAGGCGCGGCCGTTCATCATCGTCGTTCCGGCGAGCTTCACGAATTCGCCGCCCCCGGTAATCGCCTCGTAAACCGTGTCCTCGGCCTTCAGCTCGGAGCGCGTCTGGTCGACGTAGGAAAGCTTTACCGTCTCGCCGACCGAGAACGTTCCGGAAAGCGGCTTTAGCTGGCCGGTGATGAGCTTGAAGAGCGTCGTCTTGCCCGCGCCGTTCGCGCCGATTACGCCGACGATGCCGCCGCGCGGCAAGTCAAAATTAAGGTCGTCGTAGAGCACTTGATCGTCGAAGCCCATCTTCACGTGCTCGGCGCGGACGACGAGATCGCCGAGCCGCGGACCCGGCGGAATGCGAATTACGAGATCGTCCTCGCGCACGCTCACTTCCTGCTTCTGCAATTCCTCGTAGCGTTCGACGCGCGCCTTCGCCTTGGCGTGGCGACCCGAGGGATTCGTCTGAATCCACTTAAGCTCGTTCTCCAGCATCTTCTGGCGCGATTTTTCGACCTTCGCCTCGCGTTCGAGCATCGCCTCCTTCTGCTTGAGCCACTCGCCGTAATTGCCCTTGTAGGGATAGCAGACGCCGTGGTCGAGCTCGAGAATCCAATCGGTGACGTCGGAGAGGAAATAGCGGTCGTGGGTAACGACGATGAGCGTACCTTTGAACTCCTTGAGATACGCCTCCAGCCGGAAGGTCGTCTCGGCATCGAGATGGTTCGTCGGCTCGTCCAGAAGAAGGACGTCGGGATTGGAAAGAAGCAGCCGCGCAATCGCGACGCGACGCCGCTCGCCGCCCGAAAGCACCCCCACCTTCTTTCCGCCCTCGGGACATCCGAGATCGGCCATACGCCGTTCGACGAGATTTTCGAGATTCCAGTAGTCGTTTCGGTCGATGATTTCCTGTAAATGCTCCATCTCCGCCGCCGCCTTGGGGTCGTCGAGATTACAGCAAAGATCCTCGTACTTCTCAACCATCGCCTGCGCGTCGGCGACGCCCTCCATAACCGTTTCGAGAACGGTCTTTTCATCGTCCAATACCGGCTCCTGCGGAAGATAGCCGACTTTCGTCCCCTTCGCTACCTGCACCGTCCCCATAAGCTCGGTGTCGAGACCCGCGAGAATTTTGAGTAGCGACGACTTGCCCGCGCCATTCGCGCCGATGACGCCGATGTGCGCACCGTAGAAAAACGAAAGATTGACGTCTTTTAAAATCGTCTTCGTCCCCTGCTGCTTGGTGACGTCGATGAGTGAAAACTGGTATTCTCCGGCCATAACTCTCCCCTATGCGTCCAAACGTCCGTTGATGGCGCGGCGCAAGGTCAGCGGATCGGAGTAGGCGACGCCCGAGTCCGCAGGCAGACCGAACGCGAGCCGCGTCACCTTCGCGCCGGTGCCTTTCAGCATTTCCACGATATAACCCGCCGTCGCATCGCCGTCCATATCGGTCGAAAGTGCGAGCAACACCTCCCGCGTCCCCTCCTTGACCACACGATCAGCGAGTTCCGCGAGGCGCAGCTTTTCGGGACCCGACCGTCGAGCGAGCGAAAGCTTGCCGCCGAGCGCGTGATAGCGCCCGCGAAACGCGCCGGTAGATTCGATGGCGACGATATCCGCCGCCTCTTCGACGACGCAAATCGCCGCCCCGTCGCGCGTCGAATCGGCGCAAAGCGCGCAAGGATCGCGATCGACCGAGGTAAACGCGCCGCACCGCGAACAGCAGCGAACATTCGCCTTCGCGCCATTCAGCGACGCAATCAGCGGCTCCATGAGCCGCGTGGGTTCGCGCACCAACGCCAGCGCCGCGCGTGCGGCCGAGCGACGCCCCAGACCCGGCAGCTTCGCGAGCGCCTTCTCCAGTTCGTCGATCGCGCCGATCACTTGCCGAAAAGACCGCCCGCGCCGCCCTGCTGCATCTTCTGCATCATCATCTGCTGGGTGGCTTCGCGAGCTTTCTTGAGCGCGCCGTTGACGACGTTAAAGAGCATCGTTTCGAAGCGGGCGGGCTTACCGGCCTTCACTTCGTCGTAGGCCTCGGGGGAAATCGCGATCTTTTCGATCGTCATGTCGCCCTTGGCGATGGCGGTAATGCCACCGTTGGAGTATTCGACGGAAATCTTCTTCACTTCCGCCTCGATGCGCTTCGCCTCTCCGCGCATCGCCATCGCTTCCTTGATCTGATCGAACATGCCCATTACGCAAGTTTCCTTCCTGAGAGATTTTCGTACGCCTTGAGGTAAATTTCGCGCGTTTTCACGATTACTTCGTCCGGCAATACCGGACCCGGCGGTTGGTGGTTGAAATTAATCGAGTCGAGCCAGTCGCGAACGTACTGCTTGTCGAGCGACGGTGGATTGGCGCCGACCTTGTAACTCGCCTCGGGCCAAAAGCGGCTGGAATCGGGCGTCAGAACTTCGTCGGCGAGAATGAGCGAACCGTCGTCGTCGAGACCGAACTCGAACTTGGTGTCGGCGATGATGATTCCGTGCTCGACCGCGTAATTCGCCGCCTTGGAATAAAGGCCGATCGTCGCGTCCTTCAAAAGCTTCGCGGTCTTTTCGCCGACGAGCTTCACGGTCGCTTCGTAGTTGATCGCCTCGTCGTGATCGCCGATCGCCGCCTTGGTGGTCGGCGTGAAAAGAACCTCGTCGAGCTTCGCTGCGTTATCGTAGCCGGCGCGAAGCTTTTCGCCGTTCACCGTCTGCGATCTCTGGTATTCCTTCCAGCCGCTACCCGTGAGATAGCCGCGGGCGATGCACTCGACCTCGATCATCTTCACCTTCTTCACCAGCATCGAGCGCCCGCGCAAATCCTCCTTGTAGGGCTGAAGCTCGGCGGGATACTCGTCGACATTGGCGGTAATGAGGTGGTTCTTGACGCCGAAGAACTCGAGCCAGAAGAGCGAGAGCTGGTTGAGGACCTTGCCCTTGTCGGGCACGCCGCAGGGAAGAATTACGTCGAACGCGCTGATACGGTCGGTAACGACCATAAGGAGCTTGTCCCCGAGATCGAAAACGTCGCGGACCTTGCCGCTCTTTTGCTTAAGCCCCGGAATCGAACATTCCAGAAGCGCGTGATTCTTGTCGTATTTCATAGATCGATTGTTAGAATTTGTAGGTTACCGAAAATCCACCGGCGTGACAAAAGCCATCGTGGGAGTGAAGGCGATAATTCGCGCCCGTATAGGGGCTCTTCGTCATCATATCGCCACCCGCCATAAAGATACAAGTATAGCTCAAGGTAAGCTCGAGATTGTCAGTCGCACGCCATCTAAAGCCACCGCCCAAGATGTGGCGATCGGCCGGCGGCAACATCGCCGACGTCTGATGCGAATCGGTCGAGTCCATATCGTAGATATAGGAGAGCATAAACGTCCAATCGTCGAGAAAATCCCACGACGGCGCGATTGCGAAGCGCCAGGTATCGTGCCAATACAATCCAACCGGCTTCTTGCCAGTCGGCAAAACCGCGCATTTCGGAAGATTGAAGATCAAGGTATCGAAAGTAGACCACTCCGTCCACGAAACCGCCGCGCCGAGATGCACGGTATCCGTGATATCCCAGTTCACACCGCCGGTTATCGACTGGGGAAGCTTCATCTTCGCATGCGCATCGCCGTTCTTCAAATACGGCGAAAGCTGAGGGTCGTAGGTGCACTTGCCCTTGATGGTCGCGTCAATCTCCGACTTGTACACCAAGCCGACCGAAAGATTGTCCAATATTTTATAGCGCGTACCGACCTGCCAGCCGATGTCCTCGAAACCGTTGTCGCCCTTGAGCCGGTTCTGGCTGCCGCCGAAAAGCGGAAACGCGGAATACTGCTCAAAATCGAAGTAAAGCCACCGCAGACCCGCACCCACCGACCAATCGTCGGTAATCGCGTAGGAAAGGTTGGGCGTAAGCACATACCCTTGCACCACCGTCTCCCGGGTGCTCCACTCCATGCTCCAACCATGATCGTACTTGGTCCCGAGTCCGTATTCCGCGTCGCCACCCAAACCGAGGGTAAAGCCGTAGGGGAGCGGCACCGCGAGCATGAAGTGCGGCAACCAGAAAAGCCCCGCGTCCAGCCGCTCGTCGCGAACCTCGTTCACATTCACCTTGCACCGCGGGTGCTCGGTCACGAAGCCAACCGTAATCGTTACGTTGGTAAGATCATCCAACGTCGCCGGGTTAATGAAGTTCGCGGAAGCGTCCACCGCCTTACCCACCGTGGCTCCGCCGAGCGCGTGCGCGGCCGCAGACGGCTCGTATAGCGCAAACCCCGAACCGAAAGACGAAAACCCCAGTGAAACGACCGCAAAGAAAGGCAATGCTTTATTCAAGTTCATTGCCTTGAATTATACCATATTCGGGCTAAAAACGGTAGGTCAGAGTAAAACCCGCCGCATGCGAAAGCGCACGATGCGCCGAATAACGATAGGTCTCGCCGCTCAACGGCTCCGTACAGGCGCTGTCCTTGCCGTTCATCAGGATCATTCCGTAAACCAAGGACAAATCGAGGTTGTCGGCAAAGCGCCACAAAAGGCCGAGGGAGATCATGTGCCGCTCGGACGGCGGAAGCATCGTCGAGTCCTGTACCCCGCAGCAGTCGGTCTCGAAAACATAGGAGCCCATCAGCGTCCAGTCCTCGGCGAAATCCCAAGACGGCGCGAGGGCGACGCGCCAGGTGTCTTCCCATTCCAGACGAATGGGCTTCGGCGTCGCCTGCCCCGGCAGGTGAAAGCTTAACTGCCCCACCGACGACCACTCCGTCCACGCGAGCGTACCGCCCAAATGCCACTTGTCGGTGATGTCCCAGTTAACGCCGGCGGTAATCGACTGCGGCAAATCGATGGTAGTATGAGCGCCATGTCCGCTTTTCTGCGCCGCACTTGGCGCGAGCGCCGGCAAATCCGCGTCGTTGCAGCTCTTGCCTTCGACCTGCACCCGCGTCATCGACTTGTAGACGACACCGACGGCAAGATTGTCCAAAACGTCGTACTTAAGGCCAATCTGGTATCCGAAATCCTTCATCTCATTGTCGCCTTTCAGGCGATTCTGGAAGCGATATCCCGCGGAATGGACAATCGGGTTCGAGTATTGCTCGAAATCGAAGAAGAGGAAGCGCAAACCCGCGCCGACCGAGAAGTCGCCGATTTTCCACGCGAGGTTGGGGTTGAGCGTAACCGAAGTCACCGTAGTCTCGATCGAGTTAAAGGAAAGATCCCAGTTATTGTCGTACTTCGACCCGAGCCCGTATTCCGGCATCACCCCCAAGCCAAAGGCGAAGTTTTCGAAAAGCGGCGTCGCGAAGTGGAAGTGCGGCAGCAAAAACACCCCCGGGTCCATCGTCGAGGTACGCCCGCCCGGCAAATCGGTCTTCATCCGCCCGCGCGGATGCTCGGTCATAAAGCCGAGGGTAAGCGTCGGCGAACGCAAGTCAGTCAGCGTCGCCGGGTTAAAGAAGTTCGCCGAGGCGTCAATCGCCCGCCCCACCGCCGCGCCGCCCAGCGCGTAGCTGGGAGCCGAGGCCTCGTAAAGTCCGAAGCCGCTCGCGCTCGCGCCAAAAGCCGCCAGCGCCAGAGTAATCAAGATTATGCCGTGTTTCATATTGCGACAATATATCATTTTTTGTCGCAAAGCGCAATGCGAAAAAAATCAGAGCGAATCGATCAGCGCGGAAAAGCGGGATTTCACCGCCTTCGGGGTGCGCTCCGTATTGAGTACGAGCCGCATCGTCGCCGACTCCAAATAGGAAAATAGCATATCCGAAACCTTCGCAACGTCCAGCGAACGCGAAAATTCCCCATGCTTCTTGCCCTCGGTCAACAACTCGCGGAAGATATTGCGGATACCGGCGGTACGCAAGGCGACACGCTCGGTAACGTCGACGCCGATGCGCACCTGCGAAACCGCGTAATCGTAGACGGCGATAAGGAAGTCCTTGTTTTCGAAGAAGACTTCACTTGTCGTGTGGCAAACCGCCTCGAGCCGCTTCGCCGCCGAGGCCTTCGAAGCGACGATCGGCGAGCACTTCTCCATAATGCGCTTCGTTCCCTCGTGAATCGCCGCGTCGAGAACGTCGCGCTTGGTGGAGAAGTAGCGGTAGAGGACGGTACGGGCGATTCCGGTCGCCGAGGCGATCATCCCGAGGGTTACGTTGTCGAAGCCGACCTTGGAGAATAGCGCCATCGCCTTCATGGCGATTTCGCGCTTGCGTTCCTCGTGATCGACCTTCTTCGCCATTTTACATCGCCTGCGCGAGCGCCTTCGCGAACTCGGAGCACTTCACCTCTTTCGCGCCGTCCATCTGCCGCGCGAAGTCGTAGGTAACCGTTTTCGCCGCGATGACCTTGTCCATGGCCGCGATAATCAGATCCGCCGCTTCCGTCCAGCCCATGTAGCGCAACATCATTTCGCCGGAGAGAATCAGCGAACCGGGGTTCACCTTGTCGAGATTCGCGTACTTGGGCGCGGTGCCGTGCGTCGCCTCGAAAACCGCGCAGCCCGTCGCGTAGTTGATGTTCGCGCCGGGGGCGATACCGATGCCGCCGACAGTGGCGGCGAGCGCGTCCGAGACGTAGTCGCCGTTGAGATTCAAGGTGGCGATTACGTCGTATTCGGCGGGCCGCGTCAAAATCTGCTGCAAAAACGCATCGCAGATGCAGTCCTTGACGACAATCGTCCGACCGGTCTTCGGATTCTTGAATTCGCACCACGGCCCTTCGCCGATTTTCGTCGCGCCGTATTCGCGCGCGGCGAGTTGGTAACCCCAGTCGCGAAACGCGCCCTCGGTGAACTTCTGGATGTTGCCCTTGTGGACGAGCGTCACCGACTTGCGGTCGTTGGCTACGGCGTAGTCGAGCGCGGCGCGCACCAACCGCTCAGTTCCCTCCAGCGAAACCGGCTTGATGCCGATCGACGCGGTCTTGGGGAAGCGGATTTTCCTGACTCCCATCTCGTTTAGGAGAAACGCCTTTACCTTTTCGACTTCTTGAGTACCGTTCAGCCACTCGATGCCGGCGTAAATGTCCTCGGTGTTCTCGCGGAAAATCACCATATCGGTGAATTCGGGATGTTTCACCGGCGAAGGAACGCCCTTGAAGTAGCGCACCGGGCGCAAGCAGACGTAGAGATCGAGCGACTGGCGCATCGCGACGTTGATGGAGCGAATGCCGCCGCCAATCGGCGTCGTAAGCGGGCCCTTGATGGAAACGAGCGCCTCCTGGCAGGCGTCGAGCGTAGCTTGCGGCAACCACTCGCCGCTCGCCTTGAACGCCTTCTCGCCGGCCAGAACTTCCTTCCACTCGATTCGGCGCTTGCCGCCGTAGGCCTTTTCCACCGCCGCGTTCCAGACGATCATCGCCGCGCGAGTGATATCCGGGCCGGTGCCATCGCCCTCGATGAAGGGAATCGTCGGAAAATCGGGAACGCGAAGAAACCCGCCTTGCATTGAAATGAACTCGCCCATTATCTTCCCACCGCCTTCCGATAGCGCTCGATGAGCTGATTCGTCGAAGCGTCGTGTTTGAGCGCGGGCTTCTCCGCAACGAGGTCGTTCAAAACGCCCTTCGCGAGCACCTTGCCGAGTTGCACGCCCCACTGGTCATAGCTGTAGACGTTGAAAATCACGCCCTGCACGAAAACCTTGTGTTCGTAAAGCGCGATCAACGCGCCCAGCGTCTCGGGCGTCAGCTCGTCGCAAAGAAGCGTGTTCGTCGGACGATTGCCCTCGAAGGTCTTGAAGGGAACGAGTTTCTCGGGTACGCCCTCGGCGCGACATTCGTCGGCGGTTTTCCCGAAGGCGAGCGCCTCGGTCTGGGCGAAGAGATTCGCCATCAGCTTGTCGTGCAAGTCGCCAATCGGGTTGTGAGTCCGCGCGCATCCGATGAAGTCGCAGGGAATGAGGTGGGTTCCCTGATGGATGAGCTGGTAGAACGAGTGCTGGCCGTTGGTCCCCGGTTCGCCCCACTCGATCGGGCCGGTTTCTCGGTCGACGGGATTGCCGTTCTTGTCGACCGACTTGCCGTTCGACTCCATGTCCATCTGCTGCAAATAGGCCGGGAAACGCGAAAGGTACTGGTCGTAAGGCAAAACGCAATAGCTCTCCGCGCCATAGCCGTTGGAGTAGAGAATCCCCAAAAGCGCCAGCACCACCGGCATATTGCGATCGAGCGAAGCGGTGCGGAAGTGACGATCCATCTTGTAGTAGCCCTTGAGGAACTTCGTGTAGTTCTTCCGCCCGACCGCGATCATCAGCGAAAGCCCGATCGCCGAGGGGAGCGAATACCGCCCGCCGACCCAATCCCAAAAGCCGAACATGTTCGCGGGGTCGATACCGAACTCGACGACTTCCTTTTTCGCGGTCGAGACCGCTACGAAATGCTTCGCCACCGCCTTGGGCGAGCCGAGCTTTTCGACGAGCCAGTCCTTCGCCGCATTGGCGTTGGACATCGTCTCCTGGGTGGTGAAGGTCTTGGAGGCGACGATAAAAAGCGTTTCGGCGGGTTTGATCGCGCGCAGCGTCTCGGCGAGGTGGGTGGAGTCCACGTTGGAGACGAAGAAGCACTTGATAGAGCGCTTGGCGTAGGGCGTCAGCGCGATATTCGCCATTACCGGGCCGAGGTCGCTGCCGCCGATGCCGATGTTGACGACGTATTTGATGCGCTTGCCGGTGAATCCGCGCCACTTGCCGGTGCGAACGAGATCCGAGAACTCGCCCATCTGCGCCAAGACCGCGCGCACCTCCGGCATCACGTCCTTGCCGTCGACGAAGACCTTCGCTTCGGGGTCGCAGTTGCGAAGCGCGGTGTGGAGTACCGCGCGATTTTCCGTAACGTTGATCTTCTCGCCGGTGAACATCTGCTCAATTTCGGATTTGAGGTTCGATGCCTCGGCGAGTTTGACGAGCGCTTTCATCGTAGCGCGATCGACGCGATTCTTGGAATAGTCGAGGAACCAACCCGCCGCCGAAAGCGAAAACTTCCGCGCACGATCCGGGTCTTCGGCGAAAAGCTCCTTGATCGTCTTTTTGGACGACGCGACCATCGCGTCATCAAGATTCGCCCACTTGTCGTTGTTCGTCATTTTTCCAGTCCCATCCTTTCGTATGCGAGATCGGTGGCGACGCGCCCCTTGGGCGTGCGCTCCAAATATCCTTCCATAATGAGAAACGGTTCGTACGCCTCTTCGATCGTATCCGGCTCTTCGCCGACCGAAACCGCGATCGTCGAAAGCCCCACCGGCCCGCCGCCGAATTTTAGGCAGATCGTGGAGAGAATCTTGCGATCCATCTCGTCGAGTCCGTGCGGATCGATCTCCAGCAAGGCGAGCGACTCCCGCGCGACCTCGCCGGTTATGAAGTTGTTCGCCTTGACCTGGGCGTAGTCGCGCACGCGCCGCAATAGGTTGTTCGCGATGCGCGGCGTTCCGCGCGACCTCCGGGCAATCTCCTCCGCGCCCGCGTCGTCGACGTCCACGCCGAGCTTTGCCGCAGAACGCCGGACGATTTCGGCGAGCTCTTTCGGCTCGTAGTAGGAAAGCCGGTTGACGAGACCGAAACGCTCCCGAAGGGGCGCGGCAATAAGCCCGATGCGAGTAGTCGCGCCGACGAGCGTGAAGCGCGGCAGGTCGAGTCGCACGCTACGCGCGTTCGGGCCCTGGTCGAGCATGATGTCGATCGCGTAGTCCTCCATCGCCGAGTAGAGGTATTCCTCCACGGTCTTGGCCATTCGATGGATTTCGTCGATAAAGACGATGTCGCCCGGTTCGAGCGAAGTAAGCAGCCCCGCGAGATCGCCGGGCTTGGTTATGACCGGGCCCGAAGTCGTCTTCACGTTAACGCCCATCGCCTCGCCGAGAATGTAGGAAAGCGTCGTTTTGCCGAGGCCGGGCGGCCCCGAAAAAAGCACATGATCGAGCGACTCGCCGCGATCCTTCGCCGCTTTCACCGCCAGCATCAACCGATCGCGAATCTTCTCCTGCCCGACGAAACCCGCAAAATCCACGGGGCGAAGCTTGTTGTCGAACGCCGTCGAACGGTTGAGCTCGTCGCTCTGGCGATTCTCAGACATCCAACCCTTCCCGCTCGTCGACGCCGAGGACGAGATTCATGTTCTGAATCGCCGCGCCCGAGGCGCCCTTGCCGAGATTGTCGAAGCGCGACACCAAAAGGACTCGCTCGTCGTTGCCGAAAACCGAAATTTCCATGTCGTCGCGTCCGGAAAGTTTCGCCGAGGAAAGAAGCCCCGCTTCCGACGAATCGTCGACGAACTTCACGAGCCCCTTGTGGTAGTAGTCGCGGTAAAGCGCCTTGATCTCCTCGCGCGATCCCTTCAAGTCCTTCGAGAACACCGGCACCGTAACCTCCATACCCGAATAATGCGGCACGACAATCGGCAAAAACGCCGGTGCGAATTCGAGATGCGAACGCTCCACGATTTCCGGCAAATGCTTGTGGGTCTGACCGAGCGCGTACTGGCGACCGCCCTGGTGAAGCGGCGTCGCCGCGCTCTCGTAATCGGCAATCATCTTCTTTCCGCCGCCGGAATATCCGGTAAGCGAGGTCGCGACGAGCCGCGCATCTTTCGCGAGCAAGCCCTTCTCGACCAGCGGCGCAATAAGCGCGATAAACCCGCTCGCGTGGCAACCCGGATTCGCGATGCGCTTCGAAGAAACGATCTTTTCGCGCAAGCCGCCGATTTCCGGAAATCCGTACGTCCAATCGCGATTCACGCGATGGGCGGTAGAGGTGTCGATGACGACGACCTTCGGGTTCTCGACGAGTCCCGCGGCTTCGATCGCCGCCGCATCCGGCAAACAGAGAAAGGCGACGTCGCAGTCGTTCAGTGCCGCCTGGCGCGCGGAAACGTCCTTGCGCACTTCGTCCGGCAAAACGACGACTTCCAAATCCGCGCGCTTCGCGAGCCGCTCGCGAATCCTAAGCCCGGTCGTACCGGCGCTACCGTCGATAAAAATCTTCTTCATCGCTTGTTGATGTAAATCCGCGCCATATCCGTCTTGTAAACCGACTTCTCGGAAATATCGAGTTCCTCGAAGAGCTTTTCCCCGGGGCGGATGCCGGTGAAGACGATCGGAATGTCGACGTACGGCCGATAACCCGCCTGGCGAATCATGTCCTCGGCCAAATCGACGATGCGAATCGGCTCACCCATGTCGAGCGTGTAAATCGCACGCTCGTCGCGCGAAGCGGCCTGCAATACCAGCCCCACCGCCTCGGACACAGTCATAAAATACCGCTTCATGTCGGGATGGGTTACGGTAATCGGACGACGACGGGCGATCTGTTCCTTGAAAAGCGGAACCACCGAACCCGAGGAGCCGAGCACGTTGCCGAACCGAACGGCGCAAAATGAAGTCGCGCCATTCGCGCCAATCGCCATAATCGCCTCCTCGGCGGCGAGTTTGGTCTTGCCCATTACGGAAACCGGGTTCACCGCCTTGTCGGTGGAAATGAGCACGAAACGCTGGGCCGCGTACTTCTTCGCAAGCTCGGCGAGGTTCTTCGTCCCCTCGGTGTTGTTGCGCCACCCTTCCTCGGGATTCATCTCCACCATCGGCACGTGCTTGTAGGCGGCGGCGTGCAAAACGACATCGGGTTTTTCGGCGGCGAAAATCGCCTCCATCGCCTCAACGTCGTTAATATCCTTCATCAGCGGCTTTAATTCGGTCGATACCGCGCGCTGCCTGAGTTCGCGATCGATTTCGTAAAGCGCGTTTTCGCCACGCTCGACCATCAGCACCTTTTTCGGCGAAGCGAGCGCGACCTGACGAACGATTTCCGAGCCGATCGAGCCGCCGGCGCCGGTAACCATTACCGTTTTGCCGCGCAAGAACTCGATCGCCACCGCCGAATTCATCTTGCGAACTTCGCGATCGATAAGCGCGTCGTCGTCGCGTCGCGCCGCCCAAAACCAACTCCAGACGATACGCCAGCCCACGATTGCGATGGTCGAGAGGAAGAAGGACATGAGCGTTATCGAATACGGCGGGCGGATGTGGGCGTAGACGTCGACGCTCCAAATCAGCCGCATCAAAGTCAAAATGGCGCAAGCAAGCGACATCGCCCCGAAATAACGCGGAAGGTCTTTCAGCGCGGTGCGCCGCCAGGACCTGCGATACGCTCCGACCGCAACGAGCGCGAACACGTGCGCCGCCAAAACCGAGACGAACGAAAACGCGGTCGAGCGCCAGCCCCAACGCGGAGTCTGAAAATCGAACCGCAGCAAAATGGACGCGGTATAGGCAAGCGCAAGAAAAAAAGAATCTACGGCAAACCCGACTATCCGGGTCGCCGCGAATTTCATCCACTCGCCGCGCGAACGCCTCACCCGGCGCTTACTCCCACTCGATGGTCGCCGGCGGCTTGGGAGTAACGTCCCAGACCACGCGGTTGACGCCCTTTACCGTGGTCGCGATCTTCTCCGCGACCTTGGTCACGAACTCGAAGGGCAACTCCACGATCCCGGCTTTGACGAACTGCGAAGTCGAAATCGCGCGAATCGCAATCACGTAACCGAAAGTGCGCGCGCCATTGCGAACGCCGACCGATTTCACGTTGGTCATGATGGCGAAGAACTGCTGGGCCTTCCGGTCGAGCTTCGCCTTGGCCATTTCGGCGCGAAAGACGTAATCGGCCTGACGCAGAATGTCGAGCTTTTCCTTGGTAAGCTCGCCGAGACAACGAACCGCGAGGCCCGGACCCGGGAACGGCTGGCGCATGACCATCGGCTCGGGAATTCCGAGCAGCTTGCCGACCTTGCGAACCTCGTCCTTGTAGAGGTACTTCACCGGCTCGACGAGACCGCAAAATCCGATGTTCTTCGGAAGACCCCCGACGTTGTGATGGGCCTTGACCGCCTTGTGCCCGCCGACGCCGGATTCCATAATGTCGGGGAAGATCGTGCCCTGACCGAGAAATTCGATCTTGCCGAGCTTCTTCGCGGTTTCCTCGAAAACGCGGATGAACTCTCCGCCGATGATCTTGCGCTTGAGCTCGGGGTCCGTAACGCCCTTCGCCTTCTTGAGGAAACGCGCCTCGGCGTCGATCTGAATCAGATTGATGCCGAACTTGCCCTGGAAGACTTTCTTCACTTCCTTCGCTTCGTTAAGCCGCATGCAACCGTGATCGACGAAAACGCAAGTAAGCTGCCGACCGATCGCCTTTTGGAGCAATACCGCGCAAACACTCGAATCCACGCCGCCCGACATCGCGAGCAGCACCTTCCGATCGCCGACCAGCCGACGAATTTCCGCGATTTCGTTCTTGATGTACTTCTTCGCGTTAAACTTGCCGCCGATCTTGGCGCGCCGCTCCTTTTCCGCTTTGGTCATTTTCGATTTCCCTTCGTTTAGATTTTGCCGAGTCGCTGCCCGGAATATTTCTTTTCGTGGATTGGCTTCCACCACCACGAGTTTTCAAGATACCACTTCACCGTCTTGCGGATGCCGGATTCGAAGTTTTCCTCGGGCTTCCACCCGAGCTCGCGCATCAGCTTCGTCGGATCGATCGCATAGCGAAGGTCGTGCCCCGGGCGATCAGTTACGTAGGTAATCAGCTCTTCGTACTTTCCCTTCGTGCGCGGCTTGAGCTCGTTCAAAATCGCGCAAACCGTCTTCACCACCTCGAGGTTGGTGCGTTCGTTATGCCCGCCGATATTGTAGGTCTCGCCGTCCGCGCCCTTCTCGTTCACGAGACAGAGCGCCTTTACGTGGTCATCGACGTAAAGCCAATCGCGTACGTTCGCGCCCTTGCCGTAGACCGGGAGGGGCTTCTCGTCGAGGCAGTTGAGAATGACGAGCGGGATGAGCTTTTCGGGGAAATGGTACGGCCCGTAGTTGTTCGAGCAATTGGTAAGCCGAATCGGCAGCCCGTAGGTGTCGTGCCAGGCGCGAACGAGATGGTCGCTCGCCGCCTTCGACGCGGAGTACGGAGAGTGCGGAGCATACGGCGTCCGCTCGGTGAAATAGCCGTCGGCGCCCAAAGTGCCATACACTTCGTCGGTGGAAATGTGCTGGAAGACGAACGCGGGATGTTCGCGCCACCACTTGAGCGCCGACTGCAACAAGGTCGCCGTGCCGACAACGTTAGTGCGGACGAATTCGCCCGGCCCGTCGATCGAGCGGTCGACGTGGCTCTCGGCGGCGAGGTGGAAAATCGTATCGGGCCGGAAGTCGAAAAACGCCTTGTCCATCCGCACCTGATCGCAGATGTCCGCGACCAGAAGTTCGTACTTGCCCTCCGCCTCCTTGAGCGACTCAATGACGCCGGCGTAGGTAAGCTTGTCCACGACCAGCACTTTCGCGCCATCGCGAACCAAATGGCGAACGAGCGCGGATCCGATGAATCCGCACCCGCCAGTCACTATGCACCGCTTATTCTTCATCATTGAACGCGGCCTTTTGCGCCACGGTCTGCGGGCTATCGACGACCTTCGACTTCTCTCCCTTCGCATCGGTCTCGCCGCTCTTGCCCTTCTTCTTGCCCTTCTTCGAACTATACCCGTATCCGTAGCCATAGCCGTAGCCGTAACCGTAGCCATAGCCATAGCCGTACTTGCGCCCGCCGCGATGGTGCGACGAGGGCGAAAAGGCCTTGGCGTTGGAAACCTCGACATCGTTGACGATAACGCCAAGGATGTTCGCGCCGGCCTCGGCGAGCGAACGCGAGCAATACTGAATGGGCTTAAAGTGGGTGCGATCGGGGCAGCACATGATAATCGCCGAATCCACCAAAGTCGCCAGCGACACCACGTCGCCCACGAGTCCGTACGGCGGCGAGTCGATGATCACCCGGTCGTAGTTTTCGCGCGCCCAATCGAAAAACTGCGAAATTACCGCAGAGCCGAAAATCGTCGCCGGGGAAACACCATCGGGCGCGAGCGAGCAGATGACGTCAAGATTCTTGAGTTCGGTCTTGTTGATTAGCTTCGCGAAGTCCGGACGATTGTCCTCGCCGGCCTTTTGCAAGGTGTGCGAGAAACTGGTTTCCTCGGTAAGCTTGTCCACCACACCCCAAACGCGTGCGAGCCGCGGACGACGCAAGTCGAAGTCGGCGTGCAACGTGCGCTTTCCGGCCTGCGCGTAGGCAATCGCCAGCGAAGTCGAGGTAATCGTCTTGCCCTCGCCGGGTTGCGTAGAGATTACGAGCACGCAATGGCTCAATGCCTCGTAACGCGGGGAGTCCAGAAGATTTCGAAGCCCCGCCACCGCCTCGGCGAACTGCGAATACTTGTCTTCAATCAGGTACTTGGCGACCTGTTCGCGTTTTTTGCGTCGAACGTGCGGGAGAACTGCCAACACCTTGAGCGCAAGTCGCCCTTCGATATCCGCCAAATTGACGACCGTGTCTTCGAGGTTGTCGACGACCAGCACGAAAAGAACGCCGAGCGCAATCGAAAGGAACGCACCCGCGCCGAAGATAATCATCGGGTTGGGGAGAATCGGCTTCGAAGGCACCCGGGCCGGACGCCCGACGCGAACGATTTCGTTATTGGATTCGGCTTCGATTCGCGCCTTGTTTTCGTCGAGAATAAGCCCCTCGAGCACGCGATTCGCGACGCCGAACTCCGCCTCCAACTGGCCGAGGCCGGATTCCGCAAGCACGATTCGCTGTTCGATCGAGGCGAGTTCGTTGCGCAGTTCCTCTTGGCGGGTTTTGAGATTCGACAACTGGTTGCGAGTTACCTGCAAGGTGGAGCGACCGGTCAGCAGCGCGCGCGCGGCGGCGTCCAAGAACCGCTGGCGAGCGAGCTCCATCGACTTCTTGGCCGTGATCACCTCGGGGTGGCTCTCGGTGAACGAGAAAAGCAGCCGCTGGTACGCGCCGTCGGCGTCCTGATACGCGGTAAATTCGCTGGCGATTTCCTGAGCACGCGGAACATTGACCGCGAGACTGCCGTAACTCGTAGGATCCTTTTGAACCGCCGCGAGCATCTTCTCCCACTCGACGAGCTGCGTCTCGTCGCTTTCCAGCGCCAGAATATCGGAAGTCGCCTTGGAAAGCGATTGCGCCAGTGTTTCGCGGGTGGAGCGGAGATTGTCCACCTTGTTGGCGGTGCGGAAGTCCAATAACTGCTTTGCAACCTTGTTCACTTCGTTGCGCTTCTTTTCGACGTTGGCGTGAATCTGCGACACCGCCTTGTCGCACCGGGCCTTGTTTTCCTCGTCGGTAAAGGTCTCGATCGACTCGGCGTAGGCGTTGGCGAGCGCCGCGCAAAGTTCCTTGGTCTTCGACCGAACGGCAATCGTGATAATGCGCGAATTGCGCACCAGTTCGAGTTTAGAGCCGCCAAGCGTCGAGATCAACTCCTCGTCGGGAACCGTGGACGCCGGGTGATTGGCGCGATAGTGCTGGACGATTTTGTTGACGATTTTCTCCGAACGCCAATCGGGAATTCGCGTATTGAGAATTTCGGCATAGGAAGTTCCGTAGTCCGGCATCGCCTGAGCAAGCGCATCCTGTCCGCGCGCGACCGAGCGACGCATATCCATCGTGAACTCGCTGGTCGCCTCGTAAATCGTCGGCGAAATACGATAGACGGCGAACGACACCACCAATCCGACCAGCAAAAACACGAATACCGAAAGCCAACGCTGGGAAATGACGCGCAACATGCGGCTCAAGGTAATCGTGCCGACGATGGATCCGTCTTCGCCGCGATTGGATCCGGCCATTCCGCCGTATTGCCCACCATACGTCCCGCCGTAAGTCCCACCATAGCGCACGCCGGCGCCGGCGTAATAGACCGGCCCGCCGCTACCGCCATAGGACATCTTCTGGGACGATCCGTAATACATCGGGCTGGACTTCCCGGAACCGTAGTAAAGGGGTTTATCGGCCATGGTCTTTCTTCTCCTTCGAAAACGAACTTGCTGAAAGCGCAAAAAGCGGAACGACGATTGCGAGCATCCACGACGACCAGATCGTCACATCGAAAAACGACTCCAAAACCATCGCCAAAAAGAGCGGCACGCACAAAAACGCCGTCGGCGAGGGAAGCGATACGCGCACGCCCTCGACAAGCCGTGCAATGTAGGTTATAAACAGCAGAGCCAACGGACACGCCAATACGAAAGCGCCGATGGCACCCCGCTCCACCAACAACATCCAATACCCGTTCAATGGAGCGGTCTGAAACGCCGGAATCGCCCGCCAATCGCCGGCACCCGCGAAAAACCCGAAATCCACCGGGAACGATCCAAGCCCGGTGCCCAGCCAAGGCGATTCCTTCCACACGCGGAATGAAAACGAAGAAAGCGCATCGCGAGCGGCCACGAACTTGTCCGTAAAGAACTCGCCGCTCGCGTATGGCGCGATTCGCGCGGTCCAGTCCGAACTCGGCATGACCGCGAACGAAACCCCGATCGCCAAGCCCACCGAGGCGAGAAATACCACCATGAAACGAAATTCATTGGGATTTCCAAAGCGAATGCGAACATAAAAGAATGCGTAAACGAAAATCACCAAGGTGGCGAGAGCAAATACCAACGTGACGAAAGCTGGGGCAAATATAAAAAGGCCGAGAGTATTCGCAAATATCGCCACAATCACCAGCGGAATGCTGAAATGCCAATGCCGCTCAAAAATCGCCACTAACGCGACCACGGCGACTCCGAGGTTCGCGCCAAACGCGGCGCCAAGGTAAACCGGCTTTTCAGAACCACAAGCCGCCAAACCGCGCATCGCCTCATTACCCGCGAAATAGCGAAACGACATCGTCAAGGCGACAACCCCGGCAATCGTCGACATCACCAAACAAAATGCATTGCGCGCGGACTTTCCCAGCGCATGGCGACACCCCATAATCACGACTATTATTGCCGCCGAAAGCGCCAACTCCGAATATCCGGCGCCAACTGCAGAACCCGGAAGAAATGGCAACGCCGAGGTGGCGAGAAACCATTGGTAGTTCTCCGCGTCGTACTCCATCTTCACTCCGTCATTAAGCATCTGAAGGAGCGAAAGCGCCAAAACCACAATCAAGACCCAAAAAAGCGGATCGCAGAAAATTCCGCGAGCGACGCGACTTCTGGCGCCGTGGAGCATCTCGTCGCCGACGCGCGAAGGTTCCGAAAAAATCCAAATCAGCGCAAGCCCCGCCAAGTTGAGAACGGCGGTTGAAGATAGGAAGAGCGGCGCGACCGCCAACAAGGCAAGATGCGCCGCCAATCCGTATTTGGTGATTAGCTTCTGCACTTAATAAGTAAGCCTCAAACCGACTCCGATGCGGAAACGATCGTAATCATACCCCGAATAGCCCTCGGAGCCGCTCTTCATCTGATTGCGATACTCGGCGTTCGCAAACACCGCGAGGAAGCGGTTGAGCGTGTAGTCCAAACCAAGACGGAACGAGAGGATGTCGAGATCGTAGTCCGAACCATAACCATACTCTCGATCAAGATTGGCGGTATAGGCCACGGTCTCGCGACGATACGCGACGTCGAACGAGGCGCCGAGCTTGCCGCGAATCATCGAGTGGGAAATACCCCAGCTGATGGAGTCAACACGATGCGAGGTCGCTCGTTCGCGCTCCGACGGCTGGTAATGACTCGACGCGAGGAGCATCGTGCGCCACGTATCGGAGATCTTCCAGCTGCCGCTGATGTCGTACGAAAAGCCGCTGTTGCGCTTGCCATTGCTGCCGCCGTATTCAAACGAGCTGTAACCGGCGAGCACGCGATAGGTGATGCGGTCGGTCGCAAACGAACCAAGCCCACCCTGAAGCGTCCAACCCTGGGAATTATTGCTAAAGCTCGTAATTTCGGCCGCCGGGTTGTCTTGCTTATAGCCCTGATAGCTACCAGCAAGCATAAGATCGGTCCACGGCGAAAGCGCGTAACCGACTTCCGCGCCAGCGTTCCAACGCGTCCATCCGTAGGCACCGGAATTGCCGCCATGAATGTAATCAAGCCAATAGTAGCCGCCGTTAACATCGGCGTGCAAGCCGTTACCAAAAGTGCGCTCGATACCGGCGCCAAGCTTGAACTCCTGACGATCACGGCTAAAGGTCGAATTTTCAACCGACATATCATCGTCATAGCTCATACGGCGATACTTCTCGGTGAGCATGATCGACCAACCCCTCTCACCTGGAACCGAATTCGCCCAATAAAACGTCAAATCTTCGCCGTAACCATGATGATTCTGATTTTGGTTGTACTTGCCCTTCCGTTGATTGGCATTGTACTGGTAAAAGAGATCAAGTTTCAAGCTCCACTGTTCGGCCTTATAGGAAATTCCGAGGTTTGGATGGATCGTCCAAACAGCGCTCTCTCTACCGTCTTTCTCGCGGTCAATGTCAGTGTCGTAGGAAGCGGAAACCGCCACATACGGCATAAGCGTCAGACGCTCGGTAAGCTTGATACCGGCCGGACGATCCATAATCTCGGCGTTCGCGGTAAGCGCGGCGAAGGCAATCGCCAACGGAAGCGCAAACTTGAAGTTACTGTTCATAATTTATGACCTCCAAAATTATCTTTTAGAAGAAGCGACGATCAAAACTGCCCAGGATACGGACGCGGCTCCTCGACCTCCGGCTTGACAATAACGGTGCCGAAATTGAGATCCTGATCGGCCAACGGGTAAGCGGTAAAGCCAATCTCTTCCGTGCTGGTGCTGAAGAACGGGCTTTGCTCGACGAGATAGCCGAGCATGGTCTCGGGAAGCTGAGGACCGGCGAAAATCAACGTCTCGCGATAAATCGGGGGACGCGCCGCGCCGCCGGAGGCCAGAATCGGTTCGTAGCTCTTCTCCTGATTGTCGCTACCCATTGCCGCAGGAATCCACTCCTTGGAGGCGGGTTCGCGAGCGCTCTCGGGGAGCATCTCGATCAGCTTGGCGGTAAGATCGGCCGGAGCGCCGTTGGACGCGCGAATCATCATCAAAGCGGCAAAGGTCTCGCGCTGGGCGGCGTTCTCGACGCCGGAAACGCGTTCATTCACCTTCGCCTGCAAGTCGGTGGCGATCTTGGTAAACTGCTCGTCGGTGTAGCCGCCGGGGTTGGCCGCGCGACTGAAAAGATCCGCCGCAAAACGCTCGTTAATGACCGTGAGCGCTTCCAACGGAACCGTCGCGAACGTCTCGGCGATGAGCGCGGAGTGGTTGCCCTTGTTGGCACCCTTCAGCGCCGCGCGATTGACGTTCAAGTACTTCGCCGTTTTGGCTTCGATCGAGCCGGGCATCTTGTCAATCGCCGCATTGACGTCGGCGAGGAACTGCACCTGATCGGCATTGGAGAGACCCTTGATAATCTCCGTCATCTTCGCCGGATCGCCAATAGCCGCGCCGATTTGCGAACGCGCCTCTTGGATCGAAACTTCCTTGGCATAAACCACGCTGCAAAGCGCAACCGCCAAGACCAACATCATTTTCTTCATTTTCTTTTACCTCTTTGCTGTTGAAAGTTTTTTATTAGTACCACGTTTCAGGAACCCAAACAACATCGCCGGCGCGAAGGACCATGTCCTTGTCGACCCGACCATCCTTGCCGATTTCCTTCAAATCGACGTAAGTACGAGTCTGGGTACCGTCCTTGTCGCAACGAGTAACGCGAATCGCGCTACGGTCCGCGAAAGGCTTGACTCCTCCGGCCATCTGCAAAACCTTGGTCACCGTAAGCTCCATAGTCGAGGGAATATTCACCGGCCCGGGAGAGCCGACCTCCCCGAGTACCGTAATCGTACCCCACGGGCTCACGCCTTTACCGTCATACGCCGCAAAGGTAACCGTAATCTGGGGTTGGCGATAATAAACCGAGTACTCCTTAACCAGCTTCTGCTTAAGCTCTTCGAGTGTAAGCCCGTCGCATTCGACCGGCTCCTGAAGCAAAAGCGGCATGGTAATCGTTCCGTTCTGGTCGACGAGAACATTGACGGTAGCCGGCGGAGTAGCCGAGTTTCCGACCTGAATCACCAACGAAATTCCAGGACGCACGCGAGGACCATCCCACCAAGTGGCCACGACGTCGGCATTAACCTTCTCACGTTCGGAGAACGAATACTTTACGCTCTCGTAAACGGTCTCGCAACCGCAAACAACCGCACTAAGCAACGCGATCAACGCAAATTTAGAATACACCTTGGGCATATTTGGCGAGTATTATATCAAAATTCAGTCGAATATGTCAATACGCCTTTTTTCAGTTTTTTCATCCACCAAAGAAAAGACGATTTTTCGTGCATTCGACGGAATAAGACCCTTCGCTCGATCCGGCCACTCGACTACAAGTATTGCTCCGCGGTCGAGGTAATCCTCCCAACCGATGGCGAGTACGTCATCTTCGTTTTTGAGCCGGTACAAATCCATGTGAACAAGCGGAAAGTGGTCTTGAACAAGGCAAAACGTCGGAGAAGTTACGCGTCCCTTAACCCCCATAGCCGCCGCAAGCCCTTGAGTAAAGGTAGTCTTTCCAGCACCCAAATCCCCTTCAAGGCAAACAATATCACCGCTTTTGAGCGTTTTTGCGAACTTTCGCGCAATTTCCCAGGTCTCTTCGACCGAATTAACCTCAAATGACCCCGTCATCAGCGAATTCCTTGAAGGCGCGGCGCAAATAATCCGGACTGAATGCGGCTGAATGCGGCATAAGTACCAAGTTGGGGATATTAGGCTTCGGCGGGACAATTACGCCTCGTTTCGCATCTTTCGTCGCCTTTGTCCAAATTTCCGACTTTTCGCACCGACAAACGTCAAGATACGCTCCCGCGATTTTGCCTTGCTTAAGCGCGGAAACGAGAGCTTTCTCGTCCACCGCATTGCCTCTACCGATATTCACTACAACCGCCCTACGCGGCAACACCTCCAACAATTTCGCATCGAGCAGATTGTCCGTTCCGGTATTGGAAGGTAGCGCCATAACGAACCAATCGGCGAGGCGAGCGGATTTGGGCAATGATTTGAAGTTCTTTCGTCCGAATCCCTCAACTTTCACGCCCAACGCGTCAAGTTTGTCGCCAATCACCTTCCCGATTCTTCCGTATCCGAGGATAACCGCCCTCGTCCCCGAAAGCATCCGACATTTGTCCGAAAGCCAAACCCGCTGATTGCGATGAGAGTCGGAATGCGCGAAAAACCCGTGCGACCAGGCGAGCATGAAACCGGCCACGCATTCGGCGATTACCGGTCCGTGAAAATGGCCGAAGGCGAGCCGCACGCCATTCGGAACCACCTTCGGCATAAGTTCCTGACCGGCCGCAGGCGTGGCGAGTACTTTCAGCTTCGGCGCATGCGCAAACCACTCTTCCTTGAAATCCCAAGCAACGACATGCGTCGCGCTCTCGAGTTTCCGCAGAAAATCGCGCTCGCCCTTCGCGCAGACAACCGAGCCGCGTCCGGCGACGAGCGACTTGAAATACTTCAAATCGAGCGGCGAGAGCCGAAAGCATTTCTCCGGCCAATCGAGCCAGAGAAGGTAGCGATTATTCGTCAAGCTTTCCCTTGTAGGCGACGCGCTTGACCTTGCCGATCGAGGTTCTCACGAGCGGCTCCTTCGCGCAGACGACCTTGCGCACGCGCTTGTAGTCGGCGAGCTCCGCGCACTTCTCCTGCGCGCGTTTGATCGCGACCTTTTCGACTTCTTCCCAAGCCGGCATCGCTCCGCCATATTCGCGCTTGAACCATTCTTCGTTCGGATAGATGATCGCTCCCACCTTCTCGCCGGGATCGCCGCCCTGGGTGTAGCCGATGACGACGACGTCTTCCACGCACGGCTCCTTGGCGATCATAATTTCTACTTCCTCGGGGTAGATGTTCTTCCCCTCGCGATTGACGATGAGCGCTTTCTTGCGACCGCGAATGGTGATAAGCCCCTTTTCGTCCATCGAAGCGAGATCGCCCGTCTTGAGCCAGAGCCCGCCGTCGTCCTCGAACGCCTCGGACGAGGCGTCGGGATTGTGGAAATACCCCTGCATCACAATCGGTCCCTTGATCTGAAGCTCGCCGACGCCCTGCTCGTTCTTGTCGGCGAGCCGAACTTCAATCCCCTTGATCGGGAGCCCAATCGTTCCGATTTCCGTAACCTCGGGCGGGCAGACCGAGACAATCGGCGAACATTCCGTAAGCCCGTAGCCCTCAAGGAAACGGACGTGAATTCGATTAAAGCTCGCCATCACGTGCCTCGGACAAGGCGCGCCGCCGGTAATCATGAAGCGAAGCTTGCCGCCAAGGCGCAACTTCACCATGTGCATCACCGGTCCGCGAAGCCCGATCTTCATCAGGAATTGCGCAATCTTGGACTTGGCGAGCGCGTCCTCGATCTTGTCGTGTAGCTTCTCCGCCAAAAGCGGAACCGCGCAAAGAACCGTCGGCTTCAGATCGTGGATATCCTGCCCGACCGTCCGTAGCGACTGCATAAAGTACATCCGGCAGCCGATTACCAGCGGCACCACGAAGTTCGCGCAAAACGAGAAGGCATGAAAGAGCGGCAGAACGATAAAGAACGAATCGTGCTTCGAAAGCGGCGCTCCGAAAACCTTAATCGCGCCCTCGGCGTCGGCGATGAAATTCGCGTGGGTGAGCATCGCGCCCTTGGGCTTGCCGGTCGTGCCCGAGGTGTAGATAATGGAGGCGATGTCGCCGTCTTCGGCCTTGTGCTCGTCGTACCACGCTCCGCCGCCCGCGACGCGCAGCTTCTCGTAGTGGACGACATCGATTCGCTCGTCGATCTTCTGACCCTCGTTGATTACGCCGTCGACGACCACGACCCCGCGCAAGCTCGGCAGGTTCTTCGCGATGCGCATAAGCATCATGAGGTGGGACTTGTCGGTGGTGACGACGCGAACCTCGGCGTCCTTCAAAATGTACTCGACTTCCTCGTTGTGGAGTTTGGGATCGATCGGCACGACCGAAACGCCGGTTCCCGCTTGGGCGAGGTAGGCTTCCATCCACGTCGGGCTATTCGAAAGGATGATGGCGGTATTCTCGTCGCGCGGCTTCAAAGCGAAGCGCCGACCGTAGCCCTCGGCGACTTCCCGAACGCCCCTCAGCATCTCGGCGTAGGAAATCGTCTTCCAGACCTTGTTTTCAAACGACTTGGTCGCCGTCCAATCCGGCTGAACGGACGCCCATTTCTCCAAAAACCCTCTAATCGTCATAGTTGAGGGATATTTTATCATTTCCCGCCGATTTCGGCAATGCGTCAAAGCGCGGGGTTCTCGAACTCGCGAATTACGTCGACGAGTTGTTCGGCGAGATCGGGATCTTCCGCGAAGATGTTGACGTTCTCGGAATAGGTGTTGCTACAGATGTTGGCCTTGACTGCGACGAAGCGATCCAAGACTTCCTTCTTGGAGGACTTGCCGGTCTTCTCGCGATCCAACAAGCCGAAGTTCACGAGGTTTTGGAAAATGTCGTTGGCCCTTTCGGGTGTGATTTGAATGCGGGCGGTCTTGATGTTTTCCCAGTTTTCGTTTTGATAGCGCTTGGCGAAGTCGTTGGACACGAGTTCGCTCGTTCCCTTCTTGACGACGACAAGCCCGTTTCCGTAGATTTCCACCCCAATACGCCGAATCGGCGTCTTGCGCATATTATAGTAGTGGATCGCAACCCAGTTAAGCGAGCTTTCCCTTACCGTAATGTAGGGATCGACCCAAAAGGGCCCGCAACCGGGAAGCACGAATAACGACAAAACCAAAATTACCGCGAGGTATCGCATATAAGTCCTGCTCCGTACAAGGTTAACGTAGGGTCGATGACAAAAGGCAAATCCAAATCCCTCAAGACCCACTTCGCAAATCCCCCAGTCGCCACTAACGTAAAGCGGGTCTTGAAGTTGTCACCCAACTCGCGCACGATTTCGCGCACCATTCCGCGATAACCGACGAGCGCGCCGAACCTCATCGCCTCTTCCGTCGAGCGTCCGATTTTCGGCGCCTTACCCGAGCCGATCGTCATGCGCGGCAACTTGGCGGTACGCTCAAAGAGATAATCTCGCATCAGCGGGAACCCCGGCGCGATTACGCCGCCGCGCCAAACGCCGTCCGCAGTCACGATTGCCGCAGTAAGCGCAGTTCCGAAATCCATGACCATTACCGGCGCGCCATAGCGCGAAACCGCCCCCACCGCGTCCGCGAGCCGATCCGCGCCGATAGTAGAGGGCTTCGGATAGTCGAGCTTTATAATCGACATCCGCTTCGCGCCGATGAAATCGCGATAGGAAATCCGCTTCGCCTTAAGATTCAACTTGCGGAAGAGCGCGAGAAACGCCTTGTCCTTTCGGGGAACGACCGAGACGTAGGCGACGCGACGCGCTTTTTTCGCGAGCGCTTGAATGTACGCGAAAGCGCCCTTCTCATCGTCGTCGAAGTGCTTGACCGCGCTAACCTTCCCCGCCTTCCAAAACCCGATCGCCGTGGAAGTGTTGCCGACGTCTACCGCGATCAAACCGCTCTCCATTCCAACGAAAGGTCGATCGAACCCGCCGAATGCGTAAGGCAACCGAGCGAAATCGCGGTAACTCCAGTCGCCGCGACCTCCTTCGCGCGCTCGAGCGTTATTCCGCCCGAAGCCTCGGTTTTGGCCTTGCCCTTGCAAAGCTTTACGCAAGAAATCATATCCTTTACGGACATGTTGTCGAGCATAATCCACTCTGGCCTCGCCTTTAGCGCACTCGCGCACTCGCGCAGGCTCTCGACCTCGACTTCGACCATCAACTTCGGAAACTTCTTCCGCGCCGCGATTACCGCCTCGTCGAGCCGATCGGGATCGCCGCCCCGCCAAAGCCGGCGATGGTTGTCCTTCATTAGGATGCGGTCGAACATTCCGAAGCGATGATTCGTCCCGCCGCCGCAAACGACCGCATACTTCTCGAAAACGCGCAACCCCGGCGTGGTTTTACGGGTATCGAGGATAAGCGTTTTGTACTTGCGCGTCGCATCGACGAACTTCCGCGTCAAGGTCGCCGTCGCGCACATCCGCTGCATAAAATTGAGCGCCGTCCGTTCGGCGGCGAGAATCGAGCGCGCCTTGCCGCGAAAGACGAGAATCGGCTCCTTGGGCCTTACCCGCGAACCATCCTTTTTGAGAATCCTGACCTTGATGCGCGGATCGACGGCCTTCATCACCGCCTTGGCGACTTCGGCGCCAGCGACGACGCAGTCCGTGCCCTTGGCGTAGATCTCTCCAGTCGCAACCGCCTTCGGGTCGACGAGCGCCTCGCTCGTCGCATCAAGCCGCCGCTCTCCCAAATCCTCGTCCAAGGCAAGACGTATCGCCTTGCCCATCGCCATGCTCGTCTTTTTATCCACCACTTGTCCTCCGAAGCTTCAGCGAAGGAGGATCACGCGCCCTTGAGAAATTCCCAATGCTGATAAAGAACGAACGTAAGGATGCCCGCGATGATTAGCGCGACCGTGCCTGCGATAACCGCCGCAGTCGTCGCCTTACCCACAGCGCCGTTGGCCTTGGGGTCTGGCGTATCCAATTTGAAACGGTCGGCAATCGCCGCACCACCTGCCGGTTTCTTAATCGTCATGCCGTCATTATACCACTTTTACCGCTCGTCGCGCAAGTACCGACTTGGCGGTGCCTTTCGGTTGCAACTAGCGCCACTTCGGAACGGAAGGTACGCTTTTGCCAACACACCATTCCGTTCCTCGGTTCGCCGCCAAACGCTTACAGCTGCACCATTATAAACGCTTCACGGCCTTCAGGCGGGGCGATGGTGAAGGTAAGGGAGCTGCCGTCCTCGCTTGGACTTGCGACAATATCCGGCTTGGAGGTTATCTCCGTAAGCTTATTGCCGACCGAAATATGCTCTTCCAACGCCTTTCTCGCCATCGCAATCTCCTCGCCGCCCGCTTTGAGCGAAATCGACACCGACCAACCG
Organism: Kiritimatiellia bacterium; assembly: GCA_045627925.1. Classification (GTDB taxonomy): domain Bacteria; phylum Verrucomicrobiota; class Kiritimatiellia; order RFP12; family UBA1067; genus UBA1067. The sequence continues at coordinate 1,950 of JAZQOS010000080.1, read as the reverse complement.
CCCTCGCCTTGCTTGAATTCGTGGATCCTCAGCTTCGGCTCGTTCTCGAATAGCTGCGGCTCGACCGTAATCGCCGACATCCTGAACGATTCGTACGCATACTCTTTTTGCTTGTCGCTTATCTGACTCGCCGTCGTAATCCCGCACTTGCCGAGAAACTCGTTGAATTTCGCCAGTTCCTCCTCGCTCGTCAGATTCCTCACCACGCTCGACTCTTCGCCAAACGCCTCCTTCAGCGCAACAACATCAGCAAATATCTCGTCTTTGCTCAGCATCCATTCAACCTCGTCAATCCAAATGCAATCCTCTCCGGCAGAGCCGCTCCTATCCTTCTCATAACTCCAACTGAATGTATGCTCGCCTTCCCCGACAATTTTAAAGGTGTATTTCGTCCAATCGACATCACCACCGATTAAACTACCCTCATTTTGCATAACTCCATCAATATAGACAGCCATTCCATCATACACCTCACCATCCTCTTCATCATATTCGCTGGAAGCCTTACACCAAAACGACAATTTACCCTCTCCATTTAGCGTGATGGACATCTTGCTCGTCTGGTTGTTGTTAATCGTTCCACTACGCATGGACGCAATATTGTCGTGAGTCGTTTCTAAATCACGCTTCCAACTAGCATCACCACTAAACAAAAACGAATCATTTTCGATATTCAAGCATTCCGCAGTCGTCCAAGGCGCCCTTACCGTCTTATATTCCTTAGAAACCGCCCTAAAATAATCGTGTTTTTCGCCATAAGCAATTATTGTATGAGTTCCCTCTATCTCGAATGCTCCTTTGTATTTAATCGCGCTACCACCATCAATGCAATAATATCCAGTCACGCCTGCAATACCATAGTCAATAATAACCGTAGTCTTTTCGTCCGTATAGTATTCTGCTACTTTAATAGTTGGCGCCGGCAGAAATTTTGCCGACCAAACAGCAACATATTCTACCGATTTGGAAGCAGTACATGTAGCCCCTGCATTATAGGTTACATCTCCACATTTCCAACCCACAAACTCGTATTTTTCCTTGCGAAGCGTTCCCCGATTAGGTAATACATATTTTGAATCCTCGCAAACATACATTGGCGCCGGACCGCTACCATAATCCGCACCACCATCATCGAATAAAATGGTGCATAGCGGCGTAAGCACTACATCGGCAATCCACCCACAATCTTCACCAGCGTTTGTTTTGTTGTCCTTTGCATATACCCAACGCACCTTGTGCTCGCCCTCTCCAAAAACATCAATGGATTTGCTTCTCCAATTAGTGATTCCAGAAACATATCCCGTCTCTTCGCCATCAACCGACACAGACAGTCCATCGGTTCTTATATCACCGTCCATTCCTTCGCATGACGTTTTCCATTTAAATTCAACGCGCATATCGCCTTCAAAGCTAACCTCAACCCACGACTCCTGCTTTTTGGTAATCGCGCCACTCCGTAACGTCCATCCACCATCGGCTTTCTCAACATCCCACTCAGCATCGCCCCCGAATTCACACGTTGCGCCACCTAAGATAAGCTCATCTTTTTCAAAAACCTCAACGAACTCCGTCTTACTAATATCAAATCCAGAAGCAGACATCATCGCACGCACTCGAACGATATCACCTAATCCAACATAAATCGTTTGCACACCATCACAACGTTCAAACGCACTACTACCGATGCTCGTCACGCTCGACGGAATCGTTACCGATATCAACCCACTACAACCAGAAAACGCACCATAGCCAATGCTCGTTACGCCTTTAGGAATTGCCACTGCCTCAAGGCTACGACATCCAGCAAAAGTTCTCTCTCCTATAGTCGTCACTCCTTCGGGTATTATTACTGACTCCAAAACGCTACATCCATTAAACGCCCAAATACCGATGCTTGTCACGGTTGATGGTATTGTTACCGACACAAGACCTTCGCAACTATCAAATGCA
>JAZQOS010000079.1:0-4966 GCA_045627925.1 Kiritimatiellia bacterium | reverse complement strand
CTTCCGCGTCCTTCATCGCCTCCTGATGCCAAGGCATCCGTCGTGCGCCCGTATACGCTTAGCAAGAAAAACTTCTTGATCTCGTATTACGAGTTGTAATTCTCTTTAATTTCCAACTTCCGGTTGTCAAAGAACAAATGTTTGTTCTCCAAGAATTGGTGCTCGGGGCGGGACTCGAACCCGCAAGGATCTCTCCATATGCACCTCAAGCATACGTGTCTGCCAATTTCACCACCCGAGCAGGGCTTAGAAAACAAACTGGTGCGTAGTATACCAAAACCACCCTTGTCAGCGCAAGGGGGTATTTTAAGGAGCCGAAAACGGCGCCAATTTCTCCATCAACGCCCGATGCGCCTCGTAATCCCGAGGCGGAATCGCCGAACCGCTCCACATTTTCTCGGCGAGAACGCCGCACGCCGCCTTGATCGGTTCTTCGAGATCTTTGTAGGTGTAGCCGTTGTGGCGAGGGCCGATCATATCGTTCCACAGCGCCCAGCTCGCCCCCAGAAGATGCGGATTGCCCTCTTCAATCGTCTCGTCGCCGATCTTGTTCACCGCCCAACTCTCCCAAAGCCCTTTCAAATTCCGGTCCATCCGGTAGTAGCCCGCGGTCGGCACGAAATAAAGGTCGCGATCCAAGGTGTTGATTACGTCGTACCCCCAATCGATCGCTTCGCGCGCCCTTCCCCAGTCTCGGCTCCAAACGTTCATTTCCACGCCTTGCGAGCGCACCGGCGTCGAACCCGGCTTACGCCGCAAGCTGCACCACGCGCGCGGCGTCCGACCGCGCTTCTGGATATATCCCAAAAGTCCGTCCAGATAGCGCCGATAATCTTCGTTCGCGCCGAAGAATTCGTCGGTGCCGATGTGCACCGTGTCACAGCCCTTGAACGCCGTTTCCAAGAACTCGTCGAACACCCCGCCCACGAATTCAAGCGCTTTCGGGTTCGCCGCGTCCAGCATCTCGCACCGCTTCGCGGGGTCGCTCATGGGCCCTTGATAAATGAGGTCGGGCCGTACTCGCGTCAGGGAAAGCGCGTGACCCGGCGAGTCGATTTCGGGCACGATTCTAACCCCGCGCTTCGCCGCGTATGAAACGAGCTCGGCGAATTCGTTTTTCGAATAGAAAACATCCTTCGCGGTCAGCCCCTCGATCTTCGACTCCAATCGAAACGCGGCGTAACTCTCCTTGAACGGATCCTTGCCTTCCTTGACGTAGTCGCCGTGCCAAATGTAGTTGTCGTTGAGATGGAGTTGCAAATCGTTCATCTTGTACGCGGCCATGATATCCACGACCCTGTGCAGAAATTCCATCGGAACCGGCAATCGTCCGACATCGAAGACGAATCCGCGAACCGGATACTTGGGCTTGTCGACAATACGTCCCCGGGGAAGCTCCTTCGGATTTTGCTTCAATAGTTGCAATAGCGTGCGAGAAGCGTAATAAAGCCCGGTCTTGGAGGCCGCGCGAATCTTCACCCGCCGCTTGCCGATGTCGATTACGTATCCCTCCTTCTCGCCCGATGCCACAAGCTCCGTATCGACGAGCCGTTTGTAATCGCCGTCGACCTTAAGAACGCCCTCGCCGCCCTCCCAACGCCAAACTTCCGGTATCGTCTCCGGCTTGGGATTGACCAGAGCCAAAAGACCGACGATTGCGAAAAGAACGTTCATTTCCCGGCGACCGCGTTTTGTTTAGCCCAGATCGCCTGCCGAGCGACGCCGAGCATCAAGGCGGCGTCGTCCTTGGTGAAAACGCCGCGCGAAAAGACCCGATGAAAACCCTGCATGAAGTGCTCGGTTTGCTCGGCTTTCATAAAGCCGATCTCCTCCAGCATCTTCGCCCAATTCTTCATCAGCTGCATTTTCTGCGCCTGCGGAGCGGGCGGCGCCTTTTCATGCGGCGGTACGTACTTTCCCGAGGCGCAGAAGAACTCGTAGCAAGTTACGAGCACCGCCTGCGAGAGATTTATCGACGTGTAGCCCTCGTCCACGGGAATGCGGATCAGGTGCGTGCACTGGGAGATTTCCTCGTTCAAAAGCCCCTTGTCCTCGCGCCCGAAGACGAGCGCCACGGGACCGGTCTCGGCGAGCGAAAGAATATCGGCCGCGCAATCGCGCGGTGCCTTCACGTGCTGACGATAGAGTCCTTCTCGCGCCGTCGTCCCGACGACCGCGACGCAATCGGCGACCGCTTCCTCGAATGTCGCGAATTCCTCGCGCGCGTTCATGATATCGGTCGCATGCACGGCGAGCCGCTCGCCCTCTTCCCACGAATTCTGCAAATTGGGCGCCGCGAGACGCAAATGACGAATCCCCATATTGGCCATCGCCCGGCAGGAAGATCCGACGTTGCCGGTGTAGAGCGTTCCGACCAACACCACGCGAATGTTGTCGAGCGCGTTCATTCCCACCGACCGGCGGCGTTCTTCTTGAGCTTGCGCCACCGTTCGTCCTCTTTGTAGTCGCCTTTCGCGGTGTCGCAAAGGATTCCGCGATAAACTTCGTCGTAGCGATCTTCCATTTCCTCGTTCCGCCGATAGACGGTGCAGGTGAATCCCGCCGCCAAGAGCATCCACTTCTCGTTATCCGTGCGATACATTGTGCCGTTGGCGAGCATGTTCATGCACTGCCAGGCGACGAACGAATCGCCATCGGGCAATTCCACCTCCACGACCAGCTTGGACTTAAACTCCAGCTCCTTGCCGTTCGAGGGACTGACGAAGTAGTTGACGTGGTCGCTTTCGCCGCGCCCAAACGCGACCACGACCATATTCCCCGAGTCGTCGGAAAAAACGCTACGCTGCATAATGTCGTAGCTTTCGCACCCCGCGAGCAGCAACCCCGCGAATAACATGAACGAGAAACCCCTCATAACGCGGAAAGTTTCTTCGCGACGATTCCGCCGACGAGCTTCGGATCGGCCTTGCCCTTCGAAAGTTTCATCACTTGTCCGACGAAGAACCCCGCCGCCGCCTTCTTGCCGGCCTTGTAATCGGCGACCGGACCGGGGTTCGCCGCAATCGCCTGATCGACGAACGCCTCCAACGCCGACGTGTCGCTGACCGCGCCGAGCCCGCGCTCGGCCACCGTCTTCTCGGGGTCGGCGATCGCCCCCGACAACACTTCGGGCAACAGCTCCTTCAACGTAGGACCGTTGATCTTCGAGTCGGTGGAGAGATTGAAGAGCGCGGAGAGCGCTTCCTCGGTTCCCGCCGAAAAGCCGTGCTCGTTGAAGTAGCTCATCACGTCCGACATGTAGAAGTTGCAGAGCAGCTTCGGCTTTTTCGCCTTCGCCGCCGCCTTCTCGAAATAATCGGCGCGCTCCTTCTGCTGTGCGAGCACCTCGGCGTCGTAGTCCGTAAGCCCGTACTCCTTCGCCATCCGCTCGCGTCGCGCTTCCGGCTTTTCGGGCAGCAGTTTGCGCCATTCGGCGATCTGCTCCTCGGAAAGCTCGACGGGGACGAGATCCGGCTCGGGAAAATAACGGTAGTCGTGGGCGTTTTCCTTCGACCGCATGGACGCGGTCTCCATCGCCTCGCCGTCCCAACGACGGGTCTCCTGCACAATCGGAATCGAGTGCGCCATGCATTCGCGCTGACGACGCGCCTCGTACTCCAAAGCGGCGTGGATGCCCTTGAAAGTGTTCATGTTCTTGATCTCGACCTTCGTCCCTAGCTTCTTTTCGCCCACGGGACGAATCGAGATGTTGACGTCCGAGCGCATATTGCCCTCTTCGAGGTTGCAATCGCTGACGCCCGCGTAAACCAGCATCTCCTTGAGCGCGGTCAAATACGCAATCGCCTCGTCGGCGCTCGAAAGATCCGGCTCGGAGACGATTTCCATGAGCGGAGTCCCGCCGCGATTGAAGTCCACCCCCGAACTCGCCGCATAGTGGTTGATCTTCGCCGCGTCCTCTTCGAGATGGATGTGATTGATGCGAACAAACTTCTTCGAGCCGTCCGCAAGCGCGATCTCCACCCCGCCGCCGATGCACAGGGGATTGCCGTTCTCGGAAATCTGATAATCCTTCGCCATGTCGGGATAGAAGTAGTTCTTGCGGTCGAAGGTCGCGTGGCGATTCACTTCGCAACCGAGCATCATCCCCGAAATCACCGTGAGCTTGACCGCTTCCTTGTTCATCACCGGAAGCGCCCCGGGATAGCCGAGACAAACGGGACAGACATTGACATTCGGCTCGCACCCGGTCTTCAGCCGACATCCGCAGAACATCTTCGTCGCGGTCTTGAGCTGGACGTGCGTCTCGAGCCCGATGGTATTTTCAAATTCCATACGCAGTATTATATCATTTTTCCGCATCCGATAGGACTTCGCAGCCCTTTTCGGTGATTAAAACAAGATCCTCAATACGCACCCCGAGCTCGTTTTCGAGGTAGATTCCCGGCTCGATGGTGAGCGACATTCCCGGTTTTAAAACGGTTTTCGACTTCGCAGAAACCGCCGGCGATTCGTGAATTTCGTAGCCGACGCCATGACCGAGCGAATGACCGAACGCCTTGCCGAAGCCGCCCTTCTTGATGACGTCACGTGCTACCTTATCAAGCGCCTTTCCCGTCATCCCCGGCTTCGCCGCGGCAATCGCCGCGAGATTGGCCTTCAATACAAGGTCGTAGACCTTCCCATATAACCCTCTGTGCCTCTGTGCCTCTGTGTTAAAATGATTGCGCGTCAGGTCGGAGCAAACGCCGTTCAGCTTCACGCCCATGTCGACGAGGACGGGTTCGCGACCGTTCCAAACGGTGTCGCCCGGCTCGTGATGACACTCCGCGGCATTCTTCCCGACGCAGACGATTGTGCTGAATGCCTCGCCCTCGCCCTTTTCGATCATCAGCTTCTGAATGATTCGCGCCATCTGCCGCTCGGTCATGCCGGCCTTGAACTTGCCGCGGGTCGTCTCCCATATCTCGCAATTAAGCTTCTCCGCGGCGCGGAGCGCGGCAATCTC
>JAZQOS010000078.1:0-27223 GCA_045627925.1 Kiritimatiellia bacterium | reverse complement strand
GTGAATGTCGTCGCCGCACTCGCCGCGCCAACCGTCGCGATCGTCGCGACTACTGCCATCATTAGTTTTTTCATTTTGTTTTTCCTTGTCTGAAACGTTCTCGTACGACATTCTAATTCGCCGTATTTATTGGCGATAGGCGACACTTGCGCGAAAAATCGTGCAGTAATGTGCAGATATTGTGCAGTAAAAGCGACCCTTTCGAGGTCGCTTTTAATTTCCAGGCGCGGATAATTGCGCGCTATTTACATACGTAAAACGCCGCATTGGTGTTATGCTGCGCGGTTGGCAATATACTCGTCTATATCGTCTACGATATATTTGATACCGGTAGTGTGAAGCGATTCAAACTCGTCGGTAATGTAATCGTAAAGTCCGTATTTTTCGAAAAGCGCAGCAACCTCACGCCCCGACATCCGTTTGGCTTGTCGGTAGCATTCCATGCAAAATACCAAAAAGTTTCCCTCTCTGCTCATCAAAATGCCGGCTCCGGATAGGTGATGGTGCCAGTTCGCACTTCCTCGTCGTACAACTTGAACAACATTTGCGGACTGTAATGCCACAATTTCAAAGTTTCGTCCGAAAGCTCGTTATAAAGGCGCGAAGAATAAAACCGCGCAGTTGCCATCTTTTCGTCAAGCCGATGCTCGCGAACGACGATACCGATGATTTGCGGAACAATCACCGTCAACAACGCGCTAAAACCTTCTTCACTCACGAATTTCCTCCGCGCACTTGAAATGCGCAAACGCAAGCGCTCGTTCGCTTTTGAACACCAACTGATTGAATAGCTTTTTGACTTTCAATCTTGCCATCGTCTCTTCGCGCGAAATCTCGCCACCACGATAAAGGTAAAGTGTGCGATAAACATCGTCATTCGCAACTGGGCCAAAGGCTAAATCGACCAGCTGCCCTGAATAAGTTCCTTCGCGATTGGCGCAAACAAAATCCAACCATGCGTCAGACACTTCGTCAAACCGAATGGAAGAGCAAGATGCAAACGCCGCGTCCAAGTCTACCTCGTACACATTGACCGTTGCGACACCTGCCGCGCGTTTCCGTGTCATTCGCTTCGCGAAACTAACGGCTTGATTGCGATTTGTGGTAGTATAAAAGCCATCTCCAAAATCCAACTCGCGATTGGGCTTCAGTATCTTCGGCTCGCGAACCGTAACATTACTACCGTGATATAGAATCATTTTCAATGAATCCGTTTACTATTCGAATTATATCACATCGCATTTGCGCAATGCAAACGAAAACGCCGCACCTTGCGGCACGGCGTTTCGGTTAAGGCTTTGCCTTCAATTACGCGCGCTTGCGCTTGAGGGCGAGACCCGCCATGCCGATGAGCATCAAGAGACCCGAAGTCGGTTCGGGAATAACGGCCGAAGAACCACCAAAGGTGAAAGCATCAGTGTTTCTAGTTGCGCTTCCGCGGAAGTCTGTATTAGTCCCTACTGCTTCAACAGCTTGGACACCACTCACCATAATGTAAGTATCGTTCTTATTCGCTGCGCCATAGACATCGGTCATTTCGGCAAACGCAAGGAAGTACAAGCCGTCTGGCCTATTGCCATTATATGTAAAACTTTGGACACCGTTGTCACCGAAATAAGTTGAATTATTGACCTGGAAAGAACGCACTTGAACAGTATTATAGCCCGAGGCAAATTCTTGATAGGATTCCAAATCCCCGCTTCCAATCGGCCCCTTTGAGTATGCTTCCTTTAGCGCTTTTGAAAAGGCCTTCAAATTATTTTGAGTGCCAACCACCATATACATCGTTCCCGTGAATTTGTAGTCGTCGTCCACAGCTCCACGATAAATGTTTCGATTCCCAGAACCTGGTCGAGAAAAATTCACTGTAAACGACGTCGCCGCGCTCGCCGCACCAATCGTCGCGATCGCCGCGACCACTGCCATCATTAGCTTTTTCATTTCGTTTTTCCTTGCTGAAACGTTCTCGTACATTACTTCACCGAAGCCTTCCTCGGCAAAGATGTGTGTATGATATCAAAAATTTCGGTTACTTGTCAATGGGGTATTTTAAGAAATTTTCAAGGGGGGGGGGGGGGGTATTTGTCGAGTTTCCGTCGAATATTGCCTTGAGTAGCGTATAAGTCTTTTCCAATAGACTTTTGGCGGAGTCGTCAAGACACAATTCCGGCGCGGCTGAGGAAATGTCGTGCTTTTTGGTGCGATTCATCGAGGGAATGGCGATAACCGCCTTGCGCAAGACGTCTTCGTTTTCATGGTAATAGTGGCGCGTCATTGCCGTAGAGCCGTGCCCGACGATGGATTGGACGACGTGCAAAGGAACGCCGGCGTTGGCGGCTATGGAAACGAAAGTATGGCGCAAGGAGTGAAAAGTCGCTTCGGGTGCGCGGTACTTGCGCCCTTCAACGGCGATCGAGGTGGTGATGCCGGCAGATTTGAAAATTTGCTTTAGGCAATACGAAAGGCGCGTGCGCCGTTCAAAGTAGAGCGCGCCTATCTCCTTTATAATAGGACCGTTTCGTTCGCTGATCGGAGTTTTGGCGAAACTTCTCGCCAAAATCGGGTGAATTGGAATCGTCACCGGACGACCGTGGGCGAATTTCGCCGTCTTGTGCGGTATTATCTGGATTATCCCGCGCACGAGATCGACGTTTTTCCACTCTAAGCGACAACAATCCCCAAGCCGCATCCCCGTGTAGATGCCGAGTTCAAAGAGTTCTCGCCATTCCCAACCCATACGACTTGCGGCGGCAATGAGCCGACGAACCTCATCGCAAGTAAGCGAACGGCGAGAATGGCAATCGTCTGGCTTGAAGCGAACGCCAGCCCATGGATCGTCGGTTATCCCCGCGCGTTCGGATAGCGCGTGGAACACTTCGCGAAGAACGCAAACGCGGTTATTGTAAGTCGTGGAAGCGTGGGATTTGCCGATTTCCGCCAAATATCGCTCGATTACCGGACGATTAACCTCGCGCAATTCGGTGATGTCGGGGCGATTGGTATTGAGATAGACAATGAATTTGCGCCAAATCTGATATTTTGCCGACAGAGTGCTGGCGCGAAGATCGCGACGATTGGGGCTGGATTCGTAAGCCGACCAAGTGTCGGCGAGCGCAAGCGTATGATCGGCGACGCGGCTCTCGACTACGAAGCGGCGAAGTTCCTCTTCGGCCGCTTCACGGCTCTTGGCGTAAGTCACGCGCGAAATGCGCCGTCCGTTGACGCAAACGCGCATCGTCCAATGACCCGACGCCTCGGATTGCAAATTTCCACGACCTTTTTCTCTAGACATGTCTTTTCCTTTCATTTCGTTTTACGATGGTCGCATTATACAAACTACACTGCACGAACTCTGCACATTACTGCACAAAAAGCCGCACGGCTCATTGTTTCCCGTTCGCAATTTATTGACTTTGAAATAATGTACGAGAACGTTTCAACAAGGAAAAACAAAATGAAAAAACTAATGATGGCAGTAGTCGCGGCGATTGCGACGGTTGGCGCGGCGAATGCTGGCACAATGGCCTCGAAGATGTACTTTGAATTCCAAAATGATGCCGATCTTTGGACGCATCACCATGTGTATCTAATTAAGACGGCTGACTTTAAGGAGTCAAGTGTTAATGTCATTGCAGCTGCGGTTGAGCGCGGTGATGCTGCATATGTTGTGCTCAATAATCCATATAGCGACGAAGATCACGATGGGGAGGTTTATCAATATGGACGCGTCGGTGATATAACCGCTAATGGATTAAGCGCAAGCACTGTTGGCGAATATTCTCTCATTATTAGCGACTATGTTCTTGGCGCGGAATTGACGAACCAAACTTATTATCAAGTCACTCCCTATCTTTCTAATGAGATTCTCGCGTATGACACTGATCAACATGGTAACGGCCCGCTTAAATTAGCCGACAGGACATCTCTTACCGATGCACCGGCGCCCATCCCCGAGCCGACGAGCGGTCTCTTGATGCTCATCGGCATGGCGGGTCTCGCCCTCAAGCGCAAGCGCGCGTAATTGAAAGAACAGTGTTCAACGAAAAGGCGGCGCCAAAAGCGTCGCCTTTTTGATATAATAAGCGGTGAAGGTAATGGAGCATCGGCATATAATCGAAAACGCAGTTCCGTCATTGGCGGCGATTGACGACATAATTGAACGTGGTGGGGTTCGCGATTGGAACGAACTCAAGCGACGAGCAGACGGCGATTCTTCGCTTTTGTCCAAGATCGCAAGAATATGCGCGGCGAAGATTTCAGACCCATACGCCCAACGTTACCATCTCTGGAATTACTATGCCCAACACGCCCTTGCCTGAATGGGAAGCGCTTTTGTCGTCTGCCGCACACCTGCAGTCGATAATCCCGGAAGCCGTGCTTGTCGGCGGAACCGCAGCGGCGTCATTTGCGCATCATCGCATTTCGCTGGATCATGACCACACGCTGATTGATCTCAAAACGCGGTTCGACGAAATTTTGGCAACCTTGGAGTCGGTTGCGGGATGGAAAACGGCGCGAGTAAAGCGACCGGTGCTGATTCTTGGCTCATTGGATGGCATTGAAACTGGGGTTCGCCAATTGATTCGCGAGGCGCCGTTGGAGACGGAACTCATTGAAGTCAACGGTGTTAAGTTGACCGTACCAACCAAGTCAGAGATGTTGCGCATTAAAGCGGTTTTGATTGTCAAGCGCAATGCGACGCGCGACTATCTTGATTTTGTGGCAATGGCAGAACTGATTGGTCTTGATGAATCAATAAAGGCGCTCGCCAAGTTTGACGACCTCTATCCGCAGCCAAATGGACAATCGGCGAAACAACAATTGCAGATTCAACTTTCCAACCCAATGCCTTACGATCTTGATGAAACCAACCTTCGTGAATACAAAAAGTTGAAGATGGAATATCAGGATTGGAATGTCGTTGCCGAGAAGTGCCGGGCGATTGCGAATCTTCTTTGGTAATTTACGATTTTTACGCGCTATACTGTATTGGTATAGACGAGATTTTTTTAGCCAAACTGCATCGCAAGCGCGATACCGCCTACAAGTCGAGTTTCCGACAATTCCTTCCGCGCTTGAATGCGCTTCAGCAATTCCAGGGTTGACGGTTCGATTGATTCGTAGTGTAGCATCGGAAAGTGTCTTCCTTCACATTGCCCAAACACGCCGCCAACGACAGCGCCATCGGCGATAGCGACCTCATTTCCTGCGCTTCGGATACCACCACTGGCATCGTGTAGTGCGAGAATGTCTTTTGCATATCATCGAATTCACCACGCTCCAATACGCGCTGAATGATGAAGCTGCGATGCTCCACCTCGTCAACTGTTTCTGGATCAACATCCCAAAACAGTCCCTTGGACAATGATGCAACAAACGAACTCATCACCGCTTATTATATCAAAAAGGCGACGCTTTTTGGCGCCGCCTTTTCGTTGAACACTGTTCTTTCAATTACGCGCGCTTGCGCTTGAGGGCGAGACCCGCCATGCCGAGAAGCATCAAGAGACCCGAAGTCGGTTCGGGAATGGGCGCCGGCTGAACATTCCAATTATCAATCGAACTTGACGTTGCAAATCCCTGAACCCATTTGCTACCTTCAATAAATTCAGTATCGACAATATTAGGCGCTTGAGTCGTGCTATAGCCATACAAGTTAATTAACCCATATTCTTCGCCAGCTTCTTTGCCCGCGCCACCAACCAAGTCCTTTGCGTCGGCAACGACAAACGACGCCACATGATAATAGGATTTATTTTTTCCTTCAGAAAGTTCGACCCTGACGCCATTAGCGTATCCGGTAGCTCCGCCAATGATACCATCACGAACCACCTTACTTCCCATATCAACATAACCCGCCAATTCGTCACCAACCGAAAGCGACCCTTTCGAGGTCGCTTTTAATTTCCAAATCAAGGATAATTGAGTGCTATTTGTAATAGCGAAGCTTATTGAAAATACCCCATTGACACGCAACCGAAATTTTTGATACTATACACACATCTTTGCCGAGGAAGGCTTCGGTGAAGTAATGTGAGAGAACGTTTCGGTTCGGGCATGGTTTTGCCTATCAATCTTGCGGGTCTTGCGCTCAAGCGCAAGTGCGCGTAAGCGAAAGTGTGAATTCTATCTAAAAGGCGGCGCAAAAAGCGTCGCTTTTTTGATATAATTCCCGCCTATGGTAAAGCGTATACTAAAATCACCGGTTTTCATCGCGACTCTCGTCGCGGCGATTTTCTATTTTTCGCGCATTTCGGCGATTCTGCCGCTCGGCGAGGAAACGTCATTGGCCGCGAGCTGGCTCGGCCTTAACGGCCAGCCCGCTTCGCTTTCGCCGCTTTGGGGCGAATTCGTCCGGCTCGCCAACTTGCTGCCGTGCGACATCGCCGTCGCCCTCGGTCTCGTCTCCGCCTTCTTCGGCGTCGTCGCCGTGTTGCTTTTCTCCTTCGCCGTCCGCGCCTTTCTGCTTCGCGCGTTGGCCCGTTCCGAAAAAAAGGCCGACTCCAGCGACCTCGCGTACGGCTCCACGATCTGGATTGCCTCGCTCTCATGCTCGCTTACCTTCGCGTTCATCCCCGGCATCTCGCTTTGGGCGACGCGCGTAAGCCCGCTCACGCTCCAACTCGCGCTCGCAATTTCGCCCTTCGCGCTGGCGGTGGCGATGACCTCTTGCGCGAGACCTTTCACTTCGGTCTGCCTCGCGATGCTCGCCGGCTTCGGCGCCGCCCTCGCCGCCCTCGAAGGCCTTTTCGGCATCTTCGCCTTCCCCTTCGCGCTGATCCTCGTTGCCGTTGCGCCGGTGCGCAAGTCCCTGCCCATCGCCACCGCGCTCTTCGTCTTTCTCGTCGGCGCGCTGATCGGCACGGTGTTTTCGCAGGGCAATCTCTTCTCGTGGGCGCACGTCATTTCCTCGCTGGCCGCAATCGTGCGCAACCTCTTGGCCAACTGGCTGCCCGACGGCTTCATCGGCGTGCTGACGCTGGCGGTTTTGCCGGTCTGCGTGCTCTACAAACTCTTTTCCCTCCGCCGAATCAAATCGCCGCGCACGCTAATCGTCATTTGCGTGGCGACGATGCTGACTGCCGCGACGTGCTTCTTCGCCGATATCATCGGTCGACAAGGCGACTACGGCAAGGCGGCTAACGAACTGGTCGATCACGCGCTCGCACGAGTCGGCGAACGCCAGTGGCTGATCAGCGACGGGGTGTTTGACGATCTGATCCTATTGAAGAAGCCGGCGGACTTGACGCTCGTCACATTCAGGCGCGAGTTCGATCTCGACTACGGCGCCGAGCTTTCCGGCGCGGTGAAGCGCCGCTTCCCCGACCGCGTCGACCTCCAGTTCGCAGCCGAGCTCGGTCCGCGCGAGCTGTTGCGCGAATGGCACGACTCCGATCCCGGCGGCATGGCCGAGAAATGCTTCGCCATCACCATTTCCGAACCCGGCTACGGTCTCATTTCGCCGGATTGCTTCGGATGGAGAAACTCCGACGACGTCTCGCTAAATGACAAGATCGCCAACTGGCACGCGGCGTGGAGCGACTTCGCCCCGCTCCTCGAAGACGACGACGAGCCGGGGTACAAGATTCTGCGACGTTTCTTCTCGGTTCAAGGCGACACCCTCGGCAGCATGGCGGCGGCGGCGAAGGACGCCCGTCTCGCGTGGGACGTCCTGACGTTCACCAACGAAAACGTCGACTCCGACAATCTGTCGGTGCTTATGAATCTCATGGGGTTGATCGACTACGGCGACGTTTCGTTCGTCGATCGCAACGTCGTCGAAAACGTACGCTCTCGCTTCACTTCGCGAATCAAACTGGTTTCCGGACTAATCGAGCTGCGCTACGAAATCGCCATCGGCGGACGGGTATTCGTCGATCCGTCGTTGCGCGAGCGAATTCTGGAAATGCAAAAGCAAATGGCGAAGAACGTTTGGGAAACGCCTTTCGGCAAGCAGCTCGCAGCCGCGTTGGACGGCATCAAGGAAATCGACGAGTTGGAAGGCGAAAAGCGCAAAGCCAAGATTTCAGAAGTGGAAGGCACGGTTCTGCCGCAACTGCGCGCGCAACGCGGCGCGGATTGGGCGAAGTGGTGGACGATGGGCGAGTTCTACTTCGCCAAGGGTCCCGACGGCTATTTGCAGGCGCGGGAGAATTTCCGCTCTTTCATTCGCTCCGGCCACGACGAATCGTTCCACGTCTTCGATCGTCTGCTGATGATCGACTTCTCGCTCGGCGACATCACGGAAACCGAACACGACGCCATGTTGATTCTGCGCGTCGACATCCGCAATCAACTCGCCAACGCCGCGCTCGGTTCGATGCGACTCGAAAAGAAGAACTACGCTTCCGCCGAGCACTACCTCAAGCGCGCGATCAATCTCGGCAATCCGCCGCCAGGGGTGCGCAACGACTACGCACTGGCGCTTTCGGGAATCGGACGCCACATCGACGCCGAGCGGGAGATTCGCTCGCTGATCTCCGACTATCCCGACAATTGGAACTTCATCGACTCGCTATCGATGATACTTCAGGCGGCGGGTCGCGAGGACGACAGCTTAAGAGCGTGCCGCGAGGCTCGTAGCAAGGCCAATAAACAAGGTGAACTCAAAATCTACAACCGAATCCTCAATGAACGAAAATAACCAGAAACTCTCCCGCGCCTTCGTCCTGTTCGAGCTCTGCTTCTTTTCGCTGACCACGGCTATCGTGTTGTCGCACTTGATGCCGAGCCAGTCGGTGCGTGTATGCATCGCCACGTTCGCCGCCGCCATCGCCGTCTACTGCCGACTTCCGAAGACAAACGGGAAAGCGAACGAATCGTCTCCCGTCCCGAACGCATCGACGAGCGAAAGCGCAAGCACGACGACGGAGCCGAAGCCGGCGACGCGCAAAACGGCGACGAATCCATTTTCTTCGTTGACGCGCAAAACGGCGGCGAAGCCCTCGCTCGAAACCGAGGAAGTCATCTCCCATCGCAAACTTTCGGGCGACGCGCTCGTCAAAGCGCTTCTGCGCGCCGGACACGGCGCCTATAATCGTGGCAAGCTCGTCGAGGCGTACTTTTGGACGTACAAGGCGAAGATGGAAGGCGGCAAATCGCTCGCCCAGCCCCTCAGCCAATTGCGCGACTTGTGGGTGGAAAACGGAATGCCCAACGAATACGACAACGTCCGCGTCGATTTCCCCGAGGAAAGCGGTTCCTTCGCGCGGGCGCTTCTGCGCATCGTCTGCGGCATCAACGCTCCGGCGGAAGTCCACAAGTTGCGCACCTTCGCCCAAGCCGGACACGCCGAGTCGATCCAGTACTTTCAGACTTTGAATTGAAATGAAAAGATTTCTCAAATCCCCGGAATTCATCGTTGCGCTCGTCGCCGCACTGTTCTACGGATTCAGAATTTCACCGTACTTGCCGTTCGGCGACGAGCTCAAGCTGGCGACGGACTGGCTGGGCCTTACCGGCGATCCCGCGCTCGGCGCGCCGATTTGGGGTACGCTCGTAAAGGCGGCGTACGCGCTGCCCTTCGGCTCGATCGCCGGCAAGCTGGGCGCAATTTCCGCCATCGCCGGCGTCATCACCGTCTGGCTTTTCGCCTACGTCATTCGCTCGTTCCTCGCCTTGTCGATTCTCCAAGGCGATCGCCTCGCCGGAGCCGGTGACTTGGACTATCACCGCATAATGCACGTCTTTGTCGTTCTCTCCTCGCTGGTATTCATCTTCACGCCCGCGATCTCCTTGCGGGCGATCCACGCGGGGCCGACGACCGTCTGTCTGGCGCTCGCCCTCGCGCCATTCGCGACCATTCTCCGCGCATGTGCCGCAAAACGACCGTTGAACGTGGTGTATCTGACGGTTTTGACTGGCTTTTTCGCTATGGTTTCCGCGTTGGAAAGCCCCATCGGCGTGTTGCTGTTGCCGATTGTACTGGTGCTCGCGTGTCTGGAGAGCGTGCGCATGCCGTTACGTCTCGCCCATACCTTCGCCCTTTTCACCATCGGTGCAATTTGGGGATTCGCATTCTCCGCTGACGACTGGATCGTCGACGGCAAGCTCACGAGCGCGTTACTCGCGAGCGCCCGCGCCATTCCCGCGCATCCGTTCTTCCCCGGCGTAACCGTCGTCGCCGGCTTCGCGGTCGCGCCGGTGTTGATTTTGCACTATGTGTTCTCCCGGCGACTGGTAAAAGTTCCGCATGCGTTCGTATTGGTCTATCTCGCGTACACGATAACGCTCGCCGTACTCGCCTTTAGAATCGTCATCGCCCGCCAAACCGATTACGGTGGCGCGGCGGATACGCTGGTGGAGCGCGCCATCGCCCAGCTCGGCGAACGAAAGTGGATTGTGAGCGACGGACTTTTCGATCCGCTGATCCTCCTGAAGAAGCCTGCGGACGCGAGACTCGTTACCTTGGCCCGCGAATACGATCTCGCCTACGGCGCCACGCTCACGAAATGGGCGAGCGAGGCGGAGCCCGACAACGACGACATCCGTTTCGCGGCGGAGCTCGGCCCGCGCAAGTTCCTCGACGAATGGTCGGCGCAACGTCCTTCCGCAACCGCAGGTTGGTACGCCATCTGCCTTTCGGAGACGAATTACAATCTTCGGCGTCCGTGCAATTGCGGCTGGTCGAGCATGGATGATGAGCCGGTCGAGGCGTTGGAGAAATCGTGGCGCGATACGTGGAGGGAATTCGCCCCGTTCCTCGAAAACGAGGACGAGCCCGGTCGCGACCTCGTCAAACGCCACCTCTCGGTCCAAGGCAACGCCATCGGCTGCATCGCCGCCGCCGCCAAGGACTATCGCCGCGCATGGAAGATACTCAGATTCGTCAACCGCGAAGTCGACTCCACCAACTTTTCGACCTTGCTCAACCTCGTCGGGCTCATCGACTACGCCGACGGGCTGGAAGTCGCCAATTCCGAACGCACCGTAATCGACGCCGAATTCGGCAATCGAGTCAAACTCATGTCCGGGCAACCGGAACTCCGCTACGAAATCGCCGTCGGCGGACGGGTGTTCGTCGATCCTTCGTTGCGCGAACAGCTAATCGCCTATCGTCACAATTTGGCGAAAACCGTCTGGGATACTCCGTTCGGCATCCGGCTCAAGAGCGCGCTCGATGGATTGGCGGCGGTGGAAAACGCATCCGCCGATTTGCGCGACGCGGAAATCGAACGAATGGAACGAACCATTCTTCCGCAACTGCAAGCGGAGAAAGGACCGAATTGGGCGAAGTGGTGGTTATCCGGAGAATTCTATATGCTAAAGGGCGGCGAAGACTTGGTATTGGCGCGGCAATTCTTCCGTAAATTGCTGTCCAGCGGCAACGAGAACTCGCACTACGTCTTCGACAAGCTCCTTTCCATCGATATCGTTCGCAACGAACTGGACGAGGTCGAACGCGATGCCTTGCTGATTCTGCGCCGCGATGTCCGCCATCAGCTGGCAAACGCCCTGCTCGGCTCGGCACGACTCGAACATCGCCAATACGACTCCGCCGAACACTACCTTCGTCGCGCCATCTCGCTCGGCGATGCCGCGCCTGGAATCTACAATGATCTTGCGCTCGCCCTGTCCGGTCTCGGGCGTCACGACGAAGCCGAGCAGGAGATTCGCACACTACTGAAAAAGTATCCAACCAACTGGAATTACGCCGATTCGCTCGCCATCATCCTCGCCGCCGACAGCCGTCCGAAAGAAGCCGCGGAGGCCTCGGCATTGGCGCGTCAATTGGCTTCCGATTGCGGCGACCTCGCAATCTACGAAAAGATGCTCAATGAACGCAACTGAAACAAGAAAACGCTTTCGCATAAAAATGTTGGCATTCGCCGCGCTTGAAGCGCTCGCCGCCCTCGCCATTTCGATTTGGCTCGACGGACAGGCAGTACGCGTATTCAGCATCGCGCTCGTAATCTGGCTCGTCACCTACTGCGAAAGGCGACCAATCCCCGAAAATGGCACCGTCGAAGACGCCGATTTCGTCGATCGAATGCTACTCTCGGCGTCGGTGAAGTAGCCGCTATTCTTCCTCGATTTTGCGACGCGCGGCCTTGATGGCCGAATGAGCGCGCTTGTCGGCGAGCATTTTCGCCTTTTGGCGGCGCGAGCGACGGCGCTTTTGGCGACGAATCTTCTCGCGCTTCGCCGTGGCCTCGCTTTTGCGCTTCTTTTCGCGTTCCAAGATGGTCTCCGCCAAAATTCGGCGCGCGAGATAGCGATTGGTTTCGCGCGAACGCGTCTCTCCGCACTTAACGGCGATACCGCTCGGAGCGTGGACGAGCCTGACTACGTTCGAGGTCTTGTTGGTCTTTTGTCCGCCGGGTCCTCCGCCCAAAATAAAACTCTCCTCGAGGTCGTCCTCGAAGACACTCGCCTCGCGCATCAACGCCTCGATCTTCGCTATCGTCTCCGGTGAAATCATGATGCGGCTACCGTAAGCATCCCCAGCGCGTGGACAATCGCCGACTCGCGAATTTTTTCGCGGTCTCCCCGAAATATTGCCTTCTCGGTGCGAGTCCCTTGCGCGGTCGAAAGCCCGAACCAAACGAGTCCTACCGGCTTTTCTTCGCTTCCGCCGTCCGGCCCCGCGATTCCGGTCAGGGAAACGGCAAGATCGACTTTTAGGAGTTTTCTAATCCCTTCCGCCATCTGCGCGGCCGTTTCGCTCGAAACCGCGCCTACCGTCTCAAGCGTCGACGCCTTTACGCCCAAAACGTCGCGCTTTACTTCATTCGCGTAACTAATAACCCCGCCTGCAAAAACCGAGCTCGAACCGTGGATTGCGGTTATTGCGCTTCCCACGCCGCCGCCGGTGCAGCTCTCCGCCGTAGCGCAAACAAGACCTCGCGCCTTAAGGAGCGCGACCAGATTTTCCGCAACTTGCCTCATAAAAGATGACTCCCCGAATCGACCGGTAATATTACTCCCGTGATCGCCTCCGCCTCCAGGAGGAACTCCACCGCGTCCGCAACGTCCTTCGGCGTCGCGCGACGATCCAAAAGCCGCTCCGCCGCCTTTTCATGGACCGAAGTCGGCGCCAAAATCGACCCCGGCGAAACCGCGTTTACTCGCAAAGTCGCCGCATAAAGGGCGGCGCTCTTTTTCGTCCATTCGGCAAGTCGCGTCTTCGTCTCGCCGTAATGATTCGAGTACGCTTTAGCGTCGAGAATATTAACGACCGCTCCAACGCCCGCTTCACGCGCCGACATAAGCGTCGTCAGCTTCTCCGGAGAAGCGACGTTAATCGCGTCCATCGCCTCCTCGTCGCCGGTGAAAATCGCGGCGTTATTGACAAGCGCGTCCGGAGGATAACCGCTTAAGATCTTCGTCGCTTCGGAAAATAGCTTCGCCGCGCCCTCGGCTTTCGAGAGATCCGCGACAATGTCCGAGCCTGCGTTCGGACGATGCGAACTCGTAAGGACGCGATAGCCGTGTTGCAGAAGTCTTTCCGCAATCGCCTTGCCGATTCGAGTCGTACCTCCGGTAATAAGAACGCTTTTCATAATACGTGCGCCTCGCCCGCGTAGATCCTTTCCTCGCCTACTTTGAGCGTGCCGTCTTCCATTATACCATAACAAAGCCCGCGCGTCGGCTCCAAGTCGTCGTCGGTTTGGCGAACGGCGATCTCGCGCCCCTTTAAAACATCGATCTTCGCAATGCGGTCGTAAAGCGCCTTAAAGCCAAATTCACGCCAAGTCGAATAAAGTTCGCCGAGCTGCTTGAGGATAAGGTCGCGCACTTTCGCTATTTCCACGACTTTTGCCCGTTCCAGCGCGAGGGAAGTCGCGACAATGCCTTCGGGAAATGACGTCGTTAAAACGTTTACCCCAACACCCGCGATCACCTTGTCGCCTTGGCGCTCGCAAAGGATTCCCGCAAGCTTCTTTCCGCGAACGAGCACGTCGTTCGGCCACTTCAACGACCCGCCCAAGGTTTCGGCGACCGCAAGCCCGACGACGAGCGGAAAGGTCGCGACTTCGCTCGCCTCCATCCCCTCGACCGAGACGACCGCGCTCATCAGTAGGTTCTCCGCTTCACCGGAGATCCATTTGTGATCCAATCTTCCGCGTCCCGCAGTCTGGAAGTCGGCGGTAAACACTTCGCCGTGCGTTCCCGCTCGCGCATCGAGATTGGTGGACTCGGTAGTAGATTTATGGTGGATAACCCAATCCATTACTTTACCGGCCCTTCACGCAAAACCTCAACTGCGCCATCCTCGCCGACCTTCCACACCGATGAAGCGACTCCGCCTTTGGATACTCCATCGTCGACCACGATCTCCGCCGAAAGCCCCACGTCCTTTAGCGCCGCTTCCGCGTCGCTTGCCGCCCTTTGGCCGGAAAGATTCGCGCTGGTAACGCGAAGCGCTCCTCCGCACGCGACGATTAACTTCCGCGTCCAATCGTGATCGGGAACGCGCACTCCTTCGCCTCGCGCAACCACGGTAAGCCCGCCCGGCCAATGGGCCGCGCCGACTTGCGCCGCGCAAGCGCCGACGAACTTCTCCGCGCAAACCTCGTCGCTTACCAAAAGCGCAATTGGCTTTTTCGCGTCTCGCGCCTTGATTGCATAAAGGCGCTCTACGGCTTTGGGGAAATCAGGTCGCGCCGCAAGTCCATAAACGGTATCCGTCGGGATAACGGCGACTCCGCCTTGATTGAGGACATTTGCCGCTTCCTTCAATCCCTCGTCGTTCGCCCTGACAATCCTCATTTTACAATTCCCCACTCTTTCAGCGGCTCGACGGGAAGCCCCATAATATTCTCGTAACTTCCTCGGTAACTTTCGACGATAAGGTCGCCCGATTCGTCGATGTCGTACGCGCCTGCGCGATCGACGGGTCTTACCTTCGCAACATATTCCGCTATCGCAGACTCGGAAAGTTCGCGAAACTTCACTTCGCTTTTCGCAATCTTCACTTCTCCATCGAATGCAACGCCCGTATAGACAATATGAGTCTTGCCGCTTAACTCGCGCAGGAACTCCTTGGCTTCTTCGAGATCTTTAGGCTTACCGTAGATACGGTTATTGAACCAGACGATGGTATCCGCGCTAAGTACGCACGTTCCTTTCGCCGCCGCGCCTTTCGCGAGCGCATTCTCGCTTACCGTGCGCTCGGGATCGTCGGGATAACTCGTCTCCGGCGCGTCGGTTTTAAGAATGGTGAATTTAACGCCCAGGTCCTCGAGAATCTTCGCCCTACGCGGGCTGCCGCTGGCAAGAATTATCATCGTCTTTTCCTTCGAGAATTCGCATCCGCAGTAGTTCTGCCGGTAAAGTCCGAGTTCCGCACTCCGTTTCAAGGAGAGCTTAAAGCCATCTTGCTTCTTGAAATCAGTCTTAAGAAAACGCTGGTCATCGGAAGCGGCGAAGATCATTTGGCTTACTTTGTGAGGAGAGACGGTAAGCGAGGTCGTAAATGCGTCGAAACCATGAGACGCCGCGTACTTGGACGCCTCGGCGAGATTGAACTTAAAACAGCGCGCACAGCGCTCGCCCTTTTCCGGCGCGCTCTCGTATCCGCGCGCGACTTGGATCAGCCACTTCGCGTGGTCGTAGGGAAGTGCGACGAACTTGACGCCGTCCGCTTTCGCGAGTCTTTCCGCTTCACGGCAACGCTTCTCGAACTCCGCTTGCGTGTCGATGTTGGAGTTCGCGAAAAGCATCGTAACTTCGTGCCCCGCGTCTTTGAGTCGAGGCACGCAAGCCGAAGCGCACGGCCCGCAACAAGTATGAAGAACTACCTTCATTCGTCGTACGCCTCCATTAAGCGCGAAAGTGCGGCTACTGTCGCAGTCTCGGTCTTGAGAATGCGCCGCCCAAGCGAAAACGCGCGAAAGCCGTGCTCGACCATAAGCGACACTTCCTCGTCGGTCCAACCGCCTTCCGGCCCTATAGCAAGTAGCGGTCGACCTTTCTCCGACGACGCGCCCTTCGACTCGACGTAAGGATGGGCGAGGGTTCGATTTGTCGTCGGGAACATCGCGTCCAATTCACCGCGCACAAACGCGCGGAAGTTGCGCCGCGTTTCCAAGGTCGGCAAAGTCGACGAGCCACCTTGCATCAAGCCTTCTACAAGTAGCGGACGGTAGGAAGATTCCTTAAGTAACGTCGCGCCCCAAAAATCCTTCTCGACCTTCTTCGCGCCTACGAGCACGATCTTCCCGACGCCCATCGTCGCAAGCTGCGGCAAAAGCCGTTTCATAACGCGCGGACGCGGCGGCGCGAGCACGAGGTCGATCCACGGCGCAAGCGACTTTTCCGTATGATTAGTCCGCACGGTAACTACGCCCTTTTCGATGGCAACGATTTCGCTCGTACCGATTAACCCGTCAATCTCTCCGGTTTTGAGCGTCTGACCGACTTCGCCGTGCAAAATTTTAAGGACATGCTCCGCGCGCTCGTCACTAAACCGCGCAAGTCCATTCTCGATTTCGCTCGCCTTGAACAGAATACGATTCACGACTTCTCCAGTAGTCTCTTCGCCTGACGCGCCACCGCTTCCGAAGGATCGACTATAGTCGCGCGACCTTTTACGACTTTCTCCATCAACTCCTTCAGGTGCGGGAAGTGGGTGCATCCAAGAACGATGTGATCGGCGCCTGCTGCGAGTAACGGCTCCAAACGGCGCTTCACGGCCGCAAGCGCCTTCGCGCCTTTCGTCTCTCCGCGCTCCACCATCGTTACAAACTCGTCGGCGACTGAAGCGAGAATCGTGACATTATGCGCAAACTTGGCCGAGGTTTCCCGATAAAGTCGCCCGTTGAAAGTCCCTTCCGTCGCTAAAACCGCAACTACTCCCGATTTCGACTTAAGGGCCGCGGGCTTTACCGCAGGCTCGATTCCGACGAAAGGCATCTTCGGATACTTCTTTCGAAGATAATCGATTGCCGCCGCAGTCGCCGTATTGCAGGCGACGACAATTAGCTTGCAACGCTTCTTTAAAAGCCGCTTCACGCATGCTTCGGAAAGACGGATAATCTCCTCTGGCGATTTGTTGCCGTAAGGACAATGGCGCGAATCGGCGATATACACCGTTTCCTCGTCGGGACAAAGCCGCTTAAAGGCGTTCAAGATGCACTTGCCGCCGACGCCACTATCAAAGAATCCTACCGGCCCTTTCGTCATTTTTGGCACTTCGGACAATACCAGCTCGTGCGCCCGCCCAAGGTTACCTTCGCAATCTTCGTTCCGCAAACGGGGCAATTGGTCTTACCGTACATTTTAAGCTTTTGGACGAACTTTCCTTCGCTCCCGTCCACATTGCGATAATCGCTGACCGTAGTTCCGCCCCATTTGATTGCGAGCTTGAGAATGCGTTTCGCATTCTTGACGATGCGCTCGCAATCTTCCTCGGTCAGGTTCATCGCAAGGCGCGTCGGCGCGATCTTCGAGGCGAAGAGCGTTTCGGCGGCGTAGATGTTGCCGATGCCGGTAACTACGGCATTATCCATAATAAATTCTTTTACCGGTTTCTTGCGCTTGCGCGACGCATTAAAAAGAAACTTCGCGTTGAACTCGCGCGAAAGCGGCTCGACGCCGATTCCGGCGAGGCATTCCGGCCAGCCATCCGCGCCGAGCTTTTGCACTTCCAGAAAGCCGAAACGCCGAGGATCCTCGAACTTGAACGCCTTGCCGTCGGAAAGACGGATTATGACGTGCTCGTGTTTGCGGCGCGGAACTTTCGCGTCTTCGACGCGAACGACGCCGCTCATCCCGAAGTGCATCGTAAGTGCTCGTCCATCGTCGAGGTCGGCTACCGCATAACGCGCGCGACGACGGCACCCGACGAAGGTTCGCCCGACGAGCGCGGACGATTTAAGCGGCAAAAGCGACGTACGAAGCCGTGGAAAGAACACCTCGACCTTGGTTATCTTCTTTTTTTTAAGCGCCTTGTCGAGCGCACGGGTAATGGATTCGGCTTCGGGAAGTTCGGGCATTTCCGTTTCCTATTTGGCGAGTAGCTCGACGGAAAACGGCCCGTCATTCAAAAGTCGCACCTTCATATCCGCGCCGAAGCGTCCGGTTTGGACGCGGTTTTCGCCGAGCGCAGTCTTAAGCTTCATAACTACGCGCTCGTAAAGCGGTATCGCGAGCTCGGGTTTGGCGGCGTTGGAAAAGCCAGGTCGGCGCCCGTGTTCAGTATCGGCGTAGAGCGTAAACTGGGAAACGACGATGATGCTTCCCTCCACGTCTTCGATGGACTTGTTGGTCTTGCCGTTTTCGTCTTCGAAAATGCGCAGCTTTACGAGTTTACCTGCGATTTCATCGGCCGAGCTCTCGCTGTCGGTGTGGGTAACGCCCAAAAGAACTAAGTATCCCTTGCCGATCTCGGCGCCCTTCTCGCCGTCGACTGTCACGCTCGCTTCGCTTACTCGTTGCACCCACGCCTTCATAGGTTCTTATTATACCAAATTCACCCTTGTAGCCAAAGCGCAAGCTTCGCGCAAGCGACGGCGTCGTAAAGCCCGTCGTGCCAAGTGCGCCCGTCGATTTGCGGCACGAGTCCAAACGCCTCGCACAAGTCGCCAAGCGCGTAGGACGGCATTTTCGGATAGCGCGCTTTCGCGAGCTTCAAGGTATCCGTCCACGGCCCCCACTTCGCCAGCGGCGCGAGTCGCGTCAGGATCGTCCGCTCGGTGGCGATGTTGTGGGCGACAAGCGGGCGATTGGCGAGGAGCGGCTGCCACTTGTCCCATTGCGCCATAATGCCTTCGTATTCAGGAGTTTGTTCCGTCCCGAAGAAGAACTCCTGCGTTTCCACGATTTCGCCGTCCTTAACGATGGCAATGCCGAGTTGCCACGGCTCGTTCTTGCCGCCGTTCTCGTAGCCGGTAGTCTCGAAGTCTATGGCAGCTGCTTCCATAATTTAAGCGCTTGCACCGTTTCCGCGACATCGTGTACCCGAAGAGCGCTCGCTCCGCGCGCTACGCACCACAAGGCGAGCGCAAGATTGCCGCCGAGATTTTTGCCGAGGCGCTTTTCGCCCGTAAGCTTTTGGACAATGCGCTTCTTGCTGACTCCGACGAGAACGCGACCCTTTTTCGCAAGCGCGTCAATCGACGAAAGCAGCTCCAAGTCCTCGTCGCGCGTAGTTCCAAAGCCAATCATCGGATCGAGATAAAGACGCGGAAGGAATTTCGCCATCGTTCCTTCGTCGTACGCTTTCGCCGGCATCACCAACTCCACGCCCTCGTTGCGCTCAATAAGCTCGAGCATCTTCGGGATTGGCTCCGAATAAACGCAATTCACCATCCGCGCACCCGCTTCGATTGCCCGCGCCGCAGTTTCGGGGTGATAGGTGTCGACGGAGACAGGCGTCGCAAGATCTTCCAGCTTGCCGAGTACCGGTTCAATGCGCTTCCACTCCGTCTCCCAATCGATCGGCGTCGCGTCCGGCCGCGTCGATTCTCCGCCCAAGTCGATGATGTCCGCGCCCTCTTCGACGCACTTTTTCGCACGACGCGCCGCTTCTTCCGGTTCGTAGTAGCGCCCGCCATCGGAGAACGAATCCGGCGTCACGTTCACTACCGCCATCACCTTCGTTTTCACAGCGTTCCCTCGATTGCCCGCCTAACCGGATCGAAACTGCGACGATGCTCGGGGCAGGCTCCGAGCTTGCGCAAGGCGTCGTAGTGAGCCTCCGTCGGATATCCCTTGTGCTTCGCAAAGCCATAGCCGGGGTAAAGCGACTCCAGCCGTAGACAATCGGCGTCTCGCGCGGTTTTTGCGAGAATCGACGCGGCGGCGATGAATAGCGACTTGGCATCGCCCTTAATGACGTTCTTCGCTTCGGGCAATGTCTTTACCGGCAATCCATCCACCAAAATCTTCTTCGCCCCAATCGCCTCCGCCGCGCGCTTCATCGCGAGATGGGTCGCGCCGAGGATATTGAACTCGTCGATTTCCTTCGCGCTCGCGTTCGCCACCGCCCACTTGCAACCCTTGGTCGCCTTGATGACCTCGGAGAGCATTTCGCGCTTCTTGGGCGAAAGCTTCTTCGAGTCATTGATCGCACGCCACTCGTTAACAATCAGCTTTTCGGCGAGCGCGAGCGGCGCAGTTACCGCCGCCGCATACACGCCGCCCGCCAGCGGGCCTCTACCCGCCTCGTCAATTCCAACGACGCCCTCGCCGAGCTCGCGCTCTAAATCGAGAGTAATCGACACGCGTTGCCTCCAAAGATCGCGTCCCAATCCTTAGGATCGCGCACGGACTTTACCCAATTGATCGACTCGGAATAATTCTCCCACGGAAAATCGGTGCCGAATAAGATGCGGTTAGTCGGCCACGAGCGGAGAATGCGCATTTGCTCGTCGTAGTGCCACCGACGATGCAACGACGAGGTATCGATGTAGGCGCCGCATTCCAAAACCGCATCCGTCATGTGACTCGGATAGCCGTCACAACCTCCTAAATGGGCGGCGATGAACTTAAGCCCCGAGATGTTCTTCAAAAGTCTCCACACTTCCTTCGGCCCGCAAAGCCCGTGTAAATTATGCCAGCTTACGTCCGAACCGCAATGGCAAATCGCAACCAGCCCCAAGTCGGCGATCTTCTCGAAAACCGGCCACACTCCAGAATCGGCGAGCGAGAACTCCTGATAATAGGAGTGGAACTTAACGCCCTTGATGCCCGCCTTCGCAATTCGCTCCAGGTGTTGTGGCGCGAGCGGGTCGAGCGGATGCACGGAGGCGAAAGGAATTATCCGCTCTTTGATGCGCTCTCCGAACTCGCCGTCTTTGATCGCCACCGCGCGCTTGAAGATACCCTCGAACATATTGGGCTTGGTGGCGATGGGACAGGCAACCGCCATATCCACACCGGCATACTCCATATTATCGAGTTGGTTCGCAAGCGTACCATCGCCGACTGCGTAGAGAACGCCCTCGGTTTGGGAGCACATTCCGTTCATTGCGCGCGTTGCAATCGCGCGAGGGAAGTTATGCGAATGGATGTCAATAATCATTTGCGTTTTTCGATGTAGAATACCTTGTCGCCGACGCGACAGCGCGGAGCTTTTAAAGTAACCCAATTCCCCTTCTCGGCTACGGCAAGAACTTCCTCGTCGCGCCGAAGCTCGCCTGCGGAAAGTTCGACGACTCCGGTCGTCGGCCCGTGAATCTGCAACTCGTCGCCAGGTCGAATCGGATGATCCTGAATCTGCACTTGCGCGATTCCCGCCTTGAGGAAGTAGTCGACGACAATACCCGCGTGGCGCTTTACCATGGTCGCGAGCGAATCCTCGGAATCGGCGAATTGGTCGACGCCCGGGCGACCGTAGTAAAGCCCCGTCGAAAATTCGCGATGAAATACCTTCTTCACTTCTTCGACGAGTTCTTCCACAAGCGCTTTCGTATAAGTACCGCTTATAACCGCATCCACCGCCTTGCGATATGCCCGAGTTACGCTCAGCACATATTCGGCGTTGCGCGCGCGCCCTTCGATCTTAAAGGAGGCAATGCCCGCGTCCATCAGCTTGTCAACAAAACCGAGCGAGCAAAGATCCTTCGCCGAAAGGACGGTGTGCGGCTCCAGGATAAAAGCGGTATCCGACTCGTGCACCGGCTTTCCGTTCGCGTCTTCGTAGAGATCCACCGCCTTAACGAGGAAACGCCGACGACACGGCTGATGGCACTCGCCACGCGAAGCGCTGCATCCGAAGACATCGTGGCTCATGAGACAGCGTCCCGATTCGGCCACGCATTGCGCGCCGTGGACGAAGCACTCGATTTCCAAGCCCGAGTTCGCCGCGATCTCCTTCACTTCCGCAAGCGTGCATTCCCGCGCGAGCACCACTCGGCTCGCGCCCTGACTTTTCAGAAACTTCGCCGCTATCGAATTGGAGCAGCTCGACTGGGTGGAAATGTGGAATGCGACTCCATGGCGCTTGCAGATATCGATTACCGCCCAATCGGAGACAATGAATGCGTCGACGTAGGGCTTCGCGGCAATGACGGTTTTCTCGACTTCTTCGAGCTCGCCCTCGAAAACGATGGCGTTCAAGGTAAGATAGCGTTTTACCCCGCCGGCCGCTTCGCACCGCCGCTTGATTTCCGGCAGATCCTCGGTCTTGAAATTCACGCTCGCGCGAGCGCGCATATTAAGCGTACCCAAGCCGAAATAAACCGCGTCCGCGCCTGCGGCAAGCGCGGCTTCGAGACAGGTGAAATCCCCCGCGGGAGCGAGTATCTCTGGCTTTTTCATTTCGAAATTCATATTATACCATAGTATGGTATAATTGTTCTTAATGAAGACGATTCTCCACGTGGATATGGACGCGTTCTTCGCGTCGGTGGAGCTTCTGCACCACCCGGAATGGCGCGGGAAGCCGCTCGTCGTCGGCTCGGGGCCGCACGAGCGCGGCGTCGTCTCCACCTGTTCCTACGAGGCGCGCAAATTCGGCGTCCATTCGGCGATGGCCTCGCAAATGGCGTATCGCCTCTGCCCGCAGGCGATTTTCGTTCGCCCCCACATGGAACTTTACGCCGAAGCGTCCGAAAAGGTCTTCGATATCTTCCGTCGCTACACCCCGTTCGTCGAGGGCGTTTCCATCGACGAGGCGTTTCTCGACATTACCGGATCTTTGCACCTTTTCGGCGGCGACGCCGATTCCGCGCGAAAACTCGGCGAGGACTTGCGCGCGACGGTGCGACGCGAGTGCGGCCTTACCTGTTCGGTCGGCATCGCCCCCAATCGGCTACTCGCCAAAATCGGCTCCGAGCAGCATAAACCCGACGGGCTTACCGTAATGCCCTTTGAGGAAAAGGCGATTGCCGAATTCCTGCGCCCGAAGCGCATCGGTATTCTTTGGGGAATCGGCGCGAGAACCGAAGAATTGCTAAAGCCCTACGATATCACGACTTGCGGAGACCTGCAAAAGCTCGACGAGGAAACGCTTGCGCGGCTCATCGGCTCGGACGCCTATGCGAAGACACTGCACGATCACGCCTTCGGACGCGACGAAACCGAGGTCGCCTGGGAAAGCGAAGCGGAAAAGTCGGTTTCCCGCGAATACACCTTCCCGAAAGACGAGACTTGCCGCGCCAAGGTTCGTGCAAAGCTCCTCGAGCTCGTCGAGGACGTGGGGCGGCGCTTTCGCGCCGAACGGCGTTGGGCGAAGACCGCGCGCATCAAAATTCGCAACGGCGAGTTCGAGACCTTTACCCGCCAAACCGCCTTCGACGCGCCTTCGCGCGACGACATCACCTTCCGCGAAAAGGCGCTCGAGCTCTTTGATCGCGAACGCAATGTCGGAACTTTTCGGCTAATCGGTTTCGGAGTTACCAATATCGAAAACGAACCCCGTCTCGCCGAGGCGTTGCTTTTCGGCGACGAGGGCGAGACAAAGCGCAAGAAACGCGAACGCTTGAGCGAAGCGATGGACTCGCTTCGCGAGCGCGGCCTTATCGATTAATAACCGAGATCCTCGTCCACGAGGATTATCTTGGTCGGCATTCCGGTCGGCGGGCGATCGAAAATCGCCGTTACCTTGCAGATGCGATCGGGCGAATCGCAGTCGGCGCACTCGCCGGTAATCGCACAAGGCGTCTTTTTGGAAAGTCGACGGCAGTTGGGCGGGCAGGCGAACTTCTTGACCCGCTTTATCGCGTCCATGACGTCGCCTTCGACGATTTTGTTCCGGCCGATGACGTAAAGAACGCTCTTCGGCCCGCAAATCGAAGCGGCGACGCGATTACCGTGTCCATCAATATTGACGATAACGCCGTCCGCAGTCATGGCGTTAGCGGAAAGGAGAAAGAGATCCATATCCATTTGATACTCGCGAATCTCCTTACCGCTCTTTTCGAGCGCCTCGCGCGCGCCGATTTCCTTAATCGACTCGCTGCCGCCCCAGCCGACCGACTGTACGCCTTCGGCTTCCTTCAAAACCAACAACTTGGCCTCGGCCTTGTCCTTGGCAAATTCAACCGCATATCCGCGCTTCTCCAGCGCTTTGATGATTTTTTCCCAATTCATAGTGCGACTATTATACCACATAAACGTCGCTCAAAGTCGATAAGTTCGTTTCTATCACACTTATCCCTCAATGCGGTCGAATCCTACTGCGGTCCAATTTACGCCTTGGATAGACACCAGCATACAAAAACATCAAGTGCAAAGCCGAGAATCCCGATTAAAACCGCAAGTGGCATATTACCCGTCAATGCATTGGAATGGGTGCGGCAAATTAAAACTCGTAGCCGACCATTATCCGCACCATCCAATCAGCACGCTCTATCCACCCCTTAACATGGCGACCATTGATATCCATATCGTCTTGCAGAAAACGCGCTAAAATGTCGGCGGAAATATCAAAATCTCCATATCTAAAGACAATTCCTCCGCCGCCAACACCACAAACTCCCCATTCGTCAAATCGCTGGCGGTCGTAAAGCCAGTTCACTCCATCTGAAGCAGTATAGCGGAAGCTAAATCGGCCTCTATATGCGGCAACGCCGATTGTGCCGAAAATTCTACACCAATCCGAAAGCTCGTACCACGGTTTCAAAACGAGCATTGCCTCCAGCTCACGGTACTTACCATTTCCGCTATGCCATTCACCGCCCCAATATGCCGACGTACCATCGATTATCGGGCCGGAAATAGATCCGATATCGTTATAGTAGAGCGAAGGATGAGGCCCGCCCGACCACGCCTTATCACCATAATATCCGTCTTGAGGGCCGATTCCGCCGGCGTCGTATTCCATCAACATCGATTTCGTGTCATAACCACTAATCGGGGTTTCGTAATGGCCGTCAAGTACTCGATAGTGTCCGTATTCCCCAAAATCGCGATACAGATTGTCGTCAAAGAAATACGAAAATCCGAAAGCAAGATCAACGCCCCAATGCTGACGCTCATCCTCCATCTGCTCGCCATCCTTGCGACGACGATTGCGCTGGTGAAGTTCGTAATCGGCATCTTCCCAATTATCATAGATAGTTTTCGAAAGTTCCAAGCTGATGCCCAAATCATAGTCATCGTCGCGGTAACGCCAACAACGGTTTCCGCACGAATAATAGTCTCGGAACGTGTCCCGAGGATACAAATCGTCGTCTCGCCGGCAATTGGTCGGTAACGTCCAGTTTATGGTAAAAGCGTCATCATCATAATAATCCGGATCGATCGTTCCGCCGAGATAATACTTGCCATTCTCGTCGTACAGCGTTTTTCCGTCGTACTTTCGATTTTTCGCATTCTCCAACGCCTGACGACTGGTCGGCAACGTAGACAATCTTGCAGGTGCAATCCCCTTTCCATAATGTCTACGGCTACGCAACCGAGAGCTACCAATTGAATTTAACGCCGGCCCCGCCGAAATTCTCCACTCCTTAAAACGATATCCCCCTTCATCGTCCCCAGCGTCGGCTGCCCTTCCTGAAACCGCCAAGACCGGAATCACACATGCGAGCGTAATTGAGCAAATTGAAAGATTTTTCATTTTACCACCTCCTGCACTTCGACATCCGCCTTGATGAAGCGACAATTAAACGCCTTGAGAATCGTGAAGTGACCGTTCATATCCACCACAGCGCCATCTACCCCCTCGTATCCACCGCCCAATTTATTGGACCCCTTGATGATTATTTTCGCGTTTGGCCCAGGCCTACCAAAGAGCATGCCATCGCCGGTTTCCACATTACCGGAAATCGTCGAGCCATCAATCTCGAAAGTAGCCACGCGACACTTCGGAGTGAAGCTGCGCGTAATCGTTTTTACCCCCATGGCGAGCGCCATACTCACTGTCTTCGGCGTAAGTACCACGCCCTGCCCGTTTATGCCATAGACGCCGGAAGAAGCTGCCGCAACCGCCGTCGTTTCCGTATGCCCAAGCGCATCCCAGGCAAGAACGCCCAAATACTTGTTGATCTCCTCATTGCTGGAAGCATTCATAAGATGCGTCCGGCCAGCCATCCAAATTCCAATGGTCCGCTCGTTCAGCGGTACGAATCCGCGGCCAATGGCAGGGATATCGCCTTGGATACCGATAATCATTTCTTCGCCGTAATCCAACGTCTTGAGCGGCGTCGCATCCAGTTCCACATATCGGAAATCTCCGGCATTCGTTGAAACGACATCGGTCACCTTGCCGCGCAACTCCTGACTGTAAAGATACATTTCCGGATCGTTGCGATCCTGAAACATGAACCGCATTCCTTGAATCGCCGTTTTATTACCTTCAACGCATTTCACTGCCAATTTTGCAAAGAAACTATCAGTACCGTTGTTGTACTGCCAAGTAATCGTTGCCTCCAACTTCGGCATGCTGTTTGCGATGATAAATACGCCGTTGACGAAGGTAATCGTATAATTGCCTTGATTCTCGTCTCCGCTCGGAATTATTGCGTACTCGCCAGGATCGTCTCCAGGCTCGCGCTCAACCATATAATCCACAACATCCTCACCAACTAGTCCATCCACTCTTGCCGTCAGCTCTGGATCTGGATCCATAAAATCTTTACTAGCGTCATTCGCCGTAATCGTAATCGACTTGGGCTTTATCGTAAGATTGCCGGGATTGTATTCGACTTTGTAATTGCCCTGGTTGACGTCGCCGGTGGGAATGATAAGATGCTCCTTGTCGACGTCATCGTTGTCATCGGCTGGATCGCGCCCGACTGTGTAATCGATTGTATCGGAACCGAGCAAGCCCTCCACCTTCGCGTCGAAGACGGGGTCCTCTTCGCCATATGTCTTATCCTTGTCATTCGCGGTTACCGTAACTACCTTGGGCGTTACCGTGAGCTTGCCGGGAACATATTCAATCGTGTAATTGTCCGCAGTATAGCCGCTCGGAGTAATCGCATAGCCGTCTTCGTTAACGGGCGAACCCTTCGCGTAATCGCAAGCATAAGCGGCCTCTCCGTCGAGTACGCTCTCGTCGTCGCCGTTGACAAAACCCTCGATGCTCTTGATGCGATACGCTGGCACTTCCGCGCCGTATTCGACGATTTCGTCGTTAGCGGTAATGACAAGCTCATGGGGCTTTACCGTGAACTTGCCGGGCTTGTATTCGATTGTGTAATTACCCTGAGCCTCATCTCCACTCGGAGTTATGGCGTATTCCCCAGGATCATCTCCAGGTTCGCGTGCAACCGTGTAATCAATCGTATCGTCTCCGAGCAAGCCCTCCACCTTCGCGTCGAAGACGGGGTCCTCTTCGCCGTACACCTTATCCTTGTCATTCGCGGTTACCGTAACTACCTTGGGCGTTACC
>JAZQOS010000077.1:0-1783 GCA_045627925.1 Kiritimatiellia bacterium | reverse complement strand
CGGGCGCGGCTCGTCTACGGCATCGGCATCATCGGCTCGACCGTGATTGTCGCCGCCATCGGAGGACGTCCGGAGCGCTTTGAGCATTCGCGAGACGTCGGACCGTACTTCGGCATGGTTCCGCGGCAAGACCAGTCAGGGGACTCAGACAAGCAGCTTCACATGACGAAGGCCGGATCCGAAATCGTGCGCAAGACCCTGACCGAGTGCGCGGGCGTCGCGCTGATGTCGAACGCCAAGGAGACGGACACCAAGCTGAAAGGACTGAGAATCGCCATGCGCGGCGGAAAGATCGCCAGGAAAAAGGCGAAGATGGCGGTCGCGAGGTGTCTGGCTGTGACCGTCATCGCCCTGCTGAAGGATCCGACGAAGGAGTACGTCCCGTTGTCGGACGAGGGCAGGAAAGGATTTGAACGATACCATGCCGAGATGGAGTACCTCGTCATGCAGAAGGCCGCCAAGAAGGAGCGCAAGGAGAAGAAGGCGGCGTAAGAGAGGATTTCGGGCAAGGCAAGCCAAACGAGGTCAATTGCCGATGTGCCTGGCCAAAATGGAAGCTCAAGATGTCCCGTCCCGGGTGAGTGCGTTGGCTGACTTGCACCAGTGAGTGCGTGATACAGATTGCACCCCTGACGACGGACTATACCGTGCAAGCGCGGCGAAGGCTGCGGATTGCGAATAAGAGAGAGACATCACTGGCTTCTTTTGAACCGAGCGCCAGAGGCAGAAAGGCAACGATGAACTGAAGCCGCGAGGAAATCGGATTGCAAAATCGCAACGCGATTGGCCATTGACAATTGTTCCCATAAGAGTCGCCGTCCTTGCCTCTGCCCTTGCGAGGTTTGGGACAAACCCCGCCCCCCGCCCTACGACAGAATGTCGTAGCCGCCGCGCTGCAAATGCTGGTCGGAATCGCGGGCTAATTACCAGCGGGCGGGCTTGTGGAATGTTCCCGTTGCGTCATGTAGAACGGCGGGGAACTGGCTCGCGGCAAGTGCGGTTTCACGAATGTGCTTGTAGAATGTCGCAGACTCTTCCAGTGTCCGGCACTTCTGCTTCTGCGGATTGATGACGCCGACACACTTGCCGTACTTGCCGATGCAGAGCTTCACGGGCGTCGTGAGATCACTGTCGCCCGAAATGAGAATCGCACAGTCGTAGTCGTTATCCGCCGCGTCAACGAGCATGTGCGAGGCGATGTTTACGTCCGTCCCCTTCTCCTCGGTTTTCACGACTTCGACAAAGGGGCTTTCGCCGCGAACTGGTTTGGCGCGGTACATCTTCACGACATGCGAAAGATAGCGTCCGTACACTATTTGCGCATTAAGCGTTTTCAAAGCCCGCAGATAGAGTTGCTGGCGAAACGGCTGGTCGGGATCGTTTGGACGCGGACTGACTTTCGCCGTAAAATAGACGATCGTGACGATTTCCTTGTTGACGTCAATCAGCTTTTTGACAAGCGACAATATATCAAGCCATTTGTATGGAGTGTGACGCAACGCCCCATGATAGAGGTTGAATCCGTCCACATAGACGACCGTGCGCTGTTTCCCCATGTCTTTTCTCCTATAAAAGCAAGAGCCAATCCCCGTGAGGGAACCGGCTCCGCGCCCATTCGGCGAACCTAATAGGGGTGTTTGCAGGTAGTATAGCAAAAAACGCGGCAGTTGTGGGGAAGGGATTTCAGAAATCGAAAAACGAAAAACCCGCCGAAACAATGGACGAATCCATCCGGCGGGCCTGCTGATCGAAATTGTAGCAAAACGAATGCGACGGGCGCAAG
>JAZQOS010000076.1:0-17066 GCA_045627925.1 Kiritimatiellia bacterium | reverse complement strand
TCGAGGCGTGTCTGCTTCTTGGTGCCTTTCTCGTGATTCTGCCGCTTTACTGCTGGTACGACCAGAAAACGAAAGGGGCGGAGGAAGAGGTGAATGACGAAGGTGAACAGCGGAGTGTTTCCTTTTCGTTGCTGAAGGTGATGCTTGGTTTGGGGTTGTTGATTGGGTCGTCTCATCTTCTCGTCTGGGGCGCGGTCGATTTTGCCAAGTTCTGCGGCGTGAGCGATCTTGTGATCGGGCTGACCATCGTCGCGGCGGGGACGTCGCTCCCGGAGCTGGCGAGTGCCGTCGCCTCGGCTCGGCGCGGTGAACACGAGTTCGTCCTCGGAAACATCATCGGCTCGAATCTGTTCAATACGCTTGCCGTGGTGGGGCTTGCGACGGTTATATCGCCGCTCGTGCCGCGATCGAACGGCGAACCGGCGTTTTCACACTATATCTTGACACGCGACATTCCGCTTATGACGGTGCTATCGCTTTCTATCCTGTTTTTTGGAATCAACTGGAAACACCCCAAGTGGCCGGGAGCTATCCAACGCAAAGAGGCGTGGGCGTGGATCGTGACATTTGTCGTGTACACATTGCTGATGTTTTATCAAGAAACGCACTGATGGGATTTGGGGTATGCGGTTGACATATCGCGGTAAAGTGATACAATACCTTCCAATTGTCCCTTGGTGGGATTGTATCCAAGAAGGAGCGGGAAAATGGCGGAAACGGCAGTTCAAGGAAAGTCCAAAATCGGCTCGGTAATCGCGACCGTGGTCTT
This sequence comes from Kiritimatiellia bacterium, assembly GCA_045627925.1. GTDB lineage: Bacteria > Verrucomicrobiota > Kiritimatiellia > RFP12 > UBA1067 > UBA1067. Next base: position 16,297 of record JAZQOS010000076.1, on the reverse strand, counting down.
GGCGGCGGTGTGCGTCGCGGGCGGGTTTATCGCGGCCCAGCTTATGCCGAAGGGCGGCGGCGCTGAGGCGCCGGCGATGCGGAGCTTGACGCAGACGGTTGCAGTCACCAACGCCGAGATGCGAGTCTATAATCTGCCGGAGCGATTCGTCGCCCACGCCGAGCCGATGCAGGAGGTCGATCTTCTGCCGCAGGTCGACGGCTACATCAATAAGGTGCTCTTCAAGGAAGGCGAGCTCGTCAAGGCGGGGCAGGTTCTCTACGAACTCGACGACGAGCGCTATCAGGCCGTCGTCAACCAGCGCAAGGCCGACCTCGCGGCGGCGGAATCCGAAGCGCGTCGCGCCAAGCGCTACCATGAGCGTATGCAGAACGCCGACGATCGCGGCATCACCCAGCTCGAGCGCGACAACGCCGAAGCCGCCGCCGACAAGGCCGAAGCCGCGGTCATGCAGGCGAAGGCGAACTTGATCGTCGCCGAGTACGATTGCAAGAAGGCGAAGGTCGTCGCCCCGATTTCGGGCCAGATCGGCAAGACCACCGCGCACGTCGGCGACTACGTCGCGCCGTCCAAGGGAGCGCTCGCGAAGATCGTGCAGGTCGACCCGATTCGCGTTACCTTCCCGCTCACCGACCGCAGCTACATTTCCTGGCGTCAGGCGCAAAAGAGCGGCACTTCGCCGGACTTCCGCATGCGCCTACTTTTGGCGGACGGCAGCGAATACACCGAGCAGGGCAAGTGGGACTTCGACGACAACCAGATGTCGAAGGAAACGGCGACCATTATGATGCGCCTTTCGTTCCCCAACCCCGACCGCATGCTCATCCCCAATAGCTACGTTACTTTGCTTACCGACTTCCGCGAGCCGCCGAGCTATCCGTCGGTGCCGCAGACGGCGATTTTCGACTTGCCGGGCGGTGACGTCGGAGTGTGGGTGGTGAACGAGACTGGGCTCGTCGAGCCGCGCGTCGTTACGGTTCGCGGTGCTTTCGAGGGCTGGACGCCGATTACGAGCGGACTTAAGGTCGGCGAAAAGGTCGTAACCGCCGGCGTTCACAAGCTTGTGCAAGGGATGCGCGTAATCGAGGTCGCGCCCACTCCCAACGACGACAACCAGGGAGGCGAAGTCAAGTGAAACTCTCCATTCGCAAGGCGATTGACGAGATCAAGACGTTTTCGCGCGTCTTCGTCGAGCGGCCGCGCTTCGCGATGGTTATCGCGATTGTGCTGACGATGGCGGGAGTGATGTCAATCAGCATGCTCCCCGTCACCCAGTATCCTCAGCTCACTCCGCCGGAAATCAAGGCGACTTACACCTATCCCGGCGCGAACGCGCGCGAGGTGATGAACACGGTCGCGACGCCGATCGAGGACGAGGTCAACGGCGTCGACGACATGATCTACATGACGAGCGAGTCGACCGACGACGGCACCTATTCGCTCACCGTCTCGTTCGAGGTCGAGTCGGATCGCGATATGGACCTCGTGAAGGTCCAAAACCGTCTCGCGCAGGCCGAGGCGAAGCTACCGACCGAAGTGAAGCAGTTGGGCGGGCGCTTGCGTGCGCAGTCCACCGACTTCTTGGGCTTCCTTTCGCTCAAGTCGCCGAAGGGCACGCATTCGCGCTTGGAGCTTTCGAACTACGCCTACCAGAACATCCAGCCGGTTTTGTTGCGCGTTCCCGGCGTCGGCGAGGCCCAGATTTACGGGCCGAAGCTTTCGGTTCGCGTGTGGCTCGACCCGCAGCGCATGGCCGCGCAGGGGATGAACTCCGAAGAGGTCATCGCCGCCATCTCGCGCCAGAACATCCAGGCCTCGCTCGGCGCGGTCGGCGCGTCGCCCACCGAGAAGTACGGCGCGTTCACCTATTCGCTCCTGGCGAAGGGGCGGCTTATGACGCCGGAGGAATTCAACGAAATCGTGATTCGGCGCGACGAGCAGGGCGGACTTGTAAAACTTAAGGACATCGCGCGTACGGAAATCGGCGAGCAGAACTATTCCTTCGCCGGCCAGTTCAACGGCGGCAACACCATCAACATCGCGCTTCAGCAAAAGCCGGGCGCGAACGCGATCAAGGCGATGCGCGCGGTTATCGCGGCGATGGACGAGCTCAAGGAGTCGTTCCCCGAGGACATGGACTACGTCGTTCCCTACGACGCGACCGATTATGTCGTTCGTTGTATCGACGAAATCGTCGAGACGCTGATCATCACCTTCGTTTTGGTGGTGCTCGTTTGCTATCTCTTCTTGCAGGACTGGCGCGCGACGTTGATTCCGTGTTTGACGATTCCGGTGTCGCTGTGCGCGACCTTCATTCTGATGGCGGTGCTCGGATACTCGATCAACATGCTGACCTTGTTCGGCTTGGTGCTCGCGATCGGCGTCGTCGTCGACGACTGCATCGTCGTCGTCGAGCGCGTGCAGTTCCTGATCGAGACGCGCGGCTACAACGCGAAGGAGGCGACGATTCAGGCGATGAAGGACGTCACTTCCGCGGTTATCGCGACGACGCTCGTACTTTTGGGCATTTTCGTCCCGGTCGGCTTCATGACCGGCATTACCGGCCGCATCTACCAGCAGTTCTCGGTTACGCTTTCGGCGGCGGTTTGCTTCTCCACGGTCTGCGCGCTGACGCTCGCGCCGGCGCTGTGTTCGCTGCTTCTCCACGAGGCGCGGCCCTACAAGCACGGCCCGTTCGCGTGGTTCAACTGGTGCCTTAACCGCTTCAAGGGCTTTTTCGTGATGCTCGCGAAGTGGCTGGCGTCGCGACTTTTCCTGACGGCGATGCTGCTCGTCTTGACGGCGATGATAACCGTGCAGCTCTTTATGAGCTCGTCGACTTCGTTCCTGCCGGCGGAGGATCAGCGGTGCCTCTTCATTTCGATGGAACTTCCCGAGGGCTCGACGCTCGTTCGCTCGCAAGGCGTCGCGCTGCGGGCGACGGAGATATTGCGTTCGCTCGAGGAAGTCGATTCCGTCCTTTCCATCAACGGTCTTTCGCTCGTCGGCGGACGCGGCGAAAACGAGTCGATGCTGATCATCGACTTGAAACCGTGGGAAGAGCGCACGCGCCCCGAGCAGTCGGTGCAAAGCTTGATTCCGCGAGTAACGCAATTGCTTTCGGCGATTCCCGAGGCGTCGATTCAGGTGTTCGCGCCGCCGGCGATTCCGGGGCTCGGCGCGGATAACGCGATCGACGTGCGCATCCAGTCGAAGGAGTCGACCGATCCGATTCGGCTCGACTCGGTCAAGAACGACATTTTGGCGAAGCTCAATCGGCTGCCGACGGTAATGGCGGCGTATTCCGGGTTCACCGCCAAGACTCCGCACCTTCGTCTCGAAATCGACCGTATCAAGGCGGAGATGTTCCATGTGCCGGTGGCGACGGTCTACGCGACTTTGCAGAACTATCTCGGCTCGCGCTATGTGAACGACGTCAACTTGGGTACGCAGGTGAACCGCGTGACCGTGCAGTCCGACTGGTCGGGCCGCGCCACGCCCGAAGCGGTCGCCAATCTTTACGTGCGCGGCGAAACCGGCGCGATGGTGCCGGTCGGGTCGCTCGGCGAAATTCGGCGCGAGCTCGGCCCGCGTGTCATGCAGCGCTACGACATGTTCCCTGCGGCGGGGCTCAAGGTCATGCCCAAACCGGGCGTCGCCTCGGGCGACGTTTTGAAGGAAGTCGAGGAAGTTCTGAAAGCCGAGCTTCCCGAGGACTTCGGCTACAAGTGGAGCGGCATTACCTATCAGGAACAGCGCAACGCCGGCACCGCCGCGCCGCTCATCATGCTCGCGATTCTTTTCGGATACCTCTTCCTCGTCGCGCAGTACGAGTCGTGGACGATTCCCTTGCCCGTGATGCTCTCCATTTTCGTCGCGGTCTTCGGCGCGCTCTTCGGACTCAAACTGTACGGCTTTTCGCTTTCCGTCTACGCGCAGCTCGGGCTCGTACTCCTGATCGGGCTCGCTTCCAAGAACGCGATTTTGATCGTCGAGTTTGCGAAGGACAAGCGCGAAGGCGAGGGCTATTCGATTGTGGACGCGGCGGGTAGCGCGGCGGGCGAGCGTTTGCGCGCGCTTTTGATGACGGCGCTCACTACGCTTCTCGGTACGCTCCCGATGATGATCGCGACTGGCGCGGGCGCCGCGAGCCGCAACCACCTCGGAACGACCGAGTTCTTCGGGATGCTCTTCTCGGTCGCGTTCGGAATTCTGCTCGTCCCCGGGCTTTACGCGCTCTTCCAGACTTGGCGCGAGAACGTGAAGCGCTTTTTCACCTACATCTCCGCGACTGCCGCGCGGCGTCGCGAACTAAAGGATAGACTATGAATGTGAAAGTTCTTTTACCCGTCGTTTTCGCCGCTTTCTCCGGCTGCGCCGTTTTGCCGTCGGTCGGGCCTTCCTACGAGGAGCCGGAGACGAATGATGCCACTTTCGCGTTGCCGGACGCGGGCTCGACCGAGACGAATGCCGACAAGCGCGTCGAGATTTCGCGCGATCGCCTTGCAAGATGGTGGACGCGGTTCAACGACCCGATTCTCGTCGATCTCGTCGAGGGCGCGGTAACCAACAACCGCGCGTATCGGATGGCCGAGAAGCGTCTCGAGGCCGCGAATTACGAGTTGCTCGGGTCCTACGCCGCTTTTCTGCCGAAGTTCGGCGTCGGCGGGGCTTGGAATCGCAATTGGTATCACGCCAACGTTCCGAGCGGCGGATTTGCGCGTCAGCATTTCGGTATGCAGCACGCGGCGTTGGACGGCGACTGGGAAATCGACATTTTCGGCGGCAGTCGTCGGGCGACCGAGGCGGCGCTCGCGCGAGCGCAGGAACAGGGCTGGACGGTTTCCGACGCGTGGATTTCGCTTACTACCCAAATCGGCGCCGAGTACGTCAATTTGCGCACTACCCAAGAGCGCATCGCGGTCGCGCGGGCCAACCTCGCGTTGCAGACCGAAACGTACGAGATCTTGAAGTCGCGACTCGATTCGGGCATTGGCGACGAGCTCGCCGTCAACCAGTGCGCGTACGTCGTCGAACAGACGCGCTCGCGCATTCCGCAGCTTTTGGCGCAGGAGGAGTCGATTAAGAACGCGCTCGCGATTCTCACGGGCAACATTCCGGGCTCGCTCGACGAATTCTTGCGACCGTTGCCCGAAAAGCGCGACTGGCTGCTCGCGCCGGCGAAGGTTTCGGAACTGCCGCTCAATTACCTTCGCTCGCGTCCCGACGTCAAGGCGGCGGAGCGGAGCCTCGCGGCGGCGACTGCGGAGATTGGCGTCGCAAAGTCGCTTTGGTTCCCGAAGTTCTTCATTAGCGGTGGCGTCGGGCTCGAAAGCCGGGATTCGGTCAATCTTTTCAGCAAGGATTCGTTCTTCGCGAACATCGGGCCTTCGTTCAGCTGGCCGATTTTCCAAGGCGGCGCGATCTACGCGCGCGTGAAGGCGACGGAGGCGAAGGTCGAGGCGGCGGCGCTCAATTACGAGAATTTGCTGGAAAGCGCCTACGCGGACGTGCGCAACGCCTATTCGGCCTACACTCAGGAGTACCATCGTTATCGGGCGCTCGATACGGCGGTGAAGGCGGCGAGCGACGCGGTCACGATTTCGCAAGACCTCTACAAGAACGGGCTGCGGGACTTCAACAACGTACTCGACGCGCAGCGTTCGCGTCTCCAGTTGGAGGAGGAGTTCGTGATCTCTCGCGGGCAGATTACCATCAACCTCATCGCGCTCTATCGCGCGCTCGGCGGCGGGCTCGCGATTGCGGAATGACGCGCGAGTATGATATAATACGCGATATATGGCGATTATATTAGGTTTGCCGAAGGGCAGTTTGCAGGAGTCGACCTTCGCGCTATTCAAGCGCGCGGGCTTCAACGTTTCGTGTTCCAGCCGTTCTTACGTTCCGTCGATTGATGACGAGGAGATCAAGTGCCGCTTGTTGCGCCCCCAGGAGATGAGCCGCTACGTCGAGCTCGGGCTTTTGGACGCGGGGATTTGCGGCTACGATTGGGTCTACGAGAACGGGAGTGACGTAAAGGAGATTTGCGAACTCAATTACTCGAAGGCGACTTCGAATCCGGTGCGCTGGGTGCTCGCGGTCCCGAACGACTCGAAGATCAAGTCGGTGAAGGACTTGAAGGGCAAGCGTATCGCGACCGAGGCGATTGGGCTCGTGAAGCGCTATTTGAAGAAGCACGGCGTAAAGGCCGACGTCGAGTTCAGCTGGGGCGCGACCGAGGTAAAGGCGCCCGAGCTCGTTGATGCGATTGTGGATTTGACCGAGACCGGCTCTTCGCTAAGGGCGAACAATCTGCGCATCGTCGATACGATTCTCACTTCGACGACGCGCTTCATCGCCAACAAGACGAGTTGGAAGAACGCCGCGAAGCGCGCGAAGTTGGAGCAGCTCAAGATGCTCCTTACCGGCGCACTGGAGGCCCAGCGTCGCGTACTTCTCAAGTGCAACGCTCCGACCAAGGCGCTTAAGCAGGTGGTGAAGACCCTACCCGCGTTGCACGCGCCGACGGTCAACCGTCTGAACGACGACAAGTGGTGCGCGGTCGAATCGGTGGTGGAGGAGAAGCTCGTTCGCGACCTCATCCCCGCGCTCACCAAGGCCGGTGCGACCGGAATCATCGAATTGCCGCTCAACAAAATCATATTCTAAGATTAATCAAAGGAGAAACCAAAATGGGTTCGATCAAGAAAAAACGCCGCAAAAAAATGTCCAAGCACAAATATGACAAGCGCATGAAGGCGCAGCGTCATAAAACGAAGTAATTGCAAAGGGTCGGTTAACGCCGACCCTTTGAATTTGGTATAATATTCGCGGGTATATGGCGAAGGGAATAACCGAGTCCACCGTCGAGGAAATCAAGTCCCGTATCGATCTTACGGAGCTCATCGCCTCGTACGGAATTTCGATTAAGACGGCCGGTAGTTCCAAGAAGGCGTGTTGCCCGTTCCATCACGAAAAGACCCCGTCGTTCAACATCAACGAGGCGAAGGGCTTTTACCATTGTTTCGGGTGCGGCGAGTCGGGCGACGCGATAAAGTTCGTTGAAAAGATGGAAGGGCTTACCTTCGTCGAGGCGGTTCGCAAGCTCGCCGGGCAATGCGGAGTAAAAATTGAGGAGAAGGAAGATCCCGAGGCGGGGAAGCGCAAGCGTCTTTATGCGCTGATGATCGAGCTTGCGGAGTTCTACCACCGCTGCCTTAAATCGACCAAGGCGGCGGCGATGGCGCGGGAGTATTTGGCGAAGCGCGCATTGAGTGAAAAGATTCAGGAGGATTTTCTCATCGGTTACGCTCCGAGCGGCGTTGCCACGATTCTCAAGTGGGCGGAGAAGTACGGCTACACGACCGAGGAACTGGAGGCGGCTGGAGTCGTCAAAGGCCCGAGTCGTCCGGGAGACGCGGGGTATCACCGCTTCGGCGGAAGGCTCATGTTCTCGATTCGCGACAAGCAAGGCCGGGTAGTCGCGTTCTCCGGTCGGCAGCTCGTCGCTTCCAAGAACTCCGGTAAATACGTGAACTCGCCGGAAACCGCGATTTTCAAAAAGTCCAATGTCCTTTTTGGCTTCGACCGCGCCGCAGGGCAAATTGCCAAGAGCCCGCATCACGAAGCCATCGTCTGCGAAGGCCAGATCGACACGATTCGGCTCCATGCGAGCGGCTTTCCGGTAGCCGTCGCTTCGCAGGGGACGGCGTTCACCGAGGAACATGTAAAGCTTTTGAAGCGCGTCGCCGATCAAGTCGTTTTGGTGTTCGACGACGACGCGGCCGGGCACAAGGCGACCGTGCGCACGGCGGGACTTTTTCTGGCGGCGGAAATGCCGGTCAGGACGATTTCGCTACCCGATGGCGACGACCCCGATTCGTATTTGCGCAAGCATCCGAAGGAGGACTTCGAACGGCTTTTGGGCGCCGCCGAGTCGATTGTCGCCTTCCAATATCGGGTTTGTCGCGCGGAAGAGGCAAATCCGGATTCGATTGACGCCATCCAGCGCACGACGCGCAAGTTGCTGACGACGATTAGTGCGGCGGCGAGCGCGGTGATGCGCGCGACGATGATCGCGGAAGCGGCGAAACTTCTGGGGCTTCCGCGCTCGGCGCTCGAAGAGGAACTCGGAAAATTCAAGGCGACTCAGACCTCGCCCCGCCGCGCGGAGGCGGAAGCCGTCGATGACGACGAGATGGAAATCGTCGACGAAGTCGAGGAGGCGCCGAGCGAGTGGAAGGAAGCCGCGCGCATTGCGCCGCCTTCCAATCGCGAGACGGCGTTTTGCGAGTTTTTGATGGCGAATGAACAGGGGCCGGAGGCGAAGACGCTTGATACGATGATCGGGGAGTTTTTGCCGACGAGCGTATTCGCCCACGAGTTGACGCGTACTTTCGTCGAGGTGTGGCGAAAGGAAATATCGAGCGGCGAGGACAAGGTCGTCGCGTGGAGCGAAACGCTCTCCGGCGATGGGCGCGTCTGGTTTGACGGACTGATCATCAATCAGCGGCGGGTGATGAAAAGCGGCGAAAGCGCCGCCGCCACGTTGGAGGAGTTTATTCGCGGACTTTGGTGCGACCGCTTGGCGCGACTTCGCGGAGAGCTTCCCGCGAACGATTTGAAGCCCGAGACCATCGAGAGGCGTTTTCGCTGGACGGAGCTTATCAAACAAATCCCGCGATTGAAATGGAGCGCGGTAAAGGATATAATACGAGAACTTATTGAAGGAGAACGGCAATGAACGAATTGGTAACTCGAATTCGCGATGAAGTCGCGAAGGTAATCGTCGGTCAGGAGAAGCTCGTCGATCGGCTTATTCTCGCGCTCGTCACCGGCGGACACATTCTTTTGGAAGGCGTGCCGGGATTGGCGAAGACGCTTTCCGTGAATACGCTCGCGAAGGTGTTGGGGCTCGACTTCAAGCGCATCTCCTTCACCCCCGATCTTTTGCCGGCGGACGTGGTCGGAACGCTCGTCTATTCGCCGAAGAGCGGCGAGTTCACGGCGAAGAAGGGACCGGTATTCACCAATCTCATGCTGGCCGACGAAATCAACCGCGCGCCCGCGAAGGTGCAATCGGCCCTGTTGGAGGCGATGCAGGAGCGGCAGGTGACGATCGGCGAGGCGACGTATCGCCTGCCCGAGCCGTTCCTCGTTTTGGCGACGCAAAACCCGATTGAGCAGGAGGGGACTTATCCGCTCCCCGAGGCGCAAGTCGATCGCTTTATGTTCAAGTGCCTCGTCGAAACTCCCTCGAAGGCGGACGAACGGCGGATTATGCAGCGCTTCGCCGAGAATGCGACGGCGCCGGAAGCGAAGACGATTTGTTCGGCCGAGGACGTCGCGAAGTTGCGCGCCGCGCTGAAGGACGTCTATTGCGACGAGAAGGTCGGCGATTACATCCTCGACATCGTTTTCAAGACCCGCGAGGCGAACGAGCGCATCCAAAACGGAGCCTCGCCGCGCGCTACGCTGGCGCTTAATTTGGCCGCGCGCGGCAACGCGCTCGTCCACGGTCGCGCCTACGCGACGCCGCAGGACGTGAAGGAGGTCGTGCACGACGTTCTTCGCCACCGCATCATCCTCACCTACGAGGCCGAGGCCGAGAACATCACCGCCGACAAGGTAATCGACGATATTCTGGCGGTTGTCCCCGTGCCGTGATTGTGGTATAATTTGCGAGTAAGAAGATGACCAGTAACGACGAGTATGTTGTCCAACTGCTGACCGAACGCGGGTATCTGACCGCAGAACAGGTCGAGACGGCGGCGGGCTCGATGAAGGCGGCGAACGAAACGACGCTGGACGTACTGGTCGCGGGCGGGACGGTCGACGAGGACGCGGTTTTGGGGACGATCGCCGACCAGTTCGGACTTAAGTACTGCCATATCGACGCGGAGGCGATCAGCCCCGAGGCTGTGAAGGAAATCACGGCGGAAATCGCGAAGAAGTACGGCGTCGTGCCGGTAGTCGCGGATGGAGATACGATTACCGTCGCGCTGATGGATCCGATGGGCTACGACGCCATCGATTCGCTAAGATACGTACTTAGCGGCAAGGACGTCGAGGCGGTCATCTGCCCGCTTCAGGAAGTCAAGGACGCGATGGCGAAGCTCTATCCGTCGGGGGCGGACGCGGAAGTTTCGACGCGCGACGAAATCGGCGGCATCGAGGACGCGAAGGGCGACGACGCGCCGGTAATCAAACTTGCGACGATGATCATCACCAACGCGATCAAGATGAAGGCGTCGGATATTCACGTCGAGCCGATGGAGAAGGAATTTCGCGTTCGCTATCGTATCGACGGCGCGCTCCGTAAGATGGACTCGCCGCCGAAGCGACTCCAAGGGGCGATTATCTCGCGCTTCAAGATCATGTCGAAGATGAAGATCTCCGAGAAGCGCGTGCCGCAGGACGGGCGTATCCAGATTACGGTCGGCGGCAAGGATCTCGATTTGCGCGTTTCGTCGGTGCCGACGAACCACGGCGAGTCCATCGTAATGCGTATTCTCGACAAGTCCAATCTTTCTCTGGGCTTGCCGCAACTCGGCTTCCTCTCCGACGACCAGACTACTTTCGAGCGGCTCATCAAGTTGCCGGACGGCGTCGTTCTGGTGACCGGCCCTACCGGTTCGGGCAAGACGACGACGCTTTACGCCTGTCTCGGCCAGATCAACACTCCCGACAAGAAGCTCATTACCGTCGAAGACCCGGTCGAATACCAGATGAGCGGCATCAACCAGGTGCAGGTCAACAAGGACGTCGGGCTCGACTTCTCGGCGGCGCTTCGCTCGATTCTCCGCCAGGCCCCGAACATCGTGATGATCGGAGAAATCCGCGACGCGGAACCCGCCGATATCGCGATGGAGGCGGCGCTCACCGGCCACTTGGTATTCTCGACCTTGCACACCAACGACGCGCCGTCGGCGGTTACGCGTCTTCTGGATATCGGAGTCAAGCCGTTCCTCGTCGCGTCGGCACTGCGGGCGGCGATGGCCCAGCGTCTCGTACGCGCGATTTGCGAGAAGTGCAAGGAGGCGTATACGCCGAGCGAGCGCGAAATCAAGATGTTGGGAGCGCTGGCGAGCGGTTCCAACCAGACGATGCCCGAACACATGTACCACGGCAAGGGCTGCGACATCTGCGGCAAGACCGGCTACAAGGGCCGTAAGGGCATTTTCGAGATCTTCAAGGTGGACGATACGATTCAGCGTCTTATCTTCGACCACGCGCCGGCGACTTTGCTTCGCCAGCGCGCGCGCGAAATGGGGATGCGCACCTTGCGCGAGGACGGAATGCTCAAGGTCGCGAGCGGAATGACCAGCTTGCAGGAAGTTTTACGAGTAACCATGGGAGATGCCGACTAATGGACTTGCACGTACAGGAGCTGTTGCAGGCGACGATTGACGAGGGGGCTTCCGACCTCCACATCCGGGCGTACATGCCCCCGAAACTCCGGGTACACGGAGAGCTTCTTCCGATTATGGACGAGCAGCTTTCGGAGGACGACACGAAGGCGCTCGTCGAGGAGATGCTTCAGGAGTTGGGCGAGCCGGAGAAGAAGGAGGAGCTCGAGAAGAACGGCGGCGCCGACTTCGCGCTCGCCCATCCCGACGGTACGCGCTTCCGCGTCTCGGTCTTCAAGGAGCGCAAGCGCTACGGCGCGGTTCTGCGCCAGATTCCCTCGACGCTCTTGACGCTCGAGCAGATTGGGCTTCCGAATACGGTAAGGGAGCTTCTTTTCAAGCCGCGCGGTCTTATTCTCGTAACCGGTCCTACCGGCAGCGGTAAGTCGACGACGCTCGCTTCGATGCTCGACGTCATCAACCAGGAGCGCAACGTCCACATCATCACCATCGAAGACCCGATCGAATTCTACCACAACTCCAAGAACTCGCTCGTGACCCAGCGCGAAGTGGGCGACGACGTTCCAAGTTTCGCGGAGGCGATTCGGCGCGCGTTGCGTCAGGACCCGGACGTCATTCTCGTCGGCGAAATGCGCGACTTGGAGACGATTGCGGCGGCGATTACCGCGGCCGAAACCGGCCACCTCGTCTTCGGTACGCTCCACACTACCGGAGCCGCGGAGACGATTGACCGTATCGTCGACGCCTTCCCGATGAACCAACAGGCGCAGATCCGTACGCAGCTCGCGGCGGGCTTGCAAGCGGTAATTTCCCAGATTCTCCTCCCGAAGCTCGACGGCAACGGCGAGGTGCACGGGCGCGTCGCCGCGTTCGAGATTATGACGACCACGGACGCGATTCGCTCTCGTATTCGCGACAACAAGACGAACATGATCAAGTCGGATATGCAGACCGGTGCGAAGTACGGCATGTTCACGCTCGACACGTCCCTTACCAATCTCTACAAGCAGGGCCTTATCTCCTACGAGGAGCTGATCACCAAGTCGCAAGACCCGGATTCGGTGGTCGCGAAGCTGAAGGAAGAGGGCTACGGCGCCTAACCGACGATGGACCAGATACTCCAAATCCTGATTCAAAACGGCTACCTCGACGAGGCGGGCGCGAAAGACCTCGCGGATCTCGCGAAAACCGAATCGAAGCCGATTCGCCAACTGGTGATCGACCAGGGAGTCGTCGACGAGGACTCGCTTTTGGCGGCGATGGCGGCGTATCAGGACACGGAGGCGATCGATCTCGGGTCGATGACGATCGAGTCCGAAGTCACGGAGGCGATTCCCGCCTCGACCGCGCGGATGTACAACGTCTTCCCGGTGGCGAGCGACGACGCCTCGGTTACGCTCGCGACTTTCGATATCGTCGATCCGCGCATTTCCGACGAAATGCTCTTTACGCTCTCGAAGGAAGTGAAGTTCGTCTTCGCCCGCGAGAAGGACGTGATGGATCGCATCGCCCAGTACTACGGCGACGCGAACGAGTCGGTGGCGGACATGATCAAGTCGCTCGGCGAGGGCATGACCGACGACGAAGGACTGGCGGCGAGCGCCGCCTCGAACGACATCGCCTCGATGGAGAATGCGGCGAACCAGTCGTCGATCATCCGCTTCGTGAACCTCGTTCTCTATCAGGGCGTAGTGGACCACGCGGCCGATATTCACATCGAGCCGTTCGAAAACGATTTCAAGATCCGCTATCGCGTCGACGGCGCGCTCTACGAGATGAAGGCTCCGGACGTGAAGATGGCGCCGGCGATCATTTCGCGCGTGAAGATTCTCGCGGGCCTCAACATCGCCGAGCGTCGCGTTCCGCAAGACGGTCGCATCGCGCTTACGGTCGCGGGGCGTCCCGTGGACTTGCGCGTTTCGTGCCTGCCGACGGCGCACGGCGAATCGGTCGTAATGCGTATTCTCGACCAGACGACGACTTCGCTCGATTTGGAGAACGTGGGGCTGCCCGAGGACGTCTACGAGCAAATTACGATGGATATCGAAAAGCCCAACGGAATCTTCATCGTAACCGGTCCTACCGGCTCGGGCAAGACGACGACGCTTTACTCGGTTCTTCGGCGAATCAACACCATCGACTCGAAGCTCCTGACCGCGGAGGAACCGGTCGAATACAACGTCGACGGAATCGTGCAGGTGCCGATTGACGCGCACGCTGGCAACACCTTCGCGCGAGTGCTGCGCGCGTTCTTGCGTCAAGACCCCGACATCATGATGATCGGCGAAATCCGTGACTTGGAAACCGCCGAAATCGCGGTGCAGGCGGCGCTTACCGGCCACTTCGTCTTTTCGACGCTGCACACCAACGACGCGGCGGGAGCGGTGATGCGACTCGTGGATATGAACGTCGCGCCGTATCTGCTTTCTTCGACGCTCGAAGGAGTGCTCGGCCAGCGACTGGTGCGTACCGTCTGCAAGGAGTGCCGCCAAAGCTACGAACCCGACGACGAGACCTTGGAGCGCATCGAGATGACGCGCGACCAGATCGACGTGCGTCCGTTCTACTTCGGCAAGGGCTGCAAGACCTGCAACGGCACGGGCTACAAGGGCCGCAAGGGCGTTTTCGAGTATCTTCGGATGTCCAATCCGCTGCGCGAGCTCATCAACAACCGTGCGCCGACGCTGATTATTCGCGAAAAGGCGCGCGAGCTCGGGATGCGTACGATGCGCGAAGACGGCATCCGCTCGATTCTCGACGGCTACACGACGGTAGACGAAGTGTTGCGCTACACCTGAGGCGGGCGAGGTGAAAACGGTCGAAATCGCCGGCGTAAAGGCGAAGGTCGCGGAGAGATTCGTCGACCGCGCGCGGGGACTTATCGCTCGGCCCAAGCCGCCGAAGGGCGAGGGGCTGTTGATTTTAAAGTGCAACGCCATCCACACCTTTTTCATGGCTTATCCGATTGATGCGACGTTTCTCGACGGTGAAGACCGCGTCGTCAAGGTCGTGCGCGCGATTCGGCCGTGGAGAGTGATCGTTTGGGGAGGATTCAAGGCGCGGAAGGTGCTTGAAACGCCCGCAGACGATTAAATGTGATATAATACACGCTTTCATTCAAGGAGTTCAATCGAAATGGCCAAGTTGACATTCAAAGAGGATCTTTGCAAGGGTTGCGGGCTTTGCATTACCGCCTGCCCCAAGAAGATTCTCGCGCTTTCCCGGACGAAACTCAACCACAAGGGTCACGCGCCGATCGAATGCACCGATCCCGCCGCTTGCGTGGGGTGCGCGAGCTGCGCGCTCATGTGCCCCGATTGCGTAATCACCGTCGAAAGGTAGGATTTATGAGCGAAAAGGTTCTGATGAAGGGCAACGAGGCGATCGCCGAAGCGGCGATTCGCTGCGGGTGCCGCCATTACTTCGGCTATCCCATCACTCCCCAGACGGAAATCGCCGCCTACATGTCCAAGCGCATGCCCAAAATCGGCGGCACTTTCCTGCAAGCGGAGTCGGAGATCGCCGCGATTAACATGGTCTACGGTTGCGCCTCCACGGGTCGGCGCGCGATGACGAGTTCTTCCTCGCCGGGCATTTCGCTCAAGGCAGAGGGAATTTCCTATCTCGCGGGCGCGGACTTGCCGGCGCTCATCGTCAACGTCCAGCGCGGCGGCCCCGGCTTGGGCGGTATCCAGCCGAGCCAGTCGGATTATTTCTTTATGACTCGCGGCCCGGGCCACGGCGACTTCCACATCATCGTTCTCGCTCCGGCGACGGTGCAGGAGATGGCGGATATGACGCGCCTTGCGTTCGAACTTGGCGAGAAGTATCGCATGCCGGCGATGCTTCTTGCGGACGGCACGATGGGCCAGATGATGGAGCCGGTGGAACTTCCTGCGGAAGTTCCAAGTGAAGAGTTTAGAGTGAAGAACGAAGAGTTGAAGAAGGATTGGGCGGTTTCGGGAACGGAGCTGAAGCGCAAGCACAACATCATCAACTCCCTCTACCTCAAGCCGGACGAACTCGAAAAGACCAACCTCGAACGCTTCGAGCGCTACGCGAAGCTGGAGAAGGAGGAGTGCCGCTGGGAGGAGTACTTGATGGATGACGCCGAGCTTTGCGTCGTTTCCGTCGGCATCACCGCCCGCGTCTCCAAGAACGCGATCGCCATTTGCCGCAAGCGCGGCATCAAGGTCGGTATGATTCGTCCGATTACGCTCTTTCCGTTCCCCAAATCTCCGCTCGCCAAGGCGGCGGCGAAGGTAAGGGGATTCCTCACGGTCGAGCTTAACATGGGCCAGATGAGCGAAGACGTGGAACTCGCGATCCGTTGCGCAAAGCCGGTCGCGAAGTGCAATCGCGTCGGCGGCATGATCCCGTCGGTCGACGAGGTCGTCGCGGCGATTGAGAAGCTCGCGAAGGAGGGTAAATAACCATGGCAATCGTATTTCAGAAACCCAAGGCGCTTACCGACGCGACGCTTCACTATTGTCCGGGTTGCACCCACGGCATCGTGCACCGTCTCGTCGCGGAGGCGATTGACGAGCTTGGAATCGAAGGCAAGACCATCGGTATCGCTCCAGTCGGCTGCTCGGTCATGGCCTACGACTATTTCGCCTGCGATATGATCGAGGCGAGCCACGGTCGTGCGCCGGCGGTGGCGACGGGCGTCAAGCGGTCGCTTCCCGATCATGTGGTCTTCACTTATCAGGGCGACGGCGATTTGGCGTCCATCGGCCTTTGCGAGACGGTTTCCACGGCGTGCCGCGGCGAGAATGTGACAATCATCTTCATCAACAACGCGATTTACGGGATGACCGGCGGGCAGATGGCGCCGACGTCGCTGGTGGGGCAGGTCACGCAGACCTCGCCTTACGGGCGCGATCCGAAGACGCAGGGTTTGCCGATTCGCATTTGCGAATTGTTGG
>JAZQOS010000075.1:0-107774 GCA_045627925.1 Kiritimatiellia bacterium | reverse complement strand
CTCGGAGCGAACCATCTCGCCTATTGGAGTAATGGATTGCGCCGAGGGCAAAGAAATATCACCCCTGGGGTAAAGAGCTCGCCGTTAAGGGGTAAGTAGGTAGGGTGTTAAGGGGTAGGGAAAGAAACGCGCGCGTTTCTCGCACAAACGCGTGCGTTACTACCTACAAACGCGCGCGTTTCTTTAAGAAGTGCGCGCGTTTCTATACTTACCCGTCACCACGGAGCTCTTTACCTCAAGGGTATTTTGTCTTTGCCATAGCAATATATGCTTTTTGCCTTGGCGGTATTCGGTTTTGTCTTCGGTAGTATGTCGTTTTATTCTTGGTCGCAGTGGGGTACGACCCCATTGAGAGACGAATGGCTTGCGGCGATACAATAGTCTATCAAATTTTGATTAGACATGCCCTCGGTTTCCCCCTTGTGTCCGTTGGGCGGTTCGACATCAAGCAGATCTGGCTAATGGTCTTTCAAGTGTACTTGCGCTCCGTGTGGAGCGTCTTTTCGGTTAAATTATTCATGTGTTGCTTGGTGAAGGTTGAATTGCACGAATTAGAACCCGAAGTAGTGATGTTGAAATTTTTGGAAATAGTCAATTAGGGCTTGCTGTTGATTAAATGCTTTTTCGGCAATTAGCGCGATATTTTCGAGCGGAATTATCTTTACGTGTTTAGACATTGATTTGCACAATTCAATAGGAAAATGCAGGGATGTGTTGCTGGAAGGGATCAGAAATACGGAATATTGTAATCCGTTTTTCTTCACATGAGCAATGTTTCTCCAGATTTGGAAATTCTTATCCAGGAATTTCTGTTTAATCTTGCCGCAGAAATTTGTCAGATATAGGCTCTCTTGACAGAGCTTGTCATAAAATTCGACTTCTTTTGATTTAAAGGATCCGGGACTAGGATGCCCGAATGCCTGTTCAGTGTATTTAATTTCAAAATATACTTCCTCCCCCATGTTAGTGTGAATATAGAAATCGAAGTTGGTCCTATCTCTATTTTCGATAGGCTTATATTCAAATTGTGCACGGTCGATGCTTCCTGATAAGGGGATGCCAAAGCTGTTGATTAGTTGTGCAAGCGCTTGGTTGTTGTCTTTTCTGACCACTAAAGGCCCAAATAGATTCATACAAAGAATTTGTGAAGAGTTTACATGATGCGCGCATTTCTGGAATTTTAGCGTGCCGCCGAACAAGCGTTTGCAAACTTTCTTGCTACGAATGTCTTTACAAAGTAACAGGTCGTAGACATGATCTTTCGAAGCGAGAATGTGTGGTAGTTTTTTGTTGTTGTAATAACCGCCAAATGTACATTTGCTCAACTGTTGAACTAAATGCTTTTTCGCGTTGGTGACAAATGTAGAATACGAGTTCATGTCATTCATCCTTTCAGTTTGTCGTTGATTTGTTTGAAGTTCATTCCTTCGAATGAAATGTAGAGATCGTGAAGCGTCTGCCATTCGGCTTCGTGCCAATAGAGATCGTCGGTTTCGTCGGTCGGAAAGGTGGGGACGAGCCCCCAAAGGAGATTCGTCTCACCAGGGACGCCTGCGGCCTTGCGGATGGCAGCGCCAAGCCGACGGTAGCGCATGAGGGTGTCGTAGCGGGAGCGCAGATAGCCGTCTTTTGAGAGAAACTTTCTGATTCCCGAAGTGTGACCTCTGTAGTCCTTTCCGACGCTCTCGACACGGAATTGGTGGTAGATGGCCAAGTTGTCCATAAGGGCGGCAAGTCGGACGATGTCCAGATGAGACTCGCGCACGGAACGCAGGGCGTCTTTTATCTCGGCGAATGTTGGCGGTTCTTTGAAAAATTCGATGTCTTGTCGAATTTCGGATTGCTCCGCACGTCGCCGCATTCGCCGCTCTCTGTTGTACTCGGCCTTGATTTGTCGTTTTGAATGCACGGCAATATTATAGCATATTTAGGCCTAAAAAGTCGCAAATGCAAATCGACGGCGGATTTTCAGCTTCGTATGGTCTAATATACGGCGTTGAAAGGAGAAATAGGAAATATGGAAATCATTGTAGTTCTATTCATGTGTGTGGCGGGAATTGTTGAAATCATCGATTCCATAATCAAGGACAAGTAACTTATGAAAAACGAAAACAAGACAAAGACGGGCGCGAATAAGCGCATGAAGAACCGGCTCAACTCGAAGCTGGAGTATTACTATGGGTTCGGCATGGGCCGCTACGGCGAAGTGCTGCGGGAACTGCGTGTGCATGGGGGCGTACACTCCTATCGCACGAGTTCGATTCCGCACGCCGAGTTCTGGCAGCCGGACAACCTGGAGCGGATCACGGCGAAGCTGAAACCGTATCTGCCGAGTTTCGACGCGGAGCGGGCTCTCAAGTTCTTTGAGTTCCCGACCGATCCAGAGGTGGACGGCAAGTGCATCGGGCGGGCCTCGATGACCGACCTCATGCTGATGGACGGCGACTGGCAGATCGCGCTGGAGGCGAAGTATACCGAGTATTCGCGGATGCCGAACGAGACGGTCGAGGAGTGGCTGCGCAAGGACGGCATGGACTTCTTCACCCGTCGGCGCGTCGGCAAGACGTGGCTTCGCTACATTCAGGAGGCGAAGTGTTCCGAGCTTCGCGGCGAACAGCGGCTCTACGATTGCTGCGGTGACGTGTGCTATCAGTTCCTGCACCGTACTGCGTCCGCCTGCTACAAGACGAACGGGACGGATGGTCACAAGCCCGTTCTCATCTACGAGCTATTCTACGACGCGAACGACCCAGTGAGTCGGGAGGATTGTATCGTGTTTGAGCGCGACCTCAAACGTTGGGCGGCGATGCTTCGGCTCAAGAACATGAAGTTCCTCATCATGTCCGTCCCGATTATCAATGCAGCGGAAGTGAAGCGCGGCTATGCGGGCGTCAAGGACGGCATCTTCGACGCGATGGCGATGCGCACCATCTACAAGTTCGACTTCGACGGCATCAAGGTCGAGGACGTGAAGCTCGGTTAAGGAGGTGTCTTATGAACAACAATGCTACAGAAAAGAAATGGGTGAGTCTGCCTGAGTTTCCCATCCCAGGTCGATATGAAAATGCTGGAGATTATCTCCGTGCCTTGGTGCAGGAAAAGATTGGCGAAGAGGTCAGGAAGGGGTGGTCCAGTGTCGCCTGCCGTGCGCAACGGCTGGAAGAGGAACTGGACGTCCTCTGCCAAGGTTTCCCAGAGAACATCCTCATCATCATGGACTATGTGGCTGCCGCCCGCAAGGCCGGTCATACTGTGGACGCCAAGATGGACTCAGCTTGCGCTTCGCAAGTTCTGAACACCCTTGGCGTGGCCTGTGCCTCGCCGATGTCGAATGGACTGCGCTTCGAGGATTTCGTGAACCCGAAGTTCGCAAAGGACTGGTTGCCGACGGTTGGCATCCGCACAAGCGAGGAAGGTCGTGCCTACATCATCAGATACCTCATGGACAAGTAAGGTCGGGATCATGTCGCCATTGTCGGCTGTGACGAGCGGAAGATCGTGATGTCGGGCGAGAAGATCGCCGATGTCGTCCCCGTCATGGACGGGGAGGATGGCATCCCCGTCGCGAACTGCAAGATGGAAACCATCCTTCAGTCGAATCTCTGCCTGTACACGATTGATGCCGTTGCGGTCCATCCGATTGAGTGCGAGTGTCTTCGGGAGACGAACGGTCGCCTCGTTTACCATGAACAGCTTTCCGAGATGCTCCAGCTCATGAGTGGATTGCCGTATGCGTGGGCGAGTTGGGCGCAGAAGTGCCTCGCGACCAGGAACGCGGACTGCTGCGAGAAGTTCAAGGATGAGTTTGTTCGCGCCGCGCTTGCCAATGGCGATTTCCGGCGGGATCGCTGGCGCGACGAGACGGCTGCGCGTTCGTACATCGAGACGAAATGGAAGTCGTGGTACGAGTACGGCAATCGCCTCATCTCCTATGCGCACATCGTGTCGGGCGACCGGCACATCCGAACCGTGACGCACCGCGAGGTTGTTGGTGAAGTCGGTTTTCAAGACATCGAAAATGCCCTTCTGACGGGTGAGCGCGTGGCGTTGCTCGTTCGTCACGCAGAGAGACCTCCGCTCGAGAAGGACGATCCGACCTTCGGGAAAGGTGTCGGGATCACGGCCAAGGGCCGGATGGATGCAAAGGTGTTCGGCTATGCCATCGGACAGTTCTCATCGGGCTTGGGCGAACGGATGGTCAGCTCGTCCACGATGACGCGTTGCCGCGATACGGCACGGGAGATCAAGCTTGAGATGATCCCGTGGGAAGCGCCTGGCTTCATATTGGCAGACATCCTCGGCGACAAGTCGCCTTACTTCGGACGCGTTTCCGAGAGAATGGCGTTGGCAAGCAAAGGCAATTACAGGGAGGCGCTCAACGAGTATTTTAGGACGGGACACCAGCAGGGCTTCCAGAACCTCGCCGAAGCGACGGATAAGCTTGAGGAGTACATCTGGAATGATTGTTCCCGCAGGAGTCCGGCGCTGCATGTGATGGTAACGCACGACATCAATGTCGGGTGCTTCCTCGCCGGGCGCAAGGTAATTACGCGGTTTGACGATTCAACGTGGCCGCACTATCTCGACTCTGCGGTCTGCTTTCTGGATCGCTATGGGCGGGCGCGTTATGGCTTCATGCGCTATTACGAGAACAAGTACACGTTTGATCTGGGCCGCAGTGTGGCCTGACCCCATTGATGGAAAAATGTTGATAACTTATCGCCTTTGAGCGAAGCTTTGCGCGATGAGCTCTCGAACATGTGCTATAATAGGCGCGATGGAGTTTCGTAAGTCGCAGATTGGTGATTTGGATCAGATTGCTCGCATTGCCGAGGATGCGAAGGCGTTCTTGAGGGCGAGTGGCGTCAGCCAATGGCAACGCGGCTCTTATCCTGATCGCGCGCTGTTCGCTTCCGATATCGAGAATGACATCGGCTATGTGCGGAGGATAGAGGGCTGATGATGAAAAGTGACGAGATAATCGAGGCGGTGATCGGGGCGAAGGCGTTGGCGGTGTTGACCGGCGCCGGAGTTTCGACGCTATCGGGCATTCCCGATTTTCGCGGCCCGCAGGGACTATACAAGAATCCCGACGCGGAGCGCATTTTCGACATCGATTGGTTCGATCGCGATCCGTCAATCTACTACAACGGCTGTCGGGAGCTCGTGTACGGACTTAATAAGTACGCGCCGAGCGCGTGCCACTTGGCGCTGGCGAAGCTGGAGAAGCGCGGGATATTGAAGGGAATCGCGACCCAGAACATCGACATGCTCCATCAACGGGCGGGGAGCGAGGCCGTTTACGAGGTGCACGGCTCGCCGCGTCTCCACCATTGCCGGAATTGCGGCAAGGCGCGCGCTTACGCGGAAATCGTCACCGAACTCGAGACGAAGGGCGAGCGGCTGACCGCGCAGGACGTCCCGCGGTGCGCTTGCGGCGGAGTTTTCAAGCCGGACATCACGTTTTTCGGCGAGGCCTTGCCCGAGGAGGCGTTCGTCGCCTCGCAAGAGTTGGCGATAAGGGCGGACGTGATGCTGGTAATTGGGACTTCGCTTACGGTTTTCCCGGCGGCGGGGCTTCCGCGCCTTACGCTGCAGGCCGGCGGCAGGGTTTTCATCGTGAACGGTTCGCCGACGCCGCTGGACGATTACGCGAGCGGGAAGGCGGAAGATATCGCCAGCTTCTCCGCGATGCTTTCCTCGGCGCTGGAAATTTGATATAATATCGGCTCATTCAATTCAAGGGGAATTATGGGCCAGCTGGAAGAATCAGATACGCTTACGCTCGACTTCGAGAAGTTGCGCAAGGTCGCCGCTTGCGAATCGGGCGTGATACCGGTCGCGGTGCAGAACGTCGACACGAAGGAAGTCATCCTCGTCGCCTACACGAACGAGCTCGCGATGAAGGAGTCGTTCGCGAAGAAAAAGCTCATTCTCTGGTCCACGAGCCGCAACAAGCTCTGGTTCAAGGGCGAGACGAGCGGCGAAACTTTCGATCTTATCGAGGCGTACGTCAATTGCGAGCAGAATTCGCTTTTGTACGTCGTTCGGCCCTGCCGCGGAGGAATCTGCCACACCAAGAACCAGGCCGGCGCGCCGCGCAACTGCTATTATCGCAAGATCGACTTCGAGACTTTAAAGCTCACCTTCGTCGATCCGTGATTTAAAAGAAAGGTAAGGAAAAATGGATATCATTTTGCAGGGCTTGGTGCTGATGGGTTTCGGCATGGGCTTCGTCTATGCGTTTCTCGCGCTCCTAATCGTCGTTACGAACGTTTCGATGAAGGGAATCGCCCGCTTCGATTCGATTATTCCGCAGGACGCGCCGAAGAAAAAGCCCGCCGCCGCGAAGGCGGGAAGCGACGACGAGAATGTCGCGCTGGCGATTGCGGTAGCGATGGGTTAATTTAAAACAAAGGAAAATAATCATGGCCAAGAAAAACGTAAAGTTCATGCTCACCGCGTTCCGCGACGGCTTCCAGTCGGTCGTGGGCGCCCGCGTTCTCTCCAAGGACTTCCTCCCGTGCGTCGAGGAGGCCTATCAAGCCGGAGTTCGGTGGTTCGAGGCGGGCGGCGGCGCGCGTTTCCAGAGCTGCTACTTCTACTGCCAGGAAGACGCTTTCGACGTTATGGACAAGTTCCGCAAGGCGGCGCCCGAGGCGGATCTCCAGACGCTCTCGCGCGGCGTGAACGTCGTCGGTTTGGAGAGCCAGTCGAGCGACATGATCAAGCTTCACGCGCAGATGTTCAAGAAGCACGGCATGAGCTCGATCCGTAACTTCGACGCTTTGAACGACGTCAACAATTTGAAGTGGTCGGGCCAGTGCATCCACGACGCGGGGCTCAACCACGAAGTCGTCGTTACGATGATGGGGCTGCCGCCCGGAATCGACAACAAGGGCACGCACACGCCGGAGTTCTACCGCGATACCCTGAAGAAGATCATGGACGCGGGAATTCCCTTCGACCGCGTGGCGTTCAAGGACGCTTCGGGCACTTCCACCCCGACTACCGTCTACAACACGATGAAGCTCGCCCGCCAGCTTTTGGGCAAGGACGTGCACATCCAGTTCCACAGCCACGAAACCGCCGGTAACGGCGTCGCGTGCTACCTCGCGGCCTTGAGGGGCGGCGCGGACGGCCTCGACCTTTCGATGGCGCCGATGAGCGGCGGTACCTGCCAGCCCGACATCATCACCATGTGGCACGCGCTGGACGGCGACCCCGATTTCGGATTCGACTTCGATATCGTGAAGATCAAGAAGGCGGAGGACGCCTTTAAGAACGCGATGAAGAAGTACTTCCTCCCGCCGGAGGCGATGAACGTCAACCCCCAGATCGTCTGGTCGCCGATGCCGGGCGGCGCGCTCACCGCGAACACCCAGATGCTTCGCGACAACAACATGATGGACAAGTACGACGACATGATCGCCGAAATGTACGACTGCGTGCGGCTCGGTGGTTTCGGTACGTCGGTGACTCCGGTTTCGCAGTTCTACGCCCAGCAGGCGATTCAAAACGTCATGTTCGGCAAGTTCAAGAAGTTCGCGCCGGGCTACGCGAAGATGGTTCTCGGATATTTCGGCAAGACTCCCGTTCCGCCGGATCCGGAAATCGTCAAGAAGGCGAGCGAGTTCATGGCGTCGAGCGATCTTAATAAGGCGTATTCGACTCCCACGACCAAGACCGTGCTCGAGATGAACGACGCCGATCCCAAGAAGGGCGGCAAGGTCGCGAAGAAGATGCTCGAGGACGCGGGGCTCCCGATTACCGACGAGAATATCTTCATCGCCGCGAGCTGCAAGGAGAAGGGCATTCTCTTCCTCAAGGATCCTTCCAAGGCGCCG
This sequence comes from Kiritimatiellia bacterium, assembly GCA_045627925.1. Lineage (GTDB taxonomy): Bacteria > Verrucomicrobiota > Kiritimatiellia > RFP12 > UBA1067 > UBA1067. The sequence goes on along the minus strand of JAZQOS010000075.1, from coordinate 99,927 downwards.
ATGGGCTGCCGTTTCGCGGAGGACGCGCCCAAGGCCGGCGGATCGAAGGACGGCGTTACCGTCACGATCGGCGGCAAGGCCTACGGCGTCAAGATCACTGGCGAGGGCAAGGCGCCCGCCAACGGCAAGGAAGTCGCGTTCAAGTCCGAAGCCGGCATCAAGTCGGCTCCGGCGGCGGCTGCCGCGCCCGCGGGCGGACAGGAAGTCAAGGCGCCGGTGCCGGGCACGGTTCTGCGCGTTACCGCGACTAACGGCCAGAAGGTCGCCAAGGGCGACGAAATCCTCGTCATGGACGTCATGAAGATGGAGACTCCGGTCGCCGCGCCTTGCGACGGCACGGTTACCGTCACGGTCAACGCGACCGACAAGGTCGCGACTGGCGATACGCTCGCGGTCATCGCGTAAACGAGGTTGACGAAGATGAAAAAACTTCTAATGGCAATTGTTCTCGTGGCGGGCGTGGCAACGTCCTTCGCGAGCGACTGCGGCGAAAAGGCGCCGTGGAAAACGACGTTCGACAAGGCGGCGGGTCTCCGTAACGACACGGGAATCGCGGGCTTTATGGCGAAGAGCGCGCCCGCCTATTTGACCGGCGAGTTCGACGAGGCGGATCGTCCGGCGAAGAAACCCTTCACGGCCAACCGCAACGGATATTACGACGGCAAGGGCGAGTGGCACGGCGGCTACTTCGACGACGTCGGTAACTTCGTCGCCGGTCACGAGGTCAAGGTTTTGGGCGGGCTTCCCTACGGCATCGGCCAGCTCATCATGATTCCGATTTGCCTCGTCCTTCTGTATCTCGCGATTGTGAAGGGCTTCGAGCCGCTACTGCTCTTGCCGATCGGTTTCGGCGGGCTTTTGGCGAACTGCCCGCTCGCCGGCGTTACCGCGCCCGCGATGATGCACGACGGAGTCATTACCTTCCTTGCGAGCGGAGTCCCGGTAATGACGGGCGGAATCGTCGAACCCGGCGGCTTCCTTCACTACTTCTTCAAGTTCGGCATCGATACGGGCGTATTCCCGATCATGATTTTCATGGGCGTCGGCGCGATGACCGACTTCGGCCCCTTGATCGCGAATCCGAAGAGCGCGCTTTTGGGCGCGGCCGCGCAGTTCGGCATCTTCTTCGCGCTTTTCGGCGCGCTCGGACTCGCCGCGATCTTCGGCAACGACTTCTTCGGTTGCAATCCGATTTCGGCGGCGGCCTCGATCGGCATCATCGGCGGCGCGGACGGCCCGACGGCGATTTGGCTTACTTCGCGTCTCGCCCCGAATCTCTTGGGCGCGATTGCGGTCGCGGCGTATAGCTATATGGCGCTCGTACCGATCATCCAGCCGCCGATTATGAAGGCGCTCACTACCGCGTCCGAGCGTGCGATCAAGATGCCGCAGCTTCGCGAGGTCAAGAAGATCGAGAAGATCTGCTTCCCGCTGATCGTGCTTCTTCTTTGCGCGATTCTCCTGCCGTCGGCGGTGCCGCTCATCGGCGCGTTGATGCTCGGCAATCTCGCGAAGGAAGTCGGGCCTTCGGTTTCGCGTATCGCCGATACGATGTCGAACGCGCTCATCAACATCGTCACCATCATGCTCGGCCTTTCGGTCGGCTCGAAGCTCGCTTGCGAGAAGTTCCTTTCGGGAACGACGCTCGCGATTCTGGCGCTCGGGCTTTGCGCGTTCTGCGTGGGCACGGCGGGCGGCGTTTTGATGGCGAAGCTCATGAACGTCTTCTCGTCGAAGGACAACAAGGTGAATCCGCTCATCGGTTCGGCCGGCGTTTCGGCGGTGCCGATGGCGGCGCGCGTCTCCAACAAGGTTTCGCTTTCCGAGAATCCGACTAACTTCATCCTCATGCAGGCGATGGGCCCGAACGTCTCGGGTGTCATCGGTTCGGCGGTCGTCGCCGGCATTCTCTACACGCTTTGTCGCTGAAGATGCCGGAATACCCGATTGGCAGAATCGTATTCGGAAGCGCCGCGTCGATTGACGCGGCGTATTCCGCTTTTCGCGATCAGCCGATCGACGAGACAAGGCTTGCCGAGGGCGAGGCGTTTCCCGCGCGTCGGCGGACGATTGCGAGCGAGGCGCCGATTGCGGGCATCGGAACTTTTTGCGGTCGCGCCAAGCAGACGTTGACCTTCGCGCCGAGCGAAAAGCCGGGTTGGTGGATTCGGCGCATGGACCAGCCCGAGCAGCTCGACACCGCGGTCGATATTTCGAATCTCTGGACGAGCGCGCAAAATCTCGTTTTGCGGAGCGGCTCGCCCCACAATTACCTTAGAATGGTGGAGCACATCATCGCGCTCAAGTGCGGGCTCGGAGTGGACGACGTTCTTTTGAAGGTCAACAGCGGCGATCCGCCGCTTTTCGACCAGTCGTCGCTGCCGCTCGTGAAGGCGATGGAACACGCGAAGATCGTCGAACGCGAGACGGACGCCGCTTACGTTACGGTCAAGGAGCCGGTGGCGTTCGGCGGCGGAAGGGGAGATTTCCTCTTGTTCCTGCCGGCGGAGAAGGGCGAACGCAAGCTGCGCATCGACTGCGCGATTTCGTGGAATACGATAATCGGCGACGAGCGAATTCTCTTCGACGTCACGCCCGAGACCTTCCGCTACGCCTCGCTCGCGCGCACCAACGCGACGCGCAAGCAGTACGTCCTCGCGAAGACGGTCGGCAAGCTCTTCGCCTCGACTCGCAACTGGGGCTACAACGAGCGGAACATCCTCATCCACGGCAAGCGGAAATTCTACACCAAGCCGCGTTTTCCGGTTCAGGGGAAGTTTCTGGAACCGGTGTGGCATCGCGCGACGCTCGACCTCATGGCGGCGATCGCGCTCGTCGGAAACCGCCGTTTTTGTGGCACGGTGGTTTCGTATCGCGCGGGTCACACGCTCGACTGCAACGCGATTCGCGCGCTGGTGCGCAACGATTTGCTGGTCGGCGCGTGAGTTCACAAGCCGGAGAATTTTTGATATAATCGACACAAATCAATCAAAGTAGAAAGAAAGCGAGCACACAATGGGCGAAGTAATCGGCGCGGGCGAACTCCACAAGGGCGTGAAACTCCTGATCGACGGAGAGCCGTGGGAAATCACGGAATTCGACTTTTCGAAGCCCGGCAAGGGACAGGCGATTTACAACTGCAAGCTCCGCAACATGATGACCGGCGGCGGCATGTCGAAGAGCTATCGCTCGGGCGACAAGTTCGAGAAGCCGGAGCTGTTGCAGATGAGCGTGACCTATTCCTACGACGACGGTCAGGCGTTCGTCTTCACCGACGAGAATTTCGAGGAAATCCGCGTTTCCTACGACGTCATGGGCGACAAGAAGTACTTCCTTATGGACGAGATGGAAGTCAAGGCGCTCTTCTTCAACGACAAGGTGATCGGCGTCGATCTGCCGCAGCTCGTCGAGCGCAAGGTCACCAAGGTCGAGCCCGGCGTCAAGGGCAATACCGCTTCGGGCAAGGTCACGAAGCCGGCGACGGTCGAGGGCGGTTACACGCTCGCGGTGCCGCTCTTCATCAACGAGGGCGACGTCATCCGCATCAACACCGAGACCGGCGAGTACAACGACCGCACCTCTACCAAGTAGGAGGGTCATGGGCGACAAACGGAAAATCGTGGTTACGAGCGCTCTGCCGTACGCCAACGGGGACATTCACCTCGGGCATCTGGTGGAGTACGTCCAGACGGATTTTTGGGTGCGCTTCCAGAAGTTGCGCGGTAACGATTGCCTTTACATCTGCGCCGACGACACCCACGGTACGCCGATTATGATTCGCGCCCGCAAGGAGGGAATCACGCCCGAGGCGCTGATCGAGCGTTCGCACGCGCTGCACCTCAAGGACTTCACCGATTTCCAGATTGCCTTCGACAACTACTACACCACGAACTCGCCCGAAAACCGTCGGCTTTCGGAGCGCATCTACTCCGAGGCGGAGAAAAAGGGCTACATTACGACGCGGACGACGCCCCAGCTTTATTGCGAGAAGTGCCGGATGTTCCTGCCCGACCGCTTCGTAAAGGGCGTTTGTCCGAAGTGCGGCGCGGAGGGGCAGTACGGCGACAGCTGCGACAAGTGCGGCGCGACCTACGGCGCGGAGGAACTGGGCAGTCCCAAGTGCACGACTTGCGGCGGAACGCCGGTCGTGAAGGATTCCGAACACCTATATTTCGAGCTCGAGCCACAGCACGACTACCTCGAAAAGTGGATTCCCGCGCACACGACGAGCGACGTTTCCAACAAGCTGCTCGAATGGTTCAAGGAGCCGCTTCGGGGTTGGTGCATTTCGCGCGACGCGCCGTATTTCGGATTCGAGATTCCCGGCCACAAGGACAAGTTCTTCTACGTTTGGGTGGACGCGCCGATCGGTTACATCGCATCGTTGGAGAACTGGTGCGCCAAAAACGGCAAGGGCGACCTCTGGAACGACGAATCGGTCGAGCTTTACCACTTCATCGGCAAGGACATCATTCGCTTTCACTGTCTCTTCTGGCCGGGGATGCTTCACGCCGCGGGCTTCAAGGGCCCGAGCAAGGTCTTCGTGCACGGCTTTCTTACGGTCAACGGCGAGAAGATGTCGAAGTCCAAGGGGACGTTCGTCAACGCCCGCACCTATTTGGATCATCTGCCGCCGGAGGCGCTTCGGTACTATTACGCCGCCAAACTCGGCGGTACGACCGACGACATGGATCTTAACCTCGCGGACTTCGTCCAACGGGTCAATTCCGATCTCGTCGGCAAGATCACCAACATCGCCTCGCGCGGCGGACAGATGCTCGAAAAGAAGCTGGACGGCAAGCTCGGAGCACTCGACGCGGAGGGCGCGGAGCTGGTGGAGAAGTGTCGGGCGGCGGGCAAGACGATCGCGAAGTTCTACGAGGATCGGCGCTTCAACCAGGTGGTCGTTGAGATCTGCAAACTCGCCGATTTGGCGAACGAGTATTTCGACCGTCGCGAGCCGTGGAAGACGGTGAAGAGCGACGCCGAGACGACTCGTACCACGCTTACCGCCGCTTTGAACGCCTTCCGCGTCATCGCCATTTATCTGAAACCGATTCTGCCTGCCTACGCCGACAAGGCGATGCGGCTTTTCGGCGAAAGCGAGTGGACGTGGGCGAGCGCGGGCGTTGCGCTCGAAAATCGCAAGCTCGGCGCCTACGAATATCTGGCCAATCGCATTGATGCGAAGCAAGTGGACGCGATGATCGCCGCCGCCACGGTCAATCCCGGCGAGAGCGGCGAGGTGAGCCACGAAAGCCGCGCGTCGAAGAACAAGGACAAGCCGGTCGCGAAGGCGACGGCGCTTAAGCCGGAGATCGCCTTCGGGGATTTCGAAAAGCTCGATCTTCGGATCGGTGTCGTCGAGAGTTGCGAGATCGTGCCTAAAAGCTCGAAGCTTCTGAAGTTCACGCTGGACGCGGGATCGCTCGGCAAGCGCACGATTTTCTCGGGTATTCGCCAGGCCTATCCCGATCCGTCTGCGCTCGTCGGCAAGGAAGTCGTTTTCGTCGCCAATCTCGCTCCGCGCAAGATGTCGGTCGGGGTCTCCGAGGGGATGATCCTGTTCGCCGGCGATCCCGCGCTCGGCGGCGGAGCGCTCGCTCCGACCGCAGCGGCCGGAGCCGGCGCGACGGTGACTTGATGGACTTTTTCGCGATAGCATCGCTTGCCTTGTGGGGACTCGCGTTCGCGGCTCTCGCCGGGTATTTCGCGAGCGTCGCTGGGGAAGTCACCTACGTCACGCTCGCCGACGGAAGGCGCGCGGAGCGTTCGCTCCCCGTGATCGTCAAGGCGCTTTTGCCGCTCGCGCCGAACTTCTTTCCGCTGGTGAGTCGGCCGATTTTCCGCGGAACGGTCGAACGCGCCGAGTCGCTGCTCGTGCAGGGCGGCTTCGAGGGACTCGTTTCGGGCGAGGAATTCGTCGCGCTTAAATTGATGCTTCTTTGGGTGCTGCCGGACATCTGGCTTTATTCGGCGGTGAAGCGGCGCCATCTCGCGATTCAACGCGCCTTGCCGTTCGTGCTCGATTTGCTGACGCTCTCGGTCGAGGCGGGCATGGACTTCATCAACGCGCTTCAACGCAACTGCAAATCGCGGCGGCTCGATCCGCTGAACGAGGAGCTTTTGCGGATGACGAAGGAGATTCAGGTCGGATCCCCGCGCAAGGAAGCGCTTAAGAACATGGCGAATCGGGTTCGTCAAGGCGATCTCAAATCGGTTGCCTTCGCGCTCATCCAGGCCGACGAGCTGGGCGTTTCGATCGGCGCGATTTTGCGCATTCAGTCCGAGCAGATGCGTTCGCGGCGCTTCGACCGCGCCGAGAAGCTGGCGGCGGAAGCGCCGGTGAAGATGTTGGGGCCGTTGATGCTTTGCATCTTTCCGGCGGTTTTCATAATTCTGCTCGGGCCGGTGCTGACGCAGGCGATGAAAGGAGTGTTCTAAGATGGGCGAACGGCTGGAGCTCCTGATTGTCGCCGGCGGACCGATTGGTCGGCGTTTCGAAGTCGCCAAAGGCGGAATCCGTCTCGGACGGTCGTCTTCCAACGACATCCACATTCCCGACGAGGAACTTTCGCGCAACCACTGCCTTTTCGAACCGGTCGGCGAGCGCGGAATCAGGGTAACCGATCTTGCAAGCGCGAACGGGACTTCGGTCAACGACGCCGACATCGGCGGCAAGCCGACGGATCTCAAGGCGGGCGACGTCGTGAAGGCGGGTTCCGTGGAGCTTAGAGTGGTGGAATCGGGATCGGACAAGGTCGATTTGGGCTTGGGCGCGAAGCGCGAGGAAGCGTCGGAGGCGGGCGAGGCGAAACGCCGGCGTTCGCCGTTCGCCAACGTGCTTTGGGCGTTCGCCGTGCTGATTGTGGTCGCGGCGGTTTATCTCATTCTTTCCGCGCCGGTCAAGGTTTCCGAAAATCGCGCTTTGCCGCAACTCGCGACTTCCGAGGTAAGGGAGATCGTCTACGAGCGGGTGCGCGCCGACGCTACCGGCATTTCGCGATATGCGCTTCAACTCGACGCGAACGGCGCGATGAAAGTTCGGGTCGACGAGGTGCCGGGAGAAAATCGCCACCATGCCGGCGGACGCGTTCTTTCCAAGGAGGCGCTCGGCAGACTCTCCGCCATCGTCGGGGAAAACCGCTTCCGCGATTTCGGACGCGACGACATCGGCTACGGAGAAAATCCGCAAGAGCTCAAAACCCGTTCGCTCAAGGTCGTCTATTCCGATCGGGTACGCAAGTTCGCGGCGACCGACGAGAACGCGCCTAATGACTTTCGCGCGATTTGCGAGGAGCTGGAGACGTTTTCCAAGGACGAGTTCGGAATTTGGATGGTGGATTGTTCGCGCGAGGAACTGGAGCGGATGTTCGAGGAGGAACTCGCCAAGGGCGACGCGAAGTGGGAAGATCGCGACGTCAGCCACGGCAATCTCCACAGCGCCATCGTCGCCTACCGCAACGCCGCCACCTACGCGGAGATGCTGCCGCGCGAAAACAAGGAACGCGCCCGTGTTCGGCTCGCGAAGGCGACGGCGAAGCTCGACGAGGCCTACAATCGTCGGCGGGTGGACGCGGATCTCGCGATCAACACCCGCAACTGGGAGAAGGCGCGCGAGGGACTGAACGTTCTTTTGGAGATGATTCCCGACCGCGACGACGAGCGCCATCTGACGGCGTCGCGCAAGCTGATGGACGTCGAGAATCGACTGAAGAAGGGAGGGCGGTGAGATGCGGCGGATTCTGCTTGCAATCGCGCTCGCGGCCGGCGCCGTTTTCGCGGACGAGGAACGGGTGCAGACGCGCGTTCAGCTTACCAGCCAGCCCGTCGGCGCCTCGATTTGCGTGGACGGGGAAGTTCGCGGCGTAACCCCGAAGACGCTCTTCGATCTTTCCAAGGGACGTCACCGCATCAGGTATTCGCTCGCCGGATACGTCGATGAGGATCGTTTCGTGAACGTGAACAACGAGTCGCTCGTCGAGGATCACGCTTGCCTCGCGGAAGAGAAGGGATTGCTCCTGCTCAAAACCGATCCCGAGGGTTGCAACATCTCCGTCGACGGAGTTTCGATCGGCGAAACGCCGATGCTGATTACCAGTCTTTCCGCGAAGGATCGCTACTCGGTGAAGCTCGCCAAAAACGGTTATCAGCCGCTGGTCGTCGAGGTTCGGTTTGACGGGCGCAATCCGGTGGTGCGCGAGGAGAAGCTGATTCCGGATTCCGGCGCAATCGAAATCGTTTCTGAGCCGTCGGGCGCGAGGGTGATGGTGAACGGAATCGTGCGCGGCACGGCGCCGATCAAGGTAACCGGAATTCCGAAGGGTCGGGCGAAGGTGGAGTTGGCGCTGGACGGATTCAAGGGCGAAAGTCGCGAACTCGCAATCGCCGCCGGCGACGAACAGACGCTGGTAGTCGCCCTCAAGGCGCTGCCGGGAACGTTGCATCTGACGTCGGTTCCGTCGGGGGCGAGATTCTATCTCGGCGACGAGGCGCGGGGTACGGCTCCGCTTTCCATCGCTGGGCTCGAACCCGGCAGTTACGTCGTTCGTGCCGAGCTCGATGGATACGCGCCGCTTGTGAGAACGATCGAACTTGAAAACGGCGCGTCCGCGCGCGAGGAGTTCCGGCTGGAGAACGTGATGGGGCGGCTGGAAGTTCGCACTTCGCCGGCGGAAGTCCAGCTGGTGATGGACGGCAAGGTCGTCGGCGTCACCAAGTCGAGCGATCCCGACGCCGAATTCAGCGACGTTTTCACAATCGAGAATTTGATGGAAGGCGAGCATTCGCTGGTGGCGCGCAAGGACGGCTACGCGGAGAAGATTCGCCATCCCAAGATTCGCCAGGGCAAGACCTCGCAGCACAATCTGCGGCTGAAGCGGGTTTTCGTTCCGGATATCGAAATCGTCACTTCGCGCGGCAACGTCTATCGGGGAATCATGAAGGGCACCACCGCCGAAACGCTGGAAGTGGAAATTTCCCTGGGAATCGTTCGCAGCTTTCCGCGCTCGGAGATTCGCGAAGTCAAGACGCTGACGGACGAAAAGTGAAGAAGCGACTGGATCTGCTCTTGGTCGAGCGCGGTCTCGTCGATTCGCGGACGCGGGCGCAGGCGCTGATTCTCGAGGGCAAGGTCAGGGTCGCGGGACAAGTCGAGACCAAGGCCTCGCGACAGCTTGACGATTCGCTCGGCGTCGAAGTGGAGGAGCCGCCGCGATTTGTCAGTCGCGGCGGGGAGAAGCTCGAAGGCGCGTTCGCGCTTTGGGGGTCGGGAGCGGACGCGCTGACGGTCGCGGACAAGGATTGCCTCGACGTCGGCAGCTCTACCGGCGGCTTCACCGATTGTCTCTTGCAGCACGGCGCGCGGTTCGTGATGGCGGTGGACGTCGGCACCAACCAACTGGCGTACAAGCTGCGGACGGATGCACGGGTTTGGGTAAAGGAGAACTACAACGCCCGCTTTATGAAAAGCGAGGATTTGCCGCGCACGCCCGCGGTCGCGGTCACCGACGTCTCGTTCATTTCGCTCAAGCTCATTTTGCCGCCCATCAAGGCGGTTTTGCCGCCGGGCGGGGAGATCGTCGCACTCATCAAGCCGCAGTTCGAGGTCGGAAAGGGCAACGCGCCCGGAGGCCTCGTAAAGGACGAGGAACTCCGATTGAAGGCGCGGGACGAAATCGTTCGCTTCGCCGAGGAGGAACTCGGGCTTAAGCTCAAGGGACTCGCAGAGTCGCCGATTCGCGGTCGGGAGATGGGGAATGTGGAATATCTGTCCCGTTTTGTGGTATAATATTCGCAATATTTCGACACAATCAAACTAAGGAAACAAACAATGGTATATTCGACTGAGGTACAGCACCAGTGCCCGCTCATGAAGGGGTGCAATCACGGTCCGGCCCCGATCCCCGAAGAGGGCAAGTGGGTTCAGGCTCGCGAAATCAAGGACATCTCCGGTTATACGCACGGCGTCGGCTGGTGCGCGCCGCAGCAGGGAGCGTGCAAGCTCTCGCTGAACGTCAAGAACGGCGTCATCGAAGAGGCGCTGGTCGAGACGATCGGCTGCTCGGGCATGACCCATTCGGCGGCGATGGCCTCGGAAATTCTCGTCGGCAAGACGCTTCTCGAGGCGCTCAACACCGACCTCGTGTGCGACGCGATCAACACGGCGATGCGCGAACTTTTCCTGCAGATCGTCTACGGCCGCACTCAGAGCGCGTTTTCGGACGGCGGACTCGTCGTCGGCGCGGGGCTCGAGGATCTCGGCAAGGGTCTTCGCTCGATGGTCGGTACGATGTACGCGACCAAGGCGAAAGGTCCGCGCTACCTCGAAATGACCGAGGGCTACTGCACGCGCATGGCGCTCAACAAGCAGGGCGAGGTCATCGGCTACGAATTCGTTTCGCTCGGCAAGATGACCGATTTCATCAAGAAGGGGCTTTCCCCGAACGAGGCGTGGGAGAAGGCGAAGGGCCACTACGGCCAGTTCGAAGGCGCCGCCAAGTACATCGATCCTCGCAAGGAATAAGGAAAGGAATTTAGGCAATGGCTACGAAGAAAACCACCAAGAAGTCGGGCGAGAAGCTGTTCGAGGGTTTCGAGCGTCGCGAGGCGAAGATTCTCGCCGCGCTGAAGCCCTACGGCATCAAGTCGATCGAGGAATGCGCCGCGATCTGCAAGAAGGCGGGCATCGATCCATACAGGATCGTCGAGGAAACCCAGCCGATTTGCTTCGAGAACGCGAAGTGGGCGTACACCGTCGGCGCGGCGATGGCGATCAAGAAGGGTTGCAAGAAGGCGAAGGACGCGGCGGCGGAAATCGGCGTCGGTCTCCAGGCGTTCTGCATTCCCGGCTCGGTCGCTGAGAATCGCCAGGTCGGCCGCGGTCACGGCAATCTCGGCGCGATGCTGCTCGACGACGCGACCAAGTGCTTCGCGTTCCTCGCGGGCCACGAGTCGTTTGCGGCGGCGGAGGGCGCGATCAAGATCGCGCTCAACGCGAACAAGGTTCGCAAGACCAACCTCAAGGTCATCCTCAACGGCCTCGGCAAGGACGCGGCGTACATCATCAGCCGCATCAACGGCTTCACCTACGTGAAGACCTCGTTCGACAACAAGACCGAGAAGCTGAAAGTCGTCTCCCGCAAGGCGTTCTCCAAGGGCCCGCGCGCGGCGGTCGACTGCTACGGCGCGGACAACGTTCCCGAGGGCGTCGCGATCATGAAGTTCGAGAACGTCGGCGTTTCGATCACCGGCAACTCGACGAATCCCACGCGCTTCCAGCATCCGGTCGCCGGCACCTACAAGAAGTGGTGCTGGGAGAACGGACGCAAGTATTTCTCGGTCGCCTCGGGCGGCGGCACCGGCCGCACGCTCCATCCCGATAACATGGCCGCCGGTCCTTCGAGCTACGGCATGACCGACACCATGGGCCGGATGCATTCCGACGCGCAGTTCGCGGGGAGCTCCTCCGTGCCGGCGCACGTCGAGATGATGGGCCTCATCGGCATGGGCAACAACCCGATGGTCGGCGCCACGGTCGCCGTGGCGGTCGCGGTCGAGGAAAGCTTCAGGAAATAAGCTTAAAAGGACCCTTAGCTCAGTCGGTCAGAGCGGGAGACTCATAATCTCTTGGTCGTGGGTTCAAGTCCCGCAGGGTCCACCAACTTGAAAGGCGATGGACTCTTTTCGATTGATTATGGCGTTGGCGGTGGCGACTGCGGTCGCCATCGTCGGCTGTTCCACGATCATCGACGCTCGCGACGCGCAGGAAAGCGTGGCCGCCAAGAGCGCGGACGATGCCGCCTTGCCGGAGGACGGCGACGTCCGTCTCCACGGTTACACGCTCGAGGATCTCGTCGGTTACGCGCTCACCAACCGTCCGTCGATGGTCTCCGCCAAGCTGGCGGTGGACGACGCCCGGTTGGCGATGAAGGAGGTCGCCGCGGACGCGCCGGTTTTGAGCGACACGCCGTGGACTTCGCCGAAAGTTTCGCTTTCCGGCTCGTACTCCGAGTCGAGCAACGGTTCCAAATTGGAGGACGCCGATTGGCATTTGAACGGCGATTCGTCCGCCGCGGTTTCGCTGGATTTGCTGATTTGGGATTTTGGTCGCAACGATGCGCGAAAGGCGGCGCAGGCGGAGCGTACGGTGGCGGCCGAGCTGGAGTTGGTGAACGAGGGCTACGCAGTTTTCGCCGATGTCGCGAACGCCTATTTCACCTTGCTCGAAAAAGGCGCGCTGCTGGAGGTCGCCTGCACCAACGAATACGAATACTCGGTGCATCTCGACCGGGCCGAGCGGCGTTCGGAGAACGGCGAGGCGAAGCGGCTGGATGTTTTGAAGGCTCGGCTCGATTACGCGTCGGCGCGCGAGAAAACGATCAACGCCTCCAATGACGTGGTGACCGCCGGCGCGGAGTTTTTGCGGTCGCTGGGCGTGGACGCCTCGAACGGTAGCCGTCGCGACGTCATCGATTTCGAGGGAAATGCGCTTACTTTCGCGATGCGCGGGTTTCCGGAGTCGGATTACGACGTCGCCGGAGCGTTCGATCTCGCGCGTACCAATTCGCCGACGATGAAGATCGTCCGGGCGAAATTGCGCGCCGCGAGCGCCAACGTCGACTATGCGATCGCCGATTTGATGCCGTCGGTTTCGGTTTCCGGATCGTTCAGCTGGACGGATCCCTTGTGGTTCTTCAAATGGGGTGCTTCGGGAGTGCAGTCGATATTCCAGGGCTTCCGCAAGACTACCGCGGTCGATCGGGCGGTCGTCGCGATGGAACAGGCGGCGGCCGACGTCGATCGCGCCGAACAACAGCTTTCGCTCGATCTTGAACTTGCGATTGCGGCGCGCGACAACGCGCGCGAGGCGCGTAGGACGGCGAGCGACGCGCTGAGGGAGGCGAAGGAGAATCTGGAAATGGTCAAGCGGCAGTTCGACGTCGGCGAGGCGAGTCGCGTGGATTTCACCAGCGCCGTCGCCTCTTGCATCAAGGAGCTCGGAAATCGCATTAGCGCGTTTTATCAGGGACAACGCGCGGAAGCGGCGATTTTCGCGCTTGTGGGGCGCTATCCGGTTTACGAGGAAAAGGTGCTTACCGAGGAGGACGAATGAAAACAACCTATCCGCTATTGGCGCTCGCACTGCTCGTTTCCGGTTGCGACGGCGATTCCGCGGCGGGCGTCAAGGCCGCGCGAAAGTTCCGCTTCGCACCGATTACGCGCGCCGATGTCGTGCGCACGGTGGAGGCCACGGGAACGGTCACGCCGCGCAATACTTCGAACGGAATTCCGGTCGGGGCGCAGGTCACCGGCAAGGTGGTGAAGCTTTTCGTGGACTACAACTCCGTCGTCACCAACGGCCAGATCGTCGCGCTCATCGATCCGTTGGTGTACGAAGCGGCCTACAAGAGCGCGGTCGCGCAACTGCACGTCAATCAGGCGAACTTGCGTCAGTGCGAGGTTGCTCTTATTTTGGCGGAAAAGACCCTGAAGCGCAAGCAACATCTCTTTGAGCGTCAGCTTTGCTCCGAGGCCGATCTTGATTCGGCGATCGAAAATCACGATGTCGCCGCCGCCAAGGTGGAAAGCGCCAAGGCGTCGGTCGAGCAAAGCGAGGCGTCCGCCAGTCGTGCCGAAGCCGATCTCAGCTATTGCACGATTCGCTCGCCGGTCAACGGCATCGTGATCGACCGCAAGGTGGAGGAGGGCGAAACGGTGGTTTCGTCGATGAACGCGACGCCGGTATTGACGATCGCCGAGGATCTCAAGGTGATTTGGATCGAGGCGACCGTACCCGAAGCGGACGTCGGCAATCTCAAGGTCGGACAGGAAGTCTCCTTCACCGCCGACGCCTATCGCAAACGATTCAAGGGAACGGTGAAGCAAATCCGGCTCGCCCACACGACCACCAACAACGTGGTAACCTACCCGATTATCATCGAGGCCGAGAATCCCGGCGAAATACTGTTTCCGGGGATGACGGCGACGCTGACCATCGAAACCGCGCGCGCCGAGAACGTGCTTTGCGTGGCGGCGGCGGCGTTTCGGTTTCGTCCGAAGGAGGCGGATATGGACGGAATCGGCGAAGTGCCCAGAGGTCGCAAGTTGTGGTTTGTCGACGATAATGGCGAATTGAACCCGATCGTCGTCGAAGAGGGCATCTCCAACGACTCCTTTACCGAAATTCTCGGCGCCGACGAAGCGCTCGAAGGCAAGGGGGCAATTGTCGGTTACCAGACGGCGACGACGCTCGCGCCCGCGAACGACGTTTCCAATCCGTTTATGCCCAAGATGCCAGGTCGCGGCAAGAACAAGGGCACAGCTCCCGAACCGCGCAAGTAATGGAACATCTGATCGAGGTTTCCGATCTGCGCAAGACATATTGCATCGGCGACGAACCGGTGCATGCGTTGGACGGAGTCTCGCTTACCGTGGATAACGGCGAGTTCGTGGCGATTATGGGGTCTTCGGGCTCCGGCAAGTCCACGATGCTCAACATTCTCGGCTGTCTCGACACCCCGACTTCCGGCTCGTACAAGCTCGACGGGCTGGAGGTCGCCAAACGCTCGGCGACGGAACTGGCGCGAATTCGCAATCGCAAGCTCGGATTCGTATTCCAAAACTTCAACTTGCTGCCGCGCACGCGGGCGGTCGAGCAGGTGGAGCTGCCGGATCTTTACATGGGCAGACTGACGTGGATTAAGCGGCGGCGTCGGGCGTTGGAGCTTTTGCGGCGCGTCGGATTGGGCGGGCGCACCGGACACACGCCGGCGCAACTCTCCGGCGGTCAGCAACAGCGGGTGGCGATTGCGCGGGCGCTGATGAACGAGCCGCCGGTGCTGTTCGCCGACGAACCGACGGGCAATCTCGACACCAAAAGCTCGATCGAAATCATGAATCTCTTTACCGAGCTTTCCAACGAGGGAATCACCATCGTCATGGTTACGCACGAAGACGACATCGCCGCGTACGCCAAACGTCGGATTGTAATGCGCGACGGACGGATGATCAAGGACGAGCGGCAATGAACTTCTGGATGATCTTCAAGGTCGCGATACTAGCTATTCTCCGCAACAAGACGCGAAGCTTGCTTACCTGCCTCGGCATCATTGTCGGCATCGCTGCGGTCATCGCGGTAATGGCGATCGGCAAGGGCGCGCAGACGATGATGGTTCGGCAGATTTCCGCGATGGGCAATAACCTGGTGATGGTTTTCCCCGAGCGCTCGGGCCGGGGCGCGGTTTCGATCGGCATGGGTCAGGGACAGACGATGACCGCAGCCGACGCCGAGGCGATCAAGCGCGAACTGCCCCACCTCGTACAGGGCGTGAGCCCGCAAGTGCGGGCGCAGTGTCAAATGATGTACGGATCGAAGAACTGGTCGGGTAGCGTGCAAGGCGTTTCCACCGACATCACCATGATCGGCAATTGGACAGTGACCGACGGACGGTTCTTCTCCGAGGACGAGGAGCGGCGGTGCGCTCGCGTTTGCGTAATCGGCACCACGGTCAAGGCGAATCTCTTTTCCGACGACGATCCGGTCGGCAAGACCATTCGGCTCGGGGCGATGACCTACAAGGTAATCGGCGTCCTCGGATCGAAGGGTGCGAACAACTTCGGTCAGGATCAGGACGATGTCATCATGGCGCCGTACACCTCGGTTCAGCGTTACCTTCAGCGCTCGAAGTTCCGCACCATCAACATGATGAACATTTCGCTGGTCACGATGGACGACTTGGAGGAGGCCAAACGTGAAATCGGCGCGCTTTTGCGGCAACGCCACCATCTCGCGGACTATCAGGACAATGACTTCGAGACTCGCGACACGACCGAAATCATGAACACCATCGGCTCGGTTACGGGTTTGATGACTGTGCTGCTTACGGCAGTGGCGGCGATTTCGCTTCTGGTCGGCGGCATCGGCATCATGAACATCATGCTGGTTTCGGTTACCGAACGCATCAAGGAGATCGGTCTGCGCATGGCCATTGGCGCGACCCCGGCGAACATTCTCGTGCAATTTCTTCTGGAGGCGGTGGTGCTTTCCACAGTTGGCGGGGCGATCGGAATCGTGGTCGGCGTCGTTGGCGCGGAAGCGATTGGATCGGTGAAGGGCTGGCCAATTGAAATCGAGGCGGCGAGCGCGATTTGCTCGTTTCTCTTCTCTGCGTTGGTCGGCATGTTCTTCGGCTTTTATCCGGCGTATCGGGCGTCCAAGCTCAACCCGATCGACTGCCTTCGCTACGAATAAATGGTATAATACTTGAAAGTAAAGGAGTTCTGAAAATGTCCCTCAATATCGTAAGTGAAATCGACAATCGCATCGCCATTCGTAACGTGCTTATGTCCGTGTCCGACAAGACCGGGCTCGAAACGTTCGTGCCCGCGCTCGTCAAGGCGTGCCCCGGCGTGAAAATATATTCGACCGGCGGAACTTACGCGAAGGTGAAGGAGATTCTCGGCGCCGACTTCGAAAAGACGTTGGTTGCGGTTTCGGATTATACGGGTCAGCCGGAAATGCAGGGTGGACTCGTGAAGACGCTGGATTTCAAGATTTATCTGGGGCTTTTGTCGGAGAAGTACAACGACGCTCATCAGGCCGACCTCAAGCGGCTGGCGGCGAACCCAATCGACATGGTGGTGGTTAATCTCTATCCGTTCCGCGAGACGGTCGCCAAGCCGGGCGTAACCCCGGAGATGGCTCGTACCAATATCGACATCGGTGGGCCTTGCATGGTTCGCGCGTCAGCGAAAAACTATTTGCGCGTCGCGTCGGTTACCGATCCGCTGGATTACGCCAACATCGCGAGCGAACTCGCGGCGCATGGCGGAACGCTGGGGCTTTCCACGCGCTTCAAGCTCATGAAAAAGGCCTTCGCCCATACTGCGGAGTACGACGGCGCGATTTCCAAGTTCTTCACCACTCGCACTTGGGAAGAAGTCGATAAGACTTACAACCAGCACTAATGAAGGTCGTCCACCTCGTTCCGGCGATGGAACAGGGCGGCGTCGAGCGCGTCGTCTGCGATTTGTGTCGCGCCCTCGCCGAGTACGGGGTGGAGAGCATGGTGGTCTCCAAGGGCGGTCGACTGGTCGCCGGACTTGTCGAGGCTGGTGCCCGTCACGTCGAATTGGACGTGAAGTCCAAAAATCCGCTTACCTGTCTTTGGCGGGCGAGAAAACTGCGTAAGTTGCTCGAATCCGAAAGACCCGATCTCGTTTGCGCGCATTCCCGGGTTCCCGCGTGGTTGTTTGTGCTGGCGAATCGTTTCTTGCATCTCAAATGGATAACCTACGCCCACGGCGCGAATTCGGTGTCGGCGTATTCCTCGGTGATGACCAAGGGCGATTTGATCGTAACGCCGTCTCGCTTTCTCGCCGGTTTTCTCAAGGAAAACTACGGTATCGGCGACGAGCGGATTCGGGTTGTGCATCCCGCCGTAGATACGGAAAGATTCAATCCCGACCGAGTGGATCGCGAATTCGTCGCCGAGCGGCGTAAAGCGTGGGGAATAAAGGACGGCGATTACGTGGTGATGGCGGTGGGGCGCATCACGCCGCTCAAGGGTTACGAGGAGTTGATTCGCGGTTTTCCGACGACGGAGAAAAAGCTGGTGATCGTCGGAGAGGCGGACAAGCGCCACTTAAGTTATCTTCAGCGTTTGAAGGGTATCGCCGGCGCGAACGTCGTGTTCGCCGGTTACGAGAGCGATATTCCGGGATGTCTGGCGATTGCCGACGAGGTCGTTTCGGCCAATTCCTCGAAACCGGAATCGTTCGGGCTTTCGGTCGCCGAGGCGTATGCGATGAACAAACGGGTTTTGGCCAAGCGGTTCGGCGGAGTCGGGGAGATTATGGACGAAGTCGAATCCAGCGGAAAGCCGTCGACTCGGGAGGCGGTGGAAGAGCTTTACGGATTTGCGCGAATGGCGCGCGAAACCAAGGTCATTTACGATTCGCTGATCGGGCGAATATGATATAATAGAGCCGATATGGACATCATTTCTTCGAAGCGTTCCTGGTTGCTCTCGCCGATGGTCTTTTTAATCGGCATGTTGGCGTTGACGGCGGTTTGGGCGGTAATGGAACCGCGAGAGTTGATAACGGCGTTCGACAATGACGGTTGTTCGCCGGTGGAGTTGATGACCTTGCCGCTTTTTGCGCTGATTGTGCCGCTGGTGTGGCTTTGCCCGCCGATCGCCGGTACTGCCCGTCGTCAGGCGTTTTGGTCGTCGATTTGGTCGCTGCTTGGCGTAGTTGCGATTATTCGCGAAACCGATTTGCACAAGTCGCTGTTCGCGAAGATTTGGCCGGAAGTGGCGAACACCTTCCCGGGTACAGTCTACAAGATGAATTTTCTCAAGGCCGACGGAGTTCCGCTGATGCCCAAGTTGTTCGTGCTTTGCTTTTTCATTCTGTTTTTCGCGGCGGTGTTGTTGCCGCTCATACGATATTTGCCGGCGTTGATCAGGGGATTCTTTTCGCTCAAGCCGGTGGCATGGTCGGCGGCGACGTTCGGCGTCGTCTCGGTTATGGTTATGGTCGTCGATCGGCTTCCGGCCAATTTGCGCGAATGGGGTGTGAAGGGACTGAACGACTCGAGCTCGTGGCTATCGCTGATGAAGGCTTTCGAGGAAGGCGGAGAAATGCTGATGGCGCTATTGGCGCTTTTGACGCTGTTGCAGTCGCATCTTGTTTTCGTTCGTAATCGGGGAGTCGCGCAATGATTCATTTCAACCGACCATATATGACCGGCAAGGAGACGGATTACATCCGTCAGGCGGTTTTGGACGGCAAAATCTCCGGCAACGGCGAATTCACGAAGAAGTGCCAGGCGTTTTTCGAAGAGCGCTACGGCTTCAAGAAGTGCCTGCTTACGACTTCCTGCACGGATGCGTTGGAGATGGCGGCGATTCTTACCGGCGTCGGGCCTGGAGACGAGGTCATCGTCCCTTCCTACACCTTCGTTTCCACCGCGCTGGCGTTCGTGCGTACGGGCGCGAAAATCGTTTTCGCCGACAGTCGGGCGGACGAGCCCAACCTCGACGCAACCAAGCTGGAAGCGCTGATAACGCCGGCGACCAAGGTGATTGTGCCGGTGCATTACGCGGGTTGCGCCTGCGACATGGACGCGATTATGGTGATTGCGAAAAGGCATTCGTTGATGGTGGTAGAGGACGCGGCCCAGGCAATCGATTCCTTTTACGTCGGCAAGGACGGCGTCAAACGCGCCTTGGGTTCGATTGGCGATATGGGGTGCTTTTCGTTTCACGAAACGAAGAACATCATCTCCGGCGAAGGCGGTATGCTCGCCATCAACGACGAGCGCCTCGTCCGGCGCGCGGAAATCATCTGGGAGAAGGGTACCAATCGCGCGGAGTTCTATCGTGGCGAGGTGAATAAATACGGTTGGGTGGACACTGGCTCGTCGTTCCTGCCGACCGAAATCGTCTCCGCCTTCCTTTGGGCGCAGCTCGAGCACCTAGATGAAATCCAAACCGAACGCAAGCGGCTGTGGAACGTGTATCTCGAATTCATGAGCAAGTTCGGCGACCGGGTGAAATTGCCGAAAGTCCCCGAGTATGCGACCAACAACGCCCACATGTTCTATCTGCTTTTCCCAGATCTCGCCAAGCGAACGGATTTCATCACGAAGATGAAAGCGCGTGACGTATTGACGGTGTTTCATTACCTGCCGCTGCATTCCTCGGAATTTTATCGCGTTCGTCACGACGGTCGCCAGTTGCCCAATTGCGATCGTTACGCCGACACCTTGGTGCGACTGCCGCTTTATTGCGGACTCAAGCCCGATCAGGACAAGGTGCTGTTGGCAATCGAGGAGTCGCTCGGCTCGTGAACGACGTCGCGTTCAGTTGCGACGACAACGGCGCGAAATTCCTCCGCGTGGCGGTGTATTCGCTATTGGCGCATTATCGCGGCGTGGATAGGCTGCGCATCAACGTCTTTGAGGGTTATGGCGGACATTCTGCGGAGAACAAGCGGGCACTGGCGGAGGTCG
This sequence comes from Kiritimatiellia bacterium, assembly GCA_045627925.1. Lineage (GTDB taxonomy): Bacteria > Verrucomicrobiota > Kiritimatiellia > RFP12 > UBA1067 > UBA1067. Next base: position 79,907 of record JAZQOS010000075.1, on the reverse strand, counting down.
TTGGGCGTTTCCCGTTCGCCGAGGTGCGTTATCATGACGTCGAACCGGTGCTGAAGCCGTACATCGATCTCATCGGCCGGCGCGACAGTTCGCGTTGGAACGTCTTCACCTGGACGCCGGTGTTCACTCCGGCGATTATCGCCGATGCGACCGGTAATGTAATCCACTTCGACATCGACATATTGTTCAACGCCGACGTTTCGCCGCTTTTCGAACTCAATCTGGGCGAGGATCTGATCGCGACGACCTACGAGTATCATCGTTGTTCGGGCAAGGTCGAAAGCGTGATTTGGGAGAAGGGGATTCTGCCCGAGTCGGTCGAGCGCTATTTCAACACCGGCGTACTGGTGTTCAACTACGCCAAGTGCCGCGAAGAGCGGACTTGGGAGAAGATCGTCGAGTGGTATCGCGAGAATTACGCAATCGCCGATCGCATCGAGCAGGACGCGTGGAACGCGCTTTACTGGAATCGCAATCGCGCTTTGCCGATCGAATGGAATTTTCACGATCGCAACATAAAGGGCTACGCCAAGTGGTCGATTAAGGACAGATATTGGCTCGGCAATCCTCCGCGCGAGTGTCTAACGGCGGCGCTCGACCCCAAGATACTCCATTTTTGGGGCCCTAAGAAACCGTGGAAACCGTCGCATCGTCCGTATCGCAAGTTGTATCACGCGGCAATGCGTGCGGTAGGATTGAATCCGCCGCGTGAGCAACTGTTGTCGCCGTATTATGATTTGATCAACTTTTGGCGCTTGTATTGCATTGGTACACGTCGCGGAAAGCGACTGGCGTGGCCTTTTCGGGTGAAGCGTTTCAAACGCGCGATGCGTGCGCCATTTGAGTGGGCGGGAATTGCGCTTGGGGTTGTAATTATGAGTTCGCTTTCGCATCGTGCGCTTTTCGGATTTTGCGATTTTCTTTCGTGGATCGTCTATCATTGCGATCGGCGAGGTCGTCGGAGGGCGTTGGAGACCTTGCGAATAGTCTTCAATCGTTGTACCGGATTCGAGGGCGATCAAGTCCGCTTCGATCCCGACGTCGAGCCCTACAATCCCACTCGCGCAGAGGATCGGATAATTCGCAGGTCGTATCGCAATATGGCGCGGACGATCGGACATATCTTTTGGACTTGTCGCAAGGCCAAAGAGCGAACTGCGGAGATTGGCGAGATGAGCGACGAATGCGGGAAGTTCCTCAAGGAAAACAAGCCGGCGGTAACGGTTTCGGCGCACCTTGGATGCTGGGAGATACTTTCGCAATTGGCGTTTCTCGAAGGACATGTAATGATGTCGGTTGCCAAAAAGATCGGCACGAGCGGATTGACGAAATTCCTGATGAAAGCGCGAATGTCCATTGGGCAGGAGATAATCCCCGCGGAAGGGGCGATGAAGACTCTCTTGAAGGGTATAGAGGACGGGAAGTCACTCGGTCTATTGGTTGACCAAAGCGTCGAGCCGAAGAACGGAGGAGTTTGGGTCAGGTTTTTCGGCCGTCCCATATCGGTCTCGGCGGCCCCGGCGTTCTTTTCCGCAAAAGCCAAGGTGCCGATCATCGTCGCTTGGTCGCGCCCGCTCAAAAACGGGCATTATCGGTGCGAATTGGTCGACGTGATCACTCCTAAGGAGGCGCGGGACATTCGCGGAACTACCCAGCGTTGCGCACGCGATTTCGAAAAAATCATCCATCGACATCCGTCGTGCTGGGTGATGAACTACAACTTCTACAGCAACATTCCGTCCGCGAAGGACATCGAATCATTGCCATGAAAAAATCGGTTTCGTTGATAATTGCCGCATCATTAGGGCTGTTTCTTGGTATTGTTTTGCCGTTGCAAATGTACCTTGCTAACAGTTCGCTTTATCCGTTTTCCGTTTGGCAATTGATTGGCGAGAGTTCGGTTTTGGCGATTGCGCTTGCTTGTGCGGCGTTTGTCGTTCTGCTTGTCGGTGATTGCTTGGGCGGTTATGTGCATGCGGTTTTCACGGCACTCTTGATTTGCGTTTATCTGGAGACGGCGTTTCTTTCCGCGAATCTCCCTGAAATTAACGGCGGCTTCATCAAGGAGCTGGCTTCGATTGGTCGGGGAATTTTCGATCTTGGGGTTTGGGCGCTCGTTATTGTTGCCTTGGTTGCGTTTACTCGCTTTTTGAGATCGTACTTTCATTTTATTGCTCTCGCTGTTCTCTTGATGGGCGTTGCCTCGCTGTTCGATGTGCGAGCGGACGATGGTGCTTCGTCTTCGTTGAATGCTGACTCTTCATCCCTGAGTTCTGGTTTCGAGTGGCAGAACGACGTTATTCGCAACGTACGGTTTTCGGCGAAGCGCAATGTTCTTGTGTTTATTCTCGATTCGTTTCCCGCCAATATGGCGGAAAGCGCCCTAAACGATGATCCCGCGCTCAAGGCGAAGTTCGTCGGTTTCACCGCCTACTCCAACAACATCGGTATGCACGATTGCACCAAGCGCGGTCTGCCAGGGATTATGACCGGCAAATACTTTGAACCGGGAATCACCTCGTCCGCCGAGTATCCGATGTCCATGTATGGTGAGGATTCGATTCTCGTTCCTTATGTGAATGCGGGAGCGGCGGTGAGCTTCTCGCCGGATTTGATGCCTTACGGATACACCAATTCAAAAATCGTCGAGCGTCAGCAAGTGGTTGGTGCGCAAAAGCACGGTTGGACGGTGCTTTTGAAGCGTTCTACGGAAGTGCCGTATCTCAGCATTTTCGACGTTGTCGTTTTCAAGCTCGTGCCGTTTGTCGCCAAGGCGCCATTTCTCTATGCCAAAATTCGCCACGATCCGATGTTCGAAAAGGCGGAATCGGTTTTCTGGCACGAGCATGTTATGTATCCGATATTGGCGGCATCACCGATTGACCCGAACGCTTCGCTTTCGCTTGGCGTATTCCACAGCTGGGGTGCGCATCCGCCGCTCAAGTTTGATCTCGATGGGAATCGCGTCGATGGTAACGCCATGGGCGTGGAGAAGTCGATTAAACTCGAAATCCGCAACGCGCTGATTCATCTTTCGCGGCTTTTTGACGCACTTAAGACGAGGGGGCTTTACGACAATTCGACAATCATCGTTACCGCCGACCACGGACTTGATTTCGCGCCTTGCACCGACGACACACCGCCCTCGAAGTCGGCGGTGTTATGGGTGAAGCCGGAAGGGGCGAGGGGGCCGTTCACGCCAAGTCTGCGCAAGACCTCGCACGTCAAAATTGCTCCACTCGTCAAGGCGGCTTGCGAACGGGCGCCGACCGCCGTGGAGATCGACGGCATTCTCCACACCGAAAGGCGACTCTATCGCGATCAAGATAAATCCGCTGGAACCGGCTATCGGGATTGGTGGATAGATTAACTTCATGGAGGTAAAATGGGTAACGGACTTTCAATAGCGATGCTTGGATGGAAGGCGCAAGCGACCACGCGTCATACGCTCACGACCTATCGCGACAGCGGACTTTTTAGCGCTGGCGACGAATTTCTTATCTACTTCAACCAATATTCGGCGCAAGATAAGGCAATGGCCGACGAATTCGGCGTGCGTTCCATCGGAACGGACGAGAATCTCGGTATGTGGGGTGGGATGGAGGCCATTGAAAAGAACACCATTGGCGAGTATTTGCTGTTCTTGCAAGACGATCATCCGGTTCTTGTCTCTCCGTCTGAACTCAAGCATTGGATTGACGGTGGGCTTGAACTGCTAAAAAGTGGCAAGGCGGATATCGTCTATCTGCGACATCGTCAGAAACTTGGGGACGGATATGGATTCGACAAGTTCTTTCGTTACCATTATGTTCGCGAGTTGGAAACGCGCCTGACCAATCAGGACAAGCTCTTGCCGAAAGATTACAATCGGGATACTTTTTCGAGGAAACTCCATCGAGCCTTGCGCCCCTTCGCGGCGAAAAAACGCTCTATTAGTGCGATGTACCTTGAACGCCACCCCGAAAAAATCCTGCCCGGCGGGCTCGCGTGCTGGGAAGGGGATTTTTTGATTATCGATTCGGAGCTCATCCAGTTTTCGGAATCTCCGTATATGATTTCGCGCAAGTTCTATAATGAACTTTCCGCGTGGGCGAAACGCCATCCTCGCCATCGAACGATTCTCGGATTCCAGGAGATGGAATACATTCTCAATTGTCGGTGGTGGCGAAAACATCACTTCAAGACGGCGACATGCGATACGGGTGTGTTTGGGCATCATCGCATCGATGGTAGTTGGCGCAAGGAGAACGCTTTTTACAATCGAGAAATGGTTGAGGGCGGCTGGAAGAAATGAAGATTGCGGTATTGGTTCCTGCGTATAATGTTGAAAAGTATCTGGAGCAATGTCTGGATTCCATCCTTGCGCAGAATTGTCCAGGAATTGAAATTTATTGCTGCAACGATGGTTCCAAGGATCGAACGGGCGAAATATTGCGCTCCTATGCTCAAAAGTACGCGACCGTTCACGCATTCCAACACGAGAATCGAGGAATGGTGGCGACTTACAATCGACTGCTTGACGAAGTGCCGGAGGATGTTGAGGCAATCGGATTCGTGGATGCCGATGATTATGTGCATCCATGTATGTACGAGGCTTTGGCAACCGCGCTGAAACGTTTTGACGCCGATATTGCCGAATGCGGAATCGCGCGAGTAAGTGCCGATAGTGTGCAACCTTTCGGGGTTTCGGCTCCGGCCGTCAATCGCGCGGCGAAGATTTCCGATATGTCGATTTATTGGTTGCGACGTACGGCAACCGGAAGGTGGATAAACAAGAATAACAAATTGTACAGAAGCTCGGCAATACGCGGTATTCGCTTTCGGCGCGGTCTCGATTTCGAAGACGATTTCTTTTTCAATTGCGAGGTAAACTCGGTGGCCGCGAGCAAAGTGGTCCTTCCCGGCGACGCATACGCATATCGTGAAAACCCCGCATCGTTAAATGGTTCGCTTGATTGCCGCCGGTACTTCAATTCGGTTTCCGAGCGAGTGCGGTTGAGCCATGAGGTGTTTTTGAATTCTCGCAAAGTGCCGTTGCGATTCGAATGCGAATATCGTGGTGATCTTGCCCGAGACGCCTATCGGATGATGATTCGGAAGAATTTAAAGAAGAATCGCAACGCCCGCGAACGCAAGGAGTTGTTCTTTGCTGCGAGCGAGTATTTCAAGATGTTGGAGCGCGACTACGGTTTTGCCGCGAGCGGGCTTAACTGGATCCAGCGCATGATTTATCGCGGATGTCGCGAGAAACTTTATTGGTTGTCCCGAATGCTGTCGTATCTCGCATAATTTGGGTCGTATACGAGTTGACGAGGTTTTAAATGAGAATATGCAGAAGTGAGTTGGAATTGCTGAGGAAAATACGGCGATCATTCGACTGTCGATACGGAACGGTTATAAGTTTGGGACAGAATTGTTCCACCGCCACTTATATGAAGCGCAATGGCCTACGCACTTTCTCGGCACCATTCGATTGGTTAGACGCCGGCAAGGCCAATCTCGAGGCATACATTGATTTAATCGAAAATGATTTTGTCGGTTTTCTTTCACGCGATTCGTTGGTTAGGCGAACCGAGGGAGAATTGGCGGACGGAAAGCATATGTATTACGACGACATCAAGCTTGGCGTTGGCGTTTTGCACGACTTTCCGATAAATCTTTCCTTTGACGACGCGTATCTGCGGGTGATGGTCAAGTACAATCGCAGGATAAAGCGGGTTTATGCCTTGGCTTCCAAATCCAAACACGTGCTGTTCGTGTATTCCGCGATTACGGAACGACTGTCGCGTGAGAATATCGTGGCTTATGCCGAGCGGCTTCGTGCCAAATTCGCAAATCGTAATGTTGACTTGGCCGTGTTTCAGCACGTCGAGGGAGTCGGCGGGCTTAAGGAAGTCGAGGTACTTGGTCGCGGAATCGTGTTGGTTGAAGGGTATTTTCATCCCGCTTCTACCACGTACTGGGGGAACAAGTTGTTGAACGATGCCGTATTTTGGTGCATTCCAAAAGATTTGAAGCTAACGATGAAACACGTACAACGACAATTGATCGAGTGCGCCATTCGAACCGCATCATGCTTTATCTTCTTCGATCGCAACAAGCGCAAGGCGTTTCGCAAGAAGCATCTTGATATGATATAATGTCAAAGTATTTCGCCATATGAGAGTACATGATACGGAAATCGTCGGGATCAAAATTCTCGAGCCGGACGTGCATAGGGATGCGCGCGGTTATTTTTGCGAAACTTACAATCGTGAACGTTATCGCGAAATTGGCATTGCCGCCGAATTCGTGCAGGACAATGAGAGTTTGTCGACGAAAGGTGTAGTGCGCGGTTTCCATTGGCAGGCGGGTGAACACGCGCAAGCGAAATTGTTGCGGGTCATTAGAGGATCGGTTTGGGACGTGGCGGTCGATATTCGCCGGGGCTCGTCGACTTTCGGCAAGCATGTGGCGGTGGTGCTTTCTGCTGAAAATGGACGCCAGCTTTATGTGCCGCGCGGATTCGCTCACGGCTTTATCGTCCTCGAAGATAATACGCTTTTAAGCTACAAATGCGATAATGTCTATTGCCCTGCGGCCGAACGCGGGATGCGCTTTGATGATCCAATGCTCGAAATAGAATGGCCGAACATTGGAATTGCGTTTACCTTGTCGGAGAAGGACAAGAAGCACCCTCCGCTTTCGGAGATTGAACCATGGTAAATGTGCTTACATTAAAATGGGGGAAGATGTACGACGCGGGATACGTGAATCGCATCTATCGTGGTGTTCGTCGTTCCCTTCATCGGCCGTTTCGATTCGTTTGCGTAACCGATGATCCAACTGGACTCGCAGAGGGAATCGATGCGCAACCATTCCCCGAAAAACCGGATTGGATGGAGCTCAATCAGCGTTATCCAACGTGGCCAAACATTTACGTGAAGTTATTGGTGTTCGAAAAAGGATTCGCGAAGCTTGAGGGGCCGACGCTCTTCCTCGACATAGACCAAATTATCACCGGAGACCTCGATTCGTTTTTCGAATACCAAAAAGGTGAATTTTGCATTATCCGCAATTGGGTTGCTTTTAGAAAGCGAATTTTCCGGCCGGTTCCGTTTTGCGGAAACTCTTCATGTTTTCGGTTTGACGCAGGCGAGAAGAGCGACTACATCTTCAAGAAGTTCAAGTCGGAAATCGATACCGCGCTCGATCCGGAAATTTACGGCACCGAGCAGGAATACATGACGCATGCCGTCGGATTTGACAAGGTTAATTTTTGGCCGGAAAATTTCGTTCGCTCCTTTAAACGCACTTGTACGTGGCCTTGGCCGCTCAATCATTTTCTCGTCCCTCGGATGAAAGCGGATACGCATATACTGTGTTTCCACGGCAATCCAACGCCGGAGCAGGCAATCACGGGTTTCAAGGGTTCGAGACACATTGACGGCTGGACTCGTCCCGCGCCGTGGGTGAAGGAGTTGATGGAGAGGTAATGCGTTTTTTTCTGATAAACCTTGAAAAGAATGCCGAACGGCTATCGTTTATGAAAGAGCAGTTCGATTCGGCGGGTGTCGAATTCGAGCGCATAAACGCCATTTACGGCAAAACGCTTTCGGGTGCGGAGCGCAAACGCGGCTTCAGTTCCATGCGTTCGCTCGTTGCGATGCGGCGGCGATTGAGCGACGGTGAGCTCGGTTGCGCAATGTCGCATGTCCTGGCGTATCGGAAAATGGTCGAGGAGAGTATTCCTGCCGCGTGCATTTTCGAAGATGACGTATCCATTGGCGGGCGATTTTGGGATGTTCTGCGAATGACGGAAAACCGAATCGATTCAGCGCGTCCGCAAGCGGTGGTTTTTTCCGGTTATCATATCGAGGGGGCCGAGGATATGCCTTTCGGGCTCAAATCGGAGAAGGCGATTTGGTGCGCTGATGCGTATCTTTTGACTTTGCCGGCGGCGAAGCTTTTGCTGAAGGCCAATGATCCGGTAATTACGGTTGCCGATGCCTTCAAGCGTTGGCGTCGGTATTTCGGGCTGGAATTGTATCATGCGTTCCCGTCTTCCGTTTCGCAAGTCAATGAGCGATTCGGTAGCGACTTGTCGATTCCGTCGAAAGTGAGTTGGGTTTTGCGCCAATTTCTGTGGTTGGTGGATTTTGCGCTTATAAAGGCGACCGGACGATGAAGAGTATACGGATTAAGTTCATTGATGCGTGGCGCGGATGGAAGATGGATGATTATTTCATCTATCGGGTTCTTCGCGAGCGTTACGAGCTCGAGCTTGTCGATCGGGATCCCGATTACGTGTTTTCCGTCGGGGTTGGTTTCGGCAATACGGATTTCAAGTATCCGAACGCGGTGAAACTTGTGTTCATCGGAGAGAACCGCACGCCGGATTTCAATCGTTTTGACTATGCCATTGGTTTTGATCATCTGCAGTTTGGTGATCGGTATTTGCGTTTTCCGCTTTTTGTAACATACCCGGGATATCGAGATATCCTTTCGCGCGTTTCGCGTCCGTCCGCCGAGACGTTGCTCAATCGCAAGTTCTGCAGTTTTGTAGTTTCCAATCGCCATGGCGATCCGCTTCGACAAGAGTTCTTTGAACGGCTTTCGAAATACAAGCGAGTCGATTCCGGCGGACGGGTTTTGAATAATCTTGGAGGAAGGGTTTCGGACAAACTTGAGTTTTGTTCGCAATATAAGTTCAATATCGCCTTCGAAAATAGCGTCTATCCTGGCTATGTTACGGAAAAGGCGATTGAGGCGTTGGCGGCGAATTCGGTCCCGATTTATTATGGCGATTCCGAGGTGGAGTACGACGTCAACCCGAGGGCGATTGTGCGGCTCACCGGTCGTGATGATGTCGAACGAGCGATCGAGGAAGTGATTCGGCTTGATCGTGATGACGCGGCGTACCTCGAGAAGTGCCTTGCTGAGCCACTGGTCAAGCCGGCGAGCTTCTACGACAATGCGATTCGCGAATTTCTTTTTCGCATATTCGACGCGCCGCTTGAATCCGCGCGGCGGCTCGCGCGGTTCGGCAGTCAGGCGAATTATCGCGAGGAATTGAAGTCGTTTTACTGCCCGAAGTTCCCGAGGGTTATCTGGTGATGGGGCCGACGTTTTCCATAGTGATGCCGGTATACAAGGTCGCGAAATATCTTCGCGAAGGCGTTGGCTCGGTCTTAAAACAGACCTTTGGCGATTTCGAGATCGTTTTAATCGACGATGGTTCTCCCGACGAATGCCCGAAGTTGTGCGACGATTACGCATTTTTGGATTCGCGCATACGGGTTGTGCACCAACCGAACTCCGGAGTTTCCGCCGCACGCAATCGAGGAATCGAGAGCGCGAAAGGCGAGTGGTTGTTTTTTCTCGATCCCGATGACGTGTTGCACCCGTTGGCGCTCGCCGATTGCCTACGTGGGATTTCAAGCCATCCTTCGACGGAAGTGATCGCTGTTCCGGTCGCGGAATATGTTGATGGCGAGGTTTGTGGGTTCGATGAGACCATGACCGATTTTGAAGCGATTGATGTTTCCGATGCGGTTCCGAGAAAGTTGTTGTTTGCTGAAAATTTTCGTTGCTTTTATCGGCGAACGGCGATTGGCGATATCAGATTTCGATCTTACACGATCGCGGAAGATCAACTGTTCAAGATTGAAGTGCTGTTAGGTGCGGTGGGCTTGGCGTTGGTCGCTGATTCCGCGCGTTATGGCTATCGACATCGCGCAGGAAGCGCGACTACGACCATTCGCTCGACACGTGCTTTGATTGATGACGTCCGGCATGTGCGCGATGCGGTTCTGCTTGCGGTCAATGGCGTGAAGAAATGCGATTTCCGCGATTATTCGGCGAAACTCATTGACGATTTCGGGCAGTTGCTGTTTCAATGCGCCGACCGTTCGGCGCGGCGCGAATTCGTTTCCGTATGGCGTGAATGTTTGCAGGTGGTGTTGGGCGTCGGTGGATTTTCGTCCTTTGACGCGCGAATTGCTGCAGCGTATCTGGGAACCTTTGGACGCGCGTTTGTCGCGTTTCAATTCACTCGGTTTTGCGTTTGGCACAAGTGCAAGGACGATAGATACAGCACGTATTTCCTTTTCGGTTGTCCGGTTTTCCGTCATCGCAAGAAATCTTCGCGCAAATGAAAGCCAAACTCGGAGTTTGCTTTTTCGCGGACATGCCCAATTTCGGCGACATGTTGAACGTGTGGTTGGCCGAGAGGATGTTCGGTCTTGCGATTAGACCAACGACCGCATTGCGTAGCGACGCTTGCTTCATTGGATCAATGCTGGATAAGTTCTTGTATAATCACTGTACGAAGCGGCATCTGGACTACTCTTTCCTTCCAAACCGCCTCAAGCCAGTCAAGGTGTGGGGATCGGGATTCATCGAAAGCGAGGGAAGGTATGCCAAAAATTGGCGATATGGCGAGGAACGGTCGGTTCGGCGCCTTGAAGTGTTCGCTGCGAGAGGCTCAATTTCGCTTGGCCGCTTGGACAAGATGCCCAATGTGTCAGTTGTTCGTCGCACCATTGGCGACCCCGGGTTGCTCGCCGGAAGGTTGCTGACGGATTTGCCGGCAAAGCGGTATTCGCTTGGAATAGTGCCACACCACATCGAGATTCACGGTTACCATAATGTTAAGGCCGATCATTCGTCGGGATTGATTCCCGAAGAGCGGCGGTTGCGCGAGAGCGTTTATGCCGAATTGCTGAAGCTCAATCCTGACGCAGTGCTTATTGACGTCGAAAGCGATCCGGAGGTTTGCGTTCGACGAATTGCCGAATGTGAGCGCATTGCATCGGCGTCGTTGCATGGACTTATCGTCGCCGATTCGTTGGGCGTACCCAATCTTAGGCTGGTGGCATCGAACATTTGCGGGGGAAATTACAAGTTTGACGATTATCGTTCGGCGTTTCCGGAATGCAAGCCGCTGGGAACGCTCGACGTTACCAATGGCGCCATAGGCGGAATTTACGATCGAATCGGAGGGAGTTGCTGGGTGAGCACGGAGTTGGTGAAGGCGAAACAAGAGGAGTTGATTGCGGCTTTCCCCGCCGAGCTGCTTTCATACGGACGAAAAATATGAGAATATTCACTTTTTGGGAGCCGCGGAGAAATCTTCCCGGATACATTGAAGCTTGCATAGCGACATGGCGAAAATACATTCCCGATGCCGATGTGCGGATTCTCGATTTTACGTCATTGCGCGAATTGATCGGCGAGCAGGAATTCGATTTGGCGACGAGTACCGCATTGCAGCGTAGCGGTATGGCCAAGCAAGTGGATGTTTACAAGTCGTTGTTGCTTGCCAAGTTCGGTGGAATATTCATGGACGCGGATACGATAATCACCCCCAAGTTCGGCGCGATGGCGAGTGATTTGGTCGGCGACAGGATAACCATGTTTTCGCAAGAGCACGATGATTTGTCCGCCGCGTTCATTTACGCGCCGCGACCGGCGATGGATTTCATTCTCAAGTGGAAGGCGGAGGCGCTGGAACGAGTTGTAATCTTCAACCGTTATTGCGATAAGATGTGGCTGCGGATCCTCCGTCGTTCGAAGTGGCGCATTTATCGGCGGTGGAATTACTTTTTCAACGCCATTGTGGATCCGCTGAAAAAGCTTCTGCCCGATGCGGTGAACGTTTTAGACCGAAATGAATACGGAACGTTCCCAGAACGCGATTGCGGAAACGACGATGACATTTGGCAGGAGTACAACGATTATTATTTTGGACCAGGTGACGCCGCACATGCGTTGTCATTCACTCATGGGTTGATTATGCTGCACAACAGTTTCACCCCGTCGGCGGTGCGGGCGATGCCGATGGAGGAGTTTCTGGCGCAGGACTTTAGACTTGCGAAGATATTGCGGGTGTTGATTGGTAGGTAGGAAACTCGAGGAGATGAAAGACGAGGGGGCGATGATTTGTGTAAGCGGAGTCGAATATCGGCTTCATCGTTTGACTGATGCGGGGCTAAATCCAAGTTTTAAAGGAATTCCGTTGTCCGGGGGAAAACCGATTTTCGTCAAGCGTACATTGGAGACGGAAATCGGAAAGAATCTGAGGGTGATGAGGGCTGCGGATGGCGTTCCGGAGATTCCCAAATCGCTTGGGGTCGCCGAATGTCCTGAAGCGAAAAAAGGCGAGAAGTACCTGTGTGTCGAGTGGTGCGGGGGACGGCGCGTTCCGTTGCCGGAGATGAACGCGAAGCAGTGGGAAAATCTCCTGGCTGCGTACGCGAGGCTTGAAATGGTGTTGCGCGAGGTGACGGAGGGCTTGCCGGCGGTGCGTTACGACGATCCGGGAAGGCATTATGATGCGTTGAAGAATTATGCCAATCGACATCCGATTGCGGCGCGTTGGTTGAAAGTTTTGTTGGATTTGCCGTTTGAAGAGCGAAGTCTTGAGGGCCATCGCCTCTCGACCATACACGGCGACTTTCACGCGAACAACTATTCGTTTGATGGCGATTGCGTGGCGTATTTCTATGATTTCGATTCTCTGTGCAGAGGGTTGCCTTGCGAGGACGTGCTTCGTCCGTTCATTGATTGCTATCGTTCGGCGCGGCTTTCGCGAAATCGACGAGAACGGGTGGAGGGAATGCTGACGCAGGCGATTAGGATATTTTCGTGGAGCAAGATCGAGTGGAAAGTGGCGCTTAATTCCAGTAGATTGTACGCTGCTGCGAGACATTTTCCACCAATCAAACGGGCGAAGTGGTACACGGCCTTCGAGATATACTGGAAAGACCGTTGGCTGAGACGCCTGTTGCGAATAATCGACGAGGCGTAGGATTCGGGTGATTTACGCGACGATTTCCAGAACGTCGCGAGCAATGGCTTCGACGTCGGCAAGCGGAAGACCGTAGTACGTCGGTAGCGTCAAAATTCGCGCGGCGGCGTCTTCGGCTATCGGACACGTACCCTTGGCGTAGGCGTAGGGCGCGAAATCAGTTAGTGTTGGATAGAAGTAGCGCCGCGTGAAGACGTTGCACTTTTCCTGTAATTCCCAGTAGACTTTTTCGCGAGTCGCGAAATCGTCAAAGAGGATCGGGCAGTAGGCGTGGTTCCCGGATTTGTCGAGATACTTCACCTTCGATGAAGACGCGAAGGAACGCTTGTAGGTTTCGTGGATTTGCCTGCGATAGTCAATGAGCTCGTCGATCTTCTTAAGGCAGCAAAGCCCCATTAGCGCCTGTAACTCGTTCATCTTCGCGTTGGTGCCGACGCCGGTGCACGATGTTTCCGATTCGATGGCGAAGTTCTTGAGATTTGCGAGCGTGGATTTGAGTTTTCTGTCTTTGAAAACGAGTAGACCTCCCTCGCAACTGTGAAAGAGCTTCGTCGGATGGAACGAGAACATACTCATGTCGCCGTGCCGGTGCAAATCCGTGCCGAATGCATGCGCGGCATCGTAAATTATCTTAAGGCCATATTTTTCCCCAAGCCGTTCAAAGCCCGCAACATCGCAAGCGTTTCCGTAGACATGCACGGGAACTATCGCCTTGGTGCGCGGAGTAATCAGTTTCTCCGCCTTTTCCGGAGAGAGGCATAGCGTTTCGGGGTTGACGTCGGCAAATATTGGCTTCGCGCCGATTCTCACGAGCGCGTGAGAAGTGGCGACGAAAGTAAAGGGAGTGGTGATTACCTCGCCACCCTCGAGTCCCATCGCCTTAAATCCCATTTCCAGCGCCAAAGTGCCGTTCACGAATGTCAATAGATTGTCTGGCGAGACTTCGAGATATTTCGCGAGCTCGTCCGTGAAGCGCTGGAGCATCGGACCGCCGTTAGTAAGATAGCGGTTTCGCCAAATCTCCTCGCACCCCGCCTTGAACTCCTCGAGCTCCGGCAGATAGGGGCGAGTAACTAGAATCTGCTCTTCAAATCGCTTCATACTCGGGTAGTATAACACCCTTGTGTGGTCGCGGTCAAATGCGAAATATGGTAGAATATACGCAATGAACGATGGTATCGGCAAAGTGTTGAACTTCAAGGTTCACAGCGATTATGAAGGATCGCTGGTGGCGCTCGAAAAGGGTGAAGATTTTCCTTTTGAAATCAAGCGCGTCTATTACGTTTGGGGGACATTGCCGAACAAAGTTCGCGGCAAGCACGCCCATCGTACACTTGAGCAGGTGGTTGTCTGCACTTCGGGCTCATGCGATTTTGTGCTTGACGATGGCAAGAAGCGGGAAACTTATCGTCTCGACACCCCGACTAAAGGACTGTACATCAAGAACACCGTCTGGCGCGAGTTCACCAACTTCTCGCCCGATTGTGTGGTAATGGTGCTCGCCTCGGAGCATTACGACGAACGCGACTACATCCGTTCTTATGACGAATTTTTGAAATATGTTCAAGGTTAAGTTCCTCGATCTCGCCAAGGTTAACGGTCGCTTCCGCGCCGAGCTCGACGCGTCCGCAAAAAGAGTGTTCGATTCCGGCTGGTATTTGCTCGGCAGGGAAGTCGAATCGTTTGAAGGCGCTTTTGCCGCTTACTGCGGTGTGCGTAACGCAATTGGCGTTGCGAACGGACTTGACGCGCTCAATCTTATCATTCGGGCGTACGGCTTCGGGGCGGGCGACGAAATTATCGTTCCCGCCAACACCTACATCGCCTCGATTCTCGCCATCGGCGAAAATGATTGCAAGCCGATTTTGGTGGAGCCCGATTGGAAAACGCGGCTCATCGACGCGGACAAGATTGAAGAAGCGATTACCCCGCGCACCAAAGCGATTATGGTTGTCCACCTCTACGGGCGTGCGATGGAAATGACGAGGGTGCGCGAAATCGCTAGCGCGCACGGATTGAAGATTATCGAAGACAGCGCTCAGGCGCACGGTGCGAAATGCGAGGGAGTGCGCTGCGGCGCGCTTGGCGATGCGAGCGGATTTTCCTTTTATCCCGGCAAGAATCTCGGATGTTTGGGCGATGGCGGCGCGGTTACGACGAATGACGATGCACTTGCGGCGAGGATTCGCGCCATTCGTAATTACGGCAGCGATCGCAAATACCACCATATTTACAAAGGCGTCAATTCGCGCCTTGATGAAATTCAGGCGGCGTTTCTCGCCGCCAAATTGCCGCATCTCGACGCGGATAACGCGCTTCGCCGCCGAATCGCCGAGCGGTATTGTCGTGAGATAAGAAATCCGCTCGTCGAAGTTCCGGAAATGCCCGCAGACGTGGAAAGCCATGTTTGGCACGTCTTCGCCGTTACTTCCTCGAAACGCGACGCCTTGCATCGTCATTTGGAGGTAAAGGGAATCGAAACCAACATCCACTATCCAACACCGCCGCATCTTCAAGGGGCGTATGCGGAATTGAGCGGGCTTTCGCTTCCGATTACCGAGCGTATGCATCGGGAGATACTGAGTTTGCCTATGGGTCCATGCCTCGATATGACCGAAGTGGACGCGGTAATCGATGCGGTAAACTCCTTTGCGGGATAGCCCACTTGCGCGTTTCGACGAAAAAGTGTAAAATACGCGCTAAATTCATTCCAATTCAGGAGTTAGAAGAACATGGCCAATACCAAAGGTGGACGCGCCGCTCGTAAGCGCGATCGTCAGAATGCGAAAGCCCGTCAGCGCAATGCGTCTTGCAAGGCGAAGCTCCACGATTCCCATAAGAAGCTCTTCAAGGCTGCGGACGCCGGACAGAAGGACGATGCCGCGAAGAAGTTCAAGGAATTCGTCTCCGGTCTCGACAAGGCCGTGAAGAAGGGCATTATTTCCAAGAACACGGCCGATCGCAAGAAAAGCCGCGCTCAGCTCAAGCTCAACAAGATGGCGAAGTAATCTTCGCCTTTTCCCCGTAAGGAGGTCCGAAAATGGATAAGCAAACTCTGCGCGACGTCAAGCTCGCGGGCAAGCGCGTTGTCATGCGCGTCGATTTCAACGTTCCGATGGCGAAGGACGGCTCGGGCAAGATTACCGATGACACCCGCATCGTGGCGGCATTGCCGTCAATCAAGTACGTTCTCGAAGAGGGCGGCTCGCTTGTCCTCATGAGCCATCTCGGCCGTCCGAAGGGCAAGGGCTACGAGAAGGAGTTTTCACTCGCCCCCGTCGCCGAGGCGCTTTCAGCCAAGCTCGGCAAGGAAGTGAAGTTCGTCCCCGACTGCATGGCCGCGGACGAAGTCGTTAAATCGCTCAAGCCCGGCGAAGTCGCGCTTTTGGAGAACACCCGTTTCTACAAGGCCGAGGACGGCAAGGTGAAGAAGGACGACGAGAAGAAGGGCATCCACCTCTCCGACGAGGAATACGAGACCAAGAAGGCGGAGCTCAAGGCCGCCCGCAAGGAAATGGCGAAGAAGCTCGCTTCCTACGGAGACATCTATTGTAACGATGCATTCGGCACGGCGCACCGCGCTCATGCCTCCACCGCGGTCATTGCCGACTACATCCAGCCGGCGGTCTCGGGATTCCTTTTGGAGAAGGAAATCCAGTTCCTCGGAGACGCGGTCGAAAAGCCGGTTCGCCCGTTCGTTGCGATTTTGGGCGGCGCGAAGGTTTCCGACAAGCTCGCGGTCGTGAAAGCTCTCCTCAACAAGGTCGACACGCTCATCATTGGCGGCGGTATGGCCTATACCTTCAAGAAGGCGCAGGGCCTCAAGATCGGTTCGTCGCTTTGCGAGGACGACCAGGTCGCCTACTGCAAGGAGATGCTCGAGGCGGCGGCGACGAAGGGCGTCAACATCCTCTTGCCTTCCGACAACGTGATCGCGAACAAGTTCCCCGAAACCAAGGACGCCTCGGACATCGAGATGAAGACTTGCGAAGGTGATATTCCCGACGGTTGGATGGGTCTTGACATCGGGCCCAAGTCGGTGGCGGCGTTTTCCGAAGCGATCAAGGACGCGAAGACGGTGGTCTGGAACGGTCCGATGGGATGTTTTGAGTTCGCTCCGCTTTCGAAGGGCACGTACGGCGTTTGCGAAGCGGTCGCCAAGGTCAAGGCCAACGGCGGCGTTTCGATTATCGGCGGTGGCGACTCCGTGAGCGCGGTGAAGAAGAGCGGCAAGGCCCCGGAGATGAGCCACGTCTCGACCGGCGGCGGCGCATCGCTCGAATTCCTCGAAGGCAAAGTCCTTCCCGGCGTCGCGGCGCTTACCGCCAAGTAACATGAAGCTCGATCCGACGAAGATGAAGGATTGGCAGGTGGCGGAAGCCGCCGAAGCCAATCTGAGATCGGCGTCTGCGCTGGCAGAGGAACTGGGGCTTAAGGCAGACGAGTGGGACGCCTACGGCAAGTTCCTCGCCAAGGTCGACGTTACCAAGGTTCTGAAGCGCGTTGGCGACAAGAAGCGCGCGAAATACATCGACGTCACGGCGATTACTCCGACCGCGCTCGGCGAGGGCAAGACGACGACCACGCTCGGGCTCGTCGAGGGCCTCGGCAAGCTCGGCAAGAAGGTAATCGGTTGCGTGCGCCAGCCTTCCGGCGGACCGACTTTCAATATCAAGGGCAGTGCGGCGGGCGGCGGACTCGCCCAGGTAATTCCGCTGACCTCGCTTTCGCTCGGCCTTACCGGCGACATCGACGCCATCACCAACGCGAACAATCTCGCGATGGTCGCGCTCAACTCGCGCATGCAGCACGAGCGCAACCACGACGACGTCTGGCTCGCCGAACGAGGACTCAAGCGTCTCGACATCGACGAAAAGCGGATCCAGTTCCGTTGGGCGATCGACTTTTGCGCGCAAGGACTGCGCAACATCGAAATCGGCCGGGGCGGCGCGCTCGACGGCTACAATTGCGCTTCCGGATTTTACATTACCGTCGCCTCGGAGGTGATGGCGATCCTCGCGATGAGCGCGGATCTGAAGGATCTCCGCGAGCGGCTTTCGAAGATCATCGTCGCCTACTCCAAGAGCGGTGCGCCGGTGACGACGAAGGATCTCGAAGTCGACGGCGCGATGTGCGCCTTGTTGGTGAACGCGATCAAGCCGACCTTGATGCAGTCGATCGAAGGCCAGCCGATGTTCGTCCACGCGGGGCCTTTCGCCAATATCGCAATCGGCCAGAACTCAGTCGTCGCCGACAAGCTCGCCTGCGCTCTCGGCGACTACGTCGTCACGGAAAGCGGATTCGCGAGCGACATGGGATTCGAGAAGTTCTGGAACATCAAGTGTCGCTGCTCTGGTCTCAAACCCGACGCGGTGGTTCTTGTTGCCACGGTTCGCGCGTTGAAGGCGCACGGCGGCGCGCCCGCGGTCAAGGCGGGGTTACCGCTCGACAAGGTGTACATGACCGAGAATCTGGAACTTTTGGAGAAGGGTTGCGACAACTTGCTCGCCCACATCGACATCATTCGCCGCGCGGGAATCCAGCCGGTCGTCTGCCTCAATGCCTTCTACACCGACACCGAAAAAGAGCGCGCGCTCGTGCGCTCGATCGTCGAGAAGACTGGCGCGAAGTTCGCGGTCTCCGACCATTGGCTCAAGGGCGGAGAAGGCGCGTTGGAACTCGCGAAGGCGGTTATTGAGTCGTGCGACGAACCGAACGAGTTCGCCTACCTTTGCGATCTTACTGAATCGCTCAAATTGCGTATCGAAAAACAGGTCAGGGAAGTCTACGGCGGCGAAGGCGTCGATTTCGAGCCGGAAGCGCTGAAAAAGCTGGAGGCGCTGCAGGCAGATTCCGAGGCCGCGAGGCTTCCGATTTGCATTGCGAAAACCCAGTATTCGCTTTCCCACGATCCGAAACTCCTCGGTCGCCCGAAGGGGTGGAGGATGCCGGTCAAGGATGTCCTAATCTACCGGGGGGCGGGGCTCGTCGTCCCGGTCGCGGGTGAGATTAAGCTTATGCCTGGGACTTCCGCCTCGCCTGCCTATCGCCGAATCGACGTCGATGTCGAAACCGGCAAGGTGAAGGGTCTTTTCTAACTTGTCTTTAGTGACGAGTTTTCAGATTCTGATATTGGGGATGCTGTTTGCATTATCCTTCTTTTTCTCGGGATCTGAAACGATTCTTTTTTCGCTTACGGCGGCTCAGAAGCAACGCATTAACGAGCGAAATCCGGTAGCTGGCAGACAGCTTACGGAGTGTCTGCGCGACTCGGCGCTCATTTTGTCGACATTGTTAGTCGGCAACACCTTGGTTAACTTTGCAATTGCCACAATTGGTTATCGCCTATTTGTTGGATCTTCGCCGAACGGCGGATTGTTTGCGATTCCGGTAATGACGGTTGCGCTACTATTCTTCGGTGAGATTACGCCAAAGCAAATTGCTCTGCGGCATGCCGAGGAGCTAGCGCCGTTTTGCGCGCGATTGCTCTTGTTTTGGCGTGCGGTTCTGACGCCGTTTAACATTATTCTCAAGTCGTTTTCGCAGGTCTTTAGTCGTGGGCTTAAGCGTGAGCGTAGAGCACTTTCGGATGCAGAGCTTATGTCGGTATTGGAGTCATGCGTGGAGCATGGAGATTTTGCTTCCGAAGACGCATCCATGATCGAGGGAATATTGCGACTTTCGGAGCTTTGTGCGAATGATGAGATGACTCCGCGCGTGGATATGCAAGTTTACGACATTGACCGTCCTCCTGGCGTTCGCGAACAAGTACTCAAGAATTGTCACCATCGCTATTTGCCGGTGATTAATCGAACGCCCGATGTGGTAGTGGGAGTTTATGATCAAAATACGGGACGGACGGAAGATGCGCTTTTTGTTCCAGAGACGGTAACGCTCGACGATTTGCTGGTTACCTTTCATCGAAGTGGAAAGCCAATTGCGATTGTGCTTGATGAGTATGGCGGTACGGCGGGACTTATTTCGCCAGATGATATTTTGGAACTTATTTTTGGGCCGCAAGTATTTACCCGCACCGATGCCGAACCGCTTATTATTAAGAAAGATAAGTTTGTCTGGGATGTTGATGCGCGTGCCAATCTTGATGAGGTAAATCGTACGCTTGGCGTTAAACTTGAAGCGGGGGATGCCGATCGGCTTTCGGGCTGGGTCGCATTTCACGCCGAGAGAATCCCGCATGTCGGGCAAGAGCTCGAAGCGGATGGATGTCGTGTTACTATCTTAAGGCGACGCAGACGGCGGGTGACATTCGTACGGATCGAGATCTTTAAACGGCCAAAGGCGGAAACTGATTATGAGATTCTCGCAGAGACGGACGAGGCGGTCGAAAAGACGGATGCAGAGGTGAAATGACAGTAGTTCTCTTTGTAGTTGCGGTTTTGGCATTGGCGGCTTCGGCGTTTTGTTCCGGGGTGGAGATGGGATTTTTGTCGGTGAGTCGAGGACGCGTTTTGCATGTGGCTCGCGAAGGAGGATTGCGGGCAAAGGTTATTTTCAAGGCGATTTCGGATTTGGGCCGCACTACAACGGCAATCCTCGTGGGAAATAATCTTGCGAACGTTACTTATTCTTCCAGCATGTCGGCGCTTGGAGCGCTACTTTTCCCCGAGTCTTCCATAATGACTCTAATATTTTCATTCGGCGCGGCGATTTTATTGCTATTTATGGGAGAATTTCTACCGAAGCTATTATGCTCGGCGCGTCCGCTTAGACGGCTTTTGCATTTGGCCCCAATTTGGTCCGTTTTTGCAAAAATATTTGTTCCGATCGGTTCCGTTGTTCAGTTGCTTATTGAGCATGTGGCGTCGAAAAAGCCGGAGAGGGCGAAGATGACACCGGAAAATGTATTAAAAGTTTTGGAAGACAGAAAAGAGGGTGTTCATCTTTCGAAGTTTGAGCGAATGCTCGTTGAGCGATTGATGATTCTTAGGATGAGGGGCGAGTTTGTTACTCCGGAATCGCTAGTTTCGGTTCTCGACGAATTATAAAGGCATAGCTTTAAAATCGGGGTGGCATGCGCGCCGTTGACACCGAAAACGGAAAAGCGTATAATACGCCCCGTTTTCGCGAATTTGGCGAAATCCAGTCGGAGCGTAGCGCAGCCTGGTAGCGCGTTTGCTTCGGGAGCAAAAGGCCGAGGGTTCAAATCCCTCCGCTCCGACCAATCCCGATATGGTATAATATCTTCTATGATGAAGAGGATATTTTTTGTTTTGTCGACGCTGTCGATTGCGACGCTGTCGATCGGTTGTTGGACTTTCAATGAAAGCAAGTACCCCGATGTCGCCCTCATGCGTTCTCCCAAGACCGATAAGGGCGCAATCTCGGTAGGCGTAAGTGGTTTCGAGGCGACGATCGTGGAGTATTCGACCATGCACGGATACAGCACCGTCTACTCGACCGGGGGTTTCGGCCACCACCACTACTACCCTGGCGGCTTTGATGTCGTCTCCACCACGGCTACCATCGCCTCCGACCGCAAGACCGACATGTTTCTGAAGCGTGCCCGCGAGAAGCTCGAGGATGCGGGCTACGTCGTCGCCGCGAACACTCCCGATTGGACGATTGAGGTAAGTTTCTCCGGGCCATTCGTGACTTCGGCGGATCGGGCGAAAGGCGCGCTTTGGATGATCTGTTCGGTGTTCTTTCTCGACTATTCGGCCGAGGAATGGACGGCGAAGCTGCGCCTTCGCGACAATCGCACGGGCGAACTCGTCTTTCATCGCGAATATACCCAGCGTTACGAAACCAATGTCTTCGGCCTTATTCCGATCTTCGGCATCGCCGGATGCGACAAGACCTCCGGCAATTATATGCTCGTCTGGTGCCTCTCGGCACTGACTGATCGCGCGATAGCGGACGCCACCGCCTTTCTGACGAGCGGGAAGTGACTGATTTCTCCCGATTGCTGAACCCGGAGCAGTGCGCGGCGGCTACTGCGGGCGACGGGCCGTTGCTCGTTTTGGCGGCGGCGGGAACCGGCAAGACCCGCACGCTCGTCCATCGCGTTGCCTGTCTCGTCGAGCGTGGAGTCCCGGCGGAGCGGATATTGCTTTTGACCTTTACCAACCGCGCGGCGCGGGAAATGCTCGAACGCGCTCGGCAGGTCTCCGGCGACGCGGTCGCGTCCATCTGGTCGGGAACGTTTCACTCGATTTGTTCGCGCTTTTTGCGACGCTACGGCGGCGTGCTCGGCTACGAACATGGTTTTCAGATTTTGGACGAGGACGATCAGCGAAAGCTCGTCGGCGACATCATCAAATCGACCGTTCCCGATCCCAAGGACTTTCCGAAGAAGGAGCTTGTTGCGAAGATGATTTCCGAGGCGGCGAACGAAGGGCGAGAAGTCGGAGACATCGCTTCGCGTTGGCAGACCAAGACCGCGGGAGTCGACCCGGACGAAATCGTCAAGGTCGCCGAAAAGTACGCCGCGCGCAAACTCGAGCTCGGCGCGATGGATTTCGACGATCTGCTCGTGAACGGATTGCGGCTTTTGAAGGAGAAGGCGAACGTCCGCGAACTTTTGCAGGAACACTTCCTCCACGTCCTCGTCGACGAGTACCAGGACACCAACGGCCTGCAGGCGGAGTTCACCGATCTTATTGCCGCCAAGCACCGTAATTTGATGGCGGTTGGGGACGACTTCCAGTGCATCTACACCTGGCGCGGGGCGCAAATCTCGAACATCATGGAGTTTCCGAATCGCTGGCGGGGTTGCAAGATCGTCAAACTCGAGCGTAACTACCGTTCGGTTCCCGGCGTTCTCGACGTCGCGAACGCGGTTATGAAGGACGCGCCGTCGCAATTCGAAAAGGTGCTACGGCCGACGCGCGCGGATTCGGGCGAGAAGCCCGCGCTCGCGAAGGTCTACGACGACGAAGTGCAGGCGAGCGAAATTGTGCGGACGATCGGACGATTGCGCGAATACGGCTATCGCTTCCGCGACATCGCAGTCCTCTATCGCAGCCATTTCCAGTCGATCAAAATCCAGATGATGCTGACGCGGATGCGAGTTCCGTTCAGGATCACTTCGGGCGTGGGCGTGTTCGAGCAACTGCACGTAAAGGACGTTCTCGCGTATCTGCGGCTCGTTGTCAATCCTGTGGACGAACTCTCGTTTTTGCGCTTCATTTGCCTTTTGCCGGGCGTGGGCGAGAAGGGAGCGAAGAAGATCTGGGATAAACTCGCCCATCGCTTCGACGGCAACCGCAAGGAAGATCGCGATGCGCTCGACGCGCTTTTGGGCGCGAAGGCGAAGCCCTACTGGAAGCCGCTCGCCAAGTGCTTCGAGGCCGCCGCCGAACATCTGGAGGAGAACGCGATTGGCGAGATTATTGAGGATTTTTGCGATCTATTTTACGAAGATCATCTCGGTCGCGAGTGGGAGGAGACGGAAGCGGAGGATCGGCTCAACGACATCAAGGAACTCGCGAGCCAAATCGCGGACAACGAAAACGGGCTCGATGGCTTTCTCGCGGACGTGGCGCTATTAACCAATCTGGATGATCGGCGCAATGACTGTGATGCCGACGAGGTCACGCTTTCGACGGTTCATCAGGCGAAGGGAATGGAGTGGCCGGTGGTGATGGTGCCGTGGCTTTCGGAAGGGATGTTTCCGAGCGGCAAGGCCGCGGAAGAGGGAAGAATGGACGAGGAGCGGCGGCTTTTCTACGTGGCGCTTACGCGGGCGAAGGATCGGCTCTACCTCTATTCGCCGCAAATTCGCAAAACCGCTGATGGCGGAGTGTTTCCGGTGGAGAGCTCGGTTTTCGTCAAGGAAATCCCCGAGGAGCTTCTGGAAACGCGAAGAGTTCTATTTAATCCGATGATGACGAGGAGATGGTGAAATGGTGGCGAAACTGATACTGGACAAGAAGCGCGAAGGACACGCGCTCGGCAGCGCCGAGATTCGCGAATTCGTCGAGGGCTTCACGAAGGGCGAGATTCCCGATTACCAAATGAGCGCGTTCGCGATGGCGGTTTGCTGTATGGGGATGAACGAACGCGAAACCGCCGATCTCACCGACGCGATGATGCGTTCGGGCGCGATGCTCGATTGGAAGGGGCTCGACGTTCCCACTGCCGACAAGCACTCGACCGGCGGCGTCGGCGACAAGCTCTCGCTCGTCGTCCAACCGCTCGCCGCCGCTTGCGGAATCGCGGTGCCTTCGCTTACGGGGCGCGGCCTCGGCATCACCGGCGGCACCGCCGACAAGCTCGAGACGATTCCCGGTTACAACGCCTCGCTGACGCTGGAGGAATATCGGAAGGTGGTGGAGAAGGCCGGTTGCTCGATGACGGTGCAGACGGCGGAAATCTGCCCCGCCGACAAGAAGCTCTACGCTTTGCGCGACGTTACCGGCACGGTGACTTCGATTCCGCTCATTTGCGGCTCCATTCTTTCGAAGAAATGGGCCGAGGGCGCCGAGACGCTGGTATTTGACGTGAAGACCGGTTCGGGCGCGTTCATGAAGAGTCGCGAATCGGCGCGGGAGCTCGCGAGTGCGATGGTCAAGTCGTCGAAGGCGGCGGGGCGGAAGGCGGCGGCGCTCGTTACCGACATGAACGCGCCGCTCGGCTACGCGGTCGGCAACGCGAACGAGGTCGCCGAGGCGCTGAATATTTTGCGCGGCGAGGCGGAGGCGGGGCTCAAGCGGGAGATCGACCTTTGCGTCGAACTCGCCGCGCTGATGGTTTCGCTATCGAGAGGACTTTCGCTCGACGAAGCGCGGAGGCTTTGCCGGGAACGTCTCGCCGACGGTTCGGCGCTCGCGAAGTTCGAGGCGATGGCGAAGGCGCAGGGCGGCGACCTGGAGCGTTTCGCCGAGCTTCTGGCGAAGCCGACGTTCAAGTTTAAGATTCAGGCGATGAAGTCCGGCTACGTCGGCGCAATCGACGCCGAGAAGGTGGGGCGAGTCGCGCTTGCCCTCGGCGCGGGTCGCGAAAAGGCGGGCGACCTGATCGATCCGCTCGCCGGAATTACACTCGCGGTGCAAGTCGGCGACAAGGTGGCGGTCGGCGCGCCGCTCGCCACGCTCGAGAAGTCGTTCGACCCCGAGGGCCTCGAACGCGCCGCCGCCGAGCTCTACAAGGCCTTTTCGATTTCCTCCGAGGCGCCGACGGTCGGCGACCTCGTTCTCGAACGCATAACGGGAGAAGAATAAGATGCAATTCGTTGCGCTCGCGCTCGCCGCCGTCGTCAACCTCTCGCCCAACGGTGAAGCGGATATGACGGACAAGTTCGTGAAAGCGGTTAAAAGCGACTCCGAAATCCGGCTGGAGGAGGGAACCTACCACTTCTACAACGCCTCGGCGAAGCATCCGTCGTTCTACATCTCCAACCACGACCAGCCGATTCCCCGCACGGTGCAACTGCCGATCGAGGGCGTGAAGAACTTCAAGGTGCGCGGCAAGGGCAAGGGCGCGAAGTTCGTCTTCCATGGCGAATCGCTCGGCATCCTGCTTATGGACACCAGCGACGTCGTTTTGGAGAACATTTCCGTCGATTGGGCGGAGACGACGGTCAGCGAGTCGCGCATCACGGCGATCAAGCCGGACGGCGAGCTCGAAACCGAATGGGTTGTGAAAGGGTGCTACGGCGAGGCGCCGATCAGAATGTTGTGGGACAAGGACACGAAATCCATCGTCCCCGAAACCGGCGACTGGTTCCGCAAGGAGAAGGCGAAGATCGGCGACTTCGTCTCCTATCGCACGGGGCGGCGTCCCGAACCGGCGATTTGCCTTTACCGCGCCAATCGCACCAAGATGGACAAGGTGTTCATCCACGCCGCGCACGGCATGGGCGTCTTGGGCCAGCGTTCGAGCGACATCGCCTTTCTGAACGGCGGCGTTTGTCCGCGTGAAGGGTCGATTTGCTCGACTACCGCGGATGCGACCCACTTCTCCAATTGCCGCGGCAAGATCATCTTCAAGAACTCCTACTTCGCCGGAATGATGGACGACGCGATCAACGTCCACTGCACCTGTCTGCGAATCGAGGAGAAGCTCGGCGCAAACAAATTCCGCTGTCGCTACGTCCACGGCCAATCCATCGGCTTCGAGACCTTCGCGCCGGGCGAGACGCTGCGCTTCATTCGCGCGAATACGCTGGAGAACGGCTCGGAGACGAAGGTCGTTGCCTTTGAAATGCCCGATCCGCGCACGGCGATCATTACCGTCGATGACGCGAAGGCGCTCGCCGGCTACGAGGTCGGCGACGCGGTGGAGAACGCCGATTGGCAGCCCTCGGTCGTCTTTTCCGGCAACAAGGTCGCGAACAATCGCGCGCGTGGAACGCTGTTCACCACCAACAAACCGGTGCTCGTCGAGAACAATCTCTTCGACCACGTTTCGGGAAGTGCGATTCTGCTTGCGGGAGATGCGGCGGGTTGGTACGAGTCCGGAGCTTGCCGCGACGTGACGATCCGGGGCAATACCTTCGTCGATTGTCTTACCTCCGGCTACCAGTTTTGCGACGCGGTCATCACCGCCTATCCGATGGTGAAGAATCTGAAGGCCCAGAAGTCGGCCTATCACGCGAACATCACCGTCGAGAAGAACGTCTTCAAGTGCCCCGGCAAGCGGCTGCAGTCGTGGATTTCCACGGACAACGTCGTTTGGCGCGACAACGTCGAGAAATGATTCCGAAAAAGAAATCCAGCCGCGCGGCGATCAAGGCGATTGCGCGCGAGTACGAGCTCAAGAAGGCGGAGCTTTCCGGTGGCGCGCCCAATCTTCGGAAAGGCCCGGTTTTTTACGCCATCGTGATTCTCGTCTTGCTCGTGGTCGGCGGGCTCGTCCTCTCGGCGGCGAAGGACGGCAAGCTCACGCTCGGCAAGGCGCGAATCGAGCGGAACGCGCTCAACGCGCGCAAGGCGGTCGACTCGCTTTCGGTGGCGCTCGGGCGGTACAAGTTTCACGTTGGCGATTATCCCTCGAACGAGGAGGGGCTTGGGGTGTTGGCGCTGAAATCGTATCCGAAGGCGGGCTGGGACGGACCCTACGTCAATCACATCGTTCCCGATCCGTGGGGCAACGACTACGTTTACGAGCGACGCGCCGAGGGCGGACATCCCGTGCTTTACTCGAAGGGCGCGGACGGACGCGCCGGCACCACCGACGACGTCATGCCGGATCAGGCGAAATTCGACGAACCTTTTCGCGACACCACTTGGACGAACGACTGGGCGCCGTATCGTTTGCGGGGAATCGTCGTCGCTCCCGACGCGGCGACCAAACGACGGGTGCAAGAGGAAATGAAGCAATATGACCGGTAAATATGGTATAATGATAGCGTCAATTGAAATCAAGGAGATCGCAGCATGAGACCCGGAATCTGGCAAATCGTAATCATCGTATTGATCGTCTTCGTGCTTTTCGGAGCGCGGAAGATTCCCGAGCTCGCGCGTTCGCTCGGCAAGGCCAAGGGTGAATTCAAGAAGGGCCTCGCGGAGGGCGAGAAGCCCGAAGAGTCGAAGAAGGAGCAGGCCTGAACGAGCTTATTCGAGAGCGGCTTAAAACCGTTCCCAATCGCCCCGGCTGTTATCTCATGCGAGATCGCCGGGGCGTCATTATTTACATCGGGAAGGCGAAGAACCTCAAGCGCCGCGTAAGCTCCTACTTCCGCCCCAACGCGAAGCACGCGCCCAAGGTGCGTTCGATGGTGGCGAGCGTCCACGATTTCGAGTTTATGACGGTGAAGAACGAGGCGGAGTCGCTTTTGACCGAGGCCTCGCTCATCAAGAAGTACAAGCCGCATTTCAACATTCTGATGCGCGACGACAAGCGCTATCTCGCGCTAAGGGCGGATCCGAACGCCGTCTGGCCGCGTTTCGCCTGTTGCCGGATCGTGCGCGACGACGGGGCGCGGTACTTCGGACCCTTCCCCTCGGCGCCGGTGGTGCGCGCCGCCAAGGATTTCGTCGAGAAGCATTACGGTATTCGCGAGTGCGATGCGATCGCGCCGGACGGCGAAACCCATCGCCATTGTCTCGCGGACGTAATTCGCACTTGCAGCGCGCCGTGCCTCGGACGGATAGACGAGCGCGAGTATCGCGCGCGCTTCGAGGAGGCGTGCGCGTTTCTCGACGGCAAGCGCCCCGAGGCGATCGCCGAGGTCGAGGCGAAGATGCGCGAGGCGGCGGAGAAGGGCGATTTTGAAGCCGCGGCGCGATATCGCGACACGGCGTTCGCCTTGCGGGAGATGACCAAGGCGCACTTCGTCCGCAAGACGCCGGAGATGCGCAAGGATGACGCGGCGGGCGGACTTAAGGCGCTCGCCGAGGCGATCGGGCTTGAGAAGCCGCCGCATATCATCGAGTGCGCGGACATCTCCAATCTCTTCGGCACCGATTCCGTCGCTTCGCTGGTGGTGGCGAGGGACGGCTTGCCGGATCGGCGGTATTATCGCCACTTCAAGATCAAGACGGTGAGGGGCGCGGACGATCCGCGCTCGATGGCCGAAGTGGTGGCGCGGCGCTACGGGCCCGACTCGACTTTGCTTTCGACTTCGCCGCGAGCCGACCTTTTCGTTTGCGACGGCGGCGTTACCCAACTTCGGGCGGCGCGGCGCGAATTCAAGCGACTCGGGGTCGCGGACATTCCGGTTATCGCGCTTGCCGAAAGGCAGGAGGAGATCGTTTTGGACGACGGCAGGCCCAATTTGCTTTTGCCGCGCGATTCCGAAGCGCTTTTCGTCCTCACTCGCTTGCGCGACGAGGCGCATCGTTTCGCCATCACCTACCATCGTAATTTGCGCGAAAAGTCGATTCGGGAGTCGATTCTCGACGAAATTCCCGGTATTGGGCCGGCGAAGAAGGTAAAGCTATTAAAGACGTTTCGCTCCATCTACGGCATCGCCCGTGCTCGCGTCGAGGAAATCGCTCGCGTCGCCGGGGTGAACGAGCGAATTGCGGAAGAAGTTTTTCGGGCGGCGAACGATGCGTCGGGCGAGAAGATTTGATATAATATGCATGTTGTGTTGTAAACTCATCAAGTACTAACAAGGAGTGAACTATGACAGTTAAAGGTTATGCTAAATACCTACTTATTATGGCTGGACTTGGCGGGCTTATTTATGGTATTGATGTTGGCGTTATTGCCGCAGCGCTGCCATACATTCGGAACACCTCGAACTATTCAGGACTTCAGCTCGGCTTCATCGTTGGCGCGGTGCTGTGGGGGTCGGTACTTTCCTCGCTTTTTGCTGGCACACTCGCCGAGTGGTTTGGCAGAAAGAAAATTATCATCGCCTCGGCTTTTTGTTTCTTCATTTCAATTCCGGTAATTTGTCTTTCTGGACTCTTTGACGGTGGCAACTTTTTGCTCCTTACCGTTGGTCGTACGCTGCAAGGCGCGTCCGCTGGTCTCGTCGGCGTCGTCATCCCGATGTATCTCGCCGAGTGTCTCGACTCTGATAGCCGCGGCAAAGGTACGGGCATGTTCCAGCTCCTCCTGACAATCGGTCTCGCCTTTGCGGCGGTGATTGGCCTTGTCGTAACTGGCTGGGTTGGTGATTCCGACAAGATACTTAAGCCCTTCATTGATAAGGCGGCGGCAGATGCGGTCGCGGCAGGTACGATAGCTACGGCGGATAAGTTCGAAGTGACTTTCGCAATGATTAAGAGCTGGGTTACCCCTGAGCAGATTAAAGGTTGGGCGACGGCGTGGCAGACGATTTTCGCGTGCTCGGCGGTTCCTGGCTTCATCCTTTTCATCGGCGCGTTCTTTCTCAAGGAATCCCCGCGCTGGCTCTACAAGAAGGGACAGAAGGAGGCGGCACTCGCTTCGCTTGCGGCGAACAACGGTGCGGAAAAGGCGCAGCTCATCCTTGATGAGATGATTGCTGCGGACAAGGCGGCCGAAGAAGAAAAGGCGGCGATTGCGAAGGCAGCGAAAGGCGATACGCTCTTCCAGCGCAAATATATCTATCCGTTCCTCCTTGCCGTCGTCATTCTTGCGTGCAACCAGACGACGGGCATCAACTCCGTTCTCAACTACACGGTCGACATTTTCAAGGCGACGGGCATGGAAGGCGTGTTTGCGAACTTCTCAGACCTCGCGATCAAGCTCGTCAACGTCATCATGACGGTTGTCGCTTGTGCGCTTGTTGACAAGAAGGGACGTAAGTTTCTCTTGAAGCTCGGTACTTCGGGCATCATTCTCGGCCTTTGCGGTGTTGCGACGACGTTCCTTGTCATCTCGAAGAACTATGTAACCGCGTCGATGACGACGGGTGTGATTGCGACCATCTTCTTCTTCATGTTTATCGCGTTTTATGCGGTTGGACCTGGTGTGTGCGTATGGCTTGCACTCTCCGAGCTCATGCCTACACGTATTCGTGCGACGGGTATGTCGATTGCGATGATTATCAACCAGGGCGTTTCGGCGACGATCGCCTCGATCTTCCCGGCATGGAAGAACGCATGGGGTTTCCCGGCGGTCTTTTACTGCCTCGCAGGATTCACGGTTATTTACTTCATTGCGGCGGCATTTTTCTTGCCCGAGACGAAGGGTAAGACGCTCGAAGAAATCGAAAAATACTTCTCGAAGAAGTGACGTTCCGCTTTTTAGGAACCGGGACTTCGGTTGGGGTTCCGCAGATCGGTTGTCAATGCAAGGTCTGCACCTCGACCGACCCCCGCGACAAGCGCCGCCGATGCGGCGCTTATGTGCGTTCAAAGGGGTCGGCGGTATTGATCGACACGCCGCCGGAATTGCGGCTCGCCTGCGTTGAGGCGGGGATCGACAAGGTGGATGCGGTCGCGCTTACCCACGCGCACATGGATCATGTCGCGGCGTTCGACGACGTTCGCCGGTTCAATACGCTCAACGGCGAGCGCGTGGAGTGCGATCCCGCCTCTCCGGGCGCGAATGGACGCTCGTTTAGGATAATCGGTCGGCCGATGAACTGCTATGCAATGCGCGAGACCATCGACCAGATGCACAAGATTTTTCCGTATATCGGGCGGGAAGGCGGAAAGAACGGGCTGTATCGACCGATGATCAATTTCGTACCCGACGACGAGTTCGAAGTCGGTGATTTGCGTTTCGAGCGGTTGATGGTGGAGCACGGTTTTCCATGTTGCGGGTATATGATTTCCGCCAAGGGAGAGGATGCGAGAATCGGATACGTGAGTGATTGCCATGATATCGAAGATGCGGCGGTGGGTAAATTGCGCGGGGCTGACGTAATGGTAATCAACTGTTTGCGCGAACGCCAACATCCCACTCATCTGACGCTTGAGCGGGCGCTCGAATATCTTAAGAAGATTGCTCCCAAGAAGGCGTATCTTACGCACATGTGCCACGATCTCACCCATGCGGAATGGCTTGCGAAGCTTGTTGGGACAAACGTCGAGCCGGCTTACGACGGTCTGGAAATAAACATTTGAAAGGACGAATACGAATGAAGCGAATCCTTCTACTTCCAATCGTCGCGGCATTTGCGGGAATGGCGTTTGCGGAAACGAGCGAAATCAGCGTCGACCTTAGATTGGACAATTCCGACTTCATTGTCGGCGAGCGTGTGCGAGGAGTTGTCAATATCGCGAACTCATCTCCGGACAAGGTGAGCTACGGCTATTCCAATTCGGAAGATCGCTTTTTCATCGAGGTTTTTCGCGCGAACGATATGACGCAACTGACCAAGGTCTCGAACGGACCGTTTGTGGCGACGTTCGTCATCGAATCCGGCGAAGGACAGAAACTCGAAACGTTTCTCGGTGATCATTACGCCTTGCAGGAAACCGGGCGGTATCTCGCGCGTCCGGTGCTCGCGCACGGCGGGGTACGTTACGAGGGTCAGCTTCGGGCGTTCGACATCATCGCCGGCATCCATGTCACCAGCGCGATGCAGATGTTCTCCAACCGACGCGGACTTCAGCGCGAGTTCGAGCTGGTGTACTGGATGCGCAAGCACAGCGAACACGTGTTTTTGAAATCCCGCGACGCGGGCAATAGCGTGAAGCGTTGGGAGACGCGCGATTTGGGGCCTATTTTGCGCATTGACCCTCCGTCAATCAGCGTGCTCGCGAGCGGCGAGATCGTGGTCTTGCATCGGCTCAACCAAGACCAATTCGTACGTAGCGAGTTCTGGTCGTTGCCGGATGCGCTTGAGTATCGTAAGCGCGAGGCGGTACAGGATCCGGAAGTCGCCGGAACCGAGCGGGTTAGAGAGCTTTACAAGGAAGGCGGGGTCAAGCCGAAGTCCAACCCCTGGTGGAAGTTTTGGTAAGATGGATATTCTCGGCATCGAGACGAGTTGCGATGAAACCGCCGCCGCAATTGTGCGCGACGGACGCGAGGTCGTCTCGAATGTCGTTTATACCCAGATTCCGTTGCATCAGCCCTACGGCGGCGTAGTACCGGAAGTCGCTTCCCGGGCGCACGTCGAGAAAATCGGCGAGGTGGTTCGCGCCGCGCTCGGCGAACGCAAGGTGGACGCGGTCGCGGTCACTTACGGGCCGGGGCTTTCGCCGGCGCTGATCGTCGGGCTTAACGCCGCGAAGGGGATCGCGAAGGGTTTGGGAGTGGAGCTTATCGGCATTAACCACATCGAAGCCCACTTGCACACGCCGTTTCTTTACGACGCCGGCGAGCGACCGAACGCGTGCGATCCCGTCGAAGCGATGCCGGCGTTGGGTCTCGCAATTTCCGGCGGGCATACCAATTGGGTGGATATGCCGGAATACGGAAAATACGAGATTATCGGTCAGACGTTGGACGACGCCGCCGGCGAGGCGTTCGACAAGGCGGCGAAATTGCTGGGGCTTGGGTATCCCGGTGGGCCGATCGTGGATCGAATCGCGAAGGAGTATCTTGCTTCTCATAATCCCGAACTCGTTCCCTTTCCGAAGGGGCGTCCGCGTGATGGCGTGTCGGCGCTTGCGGGGCTACCGGCGGAACTTTGCGTTTCGTTCTCTGGGCTCAAGACCGCTTTACTGCGATACGTTCAGACTCGGCATCCGTCCACGGACGAGATTCCGCAGGTGGTAGCGTCCTATCAGGAGGCGATTGTGCAAGCGGTCGCCGATCGTACGCGCACGGCGCTCAAGCGTCGCGTTTATCGGGCTTTCATCCTCGGCGGCGGCGTGTCGCTCAATTCCCGGCTTCGCGCGGTGCTCGCTGAGGTCGCGAACGAGGCGCGGGTCGAGTTTTTGACGGCGAAGCCAAAGTTTTGCGGCGACAACGGCGCGATGATTGCGGCGCTTGCCTACTATCGGCGCAACCACGTAGCGGACGCGATGGAACTCGATGTTAACCCTTGTCTGGAGGTCGGGGAATGAAACGATATTGGCTACTGGCGATAGTGGCATTCTTCGTCCTCGCCTTTGCGGCGGTGTGGATGGGCGCGCTCAATCAAGACGAGGGTTGGTATCTTTATGCGGCGAATCTCGTTGCCGCGGGGAAGGTTCCCTACGTAGAGTTCGATTTCACCCAAGGGCCGGTGATGCCATACTTTTATTCCGTTTTCGCCTTCGTCTGGAGGAACGGAGGAATTCTGGGAGCGCGGATTTTCACGCTTACCCTTGGGTTCGTCGGTATCGTTTTCGCGGCGCTCTTCGCGCGTCGATTGGCCGACGAGGAGCATCGTGAGAAGGCGTTTTTTCTCGTTTTCGTCCTTCTGGCGCTCAATCTTTACCACATTTACTATTTGGCGATTCCGAAGGCGTACGCGCTTTCGGCGATTTTCGTTCTGATCGGGTTTTACGTCCTTTCGTTCGCTCGCTATTATTGGCTCGTCGGAATCGCGCTTGCCTTGGCGACGGGAACGCGTCTTTCGTTCGGAATCTTGCTGCCGATTGTTGGCGCGTATTTGCTTTGGCGACGGAACCTCAAAGCGACCATTGCCTTTGTCGTCGGTGCGCTCGCGGCGCTTGCGCTGATCTTTTTGCCGTTCGCCGTTATCGACTTCGGGGCGATAAAATCCTGCCTAATCGATTATCATCTCTCGCGCGAAGGGATGGGACTTTTCGGCAAGGTCGGATCGTTAAGCCGACTCGTCAGATGGTATTTGCCGATTTTCATTTTGCTGGGACTTGGAGATTTCAAGCGCAATCGGCTTTTGCTCGTTTCGTTTATTGCGGTGTTCGCAGTTCAATTTCTCTCGCCTTGCCCCTACGACGATTACCAAGCGCCGATTATGGCGCTACTTGCCGTATTCGCCGTTCTTAACGTAAAGTCGCAACGTGTCGAACTTTTGACGCTTGGTCTCGCGTTCGCCTGCGCCTTCGGCTCGCCGCTTTTGGAGAAATGGACCACCGACGGGCTGGATCGCTTCTGGACGATGGGGAAGGACCGGACCGAACTCGCAGGTCTCCGCGCCGCCGCAAGGGTAATCGAAAAGGCCGATCCAAGCGGAAAGACGCTTCTTACTCAAGATCTCTATCTCGCCATCGAGACCGGTCGTGCGGTGCCGAAAGGCTTGGAAATGGGACCGTTCGCGACGCTGACGGACGCGGAGTGGCGTAAACTCCTTTCGGAAACGGCGCCGGACGAGTGCGCGGTCGCCGCGCTTTCCGGCTATACTTTCGCCGTCAATCCGCCGAAGTGCGACGAGCGTCCGCTCGAAAAACAGATGGAATACTGGGAGTTATTGAAGGAGCGCTATCGCCTCGTCGAGCGAATGGAGAACTTCGGACAGAATTCTACTACCTTGCTGATTTTGAAACGCAAATGAACGCCGCCGAGATCAGAAAACGCATTATCGACGTCGTCTTGCGCAACGGCGGGCATCTCGCTTCCTCGTTGGGGGCGGTGGAGATCGCGATGGCGTTAAACGAGGTCTTCGACGCGAAGAAGGATCGCATAATCTGGGACGTCGGGCATCAGGCGTATGCGTGGAAGATTCTCACTGGTCGCGACGATCGATTCGACACTTTGCGCAAACTGGACGGACTTTCGCCTTTCCCGAATCCTGCGGAAAGCATTGCCGATGCGGCGATTTCCGGACACGCCGGCAGTGCGCTTTCGGTAGCGCTCGGGTTGGCGGCGGCCCGTGATCTCAGGGGTACGGACGAGCACGTGGTGGCGGTGGTGGGCGATGCGTCGATGGCGAACGGACACAGTTTCGAGGCGCTCAATAATTGCGCCACGGAGACGAAGAAGCTGATTGTCATTTTGAACGACAATGAAATGAGCATTTCCCGTCCGACCGGCAGTTTCGCCAAGTTGCTTGGTCGAATCATCACCAATGTGCGCTACAATCGCGTGAAGATTGCGGCGGAGAACGCGGGTCATCGGTTGCGGCTTACCTTTTTGCGCGATATCTACCACAAGGCGGAGAGCCGACTGAAGGCGCTCTTTTTGGGCAACGCCTTTTTCGAGCGCTTTTCGATTCGCTACATCGGACCGGTGGATGGACACGATCTCGAAGCGCTGAAGAACGCATTCACGGTCGCGAAGGAAGATAAGCGTAGCGTGCTGGTGCACGTGGTGACGAAAAAAGGTCGCGGTTACGCGCCGGCGGAGAACGATCCGACTTACTATCACGGAATCGGTCCCGCGAAGAAGGATTCCTTGGCTCCGTCGAGTCGCGGTTGGTCGGAGGCGTTCGGCGAGGCGCTTTTGGAAATCGCCGACAATGATCGTCGGGTGGTTGCGTTGACTGCGGCGATGAAGGACGGTACGGGTCTTGTCCGTTTCGCCGAGGCGCATCCGACCAGAATCTTCGACGTCGGCATTGCCGAAGGACACATGGTTTCGTTGGCGGCGGGGTTGGCCGCAGGCGGAATGCGTCCGGTCGTCGCGGTCTATTCCACGTTTTTGCAGCGCGCCTTCGACCAAGTGGTGCACGATGTGGCGATTTCCAATTTGCCGGTCGTATTTTGCGTAGATCGGGCGGGCGTGGTCGGCGCGGACGGGGTCACGCACCAGGGAGTGTTCGATATCGCCTATTTGCGCTCGATTCCCAATTTGACGATTTGCCAGCCGAAGGACGCGGTGGATTTGAAAGCGCTTTTGTTGGAGGCGATTTCCCGCAACGGACCGACGGTGATTCGCTATCCGCGCGGCAAGGCTCCCGAGTCGGTGGAGCCGCTGGTTGCTTCTGCCGCCGCCACCGCCATTTGGGCTACCGGCGACCAAATTGAAAAGGCGAACGTGGTCGCGCGGAGAATCGGCGCCGAGGTAGTGCATGCGCGATATCTAAAGCCGTTCGACGGAGAACTTTTGAAGCGTCAGCGCGCGAGAGGAATGCGCATCGTGTCAATCGAGAACGGCTCGATCGTCGGTGGCTTCGGCGAAGTGATTCAAGCGGATCGGCGATTCGGTTGGCCGGACGAGTTCATTCCGCATGGCACGGTAGCCGAGCTCGAGCGAAAGTACGGGTTCGACGCGGATTCGATAACGGAGGCGTTGAATGGCTAGGGAACACGGAGTAGCCGGAGAGTGGGCGCGCGTCAAGGGGACGGTAATCGGTCTTCTGCCGCTTTTTCTCGGCGTGTTCGTTTGTGGTTTTGCGTTGGCGACGATGCTCGTTTCGGCGCTTTGGGGCGCGATCTTCCTGGTGTTGGCGATGATGTTCAGCGGCTGGATGCTGGTGAAGGGCTTGCATCGCGTCGAGAGTTTTTACAAAGGAGCGCGCGGCGAGGAACGGGTCGCCGGCATTCTGAAAACGCTGCCCGACACCTATCGCGTATTCAACGATTTTGTGGCCTGTGGACGCCATGTCGATCACGTGGTCGTCGGGCCGGCGGGAGTGTTTGCGATCGAAACCAAGTATTGGAACGGCAAGGTGACGATTGAGGACGGATATATTTTGTTGAGCGGCAAGTTGCCGGACCGTTCGCCAATCGCCCAGGTCTTGCGCGAAGCCGACGCGGTGCGCGAAGAGCTTGCGAAAAGCGGATTCATTGGCGTCGTCACTCCGGTGCTCGCCTTCGCCTCCGATACGTTCGAGGCGAAAATCGCCGAATATCGCGGAGCGGTTATCTTGAATTCCAGTCACTTACGCGAAAGCTTCGACACCGAGCGCGTGGTGTTGCCGCCGGCGGAGCTGGAGCGTCTCGTCAGACTTATGGAGAGCGAACGATGAAAATGTTGATTTTCCTTACGGCTTCGGTGGCGACGCTAATTGCGTTTGGCGATCTCGAGCCGCGCAATTACGATGGGCGCATCGCCCAGCGATTGTCGGATACGCTGGTTTCCTCGCACGTTCTCCAGCGTCAGCTCGACGACGAGATGTCTCGTCGGGCGTGGACCAATCTCGTTTCTTTCTACGACTTCGACCATTCCGTTTTCCTTAAGCAAGACCTTGAACGTCTCGCGACTCGGGAGTGCAAGCTCGACGACGAAATCCGCAAGGGCGACGCGAGCTTCGGTTTCGACGTCTACAATCTTTACATCGAGCGGCTTAAGGAGCGTATCGACTACGCTACCAATCTGCTCGTCAGCGCGGAGTGGGATTTTTCCACCAACGAAACTTACCGAATCAGGCGCAAGGACGCGCCGTGGCCGGAGAGCCGCGAAGACGCGGAGGAGCATTGGCGCAAGCGGATGAAAAACGAGTTGCTGGTTGCGCAAATCGCCCATGAGCTCGACAAGTCGACCAATCGGCTCGATGCGGTGGCGAATTTGGTGAAGAAGTATCGCCAGTACGCTATCGCCCTGATGGAGCCGGACGCGGAAAGCGTTTTGCAGAACTACCTTTCGGCGCTTTCCCGCGCCTACGATCCGCATTCCGATTACATGTCGCCGGCGACCAAGGAGGACTTCGACATGGAAATGTCGCTTACGCTTTGCGGCGTGGGGGCGGTGCTGACGATGGACGACGGGGCGCTAAAAATTGCGGAAGTAATGGTCGGCGGGCCGATTGACGTGGACGGACGCATCAAGGAAGGCGACAAGATTATCGGCGTCAAGGAAGGCGACGGCGAGATGGAGGACATAACCTGGCAGCCGATGCGCAAGTCCATCAAGAAGATTCGCGGGCGCAAGGGTTCGCACGTTACGCTGGAAATAATTCCGCGCTCCGATCCGAGCGGCGCCACGACCAAGCTCGTCGAGCTCGTGCGCGACGAGATCAAGCTCGAGGATCAGGCGGCGACCGGTCGCGTGGAGACGGTGTCGCTCGGCGGCGTTACCAATCGTCTCGGTTACGTTTATCTGCCCGGCTTTTACGGGACGATGGACAAGCGTCCCGACGAACCGGGTTTCCGCAGCTGCGCGATGGACGTCGCGAAGTGGATCGCCGACTTCAACTGCGAAAACGTGCAGGGCATGGTGCTCGATTTGCGCGGCGACGGCGGCGGCTCGCTGCGCGAGGCGGTGATGCTTTCGGCGCTATTTGTACCCAATGGCCCGGTGGTGCAGATTCGCGATCAGCGGACGGTGGGAGCGTTGCCGATTCCTCCGGGCAATCCCGTCGCCTTCAGAAAGCCGCTCGTCGTTCTTACCGATCGCGCCTCGGCCTCGGCCTCGGAGATCGTCGCCGGCCATTTGCAGGATACCGGTCGGGCGATTGTCGTCGGCGACAGTCGTACCCACGGCAAGGGTACGGTTCAGACGGTTATGGGGCTCGGGCCCGACAAATACGGCTCCTGCAAGGTAACGACCGCGCGGTTCTACCGCGTCGACGGGCGTTCCACCCAACTCGAAGGCGTCGCCGCCGACATTCATCTGCCGTCGCTCCTGGATTCGCTGGAAATCGGCGAGGACAAGCTTACTTACGCCTTGCCGTTTTCTCGCATCAATCCCGCCGACTATCGGCTTTGCTGGAATATGCACCGGTATGCGCCGACGCTTCGCGAGCTTTCGAACGCGCGGCTGAAGGACGACGAACGCTACCAAACCCACATTCGCAACGTCGAGGGGATGAAGGCGCTCGGTGAGCGCGAGGAAGTGCCGCTCGAATACGAAGCGCGCAAGGCAATGATGGTCGCCGATCGCGAACTCAGCGAACTGGACGACGAGGAACGCGAGGACGATGACGACGAGACCATCGCCAAAAAGCGCCGCCGGCGCAACGAGCGCAAGAAGGACGACGTGGTGCTCGACGAGGCGTTTCGCATTCTGTCGGATTTGATTCGACTTTCCGGCGGCGAGGAAATTCCGCAACCGAGGGGATGGTGGCTCTGATGAAGCTCAAGTTCACGAAGATGCACGGCGCAGGCAACGACTTCATCGTGATCGACGATCGCGAGGGGAAGGTGCCGGACGACAACCGTCGCATCGCCGCAATGTCGGCGGCGCATACCGGAATCGGTTGTGAAGGAGTGATATTGGTGCAATCGTCGAAGGTGGCGGATTTCAAGATGCGCTTTTTCAATCCCGACGGCAGCGAAGCCGAACTTTGCGGCAACGGCGCCAGATGCGTCGCCGCCTTTGCCGCGAGCGTTGGTGCGGTCGGCGGTAAATCCATGCGCTTCGAGACCATGGCGGGAATGGTGGACGCCGAAATCGTGGACGAGAACTCGGTAAAGGTGTGGATGCCCTCGCCAAAGGATTTGCGCGACGATTACGTAGTTTGCGGAGTTCCGCACAAGATCGTTCCCGTAACCAATCTCGCCAAAACCGACGTCGACGGCGAAGGGCGGCGAATTCGGCTCTCGTCGGAATTCGCGCCGAACGGCACGAATGTGGATTTCGTTCGCTTTCGCAAGCCCCACGGCGTTTCCATCCGCACTTACGAGCGCGGCGTGGAGGCGGAAAGCGGTGCGTGCGGCACGGGCGCGGTGGCGGCGGCGATCGTGGGCGTGGCGCAATACGGCCTTTCGTTTCCGGTGAGGGTGAAGACGGTTCACGGCTACGAACTCGTCGTGGACGCGAAAATCGACGGCAAGTCGTTTTCGTCGATTACCCTGACCGGTCCCGTAAAGCGGGTTTTCGACGGCGAGATCGACTGGTCTTCGCTTGACATTGTTTCCGAATAAATCCATAATATCCGTAGATATGAGCTACTTTCTGATGATTCTGGTGGGAGCGGTGCTCGTCAACAACTTCGTGTTGAGCCGTTTCCTCGGGTGTTGTCCGTTCCTCGGGGTTTCGAAAAAGATCGAGACCGCGCTTGGAATGTCCGGAGCGGTGGTGTTCGTAATGACCATTGCCGCTGCAGTTACGTGGTGTCTCGACCACTGGCTCTTGGCGCCGAACGGTCTCGGCTACATCCACACGCTCGCGTTCATTCTGGTCATCGCGGCGCTGGTGCAGTTCATCGACATCGCGATGAAGCGCTTCCTGCCGCCGCTTCATGCGGCGCTTGGAATCTTTCTACCGCTGATTACCACCAATTGCGCGGTGCTCGGCGTCGCGGAAATTAACTGTAAGCAGGGCACGGGATTCTTCGAGTCGGTCTTTTTCTCGTTCGCGGCGGCACTTGGCTTTGGCTTCGCGCTCGTCATTTTCTCGGGGATTCGCGAAAAGCTCGCCCACGCCGATCCACCTCGCGCCTTTCGCGGGATCGCGGTTGCGCTCGTTACCGCGGGTCTCGTGTCTCTTGCGTTCATGGGCTTTAGCGGCATGGTCAAACTTCCTTACTAAGCGGAGGGGCGAAGATGACGACGGCGATTATCACGATAGCGGGAATCGGGCTGGTGGCGGCGATTGTGTTGGCGATTGCCGACAAGTATCTTTCATTGCGCGAAGATCCGCGCATCGGGCTCGTAACGGCGGCGCTTCCCGGAGCTAATTGCGGCGGGTGTGGATTCGCCGGTTGCGACGGCTACGCTCGCGCGCTGGTCGCCGGAACCGCTCCGAACGGCGCTTGCGCGGCCGGGGGTGCGGAATGCGCGGCGGAAATCGCGAAGATTCTCGGCGTCGCGGCGACGGCGACCGAGAAGCGGGTCGCGCTCGTAAAGTGCTGCGGAACTCGTTCGGAGGCGATTCGCGTCGGCGATTATAACGGGATTTGCGACTGCAGCGTCGCCGCTTCCGTCGCCGGCGGCGACAAGGGATGTCGGTTCGGTTGCCTCGGCTACGGCGCGTGCGCCAATGTCTGCCCCAAGAACGCGATTTCGATCGCGGATGGTCTTGCGAAAGTGGACAAGCGCCTTTGCATCGGTTGCGGCAAGTGCGTCAAGGTCTGCCCGCGCCACTTGATCGAGCTCGTGCCGGCTTCGGCGACGATTCACGTCTTGTGCGCGAATCCGGTGCGCGGCCCCGAAGTGCGCAAGGTCTGCGGCGTCGGTTGCATGGGCTGCCACTTGTGCGAGAAGAATTCCGGCGGCAAGGAAGCCGGCCATTTCACTTTCGAGGGCTTTCTCGCGAAGGTGAACTACCAAAATCCTCCGACCGACGAACAGCTGGCGGCGAAATGCCCCGCCAAGTGCATCGGAGTCGATCCCCACTTCGAAACCGGGAACTGAAACACATGAAGACAGTAAAGAGCCGATTCAAGTTTCACGGCGGCGTGCATCCGCCGTATAACAAGGAACTCGCGCGCGCGTCGGCGATTGAGCGGTTGCCGATGCCGGCTGAACTGGCACTTTCGATGAGTCAGCATCTTGGCGCGCCGGCGAAGTGCTTGGTCAAGGTCGGTGACACGATTAAGAAGGGCCAGCTGATCGGCGAGAAGAACGGTTTCATTTCGGTTTGTGTTCGCGCGAGCGCCTCGGGCACGGTCAAGGCGATCGAAAAGCGGCTCGGGCCTGCGGGCGGAATGTCCGATGCGGTCATTTTGAGCGTCGATCCCGCGAACACGGAATTTGAGACGCTGCCGCCGCTCGATTGGCGGACGGCGACGCGCGAGGAGATTTTAAAGCGCATCGAGGAAGCGGGAATTTGCGGAATGGGCGGAGCGGGCTTCCCTTCGGCGGTGAAACTCAACCCGCCGCCCGGCAAGCGTTGCGAATATTTGATTCTCAATGGCGCGGAGTGCGAGCCGTATCTCACCGCAGACTTCCGCGTAATGCTGGAAAGGGCGGATCGAATTCGCGTCGGCGTCGAGATTATGCGCAAGATTCTCGGCGGACCTGCGGTGCGCATCGCGGTCGAGGCGAACAAGCCGGAGGCGATTGCCGCGCTGGAAAAGGCGTTCGCGGACATCGAGGGTAACGTCGAGATCGTGGTTTTGCCGGTTTTGTATCCGCAAGGCAGCGAGAAGCACCAGATTTACGCGACGGTGGGACGCATCGTCCCCGAGCCGCCGGCCCTGCCGATTGACGTCGGGTGCGTGGTCGAGAACGTGGGAACGGTGGCGGCGATCGCCGACGCGGTCG
This sequence comes from Kiritimatiellia bacterium, assembly GCA_045627925.1. Lineage (GTDB taxonomy): Bacteria > Verrucomicrobiota > Kiritimatiellia > RFP12 > UBA1067 > UBA1067. Next base: position 37,946 of record JAZQOS010000075.1, on the reverse strand, counting down.
AGGCGGGCTTGCCGCTCGTCGAGCGAGTGACGACGGTTAGCGGCGACGCGGTCGTCTCGCCCAAGAATGTGCTCGCGCCGGTCGGCGCGTACTATCGCGATCTCGTCGCGTTCTGCGGTGGCACGAAGGAACCGCCCGCGAAGGTGATTTCCGGCGGCACGATGATGGGTTTCGCGGTTCCGAATCTCGATGTCGCGACGACCAAGACGACTTCGGGCTTGCTGCTCCTTTCCAAGAAGAGCGTTTTCCAGTACGCGAGCGGCGCGTGCATCAATTGCGGGCGTTGCGTTCGCGCCTGCCCGATGAAGCTCAATCCGGCGGAGATCTCCAAGTCGGTGGAGGCCGACGACATGAAGGGTGCCGAGGATTGCCACGTAATGACTTGCATCGAGTGCGGGGCGTGCGCGTTTTCGTGTCCCTCGCGCCGTCCGATCGTGCAGTTCTGCCGGCGCGCCAAGAATTCGATTCGCGCGCGCATTGCCGCAGAGAAGGCGGCGGCGCAAAAGGCGAAGGAGGCGAAGTAATGAAACCGAAGGAATCGCTCGAGCATTTCATTTTGAGCTCCAGCCCCCACGCGCACTCGCCGGTCGGCGTTTCGCGCATCATGCTCGACGTCATCATCGCGCTTTTGCCCACGACGGCGGCGGGAATCTGGTTTTTCGGCATGCCGGCGGTGTGGACGATCGCGACTTGCGTTTCGACTTGCATCGTTACCGAGGCGGTGTGCCGGCTCGCCATGCGCCGTGAAAGTACGCTCGGGGATTTTTCGGCGGTGGTGACGGGACTATTGTTGGCGCTCAACCTTCCCGCCGGCATCCCGCTTTGGATGGCGGTAGTCGGCTCTATCTTCGCGATTTTCGTCGCCAAACAAGTCTTCGGCGGGCTCGGCATGAATCCCTTTAATCCCGCGCTCGCAGCGCGCGCGTTCATGCTCATTTCGTTTACCGGCCCGATGACGACTTGGCTCAAGCCGCTTTGGTGGCTTGACCCGGAAGCGATGACCTCGGCGACTCCGCTCGCGTTCGTTAAGAGCGGTAAGCTCGCCGAAGTTCCGGAACTTACGAAATTGCTGATTGGCGAAATGCCGGGCTGCATCGGCGAAGTATCGGCGATTGCGCTTGCGCTCGGAGCCGCGTATCTGCTCGTCCGCAAGGTCATTACTTGGCACATTCCGTTCGCGTTTCTCGCGACGGTGGCCGTTTACGCGCTCATTTCGGGTCGCGCTCCGGCGCATGTCGAAATTCTCACGGGCGGCGTGATGATCGGAGCGTTTTTCATGGCGACGGATTATGTTACGAGTCCGACGACTTCGCTCGGCAAGCTCATTTTCGGGTGCGGCTGCGGGCTTCTTTGCATGCTGATTCGCGAGTTCGGTTCCTATCCCGAGGGTTGCAGCTTCGCGATTCTGATTATGAACGCCGTTTGTCCGCTCGTGAATCGCTGGACGCAGCCCAAGCCCTTCGGGGCTCGCGGGTGAAGGTGAAGTCGAAGTTGAAGATGAAGATAAAGGTGAAGATATGAAGAAGATCCTTGGATTGGTATTAAGCCTTACGCTCATCAGCGGAATTTGCGCCGCGGTGCTCGCCTACGTCAACACGCTTACCAAAGACGCGATCAAGGCGACGGCGGAGAAGAATCGTGAACGCGCTCGCATATCCGTCCTTTGCGGCGAGAAGGGCTTTACTGCCGAAGGCCGTAGCAAGAACGGCTATGGCGGCGACATCGTACTCATGGTCGGCTTTAAGGAAGACAAGCGCACGGTTATCTCCTATACCGTACTCGAGGCGGCGGAAACTCCCGGGCTCGGAATGAAGCTCAAGACACCGGAATTCGCGAATCAGTTCCGTGGCAAGGACGGCCAATCGCTCAAAGTTCGCAAGGACGGCGGCGAGATCGAGGCGATTACCTCCGCTACCATTACTTCCCGCGCGGTTTGCGAGGCCATCGCCGACGCGCAGCGCAACTTGCAGTGAGAATCGTCGATTGCGACTATTTCGTAGTGGGTTCCGGTATGGCCGGACTCATGAACGCGTTGCATCTCGCCTCCTACGGCAAGGTGCTGGTCGCGACCAAGGGCGCGCTCGACGATTGCAACACCAATTTCGCGCAAGGCGGAATCTGCTGCGTAATGGACGAGAGCGACAGTTTCGACAAGCACGCGCGCGATACGATGATCGCCGGCGCTTGGCTCGGCAACTCCAAGGTCGTGCACGAAATCTGCGAACACGCGCCGGAGGGGATTCAGGATCTAATCGATTGCGGCGTCAAGTTCTCCTGCAAGCGCGACGGCTCCTTTGACCTCACGCGCGAGGGCGGTCACTCCGCGCGGCGCATCTTTCACGCCGGCGATATTACCGGCGAGAAGTGCGAGAAGGCGATGATTCGCCGTCTTCGCGCCACCGACGTCGAGGTTTGCGAAGAGACGATCGTCATCGACCTCATTATGTCCAACCGCATCGGCGTCAAGGGCGAGCGGCGGTGTCTCGGCGCGTACGTTATGGACAAGGCGAGCGGCGAAATCTACGCGATTCGCTCGCCCAACACGATTCTCGCCACCGGCGGCTGCGGCAAGGTCTATCTCTATACCTGCAACCCCGATTGCGCCACCGGCGATGGCGCCGCGCTTGCCTGGCGCGCGGGCGCGAAGATCGAGAACATGGAGTTTATTCAGTTCCATCCGACTTGCCTCTACCATCCGCGCGCGCGGCGATTCCTAATTTCCGAGGCGGTGCGCGGCGAAGGCGCGATTCTGGTCGATCGCCACGACCGGCCGTTTATGAAGAAGTACGATCCGCGCGGCTCGCTCGCGCCCCGCGATATCGTCGCGCGGTCGATCGACTCGGAGATGAAGCGCACGGGCGACGATTGCGTCTTCCTCGATATTCGCAAGAAAGGCCGCGCGTATCTCAAGGAGCGCTTCCCCAACATCTACCACAAGTGCCTCGAATTCGGCATCGACATGGCGAAGGACCTGATACCCGTGGTGCCGGCGGCGCATTACGCGTGCGGAGGAATTAAGGCGAAAGTGGACGGCGAAACCACGATTCGCGGGCTTTCCGCAATCGGCGAGTGCGCCTCGACGGGGCTTCACGGCGCGAATCGCCTCGCGTCCAATTCGCTGATGGAGGCGCTCGTCTGCGCGCGGCTTTGCGCGGCGCGGCTCGGACCCCATCCGGAGAAGTTTTCGAAGCGTCTGCCGGCGATTCCCGCGTGGAAGATCGGCAACGCCGTCCCGCCCGACGAAGCGGTCTTGGTTTCGCACATGTGGGACGAGATTCGCCGGCTCATGTGGGACTACGTCGGCATCGTCCGCACCAACAAGCGCCTCGCTCGCGCCGCCCATCGGCTCAAAACGCTGCGCAAGGAGATTCGCGACTACTACTTCCGCTATCTCGTGACGCCCGATACGCTGGAGTTGCGCAATCTCGCGGTGTGCGCCGAGCTAATCGTCAAAAGCGCCCTGAAGCGCCACGAGTCGCGCGGGCTCCACTACACGCTCGATTATCCCAGAATGTCCAAAACCACTCACGGAACGATTATCGATGGATTCAAAAGCTAATATTCTCGAGGTACGTAATCTTAAAGTGCATTTCCCGATCAAGAAGGGAATCTTTAGCCGCGTTACCGGATACGTGAAGGCGGTGGACGACATTTCCTTCGACCTTAAGCGCGGCGAAACGCTGGGCGTCGTGGGCGAGTCGGGCTGCGGCAAGTCCACTACGAGCCGCGCGATATTGGGGCTTAACAAGCCGTGCGGCGGCGAAATCTTCTTCAACGGCAAGAACGTCAAGGACTGGAATTCGCTCGAATACCACCGCAAGGTGCAAGTCGTCTTCCAAGACCCTCAGGCCTCGCTCAACCCGCGCCATACGATTCTCGAAATTTTGACCGAGGGGATGCTCTATCACGGGCTTTGCACCAAGGCGGATCGTCGCGCTCGCGCGGCGGAGCTACTTAAGAGCGTTAACTTGCCGGAGAACTTCCTCGACCGCTACCCCCACGAATTCTCGGGCGGCCAGCGTCAGCGCATCTGCATCGCGCGGGCGATTGCGCTTAAGCCCGAACTCCTCATTTGCGACGAGGCGGTTTCGGCGCTCGACCTTTCGATTCGCGCCCAAGTCCTCGAACTTTTGGGCGAGCTCAAAAAGGAGCTTTCGCTCTCCTTCCTCTTCATTACTCACGATATCGGCGTCGTTCAGCATATTGCCGATCGGATAATCGTAATGAACAAGGGCAAGATCGTCGAAAGCGGTTCTTGCGCCGAGGTACTCAAGAATCCTCGCGAAGAATACACCCGCACCTTGATGGCCGCCGTGCCGAAGATCGGCAAAGAGCTCGAGTAGGCGCCTTGGAGCAAGACATCACTGGCGAGAGGGGCGAATCTCCATATATGGACATGTAAATCTCCAAGTATGGAGATTGCAATGTCCATACTAGGACATGGTAGGTGTCCATACATGGAGATCGGCGTGTCCATACATGGACATGGAGGGGGTCCATACTTGGAGATTGATGTCTCCATATATGGACATGGCCGACTGCTCGGGCGGACGTTTGCAAGCGGTCGGAGAGAGCTGAAAAACGCCAAAACTGCGACATTTTGTCGCACTATAGACGTTTTAATAACCCGCCGTAGCCGGAAAGGCGCTCGGCGGCTTTCCGGGCTACTTATTTTTGGGTGGTTGACTTGCGCGAAGTCGGTTTGATATAATTGCGACGTTCTGTGGGGAGAAATCCACCTTTGGTCGCCGGAATCCCGAAAGGGAGGAGGGTGATGAGCCGTTCAAGATGCCGCAGTGGTTTTGGACGAGGTTGCGAATAAGGGCGCAAGTCCGAAGCGTAGCCAGTGAACGTCGTTCACGTATCGAGCTTTAAGAGAAACGGTCAAATTTCTAAAGGAAAAGCGGGATACGGGAACGCGTCACGTGTAATTACGTGGCGCATTCTCTATTAGTGTTTTTCCTTGGGCTCTTGACCGTGCCCCTCTTAAGACATTGATAGCATGAGTGCGCCACTCTTCTTTTCTGCGCGAGGGTGGTGTTGCATTAAACAAAGCGCGGAAGAGGAGCAGAGGTATGAAAAAGATTGTTGCGATGCTGTTTGCCGTAATGTCGGTTAGTGTTCTTGCCGACACTTGGACGGATCCAAATACTGGCATCACATGGAAATATACCATCAACAATGGTGAGGCGAGCATTGGCGGCGAAACGAGTTCGTCGCCAGCCGTTCCGACGACAACCACTGGCGCGATAACCATTCCCTCTATCTTGGGCGGTTGTCCAGTAACGAGCATTCAGATCGGGGCGTTTTCTGTAGATTGCAGCTCTCTCACCTCGGTGACGATACCATCGAGCGTGACGAGTATCGGCCTTGGGGCGTTTGTGGATTGCAGCTCTCTCACTTCGGTGACGATACTGGAGGGTGTGACGAGCATTGGCAGCGAGGCGTTTTCTGGTTGCAGCTCTCTTGCCTCGGTAATGATCCCGTCGAGCGTGACGAGCATTGGCATTTTTGCGTTTGATGGGTGTAGTGGTTTGAAAACTGTTTATGTTTCTTCGGGTGACGCGAACCGAGTGAAGGGGCTGATGACGAAAACAGGTATTGGTGTCAATGCATTGGAATTTATGGAGTTCAAATCAGACGGTGGGCCGTATACGCAAGAGGTTGATGGCATTGTATTTACATATATGGTCAAAAATTGCAAGGCGAGCGTTGGAGGTGGATCATACTTGTTGCCAGCCGTTCCGACGGCAACCAAGGGTGCGATAACGATTCCCTCGTCCTTGGGCGGCTATCCTGTGACAAGTATTAATGAAGATGCATTTTACAATTGCAGTGCTCTCATTTCGGTGATAATCCCGACGAGCGTGACGAGTATTGGCGATTATGCGTTTTTTGGTTGCAGTGGTTTAAAAACTGTTTGTGTTTCTTTTGGTGATACAGAGCGTGTGAAGGGGCTGATGATGGGCAAGGGTATTGATGTCAACGCTTTGAATTTTGAGGAGCTCAAAAAGCCAGATGGCGGGCCGTATACTGAAGAGGTTGATGGCGTTGTGTGGACATATATGGTTAAGAACGGTGAGGCGAGCGTTGGTGGAACGGGTTTGTCGCCAGCCGTTCCGGCGGCAACCAAGGGCGCGATAACGATTCCCTCGTTCTTGGGTGGCTGTCCAGTGACGAGCATTGGTGAATATGCATTTTTTGGTTGCAACTCTCTCACCTCGGTGACGATTCCGCCGAGCGTGACGAGTATTGGTAGTTCTGTGTTTCGGGGTTGCATTTCACTCACCTCGGTAACGATTCCATCGAGCGTGACGAGCATTGGCAATTTAGCGTTTTTTGATTGTAGTGGTTTGGAAACTGTTTATGTTTCTTTTGGTGATACAGGGCGCGTGAAGGGGCTGATGACGGGCAAGGGGGTTGATGTCAACACTTTGAATTTTGTGGAAATTAAGCCAGATGGTGGACCGTATACCGAAGAGGTTGATGGTATTGAGTGGACTTATATGGTCGCGAACGGCGAGGCAAGCGTGGGCGGTGGAACGTATGACTTGACAGCAATTTCGAAATCAACTATTGGTGAGATTACAATTCCATCGACATTGGGTGGTTGTTTGGTTACGGGTATTGGAGATTATGCATTTTTTGATTGTGGCGAGCTTACCTCGGTGACGATACCATCGAGCGTGACGAGGATTGGCGATTGGGCGTTTGGTTATTGCTATGGTTTGGGTTCGGTGGAGATTCCGTCAAGTGTGACGAGCATTGGCGATTGGGCGTTTAATGGTTGCTATGAGCTAACTTCGGTGACTATTCCGTCAAGTGTGACGAGCATTGGTAAAGGCGCGTTTAATGAGTGTAGAGGTGTCGTCTCGGTGACGATCTCGGAGGGGGTGACGAGCATTGGCGAGGCCGCATTTTGGGGTTGCAGTATGACCTCGGTGGCGATTCCGGCGAGTGTGACGAGCATTGGTGAAGATGCGTTTATGTGTTGCGCTGGGCTGACAAATATTGATGTTGATCCCGCAAATGGGCATTATTGTTCAATTGATGGCGTGCTTTACGACAAAGATGTGACTGAATTGATTCGCTGCCCTAGTGTGAAGGCTTTGGTTACGATTCCATCGAGCGTAATTAGTATTGGCAAGGCCGCGTTGTGGGGATGTAGTATGACATCGATAGAAATCCCGTCGGGCGTGACGAGTATAGGTGTAGGTGCGTTTTGTTGGTGCGAAGGGCTGACTTCGATAGTGATTCCGCCGAGCGTGACGAGTATTGGTGAAGGCGCGTTTGAAGAATGTAGCGGGCTGAAGACGGTTTATGTTCAGGAGGGCGACACTGATCGAGTGAAAGGGTTGATGGCTAATAGCGGTTTTGACGTCGATACTTTGGAATTTGTGGAACCTATGCCCAATGGTGGACCGTATACCGAGGTCGTCGATGGCATTGAGTGGACTTATATGGTCAAGAACGGAGAAGCGAGCGTTGGCGGCGGAACGAGTTCGTCGCCAGCCGTTCCGACGACAACCGAGGGAGAAATAACGATTCCCTCTACATTGGGTAGGCGTCTGGTGACGGGCATTGGCGATTATGCGTTTTATGGTTGTAGCGGGCTAACATCGGTAACGATACCATCAAGCGTGACGAGCATTGGCGAAGGTGCGTTTCGTGGTTGTAGCGGGCTCACCTCGGTGACGATTCCGTCAAGCGTTACGAGTATTGGATATACGGCGTTTTCTGGTTGTAGCGGGTTCACCTCATTTGTAGTAGAAGAGGATAATCCTGAATATTCTGCACGAAACAACATGCTTTGTTCAAAAGATGGGAAGACGCTTATTGCAGGTGTAAATGGTGATGTTGTTATTCCTGATTGTGTGACGATTATTGGTGATTATGCATTTTTTGGTTGTGGCGAGCTTACCTCGGTGACGATTCCGACAAGCGTGACGAGCATTGGTGATAGTGCGTTTTATGATTGTAGCGGGCTCACCTCGGTGACGATTCCGACAAGCGTGATGAGCATTGGTGTTTGTGCGTTTTATGGTTGTAGCGGGCTTACATCAATAACGATACCATCGAGTGTGACGAGTATTGGTGGTTATGCGTTTTTTGGTTGTAGCGGGCTGGAAAGAGTTTATGTTCAGCCTGGCGATGTAAAGCGAGTGAAGGGATTGATGACCGGCAAGGGCAAAGATGTCGATACACTGGAGTTTGTGGAACTTAAAAATCCCGACGGTGGACCATATAAGCAAGATGTTGATGGTGTCGAGTGGACCTATATGGTCGCGAACGGCGAGGCGAGCGTTGGTGGCGGAGCATTCGATTCTCATGCGATTGATCAATTCACCTATTATGGACCGATAACGATTCCTTCTTCATTAGGAGGGTGCCCAGTGACGAGCATTGGCGCGGGTGCGTTTGCGGATTGCGGCGGGATAAGATGGATGACGATTCCATCGGGCATTACGAGCATTGGAGCGAGTGCGTTTAAGGGTTGCAGCGGACTCATCTCGGTGACGATTCCGACAAGCGTGACGAGCATTGGTGCGGGTGCGTTTGAGGGTTGCGGCATTTTGGAAACGGTCTATGTTCGGTCTGGTGACGTGGATCGGGTGAAGGCATTGATGACCGGCAAGGGCGTTGATGTCGAGGCGTTGGAGTTTATGGAGGATTTCACCATCACTTGCGCCACGACCGATGACGGAAACTGCAATTTCGGCGATGATAAGGCCAAGTTCTGCCTGCAACCCTCCGACGGATTGCCGGCGGGAACGGAGGTGAAGATCAACCAGATCACCATCGCTCAGGCACCGAGCGGCGACAACGACAACGTGCAGAAAATCAAGTTCACCATCGATGGCGTGGACTATGTGTCGGAAGTCGTGGACAAGTCGCAAGGCAATTGGAATTGGGCCGGAAACAATCGCGTGAAGCGCGTTTACGTCTTTACCGACGGCCCCACGATCGAGGTTGGAAGGAGATACGGCAGCGCGGTGACGTGGCTAAACGGCTCCAACGATAGCGTGACTCCGCGCTTCTGCGCCACGCAGGACACCAACCGCTTCTTCGGCGCGAGTGCGACCGGCGGACGGTATACGCCGGCGTCGATTCTCGATGTCACGAAGGTGGGGGCTTTGGAGTGCATTACCATCACCTGTGCCACGACCAACGACGGCAACTGCAACTTTGGCGACAACAAGGCCAAGTTCTGCCTGCAACCCTCCGACGAATTGCCGGCGGGTACGGAAGTGAGGATCAACCAGATCACCATCGCCCAGTCAAAGGACAATAACGACGATGTGAAGAAGATTAAGCTCACCATCGATGGCGTGGACTATGTGTCGGAAACCGTGGACAAGTCGCAAGGCAATTGGACTTGGACCGGCGAGGCCCGTGTGAAACGAATTTACGCCTTTACCGACGGTCCTACGGTTGTGGTCGGAAAGGCGTATGACAGCGCGGTGACGTGGCTAAACGGCTCCAATGAAAGTGTGACGCCGCGCTTCTGCGCCACGCAGGACTCCAACCGTTTCTTCGGCGCAAGTGCGACCGGCGGACGGTATACGCCGGCGTCGATTCTCGAAGGAACGATTGTTTCGACTGCGAAGGTTTACGAGGGAACGATTTCCGGCAATCAGATCGAATGGGATGTCGAGCCGCCGATCGGTGGTGGTTCGCAATGTATCGTAAGGTTGACGGTCGAGGGCGAGAATACGTGGACGATCGACAAGCAGACGACTTTCGCTTCCGTCGTGTTGACGGGCGACGAGATGGCGAAGCTGACGATTGCCGGAGCCGAGTTGTTGAGCGTCGAATCGTTCTCGTTGGACGATTTTGCCGGCTCGATTACCCATATATACGATGTGACGAACGGATTCGTCGCCGATGAGCCTCTGCTCGGGCGCATTGCGGGCGCGGTGGGCAACGAGAAGTTCGTGTTCAACGGCGAAGGCGAGCATGGCGCGGCACTCGCCTTCGGACAGACGCCGGATCCGATCAAGTGCCACCTCGTATTCAACGGCGGCAAGCACACGATGGATTATCGGCGCGGGAATGGTCAGAGCCAGCCTTTCGGACAGAACGGCTCGCTTGAGAATCCGACGATCCTCGTCAAGAGTGGTACGACGCTCGACTTCACGGCGAAGGATATTTCCTACTGGGGCGGCGATGTGGATGTCGGCGGAGTCGTTCGCGTGAACGATGGCGGAACGCTCAATCTTCTGCAGAACGGCAGCGATACGATGTTCTATCGTCAGCGGCTCTGCATCGACCCGGGCGCGTTGGTGACTTTCAACTGCGCCGCCAAGAATCAGGGAGCGGGTATGGAATCGAGCTTCCGTTGGCACGGCGGCGCGGTTAAGGGCAGCGAGCAGATCTACGTTCCCGCGAGCGATACGGATATGACCGGGAAGCCCGCGATTATTCGCCAGCTTGGCGTTGGCGGATTCCATCTCGCCATGGACGAGACGATTGGTTGCGCGATGTACGTCGGCAAGAACTCGAAACTCGTCTTCGATTGTGATTTTACGGAAGCGGCGAATAATTCGGCAGTTCTCGTTAAGTACGGCGAGGGCGAATTCGAAATTGCGGAAGGAAGGACGATTACGGCGGACTTTAATGCGCAAGAAGGAATCGTTTCGCTTGCGGATGAAGCGCGTTTCCGTCATTTCACGGCGTCCGACGAGGTGGCGTATAGCTATGCGCGTCCGGCGGCAGAGGATGTAACGGGCAGAATCCGCGAACTGGTTGGCGTTCCGTTCCTCGGAGTTGATGGTCAGGCGGTTACGCTCGACGGATTCGTCGAAACGAGCGATCTTACGGAAGGAGATCAGATCTTCATATATGACAAGGCGACGAAAGGATACTTCGCCTATGCGTTGGGCGATGACGATCCGGTGAAGAAGTGGCATGCGATGAAGACGATTTCCGCGAGCGGCGATGTGATTAGCGGGACGAGTGCGCCGGATGCGTCGACGGTGCGGCTTCCGGTCGGGACCGCGGTGTGGCTCGAGCGGGCGGATGCGACGAAGCCGATTCGATTCATCGGCATTCCGTTCGAGGGCGAGCTGGACCTCGGGTTGGAAGTCGGCAACAATCTCGTTTCGGCTCCCGGAATCGAGCCGTTCAACTTGGCGAATATCGCGGGTAATGCCGAAGGCGATCGTATAGTCCTGCCGCGGATTGGCCAAGAACCGAAGATCTTCACGCGCGGCGCGTCCGGGTGGTCGTATCTCGAGAACAAGATAATTACGATAGGCGAAGAAATGATCGCCGTTCCCACCAAGGTGACGGATCCAGATCTTATGACCATTCCCGCCGGCACGGGCTTTTGGTACGAAAAGAAAGCGGCGCTTTAAGACAATCTGAAAGGAAATCCAAGGATATGAAAAAGTTGATGACGATTGCGGCTGTCGGGTTGGCGGCGCTTGCGCTGAAAGCGGGAACCTCCGACATGTACTTTTACTGGAAAGTCGCCTCGGCGGAAAACGAGTTCAGCTACGCCAAGCTCGCGTATTCGATTGCGGATGGCGAGCGCGGATATTTCACGATCGGCGATACGCCGGCGAAAGCGGTTTTGGCGGCTGACGGCGGACGGACGACCGAAGGCGTGTTCGCGAACTTCGGCGCGACCGATTGGTCGGATTACGCATTCGCGGTCGAGACCTACAACCTTGAAAGCGCCATGGTCGGACGCAGCGCTTCGATGAAATACGACGACATCAAAGATTTCATCTATGGCGCCGGTGGGGCGGCCGGCGGCAGCGATGCGATGATGAACCCGGGCGATCCGTTTGGGTTCAACGTCAAATCGTCGGTGATACCCGAGCCGACGAGCGGTCTGCTCGTCCTCGTCGGTCTCGTCGGATTGGCGCTCAAGCGGAAAACGGCATAACGAGAAAGGGACGAAACTATGAAAAAATCGCTTTTGAGTTTGTTGGCGGTCTTGGCCGGGCTTTGCTTCGGCGAGGTTAACGATACGCTCGTGTCCTTCAAGACCAATGGGCCGGATACGTATAAAGACGGTTCCGTGGTGCTTGACGGCGAGTGTTATGCGCTGGTGTGGGTGGAAAACGGTTCGACTTTCGGCGGATTCAATGCCGACGGCTCGCTCGTTTCCGCCAACGACAAGGTGATTGTCGTCGCTTCGCTGGCCGAAGGCGGTCGCTGCCCGCCTACGCTTTTCGAGATTGCCGCGAAGGACGCGGAGAAATACGCGGGCGGCTCGTTCGGCTTGTATCTCCTGGATACGCGCATCAAAGACGCCGGCGGAAATGTCGCGGTCGGCGGCAAGGGCGTCGTATCCACCGAATCGAGGGGCATTACGGTAAATGCGGCCGGATTGGCGAGCACGGGAAACGAGATGTTGACGGGAGACGCGGTTAAGTTGGCCGAGGTGGGAGTTTATTCGAAAATCGGCGAGCCGAAGATTACCGCGCTTAGGATCGATGGCGCGCAGATTGCAATCGAGGTCGAGGGCATGAGTTCGGCGGCGGAGTATTTCGTAATGCATGGAACGAATCCCGGGAAGATCGAGCGCAAGCTTGCGACGACGGTGGAGAACGAAACGCTGAAGGTCGAAAAACCGGCGGATGACTCGACGTTCCTGAAGGTCATCGGTGTGCGCAAGTTCGAATAATCGGCGCGGGCTTTCGGCGGATGACCTATAAGTTCAATTTTCCGATAAAGACGGCGGTCATGTTGTTGACCGCCGTGTTTTTCATCGTCTTGATTGACGATTGGTCATTGGCCGGGGCGGGAGTGCATTTGGCGGTTGGGATCGCGCTTGACGATCCGTCGATTGCCGGTTGGACGATTTGGGCTCGATTGGTCGAAAAAGCCGGATTGAACATTGCGGGATTGGGATCGATTTCGGTTTGGGGAATGATCGCTTGCGTTGGCTTGGTGGCGGTGATCGCCGAGAATTTGCTTGCGGCGGCGGGAGTCGAGAATCGGTGGAGCCGGAAGCTCGCGGTTTTGCTGACGAGTTCGGCGTTTGTGGCGACACCGGGCTTTCTTCGGGCGGCGACGCGCATCGATCCGTTGATGATCTCGTTGGTTTTGCCGTTTGTCGGATTTGCGATTTTTTCCTGTCTCGCGTCGTTGGACCGAATCAAGCAACATCGTCTGGTGGCGTTTTTCGCGTTGATTTTGGCGGGATATGGCCTTGCGGAGGGAACTTGGATCGTGCTATGCGCGACTCCGATTGTAGAGGAGGCGGCTTGGGCGTTTGGCGTGTTTGCGCTTGTCGGAGTTTTGCCGGGAGCGATATTCGTCGGATTGACGGTGACGAAACACCAGATAATATGTTTGTCCGCGTGGGCGGCGGCGGTTGTCGTAGCCGGAGCGTTTGCCTTCGCGTCGTTGGACGAAGGACGAGCGGCGGAGCGCGTGGCGAAGGCGATTGTGGCGAATGCAAGGGAGAATGGTAGAATCGCGGTAGCGAGCGACGGGACATTGGACGATATTTTCGCACTCGTATTGCCGCAAGAAATGCGGCTGGTCACATTGGCGCGGGAGCACGATCCGAAATACGGCAAGGAGCTGGCTTCTTGGATAAGGGAAAATGGAGAAGCCGAATACGCGGAAGATTTGTCCTTCGCCGCGGAATTGGGCGCGCGGATTTTGATGGACGAATGGATGAAGCTCGACAAGGGCGGATTCGAGGCGAAGGTCGCTCTACCGCTCAATTATTTTCCGACGGCGGAAAAATGGCGTGAAGCGTGCGCCATGATACGTGATGTCGGCGACGATCCGCTTGCCGAGTATTTGGTACGAATGGTGGGCGCGTGCGGGAACGAACTCGGGTGCAAACTGTTGGAGCGAGGTGATAATTCCTCGGCGTGGGACGTTTTCTGGGAGATTGCGGAGAGCGTGGATCGCGGTAATTATTCCGCGCTTGTCAATCTCTCCGGAATGTTGGAGCGCGGTTATGAAGCTTCGGGACGCGCGGCCGAGATTGTGGCGCAATGGCGTAAGGACGTCGAGGCGCAATTCAATAGCCCGGCGATGATCGCGTTTGCGGCGCGTGCGAGCGGACGATTGTACGTCGATCCGGCGGTGCGCGAAATGCACGAAGCGAAACGATTGGCGGCAATCAAGCGTGGCGAGCTGTCGCCCGAGGCGAGGGAGTTCGCGAAGCGGTTGTCCGCTTTGGTTGAAAATCGTGAATTCGCGGAGGCGAGGCAGGAGATTCGAAAAGCGGTTGGCGAAGGACTCGTTGGCATTGATCGTATTGGCGAACGGCTTTTGACGTTGGATCGGGCGCTTGGCAATTGGGAGTGCGCCGAACGCGATGCCATAGAGATTTTGCGCGTCGATCGTCATCACGCGGCGGCGAATGCGGTCATGGGGACGGTGAATGCGCGGAGAAGCAATTGGACGTCTGCGGAGCGTTATTTGCGAAGAGCTGGCGAAGACGTGAACGCGCTTAACGATTTGGCGTATGTATTGACCCGAACCGGTCGATCCAAGGAAGCGGTTCCGCTCGCGCGGCGGGCGGTTGCGATGCAACCCGAGAACTGGAACTTTCACGATACGCTTGGCGACGCGCTGATTCGCTCCGGCGAAGTGGCGGCTGGCGAAGCGGAGTTTGTCATTGTGGACGAGCTGAAGGACAAGGAACGCGGACAATGACGTCGAACGCGATTGTGGCGATTGGTTTGCTGGTGACGCTCTCGCTGATCCTGGAAATGGGTCTGCCGTTGGTTTTGGCGGCTTTGCGAAAGGTGCGCGAAAAGCACGGGAAGGCGGTTGGGCCGATTGACGACGCGATTGGACAAACGGCGTCGACGACGCCGGAGGCGGCTCCGCGAGCCAATATGGAGTGTATGCGGGAAACGGCGTGGGCACGGGATTCCTCAAAGCGCAATAGTGACGAGGCGCAACGGCTTTGGGCGGAGGCGCAGACGTTGGTGCCGAGCTCCATTCCGAATTGGGACACGGATCATTGGTACTTGGTTCGAGCTTACGGAGCGGCACGGCTCGGACATTTGGAGGCGATGGTGAAAGTCGGCGAATACGCCTATCAGCGTGGGGCGATTGTGGAGGCGTATTACTGGACGGCTCTGGCGGAATTGAGGGGGGCGACGGGCTTGGAGTCGGTGCTTCGCAAAATGCGGGCGCAATGGGTCGTCGAGGGATGTCCGGACGAGCAGGAGAATATCCACGGCGAATTTTCGGAAGCGCAGGCGTCTTTTGCCTTGGCGCTGCTTGGCATTCGCTGTGCCGTAGATGCGCCGACTGCACGTGCGGCGATACGCGAGATGGCGAGTAACGGGGTTGAGGAAGCGCAATTGTTTTTGAGTCGGAACGCGAGCGCTCGGTAAATTTGAATAAAATCAAGCTCGCAACCCCCGAGAATCCTCCGTGCCGCGTGACGATGGACGCGGTAGAGTATTGGTAAGAAGCATAAGGTATGCAGTGTGTGGGCATAATTAGGCCATTATTAAGATAATCTAAAGTTCAACATTGAATCATCCTAACAAAAATGATACAATGTGACGTATGATTAAAAGAGAGATTGAACTTTATTTAGATCAAATCGCGACTGAATTCCCAGTTGTGAGTGTAATGGGACCGCGCCAAAGTGGTAAAACAACGCTTGTGCGAGCTCATTTCAGCAATTACTCGTATCTGAATTTGGAAGATCCT
Organism: Kiritimatiellia bacterium; assembly: GCA_045627925.1. Taxonomy (GTDB): domain Bacteria; phylum Verrucomicrobiota; class Kiritimatiellia; order RFP12; family UBA1067; genus UBA1067. Next base: position 22,295 of record JAZQOS010000075.1, on the reverse strand, counting down.
GCAGTTCGTTTGGAAGCCGAAATGGACGGCAGTGCGTTTTTTCGCAATCATCCATCTCCGTTAATTTTGGATGAGGTGCAAAATTGTCCGCAGCTCTTAAGCTATATTCAGGTTCTGGTTGATGCCGATCCGCATGGCAAGGCGCGGTATGTGCTGACGGGATCGCACCAGCCGAAACTGCGCGAAGGAATTGTCCAGTCTCTTGCGGGTCGAGTTGGCGAAGTTGAGCTTTTGCCGTTGTCGATTTCTGAATTGCGGAATGCGGGCGTGTTGCTATCGCGCGAGGAACAAATCATAAATGGTTTTATGCCGCGGCTCTATGCGGAAAAGGTGAGCGCGGCGAATCTCTATGCGAACTATTTTTCGACGTATGTTGAGCGTGATGTGAGCAAGCTTATCAATCTCAAAGATCGTAGGCAGTTCGAGGCGTTCATGCGCGTGCTGGCGGGCAGGGTCGGACAGTTGCTGAATTGCGACTCGATTTCGGCGGAGATTGGCGTTTCGTCAGTTACCATTCGCCATTGGATTTCGATTCTGGAGGCGAGTTACATTGTATTCACGTTGCCGCCATATTACCGCAATTACGGTAAGCGGTTCGTGAAAACGCCCAAGGTTTATTTCGTCGAAACGGGATTGCTTGCTTACCTATTGGGCATTCGCGAACCTGACCAGGTTGTGCGGGATCCGACGTTCGGAGGCATTTTCGAGAATATGGTTGTCGCTGAGATGCGGAAGAAGCGTCTCAATGCGGGTTTGCGCGGCGATATGTACTTCATTCGAGATCAGAACGGCAAGGAGATTGACTTCGTCATTGAAGATGCGCGCCGGCTTCACTTGTATGAGATCAAGTCCGGCAGTGAGATGTCGCCGTCATTCGCGCGCAACATCAAGTCATATCGTGAGGTCCTCGGAGAAGATTTGCTTTCTTCGACAATCGTCTATTCGGGCTTGACGAACCGCCATCTCGATCCGCAATACGTGAACTTTGCGGAAATGTGACAGGTGACTTGTAGGTGGTGCGCTTGACGGCGAATTACAAAAAGAGTATAATACGCGCCGTTTTCCGATTTTGGGGCTGTAGCTCAATTGGATAGAGCATCAGACTACGAATCTGAGGGTTGTGGGTTCAACTCCCGCCAGCCCCGCCAAGCGGAGAACCCAGATTGCGGGGTGGAGCAGCCTGGTAGCTCGTCAGGCTCATAACCTGAAGGTCGTTGGTTCAAATCCAGCCCCCGCTACCAATTATAAAGGAAATCTGGTCTCGTCGGACCGTAGCGCAGCCTGGTAGCGCGTTTGCTTGGGGTGCAAAAGGTCACGAGTTCAAATCTCGTCGGTCCGACCATTTTGCTCCTACCCCTCGCTTTTGACAAGTTGCGCGGATTTTGATAAAATGCGCGAGTTTTCGTTAAAAAGGAATTGAAGCAATGAAAGAAATCAACGGAGACTTGACTGCGAAGGGGCTTAAGATCGTGCTCATCGCAAGTCGTTTTAATAGTTTCCTCACGAATGAGCTCGTTAAGGGCGCGCTCGACGCTTATACTCGGCTCGGCGGCAGCGATAAGGATTTGACGCTCGTTCGAGTCCCGGGCGCGTATGAGCTACCGATTGTCGCGAAGCGTTTCGCCTCCAAGAAGGGTGTGGACGCAGTGGTTGCGCTCGGGGCGGTTGTGCAAGGCGCGACGGCGCATGCCGAGCTTATTAATGCGACGACTTCCAAGGCGTTTAGCGAGATTTCGGTCGAGAGCGGCGTTCCGGTTTTGGACGGCGTCGTTTCCGCCGAGAACCTCGAACAGGCGGTCGAGCGTTGCGGCACCAAGCAAGGTAACAAGGGTTTTTCCGCGATGCAAAGCGCCATTGAGATGGCGAATGTGATGAAGGCGATTTGAAGTTATAGAAAGAAGGCGAAAAATGGCTAAAGAAGTTAAGAAAGTTGCGTTTTTGACCGCTGGCGGGCTCGCTCCGTGTCTCTCCAGCTCGATTGGATTTCTGATCGACGAATATACGAAGAAAGCTCCGAATGTCGAGATGATTGGCTATGTGAACGGCTACATGGGGCTTTTGAAGGGCGATTACATCAAGGTTACCGACGAAGTTCGCAAGAACGCGCTCGTCCTCACGAAGCACGGCGGCAGCCCGATCGGCAATAGCCGCGTCAAGCTCACCAACGTCAAGGATTGCGTGAAGCGCGGACTCGTCAAGGAAGGCGAAGATCCGCTTAAGGTCGCGGCCGACCAGCTCGTCAAGGACGGCGTCGACGTCCTCCATACGATTGGCGGCGACGACACCAACACGACTGCGGCCGATCTCGCGGCGTATCTCGCGACGAACAACTATCCGCTGATCGTCGTCGGCCTCCCCAAGACGATCGACAACGATGTCTATCCGATCAAGCAGTCGCTCGGCGCGTGGACCGCGGCCGAGGAAGGCGCGAAGTTTTTCCTCAATGTCGTGAAGGAAAATAGCGCCAATCCGCGCGCGCTCACGATTCACGAGGTCATGGGCCGCAACTGCGGTTGGCTTACCTACAAGACCGCGCAGTGCTATCGCAAGATGCTCAAGTCGATGGAGCGTCGCGGACTTTTTCTGGACGGCTTCAACCAGACGCTCGGCCGCCAGGACGTCCACGCCGTCTACGTGCCCGAGTCGAAGATCGACTTCAAGGAAGAGGCCAAGCGCCTCAACGCGGTGATGGACAAGTGGGACTCCGTCAATATCTTCGTTTCCGAGGGCGCCGGCGTCAAGGACATCATCGAGGAGATGAAGAAGCGCGGCGAGGAAGTGCCGGTCGACGCATTCGGCCATCCGCGGCTCGACAAGGTCAACGTCGGCCAGTACGTCGGCAAGCGCTTCGGCGAGCTACTTAAGGCCGAGAAGGTCCAGGTCTTCAAGTCCGGCTACTTCGCCCGCGCGGCGGTGCCGAACAAGAAGGACTTGAAGCTCATCGAGAAGTGCGCGCGCAAGGCGGTCGAGTGCGCTTTGAGCGGCGTTTCGGGCGTTGTCGGACCGGACGAGAACGCGGGCGCGAAGATTCGCGCTTGCGAATTCCCGCGTATCAAGGGCGGCAAGCCTTTCAATGTGCGCAAGGGTTCGTTCCGCAAGCTCCTTTCGGAGATCGGCCAGCCCAAGTCGCGCAAAAAACGCATCGTAAAGTGAGGTTGGGATATGGCCGACAAGGGCGTTATCATCGAGTTCGACTTCGCGGTTTTCGCGGGCGCGGAACTTCTTTACAAAACCACCTCGGCCTTCCTGAAAGAGCTGGACAAGATTCCGTTTGACGAGGTAATCGAGGCGAAGTATCTCGCCGGCGGAAACTACCAGGGCGGTTTTGCGGAATACTTTCCGATGGTAAAGACGAAGAAGACCGCAGCCAAGGCCGGTAAGGACTTGTCGGCGGCTTTCAACAAGGCGCTTACCGCCAAGATCGCGAGCGCGATCACTCCACAGTTCAAGAACTTCGTCAAGGCGCTCGTCGACAAGGGCGTAAAGATCGTCATCGCCACTCGCGCCGATATCGAAGGCGAGGCGGTTAAGACGGCGTTCGCGCCGCTTTTGGGCGAAAAGGTCGTCCTTTATCACGAAGAATCCGCGTGCTATGGCGCGGTTAAGTGGGACTCGTGGCTTCGCGCTTGCGCGAAGTGCGGCTTGAGCCGCATTTCCACGATCGCAGTCGCCGGTTCCGGCCACAGCGTCAAGAGCGCGCTTGTCGCCGGTATGGGTTCGATGGCGGTGGTGAACGATCGCGTCGCCTATCAGGACTTCGGCGGCGCGGACGACGTCGTGAAGGAACTTTCGGGCCCGACCGCGAAGAGACTATTGGAAATTCTGCGGGTTGACTGATGAGCGGAATCGAACGTCTGCACGAAATCATGACCCGTCTGCGCGACCCCGAGACGGGTTGCCCTTGGGATAAGGTTCAGACGCTCGAGACTTTGAAGCCGTGCCTTTTGGAGGAGACGTACGAGCTCCTTTCGGCGATGGACAAGCCCGAGGACAAGGCGAACTACGTCGAGGAACTCGGCGACGTCCTTTTGCAGATCATGTTCCAGTCGGTGATGGCCGAACAGGAAGGGCGATTCACCTTCGATGACGTCGCAAACGCCATTTCCGACAAGCTCGTCCATCGCCATCCCCACGTCTTCGGGGACGTGGAGGCGAAGGATCCCGCGACCGTGCTCAAGAACTGGGAGCACATCAAGCAGCTCGAACACAAGAAGGAAGTTCGCCACTCGGCGCTCGACGGCGTGCCGAACGCGTTGCCCGCGCTACTTAAGGCGCGCCGCACGATGGAGAAGGCGAAGCGCATCGGCTACGAAGAGAATTTGAAGGGCGTGGAAATCGAGGGCGACGCCGGCGAGTTTCTGTTGCGGGTCGTGAAGTCGATCGCCGACGCCGGCATCGACGCCGAAACCGCGCTCGAAAAGACGACGGCGCGTTTCGCCGAGCGCTTTCGCGCGTTCGAGGACTCGAAGCGCACGGCGTGAAAGTCGAGATCATAGAGCCGCACGGGATGTGCGCCGGAGTTACCGCCGCCATCGCCAAGGCGCTCAAGCTCTCGAACGTCTATTGTCTGCATGAGCTCGTCCATAACGAAATCGTAATCGACGAGCTGAAAGCGCTCGGGTTTAAGTTCGTCGAGCGAATCGAGGACGTGCCGCGCGGCGAGACGGTGGTATTTTCGGCGCACGGCGTTTCGCCCGAGACGCGCCTTGTCGCCGCCGAACGCGAACTTAAGGTCGTGGATACGACTTGTCCTTTCGTCGCCAATGTACACAAGGCGGCGAAGGCGTTTTCCGATCGCGGGCTGCCGGTAGTGGTAATCGGCGACGGTAAGCACGTCGAAGTAAAGGGCATCGTCGCCGAAATTACGCCGCGTAAGCCAAAGGCGGGCGAGCTTATCGGCGTCGTCAGCCAAACGACGATGAACGCCGACGAGGTCGAGCGCGAGGTCAAGGAACTTAAAAAACGCTATCGCGTGGAGACGATGGCCGAGGTTTGTCGGGCGACCAAGGAACGGCAGGACGCGGTAAAGGCGTTTGCGGGTGACGCGGTGCTTGTCCTGGGGAGCCGCAATTCGTCGAACACGATGCGGCTTAAGGAAGTCGCCGAGCGCTCGGGCAAACGCGCGTTTGTCGCGGGTACGCTCGCGGAAGTGCGCGCAATCGATTTCAGCGGCGTGGAAAAGCTCGGAGTGACGAGCGGTGCTTCGACGCCGGAAAGGTTCTTTATGGAAACGGTGCGATATCTTCGCCACGTGCCCGAGCACGTCGCGATTATCATGGACGGCAACGGCCGTTGGGCGACGGAGCGCGGAAAGCGGCGCGGCGAAGGCCACATCGCGGGCGCGAAGACGCTGGGCGAAGTTCTTAAGTGGTGCAAGGCGCGGGATATTCGCTACCTTACGGTCTATGCGTTTTCGACCGAGAACTGGAAGCGTCCGAAAGCGGAAGTCGAAGGGTTGATGAAACTCTTCGCGCGGACGCTGAAGTCCAAGGCGAAGGAATTCGTCAAGAACGAAGTGCGCTTCCGCATGGTGGGGCGGCGAGGCGATCTCCCCGCGAAAGTGCTTGCGGAGATCGAGCGACTCGAAGAGCTTACGCGTAAATTCGATCGCGAATTCATCGTTGCCATTTCCTACGGCGGCAGAGCGGAAATCGTCGACGCGGTCAATGCGGCGATGGCGAAGGGCGAGAAGGTAACCGAGGAAACTTTCAGGAACTATCTCTACGCGCCGGACGTGCCCGACCCCGATCTCATCATCCGCACGAGCGGCGAAATTCGCACGTCCAACTTCCTCTTGTGGGAGTCGGCTTATTCGGAGTATTATTTCACCGACGTTTTGTGGCCGGATTTCTCGGAAAGGGAACTGGACAAGGCGCTCGAATCGTACGCGGCGCGGCATCGCCGCCAAGGAGGGGTAAAATGAAAAAGGCGTTCGTTTGGTCGTTAATCGCGCTTTCCGCGCTTTTCGCGCGCGCGGAAATCCAAATCATCGACGGCGTTAAATACGAGTGCAAGGACGGAATGTGCATGCCGGTCGAGGACGACGCGCCCGTCGCCGCGCCGAGCGACGCACGGCTTGCCCAAGGGTACATGAGCGCCGACGAGTTCGTCGCGTTTATCGAGAATCGTCCTGCGGAATCGGCGCTCGCCGGAAAGAGTATTTTCTTGGTGTTGATCTTGGTGCTCGTCGGAGGATTTCTTATGAACCTTACGCCGTGCGTATTGCCGATGATTCCGATTAATCTTATGATTATCGGCAAGTCCGCGAAGCGCGGACTTGCCTACGGCGCGGGAATTGCGCTCGCCTACGGCGCGCTCGGAGTCGCGGCGGCGGTTGGAGGCATGGCGTTCGGGACGATTCAAGCGAGCCCTTACTTCAATTCGGTGGTGGCGATTGTTTTCGTCGCGCTCGGGCTTTCCCTTTGCGGCGTGTGGTTCCTCGATTTCTCGAAGTATCGCTTTCGCACCGGCGCGTTTTTGATGGGCGTTTTGAGCGCGATTCTCGCCGGAGCGTGCGTGGCGCCGATTCTGATTTCGGTTTTGCTCCTTACCTCCGACCTCTTCGCCAAGGGCGAAGTTCTGGCGCTCGCTTTGCCGTTCGTTTTGGGAATCGGGATGGCGCTTCCCTGGCCGTTCCTCGGTGCGGGGATGCAGATTCTCCCCAAGCCGGGCGCGTGGATGAAGTGGGTCAACAAATTCTTTGCGCTCGTCGTTTTCGGCTTCGCCGTTTGGTACGGAAATCTCGCGGTACGCGGTTTCATGCGCGAGCGCGTCGAAATGGATGGCGCGGAGGGATCTTGCACGCCCGCGACTTTCGCATCGAAGCTGGCCGAGGCGAAAAAGCCGGTGATCGTCGATTGCTGGGCGTCGTGGTGCAAGAATTGCGGTGCGATGGAGCGCGAGGTTTTGAGCGACGAGAAGGTAAAGGCGGCGCTCAAGCGCTTTACCATCATCAAACTGCAGGCGGAGAACATCAAGGAACTTCGCGCCTTACCCGGATTCGAGGCGGTGAAGGGGCTCCCCGCATTTGTGATTTTCGAGTAAAAATGGTATAATCACGCTCGTCTTTTAACCCACAAGAAAAGGAGAAAAATCATGGCTCATAAGATTGCCGCCGATAAGTGCGTTGCTTGCGGTTGCTGCAAGGACGCGTGCCCCGCGGAAGCGATTTCGGAGGGAACGCCCTACACGATCGATCCCGACAAGTGCGTGGATTGCGGCGCTTGCGCGGCGCAGTGCCCGAACGAAGCGATCGGCCCGGCTTGATCGATTTCGTTTTAGACAACCTGCTTTTGCTGCCGTTCCTCTTCGTCACCTATCTGGTGCTGGAGGCGGTGGAGGCGAAGGCGGGAGGCGCGCTCGAGCGAACGCTCGAGCGTGCGCGTTCCATGGGTCCGGCGATTGGCGCGATCGCCGGAGCTTTTCCGCAGTGCGGGTTTTCCGCGGCGGCGGCTTCCTTCTATTCCGGCGGCGTGATTACGGTCGGGACGCTATTCGCCGTCTTTCTTTCGACTTCTGACGAGCTGGTGCCGGTGCTGATGAGCGTCGAGGGCGTTTCGGCGGGGCTGGTCGCGAAAATTGTGGCGATCAAGGCGACGGTGGCGTTGGCGGTGGGGTTCGTCGTGAATGCGCTGATCGTCGTACTTAAAGGGCGCAACTTGCCGACTCCGCGCATCGATGAACTTTGCGAGCATAGCCACTGCTCGTGCCACGAGCATTCGGGCATCGTGGTTCCCGCGCTTATCCACACTGCGGAGATTTTCGTTTTCATTCTCGTCGTTTCTGGCGCCATCGAGCTTGCATGCCACTTTTGGGGCGAAGGGTGGATCGAGTCGCTCGCGCTCAATCGGCCCTATCTCGGCGAGGCGATTGGCGCGGCCATCGGTCTTATTCCCAATTGCGCGGTTTCCGTCGCCTGCGCCCAAATGTACGCTTCGGGCGCGATGAGCGCGAGCGCGCTTATGGCGTCGAGCTTCGCGGGCAGCGGACTCGGGATGCTGGTGCTCTTTCGGACCAATCGCAACTTCAAAACCAATCTCGCAATCCTCTTTGCCGTTTATCTTCTCGGGGTGGTGCTCGGGCGGGTAACGGGATTCTTGCTATGAAGAAAATCGTCGACTACTTCAAGCGCGTCATTAGCGGATTTTTGGACAACAACTGCTCGATGCACGCGGCGGGGCTTACCTATTTCGCGATGCTCGGACTGGTGCCGATTCTCTGCATCGTCCTTTTCACCGCCAAGACTTGCGGAGTCGACGACTACGCCCACGATTACATCAACTCCTACCTCGATACGATGATTTCCAATATCGAGCACGGTCAGGACGATGACATCGCGCTCATCACCGCCGTCGACGAGGCGGAACGCGAAAAGAAGCGCATTGCCGCCGAGGAATTCGCCAGCGAAGCCCGGAAAATCTCCAACTCCATCTTCGAACGCATCGAGAAGTTCAACGCGAAGACGCTTGGTTGGATCGGCTTTGGGTTTTTGCTGTGGACGGTGATTTCCTCGATTGGCATGGTGGAGGTAAGTTTCAACGGAATTTGGAACGTCCCCAAGCCACGGCCGATTTGGAAGCGCGCCTGTCTATATCTCGCGATTGCCGTCGTTCTCCCGATTTTCGCGGCGATTGGCGTGTCGATTCCGGTTATGGGAGTCGTTAAGGACGTTCTTTCGGCCACGATTGGCGCGACCGAGCTTACGAAATGGGTTTCCGACGGACTTATTTGGTTCCTCGATTCCTTCATTTTCCGGACGGCGGTGATGCTTGGGACGGCGACTATGTCGTTCGCGTTCTTCTTCTGGCTCATTCCGAATTGCAAGGTGCGCTTTCGCCACGCGATTTACGGCGGCTTCGTAACCGCGCTTCTTTTCGGCGGCTGGCTCAAGCTCTGCGCGGTCGCGCAAGTCGGCATCGCCAAGTCCTCGGCGCTCTACGGCTCGTTCGCGTTTTTCCCGATCGTTCTCGCGTGGATGTACATGAGTTGGGAGATCGTCCTTTTGGGCGCGAACATCGTCCACGCCTTCAATGATGGCGCCGAAGCGTAATGAAGATCCTCATTACTGGCGGGAAGGGAATGCTCGGGCGGACGCTTTGCCGCGAGCTTAAGGAGCACGATCTCGTCATCGCCGATCTTCCCGAGTGGGATATAACCGACGACGCCGCTTTTACGGAGAAGACGCTCGCGGAGAAACCCGATCTCGTAATCCATTGCGCGGCGATGACGAAGGTGGACGATTGCGAGGAAAGGCGCGATCTCGCCTTCAAGCTCAACGAGGACGGAACGCGCAACGTGGCGATGGCGGCGAAGCTCGCCGGTGCACGGCTAATTGCGATTTCGACCGATTACGTCTTTTCCGGCGAGCCGCCGAAAGAGCCGTGGGCGTGGAGCGAAAACGACATTCCTCGTCCGCAGACGGTTTACGGCGCCTCGAAAGCGGCGGGCGAGCGGATGATCGAGATGATTTCGGACAACTTCGTCATTCTACGCATCGCCTGGCTCTACGGCGAGGGCGGTCCTTCGTTCGTTCACACGATGGCGAAGCTCGGGAGCGAGGCGGGAGAACCGTTAAAGGTAGTGAACGATCAGCGCGGCAACCCGACTTCAACGAAAGTCGTCGCCGACGTCGTAAGATTCCTCATTTCCCGTCCCGAGGTCTCGGGAATCGTCCACGGAACTTGCGAAGACCAGTGCACTTGGTACGAGTTCGCGAGGGAAATTTTCCGGCTTTTGGGACTCAAGCGCGAGCTCGTTCCCTGCACGACGGCGGAATTTCCGCGCCCCGCCAAGCGTCCGCGCAACTCGGCGCTCAAGAAAAGCGTCCTCAATCTTCTCGGGTATCGTACGCCGACGTGGCAAGCCGCGCTCGCCGAGTTCCTTCTTGCGTTCGGGTCGGGCAAGGTGGTATAATACTCTCTACAAGCGGATTGTCCCGTGGTGTATTGGCCGCACAGAGGTTTTTGATACCTTTAGTCCTGGTTCGAATCCAGGCGGGACAACCAACAAACGGGAGAGGCGAACATGGCGACGTTTCAGTATATTGCGAAGGACTCCTCCGGCAACGAAAGCCGGGGAACGGTCGAAGCCGGCGATCGCAACTCGGCGATTGCGGCAGTGCGCGCGCAAGGACTAATGCCGACCGCGCTCGGCGAGGTGAAGTCCGCCGCCGCTCCCGAGGCGAAAGCGCCCGCCAAGGCGAAGGCCGCGCCGAAGAAGGGCGTCCTTAATAAAGAGATCAACATCAATCTCAAGCTCCCCAAATTCCTGCAGGGCAAGATTAAGACCAAGGTCCTTACCCAGTTCACTCGCCAGCTCGCGACGCTGGTTAACGCGGGGCTCCCGCTTATGCGGGGTATCGAGGTTTTGAAGCGCCAGATGAAGGATCCGCAGATGCGCGAGGCGCTGGACGGAATCTCCGACAACATCGCCTCCGGCGGAACCTTCTCCGAGTCGCTGACCCAGTATCCGAAGATCTTCGACAAGCTTTACGTCAACATGGTGAAGGCCGGCGAAGCGGGCGGCGTATTGGAAGTCGTCTTGGGGCGTCTCGCGGAATTCGCCGAGAAGAGCGAGAAGATCAAGAACAAGGTCAAGGGCGCGATGATCTACCCGATCGTCGTTCTCTTCGCCGCGATCGGCATTACCGGATTCTTGCTCTACACGGTAATTCCGAAATTCGAGCAGGTCTTCAACGACATGCTCGGCGGCGCGGCCTTGCCGCCGATTACCGTCGCGGTTATCAACGCCTCGAAGTTCGTGCAGACCAATGGCTTGCAGATTCTTGCGGTCGTGGTCGCGCTCGTCGTCATTAAGAAGATGATCGCGAAGACCGAGAAGGGCGCCTACTTCTTCGATGCGCTCTCCTTGAAGATGCCGGTTACTGGAACGCTGGCGCAGCGCTCGGCGGTTTCGAAGTTCACCCGTACGCTCGGAACGCTGCTCTCCTCGGGCGTGCCGATTCTGCAATCGCTGATGATTACCCGCGATACGACGGGCAATCGCGTACTTACCAAGGCGATTCAAGAGGTCCACGATTCGGTGAAAGAGGGCGAGTCGATGACCCAGCCGCTTTCGCAGTGCAAGGTATTTCCGCCGATGGTCGTTTCGATGGTCGAGGTCGGCGAGGAAACCGGCGCTTTGGCCGATATGCTTACTCGCATCGCCAACACCTACGACGACGAAGTCGATAACGCGGTCGCGGGTATGACGGCGGCGATCGAGCCGGCGCTCATCATCGTACTTGCGGTGGTCGTGGGAACGATCGTAATTGCGATGTTCCTGCCGATGATCAAGATCATCTCCTCCGTTTCCGGCGCCGCCGGCTGAGACGAAGATGATATGTGAAATCGCGAGAATAGTCGCGGTGATGCTGCTCGTGGGCGTCGCCGCGGCGCTCGCCACTCCGCCGGGCCGCATTCCCCTCGCCTTGCGCGGAGTCGCCAAACTCTTCAATATTCGCGAGAACGCGGGAAAAACGCCGACGTGGAAGAAGCTCGTCGCCTTTTTGCTGACGATTCTCGCCGTGGGGCTCGCAATTATATGAAACTCGAAAAGATAGTCGCCGCGCTCGATAAACTGCTCGAAGTCGACAAGTTCGACGACGTTTCCAATAACGGGCTGCAAGTCGCCAATTCATCTCGCGAGGTAAAGCGCGTCGCCTTTGCGGTCGATGCGAGTTTAAAATCCGTTCGCGCCGCCGCCAAGGCGGGTGCGCAACTGCTCGTCGTACACCACGGGCTTTCGTGGGGCGGCGGGATTAAGCGGATTCAAGGCGGCGTCTACAACGTAGTCAAGGCGGCGCTCGACGCCGACCTTGCCGTTTACGCGTCGCATTTGCCGCTCGACGCCCACGCGAAGTACGGGAATAACTTCAATCTCGCTCGCTACTTGGGGCTTAGGAACTTGAAGCGCGCTTTCAACTACCACGGTAATGTAATCGGGGTAACCGGCGTAAATAAATACGGCAGGAAAATCGGCGTTTGCTCGGGCGGCGCGGGTGCGTTCGCGGAAGAGGCGAAGGCACTCGGCTGTGAAGTCTACGTTACCGGCGAGGCCGATTGGGGCGAGAAGATTGCGGCCGAGAACGTCGGGATGGCGATGATATGCGCGGGGCATTACGCAACCGAGACCTTTGGCGTCAGCGCGCTCGCCAAAGCCGTTAAGCGCCTTTTTAAGCTCGAAATCGTCGATTTAACTTAAATAATAGCGTCCTTCCGTTCCGCAACGAGACCTTCGCGGTCGCTCGGTCTATTAGGTGCGAAAAAAGGTAGTCAAAAGTCCATCCATGCACTTTTGAAAGTGCTACCATGGACTTTGGAAAGTGCATACAAGGACTTTATCGAGTGCATGTATGCACTTCGAAAAGTGCATGGATGGAAATCCTCAAGTGCTTGGATGCACTTTTGAAAGTGCATTTTGGCATAAAATATTTACCAAAATATCGTCGCGATGTGAAAGAGATGTCAAAATTTAAGATGATTTTGATATAATATACGCATCTATTTGAGTACGGCGAAATACAGCAAGGCGAGAAGTAATCCGAATGAAAAAGAAACTGATAGCACAAGTTGATGATTTGATTGAGCAGGGCGAGGCGAAGAAGATGATTCGCATCAGCGATGATGGGAGGCGGGTTGAGTATCTCCGGCATGGGATTTCGCGCGATTGGACGAAGCCGGAGGCGAGTGTTGAGGTGAAGGCCTATCTGACGCTTGTGCTGCAGTACGGATATCCCGATGACCGCATCCGGCTGTTTGCGCCGGTGACGATTGGGTCATCTTTGCGTGAGGCCGATATTGAGGTTTATGCCGATGCCAAGCACGAGTCGCCGATCATCATTGTCGAGTGCAAGAAGGAGGAGGTATCCGAGGCCGAGTTTCGTCAGGCGGTTGAGCAGGCGTTCAGCTATGCGGTGTCCGAGGGCGCGAAGTACGTTTGGACAACGTCCGGGATCAAGAACGAGTATTACGAAGTCCCCGACAAGAAACCCAAGGCCCGCAAGACGGTCGCGGATATCCCGCGCTTCGGGTCGATGTACATTTCGGAGTACCGCTATGGCGTCAATGGCGGATTGAATAAGCATGGGCAGAAGACATTTGCCTTGAAGCAGGTGGCCGAGGGCGAACTGACGCACCGCTTCGCCCAGGCGCATCAAGCACTATGGGGCGGTGGTGAGCTGAACCCGTCCGATGCGTTTGATGAATTCGACAAGCTGATCTTCTGCAAGATTTGGGATGAGCGCAAGGAAGATCGCGAAGATGGCGATCCCTATGCGTTTCAGATCATCACCGAAGATACGCAGGAGCAAACGAACGAGGCACTCCTGAAGCGGTTGAAAGACCTGTATGCCGAGGGTCGCAAACAGGCCCCTGAGGTGTTCAAGGACGACATCCGGCTTTCGCCAGCGAAGGTCCGCACGGTCGTTTCCTATCTTGAGGATGTCAACCTGACCGAGACGGATTTGGATTCGAAAGGTCGAGCTTTTGAGACGTTCATGACGTCCTTCTTCCGCGGCAACTTCGGACAGTTCTTTACGCCTCGGGCGGTGGTGAAGTTCATTGTCGATGTGCTGCCGATTACCAGCGCTTGGCGGGTGCTGGATACGTCCTGTGGTTCCGGCGGATTCCTTCTGCATGCGCTCGACAAGGTGCGTAAGACGGCGGAGAAGAAGTACGGCGCAACGACAATCGGCTGTTACAAGAGCTGGCATGGGTTCGCGCAGGAGCGTCTTTTCGGCATTGAGATCAACGAGCAGATTGCCAGGACGGCTAAGATGAACATGATCATCCACGACGACGGGCACACGAATGTCGTGGCTGCGGACGGCCTTCAGCCGATTGGCGATATTGCGGCCAAGAGCGGGAACAGGGGTTTCAAGGACGAGAGCTTTGACTGCATCATCACCAATCCGCCGTTCGGTTCCACCATCAAGCAGACGGAGCATGCCTACTTGGGATTGTATGGACTTGCGGAGCGTGGGGTGGATTGGCTCAATCCGAAGTCTAAGGCGGCGCAACGTCCGGGCGTGTCGTCAGAGATTCTCTTCATCGAGCAGTGCTGGCATTTCCTCGTCGAAGGCGGTTATTTAGCAATCGTCATTCCGGACGGGATATTGACTAATGCCTCGCTTCAGTATGTTCGTGACTGGCTGATGGAGAAGTTCCGCGTGCTGGCGGTGGTGTCGCTTCCGCAGACCACGTTCATGAGTACGGGCGCGGGCGTGAAGAGCTCGGTGCTATTTCTTCGCAAGCGCACGAAGCGCGAGACGGAGAAGCTGCGGGCGGGTAAGGAGTCCCTCCAGCGCAAGATCGCGGAGAAGGGCAAGCTGGTCGAGCGGCTTGCGGAGATCGACAAGACCCGCAAGGCGGAGCTGGCAAAGCTCGACAAGCGGACGGAATTTGCCGCGCTCAAGCCGAAGGAGCGCAAGGAGGTCCCCGAATACAAGGCGGCGGCGGATCAGATTGCCGCGGTTGCGGAAAAGGCGACCGTCGAATTGCGCGACAAGCTGGATTCCGAATACAAGTCCGCCGCGGGGAGCGCCTGGCCGGACGAGGCCATCTTCATGGCGATTGCCGAGGACATTGGCTTTGACGCGACCGGCAAGCCGACCAAGGTTAATGAGCTGGACGAAATCGGCGCCGAACTTGCGAAGTTCATCAAAGATGCGAACGGGGAGGGATTGTAATGGCGAAGGACATGGGAATCTCGGGAATTGTAATCGGCTCTTCGTTGATGGCCGATCTTCGTAAGTTGATTCGTTCTGCGCAGTCTCGCGCGGCTGTTTCCCTGAATGCCGAGGCGGTGATGTTGTATTGGTCGATTGGCAGTCGCATCAAAGTCGACCTGATGAAGAATCATCGTGCGGGATATGGTGAGAGAGTGCAAAAGACTGTTTCGGAGAAGCTGACTGCCGAGTTTGGGAGTGGTTGGGGTTTGAGAAAGATTCAGCATTGTGTCCGCAGTGCGGACGTTTTCTCGAAAGAGCAGATTGTGTCCGCAGTGCGGTCACAATTGGGATGGACGCATCTCAAGATGATCATGGCTGAGAAAGATGCGCTTAAACGCGATTTCTACCTTTCCCTGTGTGCGTTGGAGCATTGGTCGACAAGGATGCTTGAGAAGAAGATGGACGGCATGCTTTATGAGCGGACGGCGATTTCCAGGAAGCCCGAGAAGCTGGTACGGAAAGAATTAGCGGAAATTCGCTCGAGAGGAATGCCTACGCCGGATGTTGTTTTCAAATCCAGTTATGTCCTTGATTTTCTGAATCTAAAGGGGGAGTTCGCTGAGTCGGATCTTGAAAGTGCGATCCTGAACGAAATACAGGAATTTATGTCCGAGCTTGGAACGGACTTTGCTTTTGTCGGGCGTCAGCATCGTTTCACGATAGATTCGACTGATTATCGCATTGATTTGCTGTTCTACCACCGTTCGCTGAAACGGTTGATCGCGATCGATCTTAAGCTCGGCAAATTCAAGCCGAAATATGAAGGACAGATGCGACTGTATTTGCGCTGGCTTGACAGGAACGAGCGCCGCGAAGGCGAGGAAAGCCCGATCGGATTGATTCTTTGTTCAGAGGGGAATACAGAACACATCGAATATCTTATGCTCGATCAGGGGGATGTTCGCGTTGCTCAGTTTTTTACCGAATTGCCGAAGGAAAGCGTGCTGCGGGCAAAACTTCAGCGTGCGGTAAGGGCGGCAGGAGCGAAAATGATAGATTCCAATGTCTCGGTAAAGATCGGGAGATAGAAAGGACATCGAAATGTATAGGTGTTCGCCGAGATTCTTATGGCATGTTTGGCCCGTTTATGGAATGCCTCGAAAACGTCACACATCGTGTGACCAATTGTTGTGTCACTATTGTTGCACTACGGCACGTGTAGAAGCACGGATCAGGGGAGGCGCGAAATGACAACTTTCATCGCCAAGCCGCATGAACTCTTCGATCGGTTCGATCCAAAGTATGTCGCGTTCAAACGTCGATCGGCAAGTTTTCGTTATCCCGCCGTTAAGATGGGCTCTTTGCTTTCGGAACCGCCCGAGTACGGTGCGGGAGAGGCAGGCATTGAGCGGATGGATGAAGCAACGCCGCGTTACATTCGTATTACCGACATTGACGAGAATGGGGAATTGCTGTCGGGGTTGGGGATGACCGCGGCAAATGTTGAGCCGCAATATTTTCTCCGCGACGGGGATTTGCTTTTTGCCCGAAGCGGCAATACGGTCGGGAAGAGTTATTTGCACGAATCGGCGCGGGTGCGTTCGCGGAAGAGGCGAAGGCGCTCGGCTGCGAAGTCTACGTTACCGGCGAGGCGGATTGGGGAGAGAAGATTGCGGCCGAGAACGTCGGGATGGCGATGATATGCGCGGGGCATTACGCAACCGAGACCTTTGGCGTCAGCGCGCTCGCCAAAGCCGTTAAGCGCCTTTTTAAGCTCGAAGTCGTCGATTTAACCAAATAGCGTCACCTCGGAGCGGAAGATGTGCTTTTTCGCCTCGGCTTTCCGCTTGGAAAATGCGTAGCCGGGCTATTTTACGACCTCCGCTGGTAAAAGGCAAAAGTGGTATACCTTTTTTTGAAAAAGGGTATACCCTTTTTCGAAAACCCGTTAACGGGTAAGGGGTAAAGTGGTATACCACTTTTGGTCTTACCCGTTTACCACTTTTGTCCTACCCGTCGGCGAGGTCGATCAAAAGGGGATAACGGGTCGAGCTTTTTGCCAACAGAGGCGTCGCTCGAAGGCGATAATAGCGTCACTCTTTTGCTTCGCTCACTTACGTTCGCCCCTCAAAACAAGTTTTTCGGCGGCTACAACGCGCAAATGAGTGCCCGAAACGACTTTTATCGTCTTCTCGTTCCGCAACTGGGCGCAAGCGCCTCGGAGCGAACCATCTCGCCTATGGGGTAAAGAGCTCGCCGTTAAGGGGTAAGTAGGTAGGGTGTTAAGGGGTAGGGAAAGAAACGCGCGCGTTTCTCGCACAAACGCGCGCGTTACTACCTACAAACGCGCGCGTTTCTTTAAGAAGTGCGCGCGTTTCTCTACTTACCCGTTACCACGGAGCTCTTTACCCCAAGGGTATTTTGTCTTTGCCATAGCAATATATGCTTTTTGCCTTGGCGGTATTCGGTTTTGTTCGCGGTAGTATGTCGTTTTGCTATCGGAGGCATATTGAATTGCGTAGCCGGGCTATTTACAAATTGCATTTGCCGTTGGTGGGGGCGGTGTGGTATAATAGACATACATTGATCTTTGACATCGGCGGGTGGCAGTTGCGCCCGCTATCGGGCTGAAGCGATATGTCGCCGAAGCCAAAACCTCGAAATCGGTGTCCATAACGAGCCGAGGAGAGGAGTTAGGAACTCCCAAAAGGATCCTGACAACGTACGCAACTTGCGTACTGAGCTTTAATCGGAAACCGCTAATTTCTAGAACTCTAAAGCGAGGTATGTGAGTGCGTCACGTGGGTTTATTCCATGTGGCGTGCTTTCTATTCAATGTTTTAGAGTGGGCTCTTAGCGGTGCCTCGATTAAGACATGAATTTGAAGGCACGCCACTCTTTTTTCTGCGCGAGGGTGGAGAGTGTTAAGCAAAGCGCAAAGAAGGAGTTGAAATATGAAAAAGTTTGTTGCGATATTATTTGCGGTAATGTCGTTTAGTGTCTTTGCCGACACTTGGACGGATCCAAATACTGGCATCAGATGGATATATACTGTTAGCGGTGGAGAGGCGAGCGTTGGCTACGGAAAATTTATGTCACCAGCCGTTCCGACGACAACCAAGGGCGCAATAACGATTCCCTCTACATTGGGCGGTTGTCCAGTGACGAGCATTGGCAATCAGGCGTTTTATGGTTGCAGAGCTTTAACCTCGGTAACGATACCATCGAGCGTGACGAGCATTGGCGATTCTGTGTTTTCTGGTTGCAGATCGCTTACGAGCATCAATGTTGATTCGGCGAATGGTTATTATTGTTCGATTGATGGTTTGCTTTACAACAAGGATGCAACTGAGTTGATTTGCTATCCTGGTGGTGCAAAGGCAGTGACGATTCCGTCGAGCGTGACGAGCATTTGCGATTATGCGTTTTGCGAATGCAGCGCTCTCGTCTCGGTGACGATCCCATCGAGTGTGACGAGCATTGGCGATGGGGCGTTTCGGGGTTGCAGCGCGCTCACTTCGGTGACGATCCCATCAAGTGTGACGAGCATTGGCTGGTCGGCGTTTTCTGGTTGCAGCTCTCTCACCTCGGTGACGATACCAGAGGGTGTGACGAGCATTGACGGTAGTGCGTTTCATGGTTGCAGCGCTCTCACTTCGGTGACGATTCCGTCGAGCGTGACGAGTATTGGTGATAGGGCGTTTGAGTGTTGCACCTCTCTCACCTCGGTGACGATACCAGAGGGTGTGACGAGCATTGGAGTTTGTGCGTTTTCTGTTTGCAGCTCTCTCACCTCGGTGACGATACCATCGAGCGTGACGAGCATTGGCTATGGGGCGTTTAATGGTTGCCCCTCTCTCACGAGCATCAAGGTTGATTCGGCGAATGGTTATTATTGTTCGATTGATGGTTTGCTTTACAACAAGGATGCAACTGAGTTGATTTGCTGTCCTGGTGGTGCAAAGGCAGTGGCGATCCCGTCAAGTGTGACGAGCATTGGCAATGGTGCGTTTCATGGTTGCAGCGCTCTCACCTCGGTGGCGTTCCCGTCGAGCGTGACGAGCATTGGCAGTAGTGCGTTTTACGAATGCAGCGCTCTCGCCTCGTTGACAATCCCGTCAAGTGTGACGAGCATTGGAGGTTATGCGTTTGATGGTTGTAGCGCTCTCACCTCGGTGACCATCCCGTCGAGCGTGACGAGCATTGGCGATCATGCGTTTTATGGTTGCAGCTCTCTCACTTCGGTGACGATTCCGTCGAGCGTGACGAGCATTGGCTATTCTGCGTTTTATGGTTGCAGCGCTCTCACTTCGGTGACGATACCATCGAGCGTGATGAGCATTGGTAGTGATGCGTTTTATGGTTGTAGAGGACTGAAGACGGTCTATGTTTTTTCGGGTGACACAAAGCGCGTGAAGGGGTTGATGACGAACAAGGGTGTAGATATCGAGGCGTTGGAATTTGTTGAACTTAAAAAGCCAGACGGTGGACCATATACGCAAGAGGTTGATGGCATTGTGTGGACATACATGGTCAAGAACGGCGAGGCGAGTGTTGGCGGAGGATCATCCGATTCGAGAGCGATTCCGACATCAACTACTGATGCAATAACGATTCCGTCGAAATTAGGTGACTGTCCAGTGACGAGCATTGGCAAATGTGCGTTTGAGAGTTGCAGTTCTCTTACCTCGGTGACGATACCGTCGAGCGTGACGAGCATCGGGTATAAGGCGTTTACGGGTTGCAGCGGGCTAACAAGCATCACCTTGCCGTTTGTTGGGTCACAGCGCGGCAATTCGGGGACAAGGGAATCGCTGTTTGGATATATTTTTGGAACGTCGTCATACACTGGAGGAACTGCGACGAGTCAGCGTTGTGTTGAGTATGGTGAATCTGGGTCCGATGTGATGATTATTACGTTGACCTATTATATTCCATCTTCGCTTAAGCTGGTCGTGATTACGGATGAGACAGTGATTGCTGATAGTGCGTTTTCCGATTGCAGTGGTCTCACCTCGGTAACGATACCATCGAGTGTGACGAGCATTGGAGGGCGTGCGTTTTACGAATGCAGCTCTCTCACCTCGGTGACGATACCATCGAGCGTGACGAGCATTGGGGATTGTGCGTTTAACGGCACGAAGCTTTTGAATGATCATCTCGATGGCCTTGTGATTATAGATAATTGCCTTATCGAATACAAAGGGACATGCCCGGGTGAGGTTGTGATTCCTAATGGCGTAAGGTTGATTGCTGATAGTGCGTTTTTCGATTGCAGTGGTCTTACCTCGGTGACGATACCATCGAGCGTGACGAGCATTGGGGATGATGCGTTTCGGGGTTGCAAAAACTTGACGGACCTGACATTCGCCGGTAATGCGCCGATATGTGCGGACGATGCATTTTTGAATGTAGCAAACGACGCTGTGCTTCATGTTTCGCCATCCTCTTCGGGATGGATGCAGTGGAATGGCATGACTGTTGTCTATGACGAATGGGGACAGGATGGAGAAGTGGATCGCAAGGTTGAGGTTTCGATGACTGTTACAAATGTGGTGGTGCATTATGTCCTTAATGGCATTGTTCCAGAAACGGTAACGCCAACGATTGATAATGCGCTGGTAGCGATATACACGGAAGTCAAAGGCGATGCGGTTGCGATTCCGCAAAGTTGGGCGGAACAGTTCCCGCAATTCAAAGAGAAGTTCGGAACTGACTTCGTGAAGGCGCTAACGATGGAGACGGGTAAGAAAGGCGCAGGTGGAGCGTCAATGTTGGTTTGGCAAGATTACGTCGCAGGAACCGATCCGACGAATTCCGACGACAATTTCACGGCATCGATTACATTTGACGAGAACAACAAGCCAATTATCGGTTGGTCGCCGGAGTTGAAGGATGAAAGCGGAAACTATTTGAGAAAATATACGGTTTATGGCAAGTCGAAGCTGAATGAAGTCGCTTGGGCTGAAGTCAAGGACGATGCCGAGAACTACAATTTCTTCAAGGTTACCGTAGAAATGCCGTAATTGCGCGTTAGCGCTCGGTTGTGGAGCGAGAAGACGAGAAGAGTCATTTCGGATAGTTGCGGCGCGGAGGGATGAAGAGCGGTTTGGCGCACTTCGCAACGACGGTATAAAAGGCGGAATGACCCGATAGCGACAAACCGCTCTTCATCCCGAAGCGACGCTATTTGATATAATATCCGGCGAAATGATTAAGAACTGGCTATTGATTTTGGCTTTGATCGGTTTGCTTGGCGGTTGCGAGTGCGTTGAGGTAGAAGCGCCGATAATGAGCGAGGATCTCGCGGCGTATCTTGAACTTTGTCGCGAAGCCGCGCTTATCGAAGATGACGGGGTCGGTCGGGAGGACGATTGGCTGGTTGGCTCCGGCGCTACGACATGGGAACGAAATGCGTCGTACAAGGTCGTCTTTGCGGACAAGCGCTATCTTAGCTTTCGAGCGGAGGAGTATTCCTACAATGGCGGAGCTCACGGCGGGACGAAGATTACCGTCGGCACGTTTGATCGCCAAACCGGGAGGCGACTGCGGGTCGCGGATGTCGTGCCGGCGAGTCGGCGGGCGGAGGTGTTGGCGGCGATTCGCAAAGGCGTAATCGAGAAGATTGACGGGGCGGACAACCTTCAGGGCGAAGTAACGCTGGTCGAAAATTTCTTCATCGCGCAGGACGGCGTCCATTTCGTATTCAACGAGTACGAAGTCGCTTGCTATGCGGCCGGGCCGATTGAGGTCGTAGTGAGGCTATAGGCGGAGGAATATTTGGTATAATAATGGGTGATGTCGTGGTTTGAAACCATAAGAAGCGCATTGTTGCCGATTTTGCAGATTGGTTATCATTTTCTGATAGTGGCAACGGTGCGCCCGTCCCGATGGTGATGACGATTGGAAACCGATTGGAAGCACGGGGGTGATGCCACAAAAATATAGGCTTGATGCTGAGGGAAATTTTTCGGTTGAGAAATATGGATGTATTTCAACTACTGTGAGTAATCAAGTTACGCGAATCACGGCTACGTTAAAAGAGAATTTTTTAAGTCGGACGTTGCTAGAGCCACTGGCGGTAAGTGTCCGGAGAAATCAGGAATCGGCAAATTGGAAAATTGTATCTTTCGATGATGATAAGTGGGATGAATGAATGAAAGCGTTGGCGATAGGGTTGGTGGCGATGGTTGCCGGATGCGGCAATCTGGGCGATGATTATTGCGAAGAGCGGGCGATGCTTGTATGTAAGGTGCGCGTTGACGGACGGGCTGTGTTTTGCGGCTGGGGGTCGATGGATGTGGTCGAACGTTATCGCGAGCGGATTAATAGCGACGCATTCAAGCGGAAGGTGGTATCGGACGAAAGTGTGGAGATTGAGGCGAAGCCGTTCGTGCTGAAACACGCAAATCGCATTGTAATGGAGCTTGTGGCAAGGGCGAAGGACGAAGATACTGCTCGAAGGACGTTGGAGGATTACCTTCAAGCGGCAATCGCATTTGTCGACGAGCGAGAAAGCGAACGCATGCAAAAGGCGATTTCGCAATTATCGAAAAACGTTCTTATCCTCGAACGAGGGCTGGCCAAGGCGAAAGAGCGTGTCGCCGCCTTTCGCACCGCCGAGGCG
>JAZQOS010000074.1:0-35114 GCA_045627925.1 Kiritimatiellia bacterium | reverse complement strand
GCGAGTGGACGACGCGCTAAGCGATCTCGAAAGGATAATTTCGCGCTCGCGCGCAGGCGGTAACAAGGTTTTCGCCGTGATTACCGGCTATGGCAGCTCTGGAGGCACGAGCAAGATAAAAAGTGCGGTGCTTGCCGCTTGCCGGAAGTACCTGCGCGAGCATCATATTCGCGGATTTCTCGACGGCGAGGCGGCGGGAGATTTCTTCTCTCCGCAGTTCCTCGCGTTTCCCGATAGCGGTCTCATACCCGTCGAGTACAAGCGTTCTCCCAATCCGGGAATAGTCATAATCGCCGTATAGAGGTTGCGGGCATTCGGGGACACACCCCGAAAAAGGTAATAAAATCAGGCTTTTAGTGATGATTGCCTCATCGTCCTAGAGCTCAAATACGGCGTGTCGGCGGAGGTGTATCAAATCTTTACCAAAGCGGAGGGTGTTCCGTTTTGGTAATTACCAAAGCGGAGTGTTGTTGCATCTTGGTTATTGTCGTTTGAGACGTAATGTGCTATAATATTAGCATTGAATAGAAAGATGTGCTAATGAAACGGCAGAATGTCATATATCCGAAAGCGCAGAAGGCGTTGAAGGCGATGGGTGAGAACTTGCGGCTCGCGCGCAAGCGCCGCAAGATCACCTCTAAGATGATGGCGGAAAGGGCGAATATGTCACTGATGACGCTTCGTTCGCTCGAGCGCGGCGAAGCGCAGGTCTCGATGGTGAATTACATGGCCGTTATCGCGTGTCTCGGCTTTCAGGACGATATTGCGCAAGTTGCCGCGAATGACATTCTCGGACGTGACCTTCAGGATGCCGCGCTATAGGCAGAATATGCGGCAATCAAGAGCGCGTGCCATAAGGTTGTAGGGTAAATGATAGAGACGAAGACAGGAACAAGAAGTTTTGCAGATGAGTTATTGGACTTGTAAAAACTGTGGATTACGTTTCTTAGCGGCAGATCATCCGTTGCCACGCGTTGAGCAATGCCCTCGATGCGGGGAGGCGGTGTTGTTGTCTAAAGTAAAGCAACCGGATAACGACGAGTCATCATTTTGGCTTGGCTTTCTCTTGGGTTGGTGGGGCGTGCTGTTTTCAGGTGCTACGAAAGGTAAATCAGGAATCAATCATGCGCTTGGAGGCGCATTTGTCGCATGGTTGGCCGGTATTGTCTTGATGGTCATATTGTTTCTTCTTGCTTTGATTGTCTTGTGGTTAAAGTTCTGAGTGCTTTCTGATGCGCGTGTATTGGAGGATGGGTGGGATGGAGAGAATCGGACACTTTCGAGGTCGAATTACGGCAAAATCGGTCAGGCGAGTGACCGATTTTATGGGCATTTGGGAACACACCCCGAAAAGGTAATAAAATCAGGCTTTTAGTGATGATTGCCTCATCGTCCTAAAGCTCAAATAGGGCGAACAGGCGACGCCATTTTTGCTATAATACCCCCAAAAAGCGAAAATTGGAACTATGCGGTTTGAAAAAATAATGGCACTTTTATTGGTCGGCGCGGCGATTTGGTCGGGCATCGAACCGTACAGTCGCACGGTGTGGTACGTCGAAATGATATGGGCGGCGGGTCTTTTCGCGATTTTGACGGCGAGTTACCGAAGGTTTCGGTTCTCGACGATGGCTTACGTTTGTTTCGGAGCGTGGCTATTATTGCAGATTATCGGCGCGCATTACTCGTTCGAGAAAGTGCCGATGGGGTGGATTGTGGAGCCACTTGGACTTGAGCGCAATCCCTACGACCGCATCGCGCATTTCACCGTCGGTTGGTTCGCCTTTCCGCTCGCCGAACTCTTTTGGCGTAAAGGATGGGCTTCTTCGCAACGATTGGCGGGCTTTTTCGCCGTGATGACGACGGTTGCCATGGCTGGAGTATGGGAGATTGTCGAATGGCTTTACGCAGCCATCGACGGCGGAGAGGCCGGCGCGGCGTTTCTCGGCTCGCAAGGCGATGTTTGGGATGCGCAAAAGGACATTCTGTGCGATACATTTGGCGCAATGTGCGCTTCGTGGGTGTTTATCTTGATGTTTGGCAAACGCAACGGGAAGCGGAAAGTTGGCGATGAAGTCAAATAAACTGATTAAAGCGTTTGCGGATTTTGTCGGCGAAAAAGGGTTTGCTATCGTCAATGCGGACGAAATCAGTCAGCAACCGAACGAAGATTATCGGGTGGCGCGGCAGATTTTTAGCCATAGACGGGTGTTGCTGCCGTTTATGATTGCGGCTGCGTCGACGCTTGGTGACAAAAAGCAATCGTTTGAGTTTTCAGTTCCCAACGCCGAAGATATTGGAAAGTTGAATAATTTTCTCGACGGACTCAAGAAGCTCGGTTATGCGGCTGAATTCATAAAGAAAGAAGCCAATACTTTTTCGGTGAGATTGTCGATCGACAACAAGGCAGGCGTGCGCTTTTTTCGTTCGGCGTGGGCGGAGCAGTGCTTTCGGTACGCGATAAATAGGGTAGTTGTTGATTTTTGCGAGACGCGGAAGTCTAGCTTGTCCTTCAAGGTGTTTCAAAACGTTAAATTGAGGCGCAATGGGGAGGATGACCTATTCACCGAACTGGATTTGGTAGCGCAAATCGGGAAACGGTTTTATCTCTTTGAAATCAAGAGCGGCCCGTGGGTGCGAATTCTTCAATGGGCACGGCGCGAGGAGGCTTTGATTACCGAGAATGGACCGGCAAGACAAATTGTTTGTACGATTTACGATAACATCCCTGCCAAGATTTTCAAGCCGCAGTTGCTTATGACGATTGGCGGACTCAGCAAGAGTCTGAAGAAACTTCTCGTTGACGACTTTCCATCGTAATATTATAGCTTGGCACGCGCCTTTCGTAAGGTACTATTTATCGCGGCGAGAAGGAGAGGAAAACAAGCTTATCGACTTCGAGCGACAACTGCGCGGATGAATTTGGTATAATTAAGCTATGCAAATTATATTGATTTTAATTTTGGGAGCTGTGTTCGCTTTGCCCGGTAGCGGTTTTGCGGCGAATACGGCGCTTATTCCAGTGCCGAAGCTCGAAAACGACAACTATGATTGGTATGCGCGGCATGAGCGCATTCTCAAAGAGGCGAAGGCGATGAAGAGCGAGATCGTTTTGATCGGCGACTCGATTACGCATCATTGGGCGGGAATCAATTCGATTGGCGGCGATGACGCGACGCCTTACTTCAAGGCGGCCTTCAAGGGGAAGCGCGCACTTAATCTCGGGTTTGGCTGGGATAGGATTCAGAATATGCTTTGGCGCATCGAGAATGGCGAGCTCGCCGGGGTAAAGCCCAAGACCGTCATCATCATGGCCGGTACGAACAATATGACTGGAACGAAGAACGCCAGGGCCAATGACGCGAAGGAGATTGCGGAAGGGGTTCTTGCTTTAGTCAAGAACGTGAGGCGCGTTGTATCGCGGAATGCGAAGATCGTCGTAATGGGGATTCTGCCGCGCGCGGGCAAGAACGATCCGATGAGGAAGACCGCCAAGGAGGCCAATGGAATTCTTTCGGCGCACATTAAAAAGCTCGCCAAGCAAGAGCCCATAAGCTTTATCGACCTTTCCGATAAGTTCGTCGACGAGACGGGCGAGCGAATCAAGGCGCTCTACCGAGATCAGGTTCACCTGTCTCCCGCCGGGTATGCCATTTGGGCGGAATCGTTAAAAGCATTTTTGTAAATCGATGATCGAGTACGATGAATTGGTTGGTTAGAGCACTGAATGTGGCAAGACCGATTTTAGCGGTCTTGTGCGCGGTAGTGTTTCTCCAATGTTGTCGCGTCGGGCGAACTGAACCGGTTAATTGCTCAATTGGTAATATTTTTTGGAAGGTTATTCCCGGCGATACGGTTGAGTGGTATGAGGCTGAGAAACGGCGGCGCGTGGGAACGGTCGTGAAAGAAGGCGAAGTGTATTGGGAGCCTATCAAAGCATATGTTAAAGTTACTGTCGATGAGGAACTTGCGACGAAAGAAGATTGGGCGCCTACTGAAGCGACGAAGCAGTACGAAAAATGGCGGTTTGAAGTGTGGAATAAGATTAGAGATTTTGAAGGCAGGATGAAATCGGAAGATGATTTGCGCGATGCGCTATCGTTTTTTGCGTCAAAAATGCAACCTGGGTACTTTAACTCACCATATCTTGACAATGTTGATGATGGTGAGGTGCCGACGAAAGAGTATGTTCGCAAGAAGGTTCTCGCTCGGGAACGCCGAGCTTGTAATGATTGGCAGTATGAATTGATTAGGGCTCGCCGTGAAATTTTGGATTATTACTTTGGGATACATCGAAATTGTCCAGCCAAAGCTCGTCCTGATGCCGAAACGGCAAAACGAATTGGATTGACGCGAGAAGAAGATTATTATCTTCGAGCATTGCCGGGATGGGATTCTCTTGAGCAGAGGCTTCATATGAAATATGGCTTAAGGGACGACATAAATACTGGCTTTCGCGTCGTTGGCGAATGCAAGGCATTGCCTACGGAACGGGAAGTCGATGAATTGGTTGCAAAATTAAGGGAAATGGCTGAGAAAAAAGAAGAGGTGCGTTATTGGCGGGATGAGCATTTGCTGCCGGTTTGCCATGCGTTGGAAACAGTTCTTGAAAACGATGACACGCCGGCAATGAAACGTCTTTGTCAAGCTGCGATTGACGCTGTGCTTGCGCATCCAAGTGAATATAGGATAGGTACGCTTTGCAAAAAGATTTGTCTGGAATATGGAGAGGATAGGCGAGCTTGGGCGATACTTTCGCAAATTTGCAAAGGGGCGGATGCGAATTTGGCAAAGGTAATCGACGCTATGTTTGCTTCTGCTTGGCATAAGTATTGCTTTTCGCACTGATTATTGTCAAAAAACTTGGTATAATACCGATAAAGGTGTTTTTGTAAGTGGAGGCAATGCCGTGAAATTAATTAGTTGTTTGATGTGTGTTGGATTAAGTGTAAGCGCGATCACGCTTAAGGCCGATGATGGACAAGTACGTACGAAAGGGGCCGAGCTCGGAGAGTGGACGCAAGACGTGGAGGCGGCGCGTGAACTTGCGCGAAAGAGCGGCAAGTACCTTTTTATGAACTTCACGGGAAGCGATTGGTGCGGTTGGTGCAAGCTCATGGACGAGCACGTCTTTTCCCAGCCCGGTTGGATCGCCTTCGCCCGCGAGAATCTTGCGCTTGCTTTCGTCGATACGCCGAAAGACGCTTCGCGCGTTCCCGAAGAGTATCGCGAGCGCAACAAGGCGCTTAAGCGCGAATACGGAATTACGGGATTCCCGACTTTCCTCGTCTTCGGCCCCGACGGACATCTCGCCGGCAAGACCGGTGCCATTAACCACGGCAACGAATACAATTTCGTAACTAATGTCACCGCCGTTTTCGTCGAGGATTCGATGGCGGAACTGGTAGGTGAGGAAGATTTCAAGAAGTATCGCGAGGCGCTCGCGGAAAAGGCGGAATGGGACGCGAAGATGGACGTGCTCCATCGCGATTTTCAGGCGAAATACGCCACTCCCCGCGAGCGAGCGCTGAAGGAGATCGACGCGATTAAGCTCGAGGTGCTCGGCAAGGCGGCGAAGGCGATGCCGCGAGAGGGCAACGAGTTTGCCAAAGACGCGAAAATCGTCTTTTCCGACTTCGGCGCGGGCGTCATAACCAATGGCGCGGCTTTCGGGGTTTGGACGACCGATTTACCGGCGGCGCAGGCGCTCGCCAAAAAGAGCGGCAAGGATATTCTTCTCGCGTTCACCGGCACGAATTGGTGCAAGTGGGGGAACGATATGGAAAAGGCCGTCTTCAATACCGTCGAGTGGATGGAGTTTGCGAAGGAGAATCTCGTTTTGGTCTACGTCGATTGTCCTGACGAGGCGGGCGAGGCGAAGCTGCCGGAGTGGCTGGTGGAGCATAACGCCGAACTCTACAAGGCGTACGGATTGCGCGGATGTCCAATGTACCTCTTGGTCGACGAAAACGGCAGGAAATACGACGAGTTTGGTGCGGATAGCTCCGTGAAAAGTGCCGAGCAAGTGGAGGCGGTGCGGATGCTTTTGGCCAAGCGTCGGCTCAAGGAGCTTGCGCGCGACGAGGATGTTCGGCGGTACGAGGAGGCGGTGAAGCGCGAGCGGGAATTGGGAGCTAAGTGGCGCAAGAACTATGACGAGTTCGTGAACGAGGTGGACGAACGAATCGAGGAGTTCAAACCGATCGCCGAGAAACGCGACACGATCTTCGAAAAGGCGTTGAAGCGATATTGGGAAAAACGGTCGCAGGATATGCTATAATACGTCGGTATGAAACTGATTGGAGAAAAGATATTCGCCAAGGACGCCGAAGGACGGCTATTAAGCCGCATCGGCACGATGTTCTTTCGCACTCCCGGGCTTGTGACCGCCAAGGGCGTGCACGCGATGCAGCGGGCGATGTGGCTTGAGGAGCTGGCCAAGGACCATGCGCTTACTCCGGCCGAGGAGGAGGCGGAGCTCGCCGAGTCGGTCGATCTTATCTTCACCGAGGAGGCGGTTCTCATTCGACCCGACCCGGATCACATGGATCTCGCGTTTCGCGCCGACGAGGAACTCCAGAAGATCGTGTCCAAGCGCTCGATTCGCTATCTCAACACCAACTCGCTCAAGGTTCGCAAGGCGCTTCGCGAGCGCGGCGAGAACTGGCGCATGGCGAGGCAGCCGATTTCGCAGGAGGATGTCGTCGAGCGCATCAATGGCTCCAAGGTTCCGATCGAGGCGGCGCCGATTTACTATTACAACCGCATGACCGGTACGCGCTTCGTTACCGCGAGCAGCTACTTCGAAATCGAGAAGCTCTCTCCCGCCGATTTCCGCGCGCAGGTGAAGGAAGTTGTGACTGGGCTTTCCAAGCGCAATCGCCACGGCCACCCTGAAATCGACCTCTTTCCGCTTACTACGCCAATCGAGATTAAAAAGGAGATTAAGGCTCTTGTGGTGGACGAGTTGGACGACGGCGCGCTCCGCAACAAGGTTGCGAAGATCGCGCAGGATTGGCGAATGACGCTTCCGGCGGAATTGCGCGAGGAAGTGGTCGAGAACTACGAGTGGCGCAACGCGATGTTGAGCGCGATTACCCGTCAACCGAACGAAACTGCGGTCGAGGAACTCATCGCCGGCATCTCCCCCGAGTTCTACCGCCAAATCGAGTGGCTCCCCGGCGCGCGTATCGAGAACGGCGAGGTTATCTTCGACGCGATTTACGACGAGGCGGCGCGGACGCGCGATCCGCAGCTCTTGGCGCTGTGCGACAATCGGGTGAAGAGCTTCCTTTTTAACACCACACGGCTTTTCGGGCGCGTCAAGTACATCAACATCGGCCGCATCGCGACTTCACTCGCGCGTCATCCAATCGAGGGCAATCGGCGCGGGCACGTGTACATCATGCAGTATCTCGTCGAGGGCGAGAGCGAGCCGAACATTATGATCGTCCGGCTTCAGAAGTGGGGCGTCGCGGAGCATCTCGACGAGGGCAAGAGCCTCGTGGACGCGATTCTCGAGGCCGACGAGTATTCGGATTACATTCTCGATCGCCGGCTTATGTGCCGTCAACTCGGAATGAACCTCCCCGACCGTTTGGGGCTCGGGCATTTCACCGAGAAGTATTCGGGACGTAACCAGTACAACGGAGTCGCCGTTCGCACCGCCTATTTCGCTCGCGAGTACGTTCCCGGGATCGCCTCCGACAAGGTTCCGCTCGCGAAGCTGCGCAATCCGGTGTGGGCGCAGAAATTCGCCTTTTTAATGGGCGAGGCGGCGGCGATCGACATGGTCGTCGGACGGCGAAGCTCGGTTACCAAGGAAATTCTCTTCGACAAGAACTACGAAATCGTCCAACTCGGGGCGGACGGACTGCCGGCCGAGGTGAAGGTCACCGACCACGCGGGCAGCTTCGTCAATTACGAGCATCGGCTCGACGAATTCGTGCCGCAGTACGCGGCCTTCGCGAAACGGCGCGAAGCGCTGGTCGCGGAATATCCACTGTTCGCCAAAGCCTACGTCGAGGGCTTCCGCCGGAAGCTCGTCGAGATGCAATCGTCCTATCGCGCGCGTCGGCGGGCGTTCGACGAGCTATTCTCCGACCGTCCATACGACACCAACGGCTCGGGCGCGTATCGCTGGGCGTGCATCCTCAAGCGGCTGGACGAATGCGACGCGCTTGCGGTCTCGCGCATTCTCGCTTCTGCGATAGGATGCTGAAGTACGTTTTGAGAAGAATCGGGGAGACGATCCCCACGACGATCGGCATTTTGCTTCTGACCTTCGTCCTCTTTAACGTGGTCGGAGGTTCGCCGGCGGAGACGATGCTCGGCAAGAACGCCACCGCCGAGGCGATTGCCGCGTTCAATCACAAGTACGGCTACGATCGACCGCTCGTCTGGGCTTGGGACAGCCAGTTCGTCCGTTTCGTCGGCGATATTTGCAAGGGCGACTTCGGCTATTCCATCGAGAATCAGGAGAGCGTTTTATCGGTTCTCGCGCGCGGAGTGGGGCCGAGCTTGTCGCTTACGCTGCCGATTCTCGTCATTGGAGTTGTTTTGGCGCTGGCGTTGGCGATGGTCTCGGCGGAAATGCGCGGTCGCGCGCCCGACAAGGCGATACTCGTGGGATCGACGATTTTGATGAGCGTGAATTACGTCGTTTGGGTGCTCGCGGGACAGTTCTTTCTTTCCTATCAGGCGGGGATATTCCCGGTTTGGGGATATCAAAATGCGTTTTACCTCGTCTTGCCCGTCCTAATCGGCGTCGTTTCCTCGCTTGGCGTGGACGTGCGCTTTTTCCGGACGGCGATTCTCGACGAGCTTTACAAGCCCTACGTGCTCGTCGCGCGTTCGAAAGGGCTTTCGCGCGGCGCGATTATGGTGCGCCATGTTCTTCGTAACGCGCTTATTCCGATCGTCACCTACGTTTCGCTGTCGATTCCCTATCTCTTCACCGGCTCGCTCCTTTTGGAAAGCTTCTTCGGCATTCCCGGCCTCGGTTCGGTTTCGATTAACGCGATTCACTCCGCAGACATGGCGGTGGTGCGGACGGTGGTCGTCTTGGGGGCGCTTCTCTACCAGTTCGTCAACTTGATTACGGATCTTCTTTACGCGGCGCTCGATCCGCGGGTCAGGATCGGCAAATGAAAATCGGCTGTCATCTTTCCTCCGCCGGAGGGTATCTCGCGATGGCGCAGACCGCGAGTTCGATCGGCGCGAACGTCTTTCAGTTCTTCACCCGCAATCCGCGAGGCGGAGCGGCGAAGCCGATCGACCGGCGCGACGTCGCCGAGTTCCTCGACTACGCCGCGGCGAACGGAATCGGCCCGATTCTCGCGCACGCGCCCTATACGCTCAACGCGGCGGGCGAGGAAAAGCGGGTGAGGGATTTCGCCGAGGAAGTGATGGCCGATGACCTTAAGCGGTTGGAGCTTACTCCCGGGGCGATGTACAACTTCCATCCGGGAAGCCACGTCGGACAGGGCGCGGAGAAGGGGATCGAGCTTATTTCCTCGATGCTGAACCGCATTCTCGGCGCGCGCGAACGGACGAGCACCGCGATTCTTTTGGAGACGATGGCGGGGAAGGGTAGCGAGGTCGGCAGGAACTTCGAGGAGATTCGCGAGATCATCGACCGTGTGGAGCGCAAGGAACTGATCGGCGTTTGCCTCGACACTTGCCACGTGTGGGACGGCGGCTACGACATCGTAGACGATCTCGACGGAGTACTCAAGGAGTTCGACCGCGTTCTTTCGCTCAAGCGCCTTAAGGCGATTCATCTCAACGATTCGATGAACGTTCTTTCGTCGCACAAGGATCGGCACGAGAAAATCGGCAAGGGCAAAATAGGCATCGAGGCGTTTCGGCGTATCGTGAATCATTCCGAGCTGTCCGACAAGCCGTTTTACTTGGAAACTCCTTGCGATTTACAGGGCTATAAAGAGGAGATCGCAATATTGAAAGGATTGGCAAAATGAAGATATTCCGCGAACCCAAGAAGTTGCAGGCGTGGTGTCGGGCGCGGCGAATCGCGGGCAAGCGCATCGCGCTCGTTCCCACGATGGGCTATTTGC
The DNA here is from genome assembly GCA_045627925.1 of Kiritimatiellia bacterium. Classification (GTDB taxonomy): domain Bacteria; phylum Verrucomicrobiota; class Kiritimatiellia; order RFP12; family UBA1067; genus UBA1067. The sequence continues at coordinate 25,041 of JAZQOS010000074.1, read as the reverse complement.
ACAAAGGGCACCTTTCGCTCATCGCCGCCGCCAAGAAGCGCGGGGCGGACGAGATCGTCGTTTCGGTGTTCGTGAACCCCGTCCAGTTCTGCCCCGGCGAGGACTACGAGAAGTATCCGCGCGACGAGCAGGCGGATCTTGGGAAGTGCCGTCAGGCGGGGGCGACGGCGGTGTTCTTCCCCACGCCGGCGAATATGTATCTCGAGTGCCATTCGGTTTACGTGAACGAGGAGGATCTTTCGCGCGGACTTTGCGGCGCGCGTCGTCCCGGGCACTTCCGCGGCGTTTGCACCGTCGTCGCCAAGCTCTTCAACCTCGCCCATCCTACCTTCGCGGTGTTCGGGCAGAAGGACTATCAGCAAGCGCAGATCATTAAGCGCATGGTGCGCGATCTCAATTTCGATTTGGAGATTGTCGTCGCGCCGATCGTGCGCGAAAGGAGCGGGCTTGCGCGGTCGAGCCGCAATACCTATTTGAGCGAAAAGGAGCGCGAGATGGCGCTCGCGATTTCGCGCGGACTCAAGAACTTGACCACGCTCCCCAGGCTTCGGCGCGAGCTCGAAAAGGCGGGACTTAAGGTCGATTACGTCGAGTGCGTGGACGCGAAGACGCTGGAGAGTCGCAAAACTCCGAAGAAGGGTTGCTGCGTGTTGGTTGCGGCGTATTGCGGCAAGACGCGGCTTATCGACAATCGCGTGATATGACGGTTTATCTCGCATCGCCGAACGGTCGAAACGCGATTCGTCTTTGGACGGATCCGCTCGCCTACGAGGTGGTGCGGGACGGGCGGACAATCGTCGGCAAAAGCCGCATCGCGCTCGTCTTGAACGGGGTGCGACATGACGGCGCGGGGCTGGGCGCGGCATGCGGACGCGAAATGAAGCGCAAGGGCTCGCTCGCGACGCCAATTTACAAAAAAGCGCTTCTTTCGCTTGCGGGCAACGAGCGACTCGTCGTGTTCGACGATTTCGCGGTGCGGCTCGTGGCGCGGGACGATGGCGTCGCCTGGCGATTCGAGACGATGCGACAAGGTCGGGCGCGGGTGGACTACGAGCAGGTGGAAGTCGCGCTCGCCGACCGCGAGGCGAAATGTCTTGCGTATCTGACGACGAATTTCGGGTGCGAGGAGGAGGTGCCGCGCACGACGAGCGCGAACACGCTCGTAACCGAAGGCGAGGAGAAGATATATTTGCCGCTCGTCGCGACGAGCGGAGATTGTACGGTGGCGATAACCGAGAGCGATGTCGTCGCTTATCCCGCGCTTTATTTTACGCGACGCGAGGGCGGGGCGTTCGAGTCGGTGTTTTCCGGCTTTCCCCGGCGTCAGCGCATGGATCGCAATCGGTGGCTTAAAGTCGAGGAGACGGAAAACTACCTCGTCGAGACCGAGGCGCGGCGAGAGTATCCCTGGCGCGTTTTCGCGCTCGCTTCCTCGCCGGCGAAACTCTGCGAGTCGGATATCGTCTATGCGCTCGCTCGTCCGGCCGAAGCGGACTTTTCGTGGGTCAAGCCGGGCAAGGTGGCGTGGGATTGGTGGAACGACTGGAAGCTCGACGGCGTGGATTTCGAATCGGGGTGCAATACGCGAACTTACGAATACTACATCGATTTCGCCGCTCGCCACGGTCTCGAGTACGTGATTCTCGACGAGGGCTGGAGCGACCGTCTCGACATTTGGCGATTTAATCCCGAAGTGGACGTTTTGCATTTGATCGACTACGCGAAGCGGCGCGGCGTCGGGATAATCCTCTGGATGGCGTGGGCGCAAGTGCGCGGTAACGAGGAGCGGGTCGCCGAACACTTCACGCGTCTCGGCGCCAAGGGCTTCAAGGTCGACTTCATGGATCGCGCCGACGCGGACGTCTTTCGCTTTCTGGAGAAATTCGCGCAAGCGTGCGCGATGCGAAAGGCGCTCGTCGATTACCACGGTATGACGCGGCCGGTGGGGTTGAGCCGAAAGTATCCCAACGTCGTCAACTACGAGGGCATTCACGGACTCGAGCAGATGAAGTTCTATCAAGGGCAGGATATGATGGCGAACGACGTGGGCGCGTTCTTCGGGCGGCTTACCGCGGGGCCGATGGATTATACTCCCGGGGCGATGCGCAATTTTCCGAAGGGGACGTATCCGAAGCGTGTCGACGATCCGGAAAGGCGGTTCTACCATTTCCCCGGCTCGCACGGAACGCGCACGCATCAACTCGCGATGATGGCGGCGTACGAAGCGCCCTTGCAGATGCTCGCCGACAGCCCCACCGCCTACGAGCGCAATCGCGAATGTCTCGATTATCTCGCCGCTACGCCGACGACTTGGGACGACACGGTTGGCTTGGGCGGCGATTTCGATTCGTTCGCGGCGGTGGCGCGGCGCAAAGGGAAGACGTGGTATGCGTCGATTTTGAACTCTTGGACGGAGAGAGAGGTCGAATTTTCGCTCGCGTTTCTCGGCTCGGGCGAGTGGAAGGCGGAGATTTTCCGCGACGCCGAGGATTCGAACGAGCGTCCCGAACATTACGTTCGCGAATTCAAACGGGTTTCCGCGAAAGGGAACTTTCGCGTTCATTTGGCACAGGGAGGCGGCTTGGCCGTGAAATTCACGAAATGATCTCCACGGTTTACATTGCGAAGAACGTTTATGGCGGCGACGGGCTCGGGCGGCTTGGCGACGGGCGAGTGGTGTTCGTTCCCGGCGCGTGGGCGGGCGAGAACGTCAAGGCGGAAATCGTCGAGGAGAAACGCACTTACGTGAAGGCGCGTCTCGTCGAGGTCGTGGAGCCGAGCCCCGAGCGAGTCGACGGAGGGGAGTTGAGACGGATACCCGGTTGCGTCTACGCGAATCTCGCTTATGCGGCGGAGGCGAAGGCCAAGGAGTCGCAACTCCGGGAGTTTTTCGAGCGCGCGCGCATAGCGGTCGAAAGCTTTGGCGGAGTCTCGGCTAAGAATCCGCTCAACTACCGCAACAAGGTCGTCTACCATTTCGCGAAAAACAAGGGGAAGTGGGAGATCGGCTATCGACGCGAACCCGATCACGCAATCGTCGAAATCGAGTCGGATCCGCTCGCGACGAAGGAAATCAACGCCAAGTTGCCGGAGATTCGCCGTGGAGTCGTCGCGCTTCTGACCCAAGGCGCGCAGGCGGTGCGACGCGAGGTGGAGCGGAAAGGCGATCTCACCGTTCGCTGGTCGGCGAAGAGCGGGGTGAAGTGGTGGATTGGCGATCCCGCGCGGGACACGATTATTCGCGAACGGACGCACGGGCTCGATTTCGAGGTGCCGGCTGGCGGATTCTACCAAGTGAATCCCGAAATGGGCGAGGAGCTCGTAAAGGCAGTGGTCGCGGAATACGACAAGGTGCGCGAAACGGCTCCGGAGATGCTCGATCTCTATTGCGGCGTCGGCGTTTTCGGGCTCGCCTGCCGTCCGCAAAAGCTCACGGGCGTCGAATCGGGACGCGAGGCGATTGAGTTCGCGAAGAAGAACGCCGCCGTGCAGAAGTTCGCGAACGCGCGTTTCTTCGCCGAGCAGACGGGGCGGAGTTTGAAAAGACTCGTCGTCACCGATCGCACCGCGATTGTCGTCGATCCTCCGCGCGGCGGAATGGAACCGAACGTTCCCAAGTTTCTCGCCGCTTCGGCCGCGCCGCGAATATTCTACGTTTCGTGCGACCCCGCGACGCTGACGCGCGATTTGCGGACGCTTTCGCGCGCGTATGCGGTGGAGTCGGTGAAGTGGTTCGACATGTTCCCGCGCACGGCGCGATTCGAGACGCTGGTTGTTTTGAAAAAGCGGTGAAATTCCATATTCACACCTATGGCTGCCAGATGAACGTCCGCGACAGCGAGGCGGTGGAGGCGTTGCTCCTCGCGGCGGGCCACGAAAAGGCGGCCGGGGAAGCGGACGCGGAACTCGTTATCGTCAACAGTTGCACGGTTCGGCAAAAGGCCGAGGACAAGGCGGTAGGGAAGACTGGGTATCTTTGCACTACCGGCAAGCTGGTGGGTCTTATGGGGTGCGGAGTGAAGCGACTCGGCAAGGACGTCTTCAAGGTTCTGCCCAAGCTCGATTTCGCGGTGGGGCCGCGCGCGTTTTGGCGAATTCCGAAGATTGTCGCGGACGGTGTTTTCCCGACGCTTGCGCTCGGCGACGAGGATGTTCCCTGCGGGCTCGACGCGCATCACACGACTTCGTTTCAGGCATTCGTCACCGTTATGACCGGTTGCGACAATTGTTGCAGTTATTGCATCGTTCCAAGCGTGCGCGGGCACGAATATTCGCGGCCGTTCGACGAGATCGTGGCGGAAGTCGGCGCGCTCGCGAAAAGCGGAGTGAAGGAAGTTACGCTTTTGGGACAGAGCGTTTTGCGATATCGCGATTTTCCCCGACTCCTGAGAAGATTGCAGGAAATCGACGGCATCGAGCGTATTCGCTTCACGAGCGCGCACCCCGCCGGTTGTACCGACGAGCTTGTCGCGGCGTATCGCGATTGTCCCAAGGTCTGTCGTCATCTGCACTTGCCGGTTCAATCGGGGAGCGATCGCGTTCTCGCGGCGATGGGGAGGCGTTACACGCGCTCGGAATATCTCGCGGCCGTGAACCGGCTTCGCGATTTCGACCCGGACTTCGCCGTTACCACCGATGTTATCGTCGGCTATCCCGGCGAGAGCGAAGAGGATTTCGAGCTTACTCGATCGCTGATGGAGGAAGCGGGATTTGACAATTCCTTCATTTTCAAATACTCGCCGCGTTCGGGAACGCGTAGTGCCGCCCTCGCCGATGACGTTTCGCAAGAAGAGAAGGAACGACGCGATCAGATTCTTCTCGCCGATCAGGAAGTGCGCGGGCAAAGGCGCAACGAGCGGCTCGTCGGTTCGGTACGCGAGGTCATGGTGGAGGGAGTTTCCAAGCGCAACGCGGCGCGACTTTCCGGGCGCGATGGAGGAAACCGCATTGTCGTTTGGGAACTGGGCGGTGGCGAGCTCGCGGGAAATTTGGTAAAATTGCGCATAACTGCGGCACATCCGCAGATTCTTATGGGAGAATTAGTATGAAAATCGCGATTTTGGGCGCTGCGGGGCGCATGGGTAAAATGCTTTGCCAGCTGGCCGAGGGAATGAAGATGGATGTCGTCTCCAAGGTCGACGTGGTCGAGGGTTACGACCGCGAATGGTCGAAGGACGTGGAGGGAATCATCGACTTTTCGTACCATACGGCGGTTCCGGACGCGATTGAGAAGGCGGCGAAAGCGGGCGTTGCCTATGTAATCGGGACTACGGGTCTTACCGCTGACGAGCAGGCGCGGGTCGATGCGGCGGCGAAGAAGATCCCGGTCGTCCAGAGCGGCAACTACTCGCTCGGGGTTAATCTTCTTTTGGAGCTCGTGAAAAAAACCGCCTCGGTTCTCGGACCGGAATACGATATCGAGGTCGTGGAGATGCATCATCGGCATAAGAAGGACGCGCCGAGCGGTACCGCGCTTATGCTCGCGAAGTCGGCGGCGGCGGGTCGCGGAGTCAAGGACGATTTTACCTATGGACGGAAGGGTGATGTCGGCGAGCGGCCGCTTGGGGAAATTGCGATTCATGCGTTACGCGGAGGTTCGGTCGTCGGTGATCACACCATCATGTTCGCCGGCGATGTCGAGCGCGTGGAGATCGTTCACAAGGCGCAGGGGCGCGAGGCGTTCGCAGTTGGCGCACTCAAGGCTCTTTCTTGGGCGAAAGGGCGCAAAAGCGGCCTTTATTCCATGCGGGATGTTCTCGGATTCGCCTGATTATGGTATAATATTCGGCGAATGGGCATAAGAATTTTAGGAACCGGCAGCTACCTTCCGCCGAAGGTGGTTACCAATGATGACCTCGCGAAAGTTCTCGATACTTCCGATGAGTGGATTTTTTCGCATACCGGCATTCATCGGCGGCACGTCGCCGGAACGAACGAAACCGCTTCGACTATGGCGGCGGAAGCGGCGAAATCGGCGCTTGCGGCTGCGGAAGTGTCGGTGAATGAGATTGGACTTGTCATTGTTGCGACTTCAACGCCGGATTACGCAACCTTTCCATCCACGGCTTGCATTGTTCAGGAGATGCTCGGGTGCGCGAACGCCGGCGCTTTCGATTTGCAGGCGGCTTGTGCGGGGTTTGTGTATGCGCTCGAACAGGCGCGGGGCTATATTTCGCTTCATCCTGCGAAAAAAGCGCTCGTAATCGGCGTGGAGTGCCTTTCGCGAATTCTTGATTGGACGGATCGTTCGAGCTGCATCCTCTTCGGCGACGGCGCCGGTGCGGTGGTGATTGGCGGCGACGGAAAATTGGACGGGGATAGCGAGACGTTTTCTTTCTTCGGCTCCGATGGTGGCGGAAAGGATCTCATCAAGCGCACTGGCGGTACACGCGAGGCGCTTTCTTTCGATCCGGCGAGCGGGGTTCCGGTCAGGGCGGAACCGATTTCGCCGAAACTTACGCTGATGGGGCACGAAGTCTTTGCATTCGCGCTTCGTGTCATTCCGAGGATCGTGAACAACCTTTGCGAGCAGCGGGGAATTACCGTCGATGCGATTGATCGGGTGTTCGCGCATCAGGCGAACGGCAGGATCGTCGAGGCGGTGGCACGGCGAATGAAGTTGCCGCTTGAGAAGTTTTGGCTTAATATCGCCGAAACCGCCAATACTTCCGCGGCGTCGGTGCCGATTTCGCTGGATCAGGCCGTGCGTTCGGGCGCGCTCGCGGACGGAATGAAGATTGTTATGACAGGTTTTGGCTCTGGTTTGTGCTACGGCGGAATCTATTGCGTATGGCCGAGGTTGTGAGGATGAATTCAAGGAGATGACGAAATGAAAAAGGCAATGATCACCGGGATTGGAATGCTCTGCGCTTGCGGCAACGGCAAGGATGCCGCATGGGCGAACATCAAGAACGGCAAGCCCGGAATTGGGCGCATTACCAAATTCGACCCTTCGCGGTGCACCAGCCAGGTCGCCGGCGAGGTCAAGGATTTTCAGGCCTACGCCATCGACTCCGGCCTTGTCGACAAGCGCGAGGCTCGGCACATGGCGCTCTTTTCTCAATATGCGGTCGCGGCGGCGGTTGAGGCGTGGAAGGATGCGGGCTATACTGCGGAAAAGAAACCCGACATGGATCGCGTTGGCGTTTTGATCGGTAACGGCATCGGCGGGTTGGACGTTACCGGTGAAAGCTACAAGACGCTTTTCGACCGAGGACCCGACCGACTTTCGCCGCTCGCGGTTCCCGAGCTCATTCCCAACGAGGCCGCCGGCAATATTTCGATCGCGCTCGGCGCCAAGGGACCGACGCAGGTTGTTGTAACGGCTTGCGCGTCGTCCACCGATGCGCTCGGCTTCGCGCTCGATATGATTCGCGCGGGTCGCGCCGACGTCGTAGTCGCCGGTGGAACGGAGGCTGCGATTATGGAGTTTACCGTCGGCGGATTCATGAAGATGCGCGCTCTTTCGACTCGCTATAACGACAAGCCCGAGACTGCGTGTCGCCCGTTCACCAAGGGGCGCGACGGTTTTGTAATGGGCGAGGGCGCGGCGGTGTTGATCGTCGAATCCGAGGAACACGCCAAGGCGCGCGGGGCGAGGATTTACGCGGAGCTCGCGGGCTACGGGGCGACTTCCGACGCTTACCATATAACGGCTCCCGATCCGAGCGGCGCGGGCGCAATCAAGGCCATCGAAATCGCACTTAAGGACGCGGGCGTTTCCGACAAGGGAGAGGTCGATTACATCAACGCCCACGGCACTTCTACTCACCTCAACGACCAAATGGAGACCAAGGCGTTTAAAATGGTGTTTGGCGAAGAGGGAGCGAAGAAGATCAACATTTCCTCCACCAAGTCGATGCATGGCCATTTGCTTGGCGGCACCGGTGCGTTGGAAGCGGCGATTACCGCGCTCGCCATTAAGGAGGGATTTGTGCCGCCGACGATCAACTACGACGAACCGGATCTCGAGGTCGACGCGACCAAGGGCGAGGTTCCGCTTGATTTGAACTACACCCCGAACGTCGGCGTGAAGCGGGATATCCGCGTAGCTCTTTCGAGTTCGCTCGGCTTTGGCGGACACAACGGAATTTTGGTTTTCAAGAAGGCCTGAAGATGGAACTGCCGAAACTGAAAAACATCTACAATCGACCGGGAATCGAGTTGTTGCCGCATCGTCCGCCGTTTCTTTTCGTCGACACTTTGATCGCCGCCGACGAAACCGGCGCAATTGGCGAATACGTCTTTACCGCCGAGAAAAACGATTTTTTCAAAGGACATTTCCCCGACTATCCGGTCGTTCCCGGGGTGGTGCTCGTCGAAGCTATGAGCCAAGTCGCCGGCGCTGGCGTGGTGGCGCGTGGAATATTGGGTGACCAACCGGGTTTCGCGTTTGCGGCGATCGAGGATGCGAGATTCAAGCGTCCGGTACGCCCGGGAGACAAACTCGTGACCATAGTCAAGATTGTGCGCGAGCGCGTGCCGCTTGGAGTGTACGAGGCCTCGGGCTATGTTGGCGACGAGCTTGCAGTTCAGGCCAAAGTTAAATGCATGCTTTTGAAGGGTGCGCGCAAATGATAAAAATCGTCAAAGTCGGCGATAAGGCGATCGATAAATTCAACGCCCGCCCTGCTTTTCCCGAAGAGGCGGAGAAGGCGGCGCGGGAAATTCTGGCGGAAATTCGCGCAAAAGGCGACAAGGCGGTAATCGACGCGGTTGCGAAATTCGAGGGATTTCGCGCGAAAAGTATCGCGCAATTGCGTATCCCCGAAAAGGCGCTCGCATCGTTGAAGATTGCGCCCAAACTTGCGCGGGCGGTTGCCGACGCCCACCGTCGGGTGCTCGAATTTTCCAAGGCGTCGCTTCGCGAAGACTGGTCGATGAAAACGCCGCGCGGTGGCAAGGTTGGAGAGTTTTTCACGCCGATGGAAAGAGTCGGAGTCTACATTCCGGGCGGTACCGCCCCGCTCGCTTCGACTTCCATCATGACAGTGACGCTCGCCAAGGCCGCAGGGGTGAGGGAAATAGTCGCCTGCACTCCGGCTGGTCGAGACGGAGAGGCGAACCCGGTCCTTCTTTACGCGCTCAAACTCGCGGGCGCGACGGAAATCTATCGCGTTGGCGGCATCCAGGCGATTGGAATGATGGCGTTCGGCACGAAGGGTTGCCGCAAGGTTCAGAAGATTGCGGGGCCGGGCAACGCCTTCGTCACCGCCGCCAAGCGTCAGGTCTATGGTTACGTGGCTATTGACCAGGTCGCCGGTCCGAGCGAGATTGCGGTTTTGACCGATGGCTCGGTGGACGTTCGGTGGATTGCGGCGGATTTGCTTTCGCAGGCGGAGCACGGTTCGGGTTTTGAGAAGTCGCTTTGCGTTTGCACTTCGCGGAAGTTCGCAGAGGAGATTCGCACCGAAGTGCTTGCGCAGACGAAGACATTGAGCCGACGGAAGTTGGTCGAGCGGGTAATTAATGCGGACGGAATGTTGATTGTGGTTGCAAAAAGCGTCGCCGAGGGACTGCAGGTCGTCAATCGTTTCGCTCCGGAGCATTTTGAAATCATGACCAAGAACGCCGATCGGACGATGAAGGGCGTGAAAAGCGCGGGTGCGGTTTTCGCGGGTGCGTGGACACCGGAATCGGCGGGTGATTTCGTAGCCGGGCCGAGTCATGTCTTGCCGACCGGCGGTGCGGCCAATATGTTTAGTGGTCTTACGCCGGATGATTTTCGCCGTCGTCACAGTTTCGTCGCTTTCACTCGTTCCGATCTCGCGGAAACGAAATCCACCATTGAAGCATTCGCCGAGGTGGAGGGGCTGGACGGACATGGCCGAGCGGCAACAATAAGATTCGCATGACATTCATACAGAGACACGCCTACGATTTCGGTTACGCGTTTGGCGCGTTTTTGTGGCCTTTTTTTTCAAAACGGCGGCGAATTTCGATTGACAACGTTCTAAGGTGCAAAATTGTCGTTGATTTGGTCGAAGCCAAACGTATCGCAAAGGCGAGTTGGTGCCACCTATCTGGGCACATTCTCGAGGCGCTATGCGTGCCTCGCGTCGTCACCAAGGACAATTGGCGCGAGCATGTGGATTTTTCGGAGTGCGATCCCGAGGCGGCGAAATTTTTCACAACGCAGCCCACGATGCCGATGATACTGGTTTCCGCCCATCATGGGGCGTGGGAGGCGGCGACCAACATTCTTTCCTTCGCGCGTCCGATGATTGCGGTGGCGCGGGTGATGAACAATCGTTGGGTCGCGAATTGGATGAAGAACCATCATTTTCGCGGGCCGACTACGGTGATCGATAAAAATCGCGGATTTACAAGCGCGGTCATTCGCCAATGGAAGGACACGAAGGCGGCAATGACGATTCTCATGGATCAGCATGCGGGGAACGGTGTGATGCTCGAATTTCTTGGTCGACCTGCGCGAACTGTGACTTCGGTGACTCGGTTGATGACGCATTTTGGCTATCCGGCGATGGTCGCTTCGTTCGTTCGCATCGGGCCTTACAAATACAAGGTCGTCGGTGGTGCGCCGATGCGGTTTGCGAAGACCGAGGATAGAATGAAGGCGACGCAACTTTTGAACGACCGATTGGGTGAGATTGTTCGCAAATATCCGGAGCAGTACCTTTGGAGTCATCGGAGGTGGCGTGATGACTGACGCAACCGTATCGCTGGCTTTTGACCTCGTCTGCCTGGGATTGAGCGCGGTCTTTCTGTGGTCGACCTTTATCGTTCTCGTCGGGCTTATTAAGCCTGCGAAATTGCATCCGCGCGCCGACAAGCGGCTCAAATTCGCGGTTATCATCTGTGCACGCAACGAAGAAGGGGTCATCAAGCTCCCGGTCAAGAGCGTGATGATGTCGAAATACCCGGCCGACAAGCGAGAGATCATCGTGCTCGCCGACAATTGCGTCGACGGTACGGTTGTCGCCGCGCGGGAAGCCGGGGCGACGGTATGGGAGAAAACCGAACCGAGTTCGGGTAAAGGCGACGTTCTCGCGTGGGGGCTTGAGCGACTTTATGCGCGCGGAGATTTCGACGCGGTGGCGGTGTTCGACGCTGACAACATCGTCTCCGACGGTTGGTTTGACGCGATGAACGACGCGCTTCTCGACGGCGAGGCGGTGGTTACCGGTCGTCGCCATTCGTCCAACGCCGGAGCGAATGTCATTTCCGGATGGTACACTGTTTATTGGGATATGATGAACGAGCTTTCCAACCGGGTACGCACCAATCTTGGACTGTCCGGCAAACTAACTGGGACGGGCTTCGCGTTTTTGAAGTCGGCGTTGGGGCCGGACGGTTGGAAAACGCACACGATGGTCGAAGATGTCGAGTTCACCGTACAGGCGAATATGCGGGGATTGCGTATCGCTTACGTGCCGAAAGCGGATTACGCCGACGAGCAACCGGTGACGGTGCAATACATGTGGCGGCAACTTCGGCGGTGGGCTACCGGTGGTTGGCAGGTTGCGCGCGGATATTTTTTGCCGTGGGTGAAGACGCTTTGCGCCAATCCTTCGCTTCGGCTTTTCGACAGCTTCTTCGCAATTCTGACCGGAATGTCGGTGGCGTTCATCATCCTCTTCAATTTTCTCGCGATGTTCGTCCGACTTGGTTTTGGATCCGTCGATGGGTCGGCGTTTCGCTTCTTTTTCGGCATATTCGGCTTTGTATTCGTGATGGGCTGGTTCACCGCTTGGGCGGCGGTGGCGCTTTCGCCGCAGAAGCGCCGCCCGAAGGTGGTTTCAATCGTAACCTTTCCGATTTTCTCGCTCATTCTCTCCGCTTCGGTTATCTTTACCTTGATTCATCCCACTAAACGCTGGAAGCCGATTCCCCATGGACTGGTATAACGAGCTTGCGGAATTTTTCGGAAGTGATCCGTTTATGTTGTTGTTGGCGCACGCCGGTGCGTTCGCGGGCGCGATTTCCGGTATCCGCATGGCCTGCATCAAGCGCTTCGACTGGTTTGGCGCGTATGTGGTCGGCTTCGTTACTGCGTTGGGAGGAGGTACGCTTCGCGACCTGATGTTGCAGGTGCCGCCGTTTTGGATGACGGATCCGAGCTTCCTCGTCAATACCTTCGTTGCTCAGCTCGCGGTGTTTGTGTTCGGGAGAAGATTCATTTCCGAGGCGATTACCTGGTTCGTTTTTGACACAATTGCAATCTCGCTCTTCACCGTGTTCGGGTTGGAGGCGACGCTGAAAGCGGGCTTCGCTTGGTGGGTTGCCGTATTCATGGGTGTAATTACCGCGGTATTCGGCGGTATTTTGCGCGATGTCCTTATTAACGACGTGCCGCTAATCTTTCGCAAGGAGCTTTATGCGATGGCTTGCGTTGCTGGTGCGCTCCTGTACGTGTTGTTGCTCAAGCTCGGCGTTTCCAATCAAGTGAGCGCAATTTTCTGCGTGGCGCTTATATTCATTTTGCGTGCGTTCGCCATCCGCTTCGGCTGGCGCATTCCAGTTTTAACCGGCCACCAATTGCATATCTTCCACAAGTGAAAAAGAACGCCTTCGATTTGTCTTCGCCCTACGGTTCCGCGCCAAGTCGCGCGCCGTTTGCGGAGTCGGTTTCCACCGGAACTCCCTGGCACAACTTGCCGATTACCCGCGAATATACATTGGGGCAGCTTTTGGATCAGACGGTGGCGCGGTGCGGCGAGAACGATGCCGTCGTCTACGCCGACCGAGACTACCGACTTACTTGGTTCGAGTTTTCGGAAGAGGTCGATTATGTGGCGCGCGGGCTGATGGCGCTCGGCGTCAAACGTGGCGAAAAGGTCGCGCTTTGGGCGACCAACGTTCCGCATTGGCTGGTGCTGATGTTCGCGACGGCTAAGATCGGCGCGGTGCTTCTGCCGCTCAACATAAACTACAAATCGGCGGAAATCGACTTTGCGCTCAAACAGTCGGAGGCCGAGAATCTCTTTATCATCGACGGCTATCGCGATTGCGATTACATCGAGGTCATCAACTCGCTCATTCCCGAATTGAAGGAATGTCCGCGCGGTGAATTGAAGAGCGCCCGTTATCCCAAGTTGAAGCGCATGTTCTATCTGGGGCCGAAGAAGCACCGCGGAATGTATTCGCTTAACGAGGTGAAGTCGCTTGCCTGCGAGGTCGATCAGGCGGACTATTTGAAGCGTCAGGGTGAAGTCGACGTCAACGATGTTGTCAACATGCAGTACACGAGCGGGACGACGGGCTTCCCGAAGGGCGTGCAACTTACCCATCGCAACATCGCCAACGACGGATTTTGGATTGGAGCGTGTCAAAACCTCTCCGCGCGCGATCGAGTGTGCATACCCGTGCCGCTCTTTCATTGCTTCGGATGCGTGCTCGGAGTGATGAGTTGCGTCAATCACGGGGCGACGATGGTGCTTTTGGAGAAATTTGATTCCGTTCAGGTGATGGCGTCGATCGAACGCGAGAAGTGCACCGCGACCTACGGCGTGCCGACGATGTACATCGCGATGCTCGATCATCCGGAGTTTTCCAAGTTCGATTTGAGCAGTTTGCGCACGGGCATCATGTCCGGTTCCGCCTGTCCGGTTCATCGGATGCAACAGGCGCAGGATCGGATGTTTATGAAGGAGATTTGCAATCCCTACGGGCTTACCGAAGCGGGTCCGGTGATGACGATGACCCGTTATTTCGAGCCTTCGGTCGAGCGCAAGTGCACTACCATCGGACAGGCGCTGCCGGGAATCGAGGTCGCGATCATCGATCCCGAAACGAAGAAGCTCGCGCCGCTCGGATCGGACGGCGAAATCTGCTGTCGCGGATTCAATACGATGAAGGGGTATTACAAGATGCCGAAGGAAACCGCCGCTTGCATCGACAAGCACGGTTGGCTTCATTCCGGCGACATCGGCAAGATGGATGCCGACGGATACTTTTACATTACCGGGCGACTTAAGGATCTCATCATTCGTGGCGGTGAGAACATCTCGCCCAAGGAGGTCGAGGATTTTCTCGGCACTATGCCGGGGGTTAAGGACGTCGCCGTCGTCGGGTGTCCGTCAAAGAAATATGGCGAGCAACCGGCCGCGTTCGTCATTCCCTATCCCGATGCTAAACTCAAAGCCGAGGACGTCCAAGCGTACTGCAAGGACAAAATCAGCTGGTTCAAGATTCCGAAGTTCGTTCAATTTGTCGACGAGTTCCCGATGACCGCGTCGCAGAAAATCCAAAAGTACAAGCTCCGCGAAATCGCGGCATCGTTGTGGCCGAACGCATGAACGTCGTTTCTTTAGTCGGACGTCCCAATACCGGCAAGAGCGCGCTTTTCAATCGCATTGCCAAAAAACGTGTTGCCATCGTCTTCGACCAGCCGGGGGTGACGCGCGATCGGGTTACGCGGGAGGTGGAGATCGGCGAGCGCAAGGTAATGCTCGTCGATACCGGCGGAATCGCCTTCGATCGGCGCGTTACGCGAGATCCGTTGGACGAGGAAACGCGCAATCAGGCGGCGCTTGCCGTGGAGGATAGCGCGGTTTGCGTAATCGTGGTCGATGTGCGCGAAGGGTTGACGCCGCTCGACGGCGAAGTCATTGATCGCGTTCGCGCGTCGGGCGTACCGGCGATTATCGCCGCGAACAAATGCGATCTCGCGGATGACGACTGGAAGGCCGCGGAGTTCGAGCGCTTTGGATTCGAGGTGCGTCCGATCAGTGCCGAGCATGGACGTGGAATCGACGAACTTCTCAAGTCGATAACCGGGAAGTTGCCGACTGCGATGGAAAGCGAAACGGCCAAAAAACCGTTGCGGGTCGCCATCGTCGGGCGTCCCAACGTGGGCAAGTCGTCTTACGTCAACCGACTCCTTAACGCACCGAGGGTAATCGTTTCGGAAATCGCCGGCACTACCCGAGACGCAATCGAGGTTCCGTTCACCATTGGTTCCGGCGTCGAGGCGCGTCACTATTTGCTCGTCGACACCGCCGGGATGAAGCCTCACACCAAGATGTCCAAGACGAGCGTCGACAACTTTTCGCTTTTTCGTTCGGAGGCGGCGATCGAGGAGGCGGACGTGGTGCTGTTGTTGCTGGATGCTTCGATGGGACCGACTTTACAGGACAAGCGAATCGCCGGAAAGATTCTGGAGGCGAACAAGGCCTGCGTCGTTCTTTTGCAGAAATGGGATCTCGCCCAGGCGCAAGGCATTACCGAAACCAAGGCGTTGCCGGCGATTCGCGCGATGATGCCGTTTCTCGCGTTCGCACCGGTGGTCTTTTGCTCCAACAAGTCCGGTTACAACATCCGGCGAACGGTGGAGGCGATCGATCGGGCGGCGGCGAGCGCGAGCGAGCGGCTTCCGACCGGAATTATGAACCGGGCGATTGTCGGCGCGACCAAAAAGACGCTTTCCCCGATGATTAAGGGCAAGCGGCTTAAGATTTACTATGGCGTGCAAGTATCGACCAATCCCCAGACGATTAGACTTTTTGTCAACGATCCAAAGCTGGTAACAAAGGCGTATCTTGCGTTCATCGAGAAAAATTTGCGCGAGCGTTTCGGATTGGAGGGAGCTCCGCTGAGAATATTTCTCAAGGCGCGGTCGAGAAAGGAGCTTAAATGAGCGGCGGTGGCAGAAGAGGCCCGCGGGAGATGGTCACCGGCGGCGAGTGGATTTACGGACGCAATCCCGTCGAAGAGGCGCTTGCCGCAGGACGTCGCACTGCGAGTGAAATCGTTTTGCCGCCGGCGAATCCGGACGAAGACGATCAGCTCGCGCGTATTCGCGACGAGGCGAGATCGCGGCGGCTCGTCATTCGCACGATGGAACGCGACCAGCTCGACCGGATGGTGCGCTTTGGACATCATCAGGGCGTTGCTTTGAAGACCACGGGTTATCCCTACGTTGGTTTCGAGGAAATTCTCGGGGAAGTCGAATCTTCCAACGAGTCGTTGGTAGTTGTCCTCGACCATCTCGAAGATCCGCAGAACGTCGGATCCATTCTCCGCACCGCTTGCGCGGTTGGAGCGACTGGGGTCGTCATCCCCGAGGATCGCGCCTGTGGAATTACTCCGGCGGCGGTTCGTGCGTCCGCAGGCGGATCGGAACATATTAAGGTTTCCCATGTTGTCAATATCGTGCGGGCGATTGAGGAGCTTAAGGAAGCTGGAATGTGGTTTACGGGCCTAGATTGGGGCAAGGATTCTCGTCCTTATACTAAAGTCGATTTTAAGGGTAATGTGGGTTTGGTGATTGGCGCGGAAGGTGCGGGAATTTCGCGTTTAGTGCGAGAAAAGTGCGATTTTATCGCAGAATTGCCCATGCCAGGAGGATTTGAATCGCTGAACGCATCGGTCGCTGCTGCAATTACCATGTACGAAGTAATTCGTCAGCGTGAAGACAATTAGTCGATAACTCCAAGGTATTTGTCGATAACAATCATCGTAACTGCGGCGCCAAAGGTGTTATAATTGGCGGGTATGAGCGATAATATGAAAACTCCGCCGAACAATGTCGAGGCAGAACGCGCGGTATTGGGATCGGTGTTATTGGATACCACCAGTCGCAACGGCGACCGAGTTATGGATTTGTGCCTGACGAACGGAATCGGCGAAGAAAGCTTTTTTGATCCGCGCAATCGCGCCGTCTACGCAACGATGCTCGCGATGAATCGCGCCGCGAAGTCGTTGGACTCGCTGACGTTGGTAAACGAACTCGCCGCCAGTGGTAAGTTGGAGATGATTGGCGGGCAGGCCTACGTACAATCGCTCGTCGATCAGGTTCCGACTACCGCTCACGCCGAACATTACATCGGCATCGTTCGAGCCAAGCATCTTCGGCGCGTCATGATCGATCGTTCGACGAAGGTAATCGAAAA
Organism: Kiritimatiellia bacterium; assembly: GCA_045627925.1. Taxonomy (GTDB): domain Bacteria; phylum Verrucomicrobiota; class Kiritimatiellia; order RFP12; family UBA1067; genus UBA1067. Next base: position 8,188 of record JAZQOS010000074.1, on the reverse strand, counting down.
GTGTTATGACGAAGGCGAATATCCCGATCCTCAGACGGTGCTCGGCGAGGCGGAGAAATCATTTCTCGAGATTGCCGGTAATCGCGGGACGACTATGCCGTGGAACGTAGCCGTTGACGCAAGTTTCAAACGCATAGACAAGATGTTCGAGTTTGGCGGGAGGTCGTTGGAGGGGCTTTCGACCGGGCTTAGATACCTCGACGAAAAACTGCAAGGGCTCAAGCCATCGGAGATGATCGTCATCGCCGCTCGTCCTTCGGTCGGCAAAACGTCGCTTGCCATGAACATCGCCGAATGTTGTGCGCTTGGGGTGGACATGAACAACATTCCGACCAGATACGACAATGGCAAGCGCCATCCGGTCGCGATTTTCTCCTTGGAAATGCCGGTCGAATCGCTAACCAAGCGCATGATCGCCGGTCGAGCGGGAATAAACATGTGGCGGCTCAATCGCGATCTCGTGCCGAAGAACGAACGCCAGATGCTGACAAAAAGCCTCATCACCGCCGCCGACGACCTCAAAAGCGCGCCGATTTTTGTGGATGACACCGCGGCGTTGGACGTTATGGATTTGCGGGCGCGGGCGCGCCGACTCAAAAAACAGTACGGCATCGAGCTTGTCGTAATCGACTACTTGCAGCTTTGTTCGTGCCACGAGGCGGCGCGGCAAGGGCGCCAGATCGAAGTGTCGATGATTTCGCAGCAAATCAAGGCGATGGCCAAGGAGCTGAAGATACCGGTAATCGTCCTTTCCCAACTTTCACGCGCCAACGAGCAACGCGGCGACAAGTATGAAAAGCCCAAGCTCTCCGATCTTCGCGATTCCGGAGCGATTGAACAGGATGCGGACGTCGTCTTCCTGTTGCGCCGTCCGTCCTACAACGCGGTAGATCCGAAAGAAGTGGATAAGACGCTCGCCATCATCGACGTTGCGAAGAACCGTAACGGCGAAACCGGCGAGGTCGAGGTGAACTTCATGCGCGAGCTGACGCGCTTTTTCGATCGCGAACCGGCGCGTGCCGATGAAATTAAGACTTCCGAGCCTCCGCCTGATCATTCTGAATACGTTGAAGACCCGATGGTATAAAATACCCCTTGCAAAGTGAAGGAAAATAATGATATACTATATTTTCAGTTTGGAAAAGCAAGGAAACAACTACTAACATGCCAACAATAAACCAATTGATTCGCAAGGGGCGTCATCCCCTCGCCAAGCACTCCAAGTCGCCGGCGCTCAAGAGCTGCCCCCAGCGTCGCGGCGTTTGTCTCGTCGTTAAGACTATGACCCCCAAGAAGCCGAACTCCGCGCTTCGCAAGGTTGCTCGTGTGCGCCTTACCAGCGGTTACGAAGTGACGGCCTACATTCCTGGCGAGGGTCACAATCTTCAGGAACACTCCGTGGTTATGGTTCGCGGCGGTCGTGTGAAGGATCTTCCGGGCGTGCGTTACCACATCATCCGCGGCAAGCTCGACTCTCTTGGCGTCGCCGGACGCAATCGCAGCCGTTCGAAATACGGTATGAAGCGTCAGAAGAAGGAAGAAGGGAAGTAAGGTATGAGCCGCAGAGGTAAAGCCATTGTCAAGCGCGTCTCGCTCGATCCGAAGTACAATTCGGAGTTGGTCGCGCATATGATCCGCGTCATTATGAAAGACGGCAAGAAGACCGTCGCCGAAAAGATCGTTTACGGGGCGATTGACGCAATCGCCAAGAAGCTGAAGGAAGATCCGGCCAAGTTTGTCAAAGACGAAAAGCAGTTCGAGGATCCGCTCGAAGTCGTTTCGGCTGCGATCGACAACATGAAGCCTCAGGTCGAGGTCAAGACCCGTCGTGTCGGCGGAACCACTTATCCGGTGCCGGTGCCGATTGCGGCGAATCGTCAGCTTTCGCTCGCGTTGCGTTGGACGACCCAGTTCGCCGGTGCGCGTCACGGCATGGGTATGCCGGCGGCGGTGGCGGCGGAAATCGTCGACGCTTTCAACGGACAGGGCAACGTCATCAAGAAACGCGATGACGTTCACAAGATGGCTCAGGCCAACAAGGCGTTCGCGCATTACGCCTGGTAAGACTGGTTGTTTCCGTTTTCCAAGTAAAAGCGCCGCAAGCAATTGCGGCGTTTTTTTGATATAATACACCAGTAATGAGAAAGTCGCTTGGATTGTCGGTCGCGCTTGTCGCCTTGTCCGCTTCGGCGTATTATGCCTCGCCGACCGGACCCGGCTCGTCTTTTTACGCGACTGACGCATATCCAGGATTCGACGATTTGAACGCCCAACTCGAACGGACGCGCAAGGAGCCCAAGTGGTTTTCCTGGTTGAATGGTCCCGAGAAGGATAACGCCAGAGATCAGCTCGCCTATTGTTTGATGTTGGTCGCCGACGGCGATTCTGATGCAATCGACGAGTTGGACGCATTGGTACGAGAGTGGCCGACCTCTCCGGAGGCGCCGGAGGCCCAGCGGCGACTCGCGGATTTGCTAATGCTTGACGGCGAGTACGAAGAGGCTTACGAAGCCTATCGGTATTTGATTGATTTTTATCCGCTTCAGTGCGACTACAACACGGTGTCGGACAAGCTCTACGAACTTGCGCAAAAGTTGCGGGAAGTGGGTAAGCGCGCCCTGTTCATACGATTCAACAATACGGTGGACGTCCGGAGATATTTCGAGGGGGCGGTTTTGCGCGCTCCGGGAGCGAAGTGGGCGCCGAAGGCGTTGTTGATAATCGGCGATTTGCGCATAGAAGAGGAAGCGTACGAGGATGCGCTCAAGGTGTACGAAAATCTTCGCAATCTGCATTACAAGAGCCCGGAGGCGAAGACGGCGGTTTTGCGCGAGGCGGAAGTGAGAATGCAGTTGATCGACGACTTCGGATACAACCGCGAGCGCGTCGGCGACACCGTGAAGTTTTTGGAGATGGCGATACGGGAGGCGGACGAATCCGATCGGCAGAAACTGCGCGAGCACTTGGCGATGCTCAATCGCCATCTCGAAGACGAGGAATACCGTTCGGCCAAGTTCTACGATTCGCGTATGCGTACCAAGCGTAGCGCGATCAATGCCTACCGTCGCTTTTTGTCGAATTATCCCGACGGAGAACATGCCGACGAGGTGCGCTCACGACTCAAAGAACTGAAGGATGAGATGAAATGATGAAGTTTGCGATGATTGCCTTAGGGGTGATTTTCCTCGGCGGATGTGCGAGCGAATACAGTTGGACTCCGACGGTTCCGTCGGAGATGCGTACGGTTGCGGTTCCCGTTTTTCGTAACGAAAGCAATGTCGTCGAGTTGGGATCGGTGATGTCTCGAGAGGTTCTGCGCGAATTTCAGCGCGAGGGGACTTTCAGCATCAGGCGTTCCGATGATGCCGCGCTGGAGGTTCAGGGAGTGGTGAAGGGAGTTGCCGAAAACGGCGAGTCGTACAATCGCCGCGCCGGTTATCGCACTTCGGCCCATGAACTTACCGCAGAAGTCGATATATCGGTCATTGACCGCAAAAACTCGAAGGTTTTGGTCGACAATCGCCGATATGTGGCACGTACCACATTGACGGTTATGCAGGATCTCAGTACTGCGGAGCGCGATGCGTCGGGGAGATTGGCGGGGGATCTTGCGCGTCAAGTGGTGGACGATGTCTTGAATCTCAAGTGGTGACTTCAAACGAAAGGGCAAACGATGAACGAGGTGCATGCGGTAATCGAATTGAAAATCACGCCCCAGCGTGATTCCGGGTTCGGCAAGATCGCCGAGCGGGTGTCGAAATTCGAGCAGGTCGAAGCGTGCTTTTTGATGAGCGGCGGGTACGATTTGCTGGTGTTTGCGAAAGGCGATAGTTTGCAAGACGTCGCGCAGTTCGTGGCGCAGGACCTTTCGACGATTGAGGGCGTTCTTTCGACCGCGACCCATTTTATGCTCAAAACCTACAAGTCCGGCGGTGTTCTCGGTAAATTGGACGATTCTCGGCTGGAGGTGTCGTGATGGCGGTGGATTTGGCGCAAAAGGCGCAGAACTTTACCAATCGCGGTCGTCAGGCGTTGGAAACCGGAAAGTACGACCTCGCGGTGGAGATGCTTTCGGAGGCGGTTTCGGCGGCGCCGGACGTGTTGGAGACTCGCAAGCTTTTGCGCGCGGCTCAAATCGCCGCGTTTCGCAAGAACGGCAAAGCCGGCTTCGGCGCCAAACTCGGTTATATGATGGCGCGGCAGAAGGTAATGGCGCTGGTGAAGAAGGGCGATGGCGCGGCGGCGCTCGCCGAGGCCGAAAATCTCCTGAAGCTTAATCCGCTCGATCCCGACAACATCGAATGCGCGGTCAAGGCGGCGGAGGCTGCCGGAAAGGCGGATGTCGCGGCGATTACCATCGAGGCGGCGTACGAGTGCTCGAACAACGATGCTTCGCTTTTGGAACGGGTGGCGACCTACTATACGATGGGCAAGCGTTGGGACAAGGCGCGCGACGCCTATCGGAAACTCTCCGAAATGAGGCCCGGCGATCAGCGGGTGATGCAGCTTTTGAAGAACGCCGAGGCGCAGGCGACGATGAATGCGGGATGGACGGAAACCGCCGGCAAGAAAGGCGGTTTCCAGAATCTAATCGCCAACAAGGAGCAGGCGGCGAAACTCGACGCGGCGAACAAGGCGGTGGTCGGTGGCGAAGACGCGGAGCTGCTCATCAAGGAGAAGCTCGAGCAAATCGCCGCCGAACCCAAGAATATGAATGCGCGTCGGGCATTGGCGCGAATTTACGTTCAGGGCAAGCGCTACTACGAGGCGATCGACGTTTTGCAGCAGGCGATTGCGGTCTCCGGAACGATGGATCCTGAACTCGATCGCATGCTTTCGCAAACCAAGATTCAGTATTACGACCAGCAGATCGAGCTTTTGCGCGGCGAGGGGCGCGAAGAAGAGGCACTGAGCATGGAAGGCGAGAAAAACCAGTTCGTCTTCGACGATCTCGCGCAACGAGTCGAGCGCTACCCGAACGATTTGCATCTTCGATTCGAGCTCGGCAAGCAGTACTTCACCTACGGCTATTACGACGATGCGCTGACCCATCTGCAACTTGCCCAAAAGAGTCCGAAAGACCGGCTTTGGGCGCTATACTATCTTGCGATGTGCTTCTTGAATCAGGGGCAGACCGATATGGCGGTGATGCAACTCGAAACCGCGCGGGACGCCTTGCCGACGATGGACGAGTTGAAGAAGAAAGTCGTCTACCAGCTCGGATTGTGCGCGGAAGCGGCCGGCGATCTCGAAAAAGCCTACCAGTATTACAAAGACGTCTACTCGACCGATGTCGGCTTCGAGGATCTCTCGACGCGCATGCTGTCGGTCAGTCAGGCGTTGAAGAAGGCCTGAAGAGCTGGCAGCCCCAAGGAGAGTCGAACTCCTCTACCAAGCATGAAAAGCTCGTGTCCTAGCCGATAGACGATGGGGCCAAGCAATTGCACGTAGTATATCACAACCGATGACGGCGAGTCAAGCATACGTGGCGTTCAATCTTACCGACAAAGTCGGCCCGGCGACGCTGGCGAAGCTCGTCGCCGCGCACGGAGATGTCGTGAGTGCGTGGGAGGCGTATCCGAACAAGATTTCGCGAACGGGCGCGCCGGTCGATTGGGAGGCCGAAGTGAAATCGGCGGAGCGACGCGGAATTGCGATTGTAACTCCTGCCGATGTTGATTATCCTGAGCGCTTGCGCTCCGTTCCCGGTTCTCCGCTCGTTCTGTACGTAAAAGGCTCGGCATCGGCGCTTTCCCGCCCGTCGGTGGCGATTGTCGGTACGCGCCACCCTACCGGATACGGCGTTTCGATCGCCAAGCGGCTTGCGGCCGATTTTGTCGCGTCCGGGATGTCGGTCGTTTCCGGTCTCGCGCTTGGAATCGACGCCGCGGCGCATACGGGAGCGCTTTCCGCGGGCGGAACGACCGTTGGCATCCTCGGCGGAGGAATCGATCGCTTCTATCCGGAGGAAAACCGCGCTCTCGCTCGTGACATGATAAAAGGCGGCGGCGCGGTGGCGAGCCAGTTTCCGCTTGCGCGACCCGTCGATCAGCAGACTTTTCCGATTCGCAATCACGTGGTCGCCGCGCTTGCCAGCGCGGTGGTGGTGGTCGAGGCGCCGTCGCGGAGCGGAGCGCTGATAACCGCCGAGATAGCCGTCGATTTGGGACGCGCGGTATTGGCGATTCCCGGGCGGATCGACAGCCCCGCGTCGGCGGGCTGCCTGCGGTTGATTCGCGATGGCGCGACGTTGGCGCGAAACGCCGACGACGTACTGGAGGCGATAAACGGGCTTTTGCCGAAGAAAGCGGACATTGAGGCGTTGAAATCGTCCGACTTGCCGAAATACTCCGTCGAGGAGGCGCTCATCATGATGAACGTCGACGAAAACGGTACTTCGTTGGATGATGTCGTCGTCAAGACCAAACTGCCGGTGGAGAAGGTGAACGCGCTTGCGATGGCGCTTAGGATGAAAGGTTTCGTCAAGTTCCTTCCCGGCAATCGAATCGGGCCGGCGAATCGTTCGGTATGAGTATGAAAGCGGATACGAAAATCAAATCGTTCGAGGGCTACGGCGAGGACGTCTTCTCCGAGAAGGCGATTCGCCGTTACCTTCCGAAAAACGTCGCGGCGAAGCTGCTCGCGACAATGCGCGATGGCAAGCCTCTCGATCCGACGATCGCGGACGCGGTCGCCGAGGGTATGAAAAACTGGGCGCTCAAGCAAGGCGCCACCCATTTCACTCATTGGTTCCAGCCGCTCACCGGCGGAACTGCCGAGAAGCACGACGCCTTTTTGGATCCGACCGGCCCGGCGCAGGCGGAATATCGTTTTTCCGGCAAGAACCTGATCGGCGGCGAAACGGACGCGAGTTCGTTTCCCTCCGGTGGGCTTCGGTCGACTTTCGAAGCGCGCGGATACACGGCTTGGGATCCGACCTCGCCCGCGTTCATCAAGCGCCACGACAACGGGGCGACCTTGTGCATTCCGACGGCGTTTTGCTCCTATCGCGGCGATACGCTCGATATGAAGACTCCGCTTTTGCGGTCGATCCAGGCGGTGAGTCGGGCGACCGAGCGGCTGATGCGCAAATTCGGACAAAAGCCGGCGCACGTGGAGGTGACGCTGGGCGCGGAGCAGGAGTATTTTCTCGTCGACAAGCGCTTCTACCTGAAGCGACCCGATTTGCTGCAGACCGGTCGCACGGTGTTCGGAGCCGCTCCCGCCAAGCACCAGCAGCTTGAAGACCATTACTTCGGCGCGATCAAGCCGCGTGTTCTTAAATTCATGACCGAAGTCGAAGATCGTCTTTGGCGGCTCGGGATTCCCGCGAAAACTCGTCACAACGAGGTCGCGCCCGCGCAATTCGAACTCGCGCCGATGTTCGAGAATCTCAATCTCGCGGTAGACCACAACATGATGATCATGGAGGTTCTTCGGCAAACGGCGGAAAAGAACGATCTCGTCTGTCTTTTGCACGAAAAGCCATTCGACGGCGTCAACGGCTCGGGCAAGCATTGCAACTGGTCGATCGCCTACGGCGGGCGCAATTTGCTTTCGCCGGGTACAAATCCGCGCGAGAACGCGATTTTCATCACTTTCCTCCTGGCGATTATTCGCGCGATCGAAATGCACGCGGACATTCTTCGGATGTCCACCGCCGGTGCGGGCAACGACCATCGTCTCGGCGCGAACGAGGCGCCTCCGGCGATCATCTCGGTTTTCCTCGGCGACGAGCTGAACGCGGTCTTCGATGCGATCGAGCACGACGGGAAGGTCAGCGGCGACGACCGCCGCCGACAGTCCGGAATGCGCCTCGGCGTCGGTTCGCTGCCGCCGCTGCCGAAGGACACGACCGACCGCAACCGCACGTCTCCATTTGCCTTCACTGGGAACAAGTTCGAGTTCCGCGCGCCCGGCTCCTCGCAGAACTGCGCCCAGAGCCAGATGGTCCTCAATACGATCGTCGCGGAGTCGATCGATGCGATCTGCGACAAGATCGAGCGGATGAAGGGCGACTTCAACGTGAATCTGCAGCGGCTCCTGCGCGAGCAGGTCAGGGCCCACAAGCGCGTCGTCTTCTCGGGCGACGGCTATTCGGCGGACTGGCCGAAGGAGGCCGCGCGCCGGGGGCTGCCGAATCTCCGGGACACGACCGCGGCGCTCGAGCCGCTGAGAGACCGCCGCA
>JAZQOS010000073.1:0-52654 GCA_045627925.1 Kiritimatiellia bacterium | reverse complement strand
ATTTGTCGACGAGCGAGAAAGCGAACGCATGCAAAAGGCGATTTCGCAATTATCGAAAAACGTTCTTATCCTCGAACGAGGGCTGGCCAAGGCGAAAGAGCGTGTCGCCGCCTTTCGCACCGCCGAGGCGGAGGAAGAACTTGCCTTGACGGAGAGGATGCTCGAAGGGGCCAAGATTGACGTTGAGAATGCTCGCAAGAGTTGCAATAATCGAACTGGGCATTTTCTTGAGCGGTATTCTGACGAGGCGGATGCTGATTGCAACGGGGGCTGACCACATTGGTTCAATAGGGCTGGCGCTCAGTTGAGGTTGCGCCAGGCGCGATAGCTGGAGAAGAAGTAGGTGCGGAAGCGGCGCTTCCATTCGATAATCGTCGGACGCGAGACGCCGGCGAGCTTGGCCGCAGAAGTCGTGCGCCAATCTTGCATTAAGGCATAGAGGATGCGCTTTCCTTTGGGCGGCAGTTTGGCGTAGGCATTGCGCCATAATTTGAGCCACAAGGGGCAAACTTCGTTGTTTTCGCGAATTTGCAGCGCATTTCTGCCTTCATCCGATGCAGTGAGTTCTCGACAGCCCACGGCAAATGGGTGGTCAAGGTGGAGCATGGATGCTTCGAATGCGCCTTGCTTGGTTTTTAGGTAGGCAAGGTGGTTTCGATAGAACAGCTTCTTGGAGCGTTGTAGGATGTGCAATTCGTGTTCGGTCATTTCTGGTCCTCCATTGCCATATCCGCCATTCTTTCGGTTTCTTCATCCATGCTTCGCTGTCTTGCGAGTTCCCGCTTTTGGTGGGTTTGGTCGCAGAGATGGATGAACCGCCGAGTGCGTAATTTGTCGTCGGTTACTTCTTCAATCGAGGTAATCTCGCCGGGATAGGGATTGCGCGAAGAGCGAAGGCGATTAATTAGGATCACGGTACTCATTTCACACCTCCTTTCGGGAAGGTGTCCATAAGGTGGCGCTGGAAGGCACGAACGGGATACTTGATTTCGTGCTGCTCGTACGAGGAGACGACATCATAGGCGAGGTCGAGAAAACGCTCGCGTCCGATGCGTTGGCAGTACCAAACCCAGATTCCGCGATCTCGAGAAGGGCTCCCGAAGTGCTCCAACACCTCGTCCACCGCCTCGCATGCCTCGCGCCAGGTGCAAAGTAGCCGCCCTCGCGTACGCGCGCGCGGTCTATTACCGGGATTATTAATAATCCCGTCTACGTCTACCCGTATACTACTTGGTCTATTACCGTCTATTACTTTCATGACTTTTACCTTTCGTTTTGCGCTTGGGCTTCATTGCCCCGCGCGACGAAGGTAATTGTCTTGAGGATTGTGAGGATTTTGAGGATTCCAATCACCAAAATCACCAAGCAAAGCCAATATTTACAGGGGTGAAACGCGGATTATTTTTTGTAGGCAAGTTGGTTGACAATAATCACCAACTTTCGCTATACTATTTTCCAGTTCGACGAGCTTTGTCCTTTCGAGGACTGCCCGCGGAAAACGAAAAAGTCTGCGGGTCGATGCGAACAAAAGGAATTCACCGCCAGCCGCTTATGGTGCGAAAGTTAAATGGCAGGAGCCGATAAAGCGTTCGCTAGGAGACAAGAGCAAATCAATCGGAGTTTTTCACCCGAGGGATTGCGGCTGTCTCCTCTCCGCGTCCCTTGGAACCAACAAGGAATGCGGAAATGGAAGCACAAATTAAAATTGACGACGGGTTTTCCAAGGAAGACCTAAGCCAGCCGGCTTACGCGAATCGACTCGCGGAGATATGCGCGATAATACATACGCACAATGTAAGTCTAATCAGACGCGCCTGCTCGCGAGACTTCGATCCCGCGAAGGAATTGGATCGGTCGGGCAACGGGGCGGCGTCGTATTTATACGATTTAGTGATGGCAATAGCCCTCTATGAAGAAGGGCGAGTGCCGTGGCAAGTGGCGAAATCGATGTGCGAATCGACGGCGGAATTGCTTCGATTGTTGCAAAATCAGTCCCGAGCGCCATTTATGGAGATAGAGACGGTAGGATTGGCGTTTCGGCTTTTATGGGATATGGCCGGTAGATGCTATCCCAAGCCGAATTGTTCGCGGGAGGAATACGAGAAGAATCTTTTTGAGTTGGCAAGGCAAATCAATGACGCGCTTGATAAATTGCACAAAAAGTACGTAGAGATGAAATTTGCGAAGAAAACACCGAAAACGCCGCGCCACCGGCGGGATGGGGTGGAAAGTCGTAGGCGGGTGTTTGACGAGATAGCGAGATTGCAAAAGAAAGGGCTTTCGATTGACAAGGCCTTGAACAGTATGAGAATAAGAGGGACGTATAATACGTATCTTGGAAAAATTACCAATGCAACTTGGAAGCGGTATTACATCGGTCGAAAGCGATAGGACAAGCCCCCTATTGACAGGGGGGGGGGTAAATGATATTATACGCGCAATACTTTACGGGGGATTGGCTCTCGGGAAAGTAAAAAGTAAGAGGTAAAAAGTAAAATGAAGAAATTGATGATTCTTGCGGCAGTTGTTGCGATGGCGTTTGGTGCGAAGGCGGAATGGTCGCTTTATGCTTCCACTTCTTATTTTGGAGAAGCAACAGGAGATTTAGATCCTGGCGATAGTAAATTGACGGATGGCTATTATAAAGTCTATATTATCCAAAATGCTGGCGCGGATATTAATGCGGTTGCTGCTTATGTAAATGGAAATACGGTTGGTCAGATTGCTGGCGAAGCCAAGGCTATGTATGATGGTTTTTCAAATTCACGGTATTCCGACAGCTATTACCAATACTTCGCTTCTATGGATGATATGTCCCCGCAAGACGGGATTGACATTAATCCAGTTCAAGCATATCTCGTTGTCTTTTATGGCGAGCCAAGCGAGACGATGCCCAGCGAGTTTTACGTGATTGGAAATAAGAGTGATAGTGAGTTGTCATTTGATGATCAAGATAGTAAGTGTGCTAAATCTGGTTGGCAGACCTACACCGGCCCGTCTCCCACGCCGGTTCCAGAGCCGACGAGCGGCCTTATGATGCTTATCGGACTTGCGGGTCTTGCGCTCAAGCGCAAGGTTCAAGGCTGAGGTTATAGGTTGAGGTTGAAAGCGGGGCTGGGTTAATCCCAGCCCTTTGCTTTTATGGGAGCGCTCGCCACACTCTTGACGGGCAGGGGGATAAAATGATATTATGCGCACAATACTTTACGGGGGATTAAGATGAAAAAACTGATGATTCTTGCGGCGGTGGCCGCGATGGCGCTTGGCGCGAAGGCGTTTTATTCGTGCGAATTGAACGATTCTTGGGTAGTAAACGCGAAAGGGGATAGAAACCCTGACGATAGCGTAATACTGGGCGGATACTATCAAGCCTTTATTATTCAGAATGATGGCGCTGATGTTAATGCAGTTGCAAATTATGTGAAGGGGAAAACGGTTGCGCAAATTGCCAGCGAAGCTAAGGTTACATATGATTTTACAAATGGCGGATCATTTTGGTCTTTCGCGCAATACGACTACTCTTTTCAAGATGCGTCTCAGGATGAGAATATTGATATCAACCCCTATAAGGCGTATCTCGTTTCTTTCTATGGTACGCCAGACGAGACCCCTGCCGAGTTTTGCGTAGTGGCAAATGATGGTGACTATGCCGAACGCAATTATTTGTCTCTTAACGATAGCTATAGTGCTACTTCCGGTTGGCAGCCCTACGGTTCGTCTCCGGTTCCGGAACCGACGAGCGGCCTTATGATGCTCATCGGCCTTGCGGGTCTTGCGCTCAAGCGCAAGGTTCAAGGTTGAGGTTATAGGTTGAGGTTGAAGGTAGAAGCGGGGCTGGGTTAAATCCCAGCCCTTTGCTTTTATGGGAGCAGTTAGGTTGCCTTTTGTATTTCAAAAGATTATGATATAATACCAAACGTATGAGTGAAAGAATCGAAATCAATCCTAATGTTTGCCACGGCAGCCCAGTCATTAGGGGCACAAGGGTGCTTGTGTCTCAAATTCTTGGTGCGCTTTCTGGCGGTGACACCATTGAAGAGGTTTTGGAGGATTATCCTAGCATCACCTCTGAGGACATAACGGCAGTATTTGATTTTGCCGGATCGCTTGCAAGGTTTGAGGACACTCCTTATAACTTTGCAACCGCATGAAGATATTGTTAGACGAGAATTTTCCTATAACTGCGGCTAATATAATTGAGGCCGCGGGACATGAAGTTGTAAAGTTCACGGATATATGCGAGTTTGGCGACAACGATGAAGCAGTTTTTGCGGCCGCACAGCAATTAGGTGCGGTAATTTTAACTTCAGATCGAGATTTTTACCATACTATACCACTGCTACATCCAAAACATTGCGGGATAATAGTGGTAGCTTTACGGCAACCAAATCGGCAAGCGGTCAATATGCGTTTAGAGTGGTTTCTAAACAACTTCGCCGGCAAATTGGATAATCGTGTTTTCATATTGCGCGATTATTCTTGCCGTTCAAAATAGCTTTTGGTTGGGTAATTGAGGGTGTGCCCCCGAAATGTTCGTTGCCGTGCGGCGGCCACATCTGCGGAGCGAGAAGACGATAAGTCGTTTCGGGCACGTAAAGATTGACCCTCAATATATTTCGCTTGGAGACGTATTTTGCAGAGTGGTCGATCTTTGCGAGCGCGGAGATTCATGAGTCCGCGCGTTGACCGAAACGAGCTTATCGACGTCGAGTGACGCCATCACCCCCTTGACAGGGGGGGGGGGGGTAAATGATATTATGCGCACAATACTTTACGAGGGATTGGCTCTTGTGAAGGTAAAAGTAAGAAGTAAGAAGGATAAAGTAAGATGAAGAAGCTGATGTTGGTTGCGGCGGTGGCTGCGATGAGCGTGATGAGCGCAAAGGCGGAGTATTCGTGCGACTTGTACACTGCTACTGTAGTAAACGCGAAAGGGGATGAAAACCCTGACAATAGCGTAATACGGGGCGGATACTATCAGGCCTTTATTATTCAGAATGCGGGCGCTGATGTTAATGCAGTTGCAAGTTATGTGAACGGGAAAACGGTTGCGCAGATTACCAGCGAAGCAAAGGTTACATATACTTTTACGGAATCATTTTTTAACGGGAGATATTCGTACACATGGCGAGATGCGTCTCAGGATGCGGGTATTGATATCAACCCCTATCAGGCGTATCTCGTTTCTTTCTATGGTACGCCAGGTGCGACGCCAACCGAGTTTTGCGTATTGGCAAATGATCCTAGCTTTGTCGTAGACGATGATTTGCTTTTTAACGATGATACTTGTGCTACTTCCGGTTGGCAGAGCTACACCGCTCCTGGCCCGTCCCCGGTTCCGGAACCGACGAGCGGCCTTATGATGCTTATCGGCCTTGCGGGCCTCGCGCTCAAGCGTAAGCTTGCGTAAGGTTGAGGTTGTAGGTTGAGGTTGAGGTTATAGGTTGAGGTTATAGGTTGAAAGCGGGGCTGGGTTAAACCCAGCCCTTTGCTTTTATGTTATAATATACTTACTTATGAAAAAATCTGTTTTATACGCTTTTCTTTCGCTTGCGATTGTTGCGATAATCTACGCCATCTTTCTCATTGATTGGTGCGATCCCAATGAGGGTTTGCATTATGCGGCGGCTTATTTGGGACTGAACTCGTCGCACATTCACCCATTCCCCGTCTGGGGAACGATAGTCGGTTTGGTAGGCGATAGCTTTCGCGCTCTTTCCGTCGTCTCGTTGGTAGTGATGGTAATTAACGCGGCAATTGTCGCATTTGCCTTTAATCGGATTTTTAGTAGTGCGGTGCATCGTTCAATGCTCCGCGAGCACGATAGTACGCGGCTAAATTTTGCGATTAGCTTGGGTACGGTCTTGGGCGTATTCGCGTTCGCGCTTTCGCCTTATATGTTCATTGCCGCGACTCGCGTTTCGCCTTTGGGCTTGTTGATTTTGCCGATGATCATCAGCTTGGCGCTGTTGGTGAAGATGATTGTGCGCTCGAAATACTGGAGTTGGGAATTGTTGACGATTATCGCGCTTGCCGTCTATACGATTTTGGAAGTCTATTCGGCGGCAAATATTGCGCTTTCAATGATGGTTAAACCGCTTCTTTGGTTCTTGGCGGCGGGATTTTTGCCGGGCGCGGTCGTCGCCAGTCTCATTCGCTCTCGCCAACTGAAGACGACTTGGCAAGTATGGGGCGGAAACATCGTTTGGGCGGGGCTTGTCATTATCGCCTTCGTAAGCGCGTTTTCCCGCCAGGGATATTATCACGGGTCGACGGCAAGCGAAATCGTTCAATCGATTATCGAGCTAAAGGGCGAGCACAAGGCGATAGTGGCGAACGGGGAAATGGTGGATATGCTCGGCTTTATGGAGAAGGATTTGAAGGTCATCGACATGATGCGCAATCGCGATCCCGCCTACGGGCGAAAACTCGCGAAATGGGCGAAGGAAATGGGGCTTGACGACGATTTGATTTTTGCGGCGGAACTGGGGCCGATGGCACTTATGGACGAATGGAGCGCTCGCGACAAGGCGAGCTTCGAAAAGCTGGTCATTGCCGCGCCTACTTATTTCCCGACGAAAAAGGATTGGGAAAAGGCGTTGGATCGGATAAAGAATCTGGACGGGGAAGTCGGGATCGATCGGCTCATGCGCCACTTGTTGGGCGTGACCGGAAATCATATCGGATGCAGATTGTTGGACGCGGGCGACACGGAGGGCGCGTGGAACGTGTTTTGGCGGGTTTTCAGCGAAATCGAGAAGGACAATTACGGCGCGGTAATCAATTTGGTGATGATGATCGAGCGCGGTCATCAAGTCGGCAAGCGCGTGAAGGAGATTTTGGACATTCGGCGCAGGGATATCGAGTCGACCTTCAAGACGCGCGAGGCGATTTTGTGGGCGGCCAGGACAAGCGGGAGAATTTATATCGAAAGCGAGGAGATCGCCGAGGCGGAACGCAAGCGGCGCGAGGAGCTCGCGAAAAACGGACTATCGCCGGAAGCGCAGAAATTCGTGGATACGATCCAAGCCGCGCCGAAAAGTCCCAAGGATGGCGTGAAGGCGCGCGAGGCGATTGTTGAGGCGCTTAAGGGCGGAAAGATAAATCTCCGGGCGATTGGTAGCGAACTTATTACCATTGACATTGCATTGGGGGATATGGAGGAAGCGGAAAAGGACGCGATCGAGGTCTTGCGCGTCGATCGCCACAATGTCGTCGCCAATACGCTTATGGGATCCTTGCGCGGGAGCAAGGGCGATTATGCGTCGGCCGAGCGCTACTTCAAGCGGGCGATTGCGACCGGCAAGCCCTCGCTCGCGACCAAGAACGACTACGCGATGACGCTGATGCGGCTGGGGCAATACGGACTTGCGGAGGATTTCGCGCGCGAGGTAGTCGTTGCGATGCCGGAAGCGTGGAACTTGCGCGAGACCTTGGCGGCGATTCTCGTTCGCGCGGGCAAAATCGCGGAAGCGGAGAAGGAAATCGCGAAAATCGACGAATTGCTCGACAAGGCGAAAATCGTCAAGTCGCGCATCGTCTCGCTCGAAATCGACCGTGCGCTCGTCTGCAAGGCGAAGGGCGAGCAGGAAAAATTGCGGAAGATAAAGCGCTCGCTGGAATATCGCGAGAACCTTACCGACGTCCAGCGCGCGGAGATCGAAACGCTGTAAGTTTGGTCGGACTGGCGGGAATCGGACCCGCGACCCCAACATTAAAAGTGTCGTGCTCTACCAACTGAGCTACAGTCCGAGGTCGTAAAAACTCGGATATTATACCATAATAAAACTGATTTGTGGTATAATAGCTTTCATATGAGGCAAATGTCGCTCATCGAGGGTGCGGCGGGGGATAACGCCGAGGCCGCGCCAGAACCGCTGGCGGCGAAGATGCGGCCGCGTGATCTCGACGAGTTCGTCGGGCAGGAGCATCTCGTCGGCGAGGGCAAGCTCCTTCGGCAGATGATCGAAAGCGACCGCATTCCCTCGATGATTCTCTGGGGACCGCCCGGCGTCGGCAAGACCACGCTCGCCAACGTCATCGCCAATCTCACCAAGGCGGAATTCGTCAACTTTTCGGCGGTGACGAGCGGGATTAAGGAAATCAAGGAGATCATGGCGCGCGCGGAATCGGGTCGGCGCGTCGGCATTCGCACGGTTCTTTTCGTCGACGAAATCCACCGCTTCAACAAGGCGCAGCAGGATGCGTTTCTCCCCTACGTCGAGCAAGGCTCGATCATCCTCATCGGCGCGACGACCGAAAATCCCTCTTTCGAAGTCAACTCCGCGCTTTTGAGCCGTTGCAAGGTTTTTGTCCTTCAGGGGCTTTCCGAGGAGAATCTCGTAACGCTTCTCAGACGCGCGCTTGAAAGCGAACGCGGATTCAAGAAGCTGGGCGTCAGGTGCGACGACGACACGCTTCGGAAGATCGCGATTTTCGCGAACGGCGACGCGCGCAACGCGCTGGGGACGCTGGAGACTGCGGTCGCGAACGCGACGTACGACAAGCAAGGCCGATTGGAGATCACCGCCGAGACGCTCGCCCAGGTGGTGAGCCGCAAGGCGCTCATGTACGACAAGAACGGCGAGGAGCACTACAATATCATCTCCGCGCTCCACAAGTCGATGCGCAACTCCGATCCCGACGCGGCGGTCTACTGGCTCGCGCGGATGCTGGAGGGCGGCGAAGATCCGCTTTACATCGCGCGGCGGTGCGTGCGCTTCGCGAGCGAGGACGTGGGGCTCGCCGACCCGAACGCGCTTTTGCTGGCGAATGCGGTTTGGGACGCGTGCCACAATCTCGGCGTTCCCGAGTGCAACGTCCACCTGACCCAAATCGTCGTTTATCTCGCGCTCGCGCCGAAGTCGAACGCGATGGAGAAGGCGTACAACGCGGCGGCGAGCGATGCGCAGGAGATGATGGCCGAGCCTGTGCCGCTCCAAATCCGCAACGCCCCCACGCGACTCATGAAGAATCTCGATTACGGCAAGGGCTACACCTACGCGCACGATACCGAGGAGAAGATCGCGCGCATGACTTGTCTCCCCGACAAGCTCGTCGGTCGGCGCTACTACGAGCCGACGGGGCTTGGCGCGGAGGCGAAGATGAAAGCGCGCTTGAGGGCGGTGCGCGATTGGCGCGAAGGGCGAACCGAGACGCCGCCTTTCTCCACCGAGGCGTTCGCGAACAAGGGCAAATGAGCGACGTCGAACTCCTTTCGCCGGCCGGTGACTTCGAGACCGCGCTCGCCGCTTTCGACGCGGGAGCGGACGCGGTCTATTGCGGGCTTAACGACTTCTCGGCGCGGGCGTTCGCGAAGAATCTTTCGGAGGCGGAACTCGCGAATTTGATCGCCTGCGCGCGCAAGCGCGGAAAGAAGGTCTACGTTACCTTCAATACGCTCGTCGACGAAAGCCGGCTCGACGACGCGATAAGGACGCTCGCCACCTTGGACGATCTCAAGGTCGACGCGATTATCGTGCAAGACCTCGGCATCGCGGAGATTTGCCGCAAACACTTCCCGACGCTTTCTTTGCACGCTTCGACGCAGATGGTCGCCCACAATCTCGAAGGCGTCCTGGCGCTTAAGGAACTCGGCTTTAAGCGCGTCGTTCTCGCGCGCGAACTCTCTCTGGAGGAAATCGCCTCCATCGTCAAGCGTTGCGGCGAGACGGAGATCGAGTGCTTTATTCACGGCGCGCTTTGTTATTCGATTTCGGGGTTGTGTCTCTTCGGGGCGATGGAGCGGGGACGGAGCGGCAATCGAGGCACTTGCCCATATTGCTGTCGTCAACGGTTGGACGGAAAGTATCCCTTTTCCATGCGCGATTTGCGGATCGGCGAGGCGGCGAGACGTCTCGCGGACGCGGGCGTTAAATCGCTCAAGATCGAAGGACGCATGAAATCTCCGCTTTACGTCGCCTCGGTTACCCGGCACTATCGCGCGATTCTCGATGGCGGAGTCGGTCCATCGCTCGCCGATCTCGAAACGGTGTTTTCGCGCCGCACGACCTCGCTTTATCTGGAAGGACCGGTCAATGACGCGGTAATCGACGACGAGAGTTTGGGGCACGTGGGCGCGGAAATCGGCGCGGTCAAGAAAGTGACGAAGGATCGGGACGGACTTTCGTGGCTGCGCTTCCATACCGCGCGCGCTCTCGAAAAGCACGACGGCTTGCAATTCGAGGCGATGGCGGAGGATCGCCATCTCGGACTCGGCATCGGTGAAATGCGACAGGCGATTTCGCGCCGTCCGGTTTTCGAGGTCGCCGCCGGCGAGGACGTCGAAGTTTTGGTAAGCGAGGAGCTCGCCTCGGCGCTCAAGCCGGGAATGAAGATTTACTGTTCGATGTCCAACGCGGTGAAGCGCGCTTTTCCGCCGCCGAGCTTCCGTCCTTCGGATTACGCGGGCGCGAACGCGGTCGCATTGGAAGTTACGCTTAAAAGCAACGGAGTGAGCGCGAAGACGACGAAGCCCTTCGAACTTTCGGTTTCGCGTTCTTCGGCGCTCGAAAAGGCGAAAAACCCCGAAAAGACCGAGGAAAGCGCGGAGAGGGCGTTTTCCAAGTTGGGCGGCACGGCCTATCATCTGGAGCAGATCGCGGTCGAAGACGAGGAAAAGCTCTTTGCGCCGGCGAGTTTGCTGAACGATCTCCGGCGGGAGCTCGTGGAAAAACTCGATGCGGCGCGCGAGGAAAATCGCGAGGCGAAGATTCGCGAAGCGAGCGAGGGCGGGGAAATCGCGGACGAGACGCCCGCGCCGAGTTTGCGGACGATCAAGCTCCGCGCCGATCAGAAGCTTCCCGCGGGCGAGTGGTCGGAGGTGATTCGCGTCATGGACGGGAACGGCGATCGCGTGGCGACACCGGTGTGGACGAGCGAACTCGAATTCAACCGCTTGCGCAACGGAGTGAAGAAGCTCTTGCGCGAAGGCTGCGAAAAGTGGGAGGCGAGCGATCTCGCGACGCTGCGGATGCTTAGGGCGCTGGGCATTAAGGACATTACCGCGGATTGGACGCTCTACGCCTTCAACTCGCGCTCGCTCGGATTGCTCAAGTCGCTGGGCGTTCGCAGGTTCACGGCGAGTCCCGAAAACGACATGGAGAATCTGCGCTTCCTCGCGGAGAGCGGCTACGCAATCGAATTTCTCGCGCAGCAATCGACGCCGCTTTTCATTTCGCTCACCAAGCCGAAGGAGCAGGGCGCGTACGCGGTAGCCGAGCGCAACGGGCTTTGGGTTACGACCGCGAAAAATCCGCGAACGTTCGAGCTCCCGAAAGGCGTTTCGACGCGAATCGACTTAAGTTGGGACGTATGATCTTCAAACGGGTTATGACGGCGCTCGGGCGCATTGCGTGGTTTTTGCCGGGCTTTCTCCTTTGGGCGGCGTACCCGCCGATGGGCGAGACGACGGATGCGCTTTTCGCGCTCGCGCCGCTGATGTGGCTCTCGCGCCAGGGCGATGCGAAGAAGAGCGCGCGACGTTGGTTCCAAAGCGGCGTCTTCTTTTGGGTCGCGACGCTCGCGTGGATGCCGGCGATTGTGAAGAACAACGGCCCTTGGCCGCTCGTCGTTCTCGGTTGGGCGGCGCTCGCCGCCTACTGCGCCGCCTATTTCGCCGCCTACGGATATTTGAGCGGCGCGACGTGGGCGTGGGTCAAGGAGGGCGGTTACGCGCGGCGAATTTTCGCGGTCGTGGTCGTCGAGCCGGTTTTGTGGTGCGGGCTCGAGCTCGTGCGCAGTCGTTTCGGCGGCGGATTTGCGTGGAACCAGTTGGGCGTCGCTTTGGTCAACGCGAATTTCGGCGCGCCTGCGGCGATTGGCGGCGTGTATCTTTGCTCGGCGGTGGTGGTGCTCGTCAACGGGACGCTCGCGGGAATCGCCGAGCGGATGATGCGCAAGGCGCCGAAGATCGCGGCCATCGAGACGTTGGCGGCGTTTGGCGTTATTTTCGGAATTTATGGATTGACCAATCTAAACGCGGAGCGGGAAACCGAAGGGGAGTTGAAGGTCGCGTTAATTCAACGCAATTTTCCATGTTGCTTTAAGTCTCCGGATGAGAATCCAATTGGAGTCTACTCCAATCTTTTCCGCAACGTCGCGCTATTCAAGCCCGATCTTGTCGTTCTTCCCGAAAGCGCGATGAGCGAGTTCGGCGCGTTGGAATCGAACCGCGCGTTCGCCTTCGGTACTCAATGGGCGCTCGAAAAAACCGGTGCGACCGGCATTCTTGCGGGCGGAACGAGAATCGGTCGTCATGGCGAGCTCTATAATTCCGCCGCGCTCTACGAGTATGATCGCGTATCGATTTACGACAAAGTTCATCTTGTGCCGTTTGGCGAGTTCATTCCCGGCGACAAGCTGCTTCCCGTCTTGCAAAAGTACGCTCCGGTCGGTTCGTGTACGGCGGGGAAGCCGAAGCTGCTGAATTTCAAAGCCATACCGTTTGGAGTCGCAATTTGCTTTGAGGATACCGATTCCGCGCTAATTCGCGAGGCAGCCGCGAAAGGCGCGAAATTTCTCTGCTTTATTACCAATGACAGTTGGTTTTCCCGTTCCGACGAGGCTTTGGCTCACGCCTGGCAGGCGCGCGCCCGTGCAATCGAAACCGGCCTTCCGGTCGTTCGCGTCGGCAATTCGGGAGTTACGGGGACGATTTCCGCGAGGGGCGAGGTGAACTGGCTTATAGGTCGGGACGGAAAACCTTTGGTCGATGCCGAAGGATCGATGTTCGCCAAGATTAAAATAGCCGGTGGCGGGAATACGCTTTACACCAAACTCGGAGACTGGCCGCTTTCGGTTGCGTTTTCACTTCTCATTATCACCGCAATTGTGGTAAAATACCGCCATGAACGTGCAAAAAGAAACTTTGTGTCCCTGTAAATCGGGCAAGACCTTCGGCGAGTGCTGTCAGCCGATAATCGCGGGTGAGGCGAAAGCCGAAACCGCCGAGGCCGTGATGCGTGCGCGGTACACCGCTTACGTAACCGGCGACATCGAGTTCTTGAAAACAAGCGCGACCGCGTCCGTGCAGGAGCAGTTCGACGAGGAGGCTTCGCGGGCGTGGAGCAAGGCGGCAGAGTGGCACGGGCTCGAAATCATCCGCACCGAGGAAGGCGGCAAGCGCGACAAGCACGGCGTCGTCGAGTTCCGCGCGCTTTATACCGCGAACGGAGAATTCTGCAACCACCACGAGGTTTCGACCTTCGTGAAGGAGAAGGACGGTTGGAAGTTCGAGGACGGCGAGCTCGTCGGCGAAAAGCCGATTGTGCGCGAGGAGCCGAAGGTCGGGCGCAACGATCCGTGTCCTTGCGGAAGCGGCAAGAAATACAAGAAGTGCTGCGGCAAGGAGAAGTGAGCGACAATCCCGATTTCGACCGCTGGTACGCCGCCAAAAGCGCCAGATTCCTACTTGAACCGAGTCATCGGCTCGAAACGTTCGGCAATACGCTTTTCAACTACCACCTCGTTTCCGAGCTTGACGATCATCCCGGCAAGGTGCGCATCCGCGAAGGGCGCTTCGAGGCGCATCGTCCGCTCGTCATCACCACGGATTTGAACGCGATCGAGACCGAGGGGCTGAGCGACGAAGCGCGCGAATACGTGGAGTTCATGAAGACGCAGAAGGAGAATATCCAGTTTCTGCAGTACGGTTTCAGGCTTAAAAGCGACAACTTCTCGGAGCAGATCGTAACCGATCGGCTTTCGGTCGTCACCGAACGCGTCAAACGCGCGGTCGTGGAGTCGAACGACAAGTTCGCCGCCGTTATTCAGGGCGTGGACGAGCCGTGGGACGTGGCGTTGGTGGAGTTGTGGCTTCGCGAAATTAGGCGTAGCGCCGAGACCAACATCGAGGAATTGACGAAAAAGGGGATATTGAATGGCAAAGCGGACTAAAATCATCGCCATCGCCAACCAGAAGGGCGGGGTGGGCAAGACGACGACGGTGGTGAACCTCGCGGCGGCACTTTCCGCGCGCAAGCGGGCGGTGCTCGTAATCGACCTCGATCCGCAGGCGCACGCCACGTTAGGCCTCGGATTGGAGAAACAGGCGGGGCTTTCGATGTATGCGGTATTGACCGGCCAAAAGAACATCGCCGACGTCATCCAGCCGACCAAGTGGACGAATTTGAACGTCATTCCCTCGGAAGTCGATCTCGCCGGCGCGGAACTCGAATTCGGCGCGCGCGAGGATCGGCTTACGATGATCAAGACGGCGCTCGAACCGGTCAGGGAATCGGGCGCGTTCGATTACATCATCCTCGACTGCCCGCCCTCGCTCGGCATCGTCATGACTTCGGCGCTCGTCGCCGTCGATTCGGTGCTGATCCCGATTCAGGCGGAGTATCTCGCGATGGACGGGCTCGCGCTCATCACCGGCTCGATTGAGCGCGTTCGCCAGGGAGTGAATCCGAATCTGGAGCTGAACGGCATCGTTTTTACGATGGTCAATTCCGTCGCCAAGCTCACCCAAGACGTCATCAACGAGGTCAAGGGCCACTTCGGGGACAGGGTCTACGAGACGCTGATTCCGCGCAACGTTCGGGTTTCGGAGGCGCCTTCGATGGGTACGCCGGTAGTGTTTCTCGACCCGCACTCGAAGGGCGCGGAGGCGTACAAGGCGTTCGCTTGGGAGTTCATGGCGAAGAACCCCACCCGCTTTAGCGATGAAACTCTCGGTGGTAATCCCGACCCGCAATGAAGCGGCCAACATCGCCAGCGCCATCAAGGCGTTCGACGGCTTCGAGGACGAGACGGAGATAATCGTCGTCGACAATTCCCCGGACGACGAAACGGCGAAAATCGCCGAATCGCTGGGGGCGAGGGTCTTGCGGACGGGGAACGAGCGCAGCGCCCAACGCAACGCCGGTTGGCGAGCGTCGAGCGGCGAAAGAGTGATGTTCGTCGACGCGGATATGATCGTCGAAAAGCCGACGATTCGGGAAATTCTCGATTCCGACGCGGACGCCCTGTACGTGCGCGAGCGTCGCGCGGGCGATGGTTTGAGGGCGCGCTCACGCGACTTCGAGCGTTCCTTCTACGACGCTACGGCGATCGACGGACTCAGGGTGGTGCGGCGCGAGCTATTGGAGAAAACGGGCGGCTACGACGAGAGACTCGTCGCTTGCGAAGATTGGGATCTCGACCGCAGACTTCTCGGCGCAGGCGCGCGCGTCGCGCTTACGCGCGGCGAGCTCGTCCACAACGAGCGCGGACAGACGCTCAAGTCGCTCTTGAAGAAAAAGGCGTATTACGCGCAATCGGTCGAGCGTTATCGCGCGAAGTGGCCGAACGACGAGACGGCGCGTCGCCAATTCGGCCTCGGCTATCGCTATTTCGGGGTTTTCGTCGAAAACGGAAAATGGAAACGTCTCGTGCGCCATCCGCTTTTGGCGTTGACGATGTACTTCGAGCGTATCGCGGTCGGTTTCGTCTATTTGTTCAATCGCGAATGGAGGGCTGTGCCTTGAAACTGCTGGTCGTGAACGGACCCAATCTGAATTTGCTCGGAATTCGCGAGCCCGCGATTTACGGGAAGGGTACTTACGCCGAGCTCGTCAAATTCGTCGAGGAGAAGGCGCGCGCGCTCGGCATCGAGGTCGAAGTGCGTCAGACGAATCACGAGGGCGTGATCGTCGATTGGATTCAGGAGGCGGCGGGAAAGTTCGACGGCATCGTCATCAACCCCGCCGCCTACACCCACACCTCGGTCGCGATTCTCGACGCACTCAAGGCGGTGGATCTGCCGACGGTGGAGGTGCATCTTTCCGATATCGCAAAGCGGGAGGACTTCCGCAAGTTCTCCTACGTTTCGCTCGCCGCCGTTCGGACGATCGCGGGACGCGGCTTCGACGGTTACGCCGAGGCGATGGAGTTTTTAATGACGAAAGGAGCGAAAAAGTGAAAGCGACGATGACCAAGCCGAGCGCCAACGGCGTCGGGGAAGTGAAGATCGAAAAGATTCTCGACGAGGAACTGGAAGAGAAGTGCGCGCTTTACGCGCGCGTCACGATTCCCGCGGGTTCGATACTCGGCTACCACGAGCATCACGGCAACGGCGAAAGCTACTTCGTTCTTTCGGGCGAGGCGATTTACGACGATAACGGCAGCCGTCGGACGATCAAGGCGGGAGATTCGACCTGGACGCCGGATGGATCGGGTCACGGCGTGGACAATTCCGCGGGCATGGAGCCGATCGTTTTCATGGCGCTCATCGTCAACAAGTGAATCAAGTAACCATTCTCGTCTATACCTTCCCGAAAGTCGGGGCGGAAACACCGGCTTTCTTGCGAATCGTCGCCGCGCTCGAACGGACGTGGAAATTGACGGGGCGGATTAAAACGGTTGTCGTCGCTTCGCATCGCTTTGCGGCGCTGGAGGGTTTTCTCGCCCAAAACCCCGACGTCGAACTGCAAATCGAGCCATCGCTCGTTTTTGGAGACATAAAGACGATGTCGCTCGATTGCATCCGTTCGTTGCACAAGCGTTTTTCGACTTCGTACGTGCTGATTGTTCAAGACGACGGTTTCCCAATTCGCTCGGGGCTGGAAAAGTTTCTTGGCAAGTACGACTTCGTCGGGGCGCCGATTATCTGCGACGGCTGGAAGCGAAAACTGTGCTATGCGTTTGGATTTGGATCGTTTAATGGCGGGTTTTCGTTGCGGTCGCATCGGTATTGCGAGTACGCCGCGCGGAAGTGGGGAAATTTCTTTTCGCATTTCATACCCGAAGAAGGATTTCGTTTGGGCGAGGATGTCTACTACACGACGCTTTTGAAGCTGTTGCCCGAAACGCACTTTAGGTTCAAGTTTCCGTCGGAGCGCGAGGCTTTTGAGTTCGCTTACGATTCGCTGGGTGGGAAAGTCGCGCTTCCAGCCGGCGTCGAGCCGTTCGGTTTGCATGGCGCGGTCGCAAGAGAGTATCTTGCGAATGGAGGCGATGCGAAGTGAGTGCGCTCAATAATTTGCGAGAGCGGCTGGGCGAACTTTGGTGGTATTCGCTGTGGCTTTTCGTCGCTCAACGTCTGGGAGATGCGATCAACTTCGTCGTTGGTGTGTGGATTGTGCCGCGCTATGTGCCGATGGAGGAATTGGGGGCGGTGTTGCCGCTCGTTAACATCGTAAGTGTAATCGGCTTTCCACTCGCAATCGTTTCGATTCCGTTTTTGAAGTTCATCGCGGTTTTCCGCGAAAAGGGCGAGCTTGGCAAGGCGAAGTCGCTCATTCGCGACACCTTCGTCGCGACGGCGGCGTTTTCGTTCGTCTCGGTGCTAATCGCCTATTTTGTTTTGCCGAAGTTTTTCGAGGATTTGCGCATCGAAAACGGCAGTCTTTCGCTACTCCTTATATTGGTCGCAATCGCCTCGTCGGTGCAGGGACTGTTCGTGAACGCGGCGAGCGGACTCAAACTCTTTTCGGCGACCGTTTGGCTCAGCGCGCTCGCCGCGCCGTTTCGACTCGTCGCGATGCTCGTATTCATGCCGTTTCGTCCGCTTTCCGGCTATATGGTCGGGCAATGCGCATCGCCCGCGGTCGGGATTCTCGGCTCGCTCTTGGCGGTACGGAAGTTCCTCGTTTCGCCGATTCCGTACGCTCGCTATTGGAAGGAATACGGCGGTGCAATTTGGCGCTACACTTGGCCGCTTGCGATTATGGCGGTGGTGTCGATTTCGTCCTCGAATCTCGATGCGCTTGCGGTTCGGTGCAATTTGGACGAGTTCGAGTCCGCCGGCTATTATCTGATTACGCGTTTTTCCGACATTGCGCTTTACCTCGGCGCGGCGTTCACGGCGTTTTTGCTGCCAATGTTGGCGGGCAAGGGAGGAGACGACGGCGAGTCGCGCAAGTTGACCGCCGAAACCGCGATTGCCTCGCTTTTCGGCGGAATCGCGGTCGTCGTCGCGCTTTCGCTCTTCGGCGAACGCTTGCTCAATGCCAGCGCCGAGTGGTCGCCTTACGTCTCGCTTTCGCGTTTGATGGCGCTATTTTCGGTCAACGCGACGCTAATCGCGGTCGCGAGTGCGATTACGATGGCGTTCATTGCGCGCGGACGCTTCGCTTTTCTCTGGTATGCGCTTCCGATTATGCTGGCGAAGAGCGTCTACGTCTACAAGCGCGCAGCCACGCTCGACGACATCGTATTTGCGTTTCTCGTCGCGCAGGCGCTGACCGTGTTCGCGCTCGTCGTTCACATGTTCGCCTTCGGGCGGCGCAAGCGCGATTTTCGAAACCGTCGAGTCGCAATCGTCGTTCACTTCCACTATTCCGAACTCGTCGGCGAGCTCGTGCGCGCGATCGGGAACGTGGTCGAAGTCGCAGACTGCGAGGTCTTCGCCACCGCTTCCAATCCGCAAGCGCTTGCCGAAGCGGAAAGACGAATGCGCGAGGCGGGGATCCTCGCAGATTGTCGACTGATTGAAAATCGCGGTTATGACGTCGGGCCATTCTTCGAGGTTCTGAATCGAATCGACCTTTCCACATTCGACTACGTCGTCAAGCTCCACACCAAGCGCAATGTATTGGGCATCGTGAACTGCCTGCCGCTCATGGGCGCGTCGTGGCGCAGGAAGTTGCTTCGATTCGTCTCCTCGCCGCGCCTAATCGCCGCGGCGCTTCGGGAGATGGAGCGCGACTCGACAATCGGCATGATCGGGCACGGCAATATCGTCCTCAAGGTCGCCAACGATTACAGCGGCATGGACTGGAGGAAGGTGGAAGCGTCGCTATCGTCGCTCGGGCTTAGGCATCCGTGCTTGCGAGAGGGTAGTTTTGTCGCGGGCACGATGTTTCTCGCTCGCGCATCGGCGTTCGCGGTGTTCGTCGGCAAGGTCGATCTAAATACGTTTCCGCCGATGAACGCTCGCGAGGACGACACTTCGCCCGCCCACGTCTACGAGCGCGTACTCGGTCTTGCGATTGAAGCTCAGGGAATGACCGTGAGGCGTTATATGACCACATGGTGGTTTTGGCCGCTTATGTCGCTCGGTCGCGCCGTGCAGCGACTCGCGGCCAAAATCGACGTTCATCCGCTTGGACTAGTGAAATGGTTTTATGGTATAATGTGGCGGAAATGAAGCACGTCGCATTACCGCTCAAGTATCGGCCGATGACGTTCGAGGACGTCGTGGGGCAGGAACACGTCGTGCGCACCTTGCGCAATGCAATCAAGTCGAATCGCGTCGCGAACGCGTACCTCTTCATCGGTCCGCGCGGCATCGGCAAAACGACGCTTTCGCGCATCTTCGCGAAGGCGCTTAACTGTACGTCGCCGAAGGGCGTGGAGCCGTGCGGAGAGTGCGACAACTGCAAGGAGATCGCCGAGGGCCGTTCGCTCGACGTCGTCGAACTCGACGCGGCTTCGCACAACAAAGTCGAGGACGTTCGCCCGATAATCGAATCCGTCCAATTCAAGCCCACCTCCTCGAAATACAAGATTTTCATTATCGACGAATGCCACATGCTCTCCAACGCGGCCTGGAACGCGATGCTGAAGACGCTGGAGGAGCCGCCGGAGTACGTGCGTTTCATCTTCGCGACGACCGAGGGCGACAAGGTGTTGTCGACGATTGTTTCGCGCTGTCAGCGGTTTGATTTACGGCGAATTCAGACCGGCGACATCGTCAGCCGCCTCAAATACGTCTGCGAAAACGAGAAAATCGAAGCCGAGGAAGACGCGCTTCTGGCAATCGCCCGCGGCGCCGAAGGCGGAATGCGCGACGCGCTCTCGTCGCTCGACCAACTCGTTTCCTTCAAGGGCGAGAAAGTGACCGAGGAAGACGCGCTCGGAGTGTTCGGGCTCGTTTCGCGTAGTGCGCTCGAGGGCCTTGCGGCCGCGATTCTGAAAGGCGACACGGCGGCGATCCTTTCGGCGATCGAAATGTTCGATTCCGCGGGAAAGAACATGCGCCGGCTTTCGGGCGAATTGCTCGCGCACTTCCGCGATCTCGTTGTCGTGCAGGCGTTGGGACCGAACTCGAAATCGCTCGTCGCCACCGGCGAACAACTGAAAACGCTCGTCGAAGAGGCCAAGACGGTGGAACCGGGCAGAGTGTTTCGGATTTGCGATCAGCTCGCGGAAATGGAGGACAAGCTTCGCTACGTCCTTTCGGTTCGGACGCTGATCGAGCTTACGCTCATCCGCGCCTCGCGCATCGCGACTACCGCTACGATCGACGAACTCTTGAAGTACGTGAACGGAATGCGGGGCGAGCCCTCGTCGCGCCCGAGTTCCGTGGTAACGGAGGCGGACTCGCAGCGCAAGCTCATGGACGACGATCGCCTCAACAACGACATTCTCGCGTCGTTGCCCGGCGCGACCATAACCGGAATTAGAAAGGAGTGATATGACGAGTTGCGCTTGGCTTTGGGTGTATGCGGGGCTTTTCCTTATGTTGCTGGAGCTGGTCACGCCAGGATTCATTCTTTGCTTCTTCGGGCTCTCGGCGATTAGCGTCGGAGCGCTGCGCTTCGTGTTCGGCGAGGCGTTCGACGCAAGTTGGCAGCTCGCCGCCTTTTCGGTTTTCGCGGTTCTCTACATCGCGCTTCTGCGGCGTTATCTGAAGCGCACGTTCCTCGGCGCCAAGGTCGAGAA
Source organism: Kiritimatiellia bacterium (assembly GCA_045627925.1). Taxonomy (GTDB): domain Bacteria; phylum Verrucomicrobiota; class Kiritimatiellia; order RFP12; family UBA1067; genus UBA1067. Next base: position 32,065 of record JAZQOS010000073.1, on the reverse strand, counting down.
CGGGACCGATTTCGATCACGAGTCGATCGGTCGCGTCGGCAAGGTCGTGGAGGCGATCGAGCCGCCGCGCACGGGACGGGTGGTGATTGGAGACGCGGAGTGGACGGCTTCGGCCTCGACGACGATTCCGGTCGGCGCGGATGTGAAGGTAACGGCGCAACAGAATCTTACAATGACGGTGGAGGCGATATGAAAAACGTACTTGGTAAAATCGTTGGCGCGCTTTTGTTCGTCGGCGCGGCGGCGGCGATTTGGCTGTGGCCGGACGCGAAGGCGGAGAACGACGACGAGGGCGTGATTCGTCCCGTGCGCAGCGTGGTGGTGAAAAGCGGCGCATCCTTGCCCAATCTCGCTTTCGCCGGAAAGATCAAGGCGAACGAAAGCCGCACGCTCGCTTTTAAGCAATCGGGGCGCATCCAGCGCATTCCCGTCTCGAAGGGTCAGGCGGTGAAGGCGGGCGAAAAGCTCGCGTGGCTCGATCCGCTCGACTTCGAGGACGCGCTCGCTCGCGCCGAAACCGCGGCCGAGCGGTGCCGAGTGAGTTGCGAGCGCAAGCGCGAGGCGGCGAAGAAGAACGCGATTTCCCAAGAAGAGCTTTCACAGGCCGAGGCGCTGGCGAAGGAAGCCGATATTCAACTCGCGCTCGCCAAGCGCGCGCTCTCCGAAACCGCGCTCACCGCGCCGTTCGACTGTGTCGTCGCCGATGTGCCCGCCTCGGAGCTCGATATGGTCGATCCGGGCGTCGCGGTCGTCTCTGTGCAAGATCTTTCCAAGGTGAAGATCGACGTCGTCTATCCCGAAACGCTGGTTATCGTCTCGAAGAAGATCGAGGCGGTGAACGGCGAACGCTCCGTCTGCGAAAGCGCGAGCGTTTCCTTCGACTCGTTCCCGAATCGCAAGTTTCCCGTGAAGTTCGTCGAATACACGGCGACTGCGGATACGAAGACCCAGACCTACGTCGCGACTTACATTATGGACGCGCCGGACGACCTCTTGCTGTTGCCGGGGATGTCGGCGACGCTGTCGGTCGACGGCGAGGCGTATCGTTACGCCGATTCCCCCGAAAGCGGCGTTACCGTTCCCGAGTCCGCAGTCGGCGTCGCCGCCGACGGCTCGCATTTCTGCTGGGTGCTCGAGAAGGCCGACGCGGACGGCGTTTTCGTCGCGAAAAGGCGCGTTGTCGAAATCGGTTGCCATTTCAAGGACAAGCCGCTCGTCGTTAAAAGCGGGCTTAGGGAAGGCGAGCGCGTCGCCACCGCCGGAACGTCGGTTTTGACCGAGGGTCGCAAGGTGCGACTGCTCGCCGATTGAAGGGAACGCCGTCGATGAATCTCGCGGAAGTTTGCTTCAAAAAGCGCACGGTTACGCTGGGGCTCGTTCTCGCGCTCACGATTGCGGGCGTGCGCAGCTACTTCAATCTCGGGCGGTTGGAGGACCCCGAATTCACCATCCGCTGCGCGCAGGTGTTTGCCGAATATCCCGGCGCGACCGCGCAAGAAGTCGCCGATCGCGTCACCGACCCGATTGAAACGGCGGTGCAGCGGCTCGGTAAGGTCCACCACGTAACCTCGACCTCGTATCCGGGGAAGTCCATCGTCCTCGTCGAAATCGAAGACCACTTTACCGAAAAGGAATTGCCGCAGATTTGGGACGAGCTTCGGCGCAAGGTGAACGATCTCGCGCCTTCCTTGCCCGAGGGCTGCTCGAAGCCGGTCGTGTACGACGACTACGGCGACGTGTACGGCGTATTCTACGCGATTTACGGCGACGGGTACACGTACGCGGAACTTAAGGAACACGCGAAACTCCTTCGCAAGGAACTGCTGCTTTGCGAGGACGTCGCGAAAATCGATCTTATCGGCGAATTGCCGGAGATCGTGACCTTGACGATTCCGCGCGCGAAGATCGCCGCTCTTGGAATTACTCCGAGCATGGTCGCCGACGCGCTTCGCGGTCAGGATCTTCCCGAAAGCGCGGGCGACCTCCGCGTCGACGACAAGACCATTCGCATTCATCCGAGCGGATCCTTCCGCTCGGTCGAGGATATCGGCAACGTCATGCTCGCCGAAAACCTCTACCTGCGCGACGTCGTCGGCATCGAGCGCGAATACGCGGACGAGCCGTCGGTAATCGTCCGGCGCAACGGCAAGCCCTGCATCGGGTTCGGAATCTCGACCGCGAAGGGCGGTAACGTCATCACCATGGGCGAGGCGGTGGAGAAGCGGATGCGCGAGCTTAAATCGGAAACGCCGATCGGCATCGAGGTGGACGTAATCTCCCATCAGGCGACGAGCGTCAAGATTGCGGTCGGCGGTTTCGTCGAGAACCTGATCGAGTCGGTGATTCTCGTAATCGCGGTCCTGCTCTTCACGATGGGAATTCGCTCGGGGCTTCTGATCGGCGGCGTGCTCGTACTTACGGTGCTCGCGACGGTGTTCGTAATGGACGCGATGGGGCTCATGTTCGAGCGCATTTCGCTCGGCGCGTTCATTATCGCCCTCGGCATGCTCGTCGACAACGCGATTGTCATCACCGAGGCGGTGCTGGTCGCCGCCCAACGCGGGGAGTCGAAGCGCGAGGCGGCGATTGCGGTCGTTCGCCAGACGCAGTGGTCGCTTTTGGGCGGAACGGCGATTGCGATTCTCTCCTTTGCGCCGATTGGCGCTTCGCAGAACTCGACCGGCGAATACTGTCGTTCGCTCTTTTTGGTAATCGGAATTTCGCTTTTGCTCAGCTGGGTGCTCGCGATAACCGTAACTCCGCTTCTGGCGGAGGGTTTTCTCAAGGCGAAGCCGTCGACGAAGGACGGCGGCGATCCCTATGGCGGGCTTTTCTTCCGCGCCTATCGGCGCTTCCTCGAGTGGTGCATCGACAACCGCCTTTTCACGTTTTTCGCCTTGATCGCGCTACTCGTTTCGAGCGTGGTCGGCTTCGGCGTAGTCAAGCAGAACTTCTTCCCCGATTCGACGCGTCCGCAGTTCATGGTGCACGTGTGGATGCCGCAAGGAACGTTCGTCAGCCGTACCGACGAGCGCGTCCAGACGGTCGCCGCGGCCGCACGGAAGCTGGAAGGGGTTACGGGAACTTCGACTTTCACCGGCGCGGGCGCGATGCGCTTCCTTTTGACCTATACGCCGGAAGACTCGAACTCCGCCTACGGTCTCGTTCTTGTCGACGTCGAGAGCGACTTGCAAATCGCCCGGCTCATGGCCGAAATCGAAGCGACCGCGCCGGAGCTCGTGCCGGACGCGACGGTATCGTGCCAGCGCTTCGTCCTCGGCCCCGGCGATCCGCAGAAAATCCAAATGCGAATCTTGGGTCGCGACCCGAAAGTGTTGCGCGAGCTTGGCGAAAAGGCGTTGGCCGTTCTCGCCGCCGACCGCAATTTGAAGGAAGTCCAAAGCGATTGGCGCAATCGCGTGGAATTGGCGGAGCCGAAGGTCTCGGAGACTCGCTCGCGCAAACTCGGGCTTTCTCGCGCGGATGTGGCGCGGGCCTTGCGCGTGGCGACGGCGGGGTTGCCGATCGGGGTCTATCTCGAAGGCGACGAGCAGCTGCCGATAGTCCTGCGTTCGCCGAAATCGGAGCGCAACGATCTCCTTTCGGCGTGGGCGTGGTCGGATCGCTTCGGTCTTTCGGTGCCGATTGCGCAGGTGTTGGACGGTATGGATTCGACGAGCGAGGAACGGACGCTCAAGCGGCGCGATCGCAAGTTCTGCCTGACGGTGAAGTGCAATCCCGTGGAAGGGCTGACGGCGAGCGAGGCGTTGGCGGGCGTGATGCCCGAGCTCGAAAAGCTCGCCTCGGAGTTCCCGGCGGGTTACGTGCGCGAATGGGGCGGCGAATACGAAAGCTCGAACGAGGCGAACGAACAGCTTGTGCCGACGTTCATCCCGATTTTGGCGGCGATGGTGATCGTGGTGCTGATGCTCTTCAACTCCTTCAAGAAGACGGCGGTGATCTTTATGACCTTGCCGCTGATTGTCGTCGGTGTCGTCGCGGGGCTCCTTGTTTTCGACAAGCCCTTCGGCTTCATGGCGCTTTTGGGCTTCCTTTCGCTCGTCGGCATGCAGGTTAAGAACGCGATCGTCCTAATGGACGAGATTGCCGCCAATCTGGAGCGCGGATTAAAGCCCTATCGCGCGGTCGTGGAAGCGGGCGTTTCGCGTCTTCGTCCCGTAGCCAACGCTTCGCTCACGACGGTGCTCGGGATGCTCCCGCTTGTCGCGGACGCCTTTTACTCGGCGATGGCGGTTACGATTATGGTGGGCCTCGCGTTTGCGACGGTTTTGACGATGGTCGTAATCCCCGTCAATTACGCGCTTGTCTACCGAATAAGAAAGGAAAACTGAAATGACCGGACCCATGATATTCTTCGCGATTATCGCGTTCATTACGCTCGTCGCGATCGTCAAAACCGCGGTAATCGTACCGCAGAAAACCGCCTATATCGTCGAGCGACTCGGCAAGTACCGTTGCACGTTGGATGCGGGCTTTCACATCTTGATTCCGTTCCTCGACCGCGTCGCCTATCGTCACACGCTCAAGGAACAGGCGATTGACGTGCCGCCGCAGCAATGCATCACCAAGGACAACATCGCCGTGGACGTGGACGGAATTCTCTATATGCAAGTAATGGATCCGGCGAAGGCGAGCTACGGCATCGGCAACTACCTCTTCGCGACTACCCAGCTCGCCCAGACCACGATGCGTTCGGAGATGGGCAAGCTCGACCTCGACCGCTCCTTCGAGGAGCGCATGTCGGTGAACGCGGCGATCGTCGCCGCCGTCGACAAGGCGAGCGATCCGTGGGGCATCAAGGTCACGCGCTACGAGATCAAGAACATCACGCCTCCGCAGTCGATTCGCGACGCGATGGAGAAGCAGATGCGCGCCGAGCGCGAAAAGCGCGCGATGATTGCCGAGTCGGAAGGCGAGCGCCAGTCGAAGATCAATCGCGCCGAGGGCAAGGCCAAGGAAATCACCATCGTCGCCGACGCGCAGGCCGCGTCGATTCGCGCGGTCGCCGAAGCGCTGAACGCTCCCGGCGGCAAGGACACGATCAACATGCAGCTCGCACAGCAGTATTTAACTCAGTTCGGAAATCTCGCGAAGACCAACAACACGATGATCGTGCCGGCGGATCTCGCGAATGTTGCGGGCATCCTCAAGGCCTGCACCAGCATAATCAAGGAGACAAAATGAAACCTACGTTGGTGGTATTGGCGGCGGGCATGGGCTCGCGTTACGGTGGACTAAAGCAGGTCGATCCGGTCGGCCCGAGCGGAGAGGCGATTCTCGACTATTCCGTTTTCGACGCGATTCGCGGCGGATTCGGGAAGGTCGTATTTATCATTCGTCACGACTTCGAGGCGGAGTTCAAGGAGAAGGTCGGCAAGAAGTACGAGGGGCTCGTCGATATCGACTATTGCTTCCAGGACTTCAACGATCTCCCGGCGCCCTTCAAGTTCCCCGAAGGCCGAACGAAACCGTGGGGCACGGCGCACGCCGTCCGTGCGGCGCGAAATGTCGTAAAAACCCCGTTCGCGGTCATCAACGCCGACGACTTCTACGGGCGCGACGCGATGGCGAAGCTGGGCGCGTATCTTTCCTCGGTCGATCCCGAGACGCTTAATTTCGCGATGGTCGGCTACAAGCTTTCGCTGACGCTTTCCGAGAACGGCTCGGTCGCGCGCGGAATCTGCGATATCGCCGCGGACGGCACGCTCAAGGGCGTTACCGAAATGACCAAGCTCGTCAAGGCGGGCGATATCGCGGAGAATCGCGAGGACGAGGCGAATCCCGTCAAGGTTCCGCTCGACGCGCGCGTTTCGATGAACTGCTGGGGCTTTACGCCAAAGCTCTTCACGGAGCTCGAAGGCCGCTTCGTCAAGTTCCTCGAAGCGCGGGGAACGGAGATGAAGAGCGAATGGTACATTCCCTTCGTCGTCGACGAGCTGATCAAGGAAGGAAAGGCGACTTGCAAGGTTCTGCCGACCGATTCGTCGTGGTTCGGCGTTACCTATCGCGAGGACAAGCCCTTCGTGGTCGGCGAGATTCAGAAGCTGGTGGACGCGGGCGAATACCCCGCAAACCTCCTGAAGAAGTGAACCTTCTCGATTTCATTTGGCCTCGCGCCTGTGAAATCTGCATGCGCCCGGTGGATCGCCCCGGGCGCTATCTTTGTTCCGATTGTCTCAATCGCCTTTCCCTGACGCCGACGCGCGGACTTTGCCAAAAATGCGGGCGCGATGCGGCGGGATTCGAGGACGAGTATCTTTGTCAGGAGTGTCGCGAGCGGCGTCCCGTGTTCGATCGCACGGGTTCGGCGCTCTTTTTCGAGGGCGATGCGCGCTCCCTCGTAAATCGCTTCAAGTTCCGCGAAGCGTTGCATCTCAAGACGGATTTCGTCGATTTATTGGAAGCGATGGCGATGGTGCGCTTTAACCTGAAGGAGATTGACGCAATTTCGTCCGTACCGCTCGCGCTGACGCGGCGGATTGTGCGCGGCTACGACCAGTGCGAAATCCTTGGCGTTGCGCTCGCTCGTCGCCTTCACAAGCCCTATCGAAAACTCCTGAAGCGCGTCGGCTCGCCCGCGCGCCAAAGTTCCTTGAGCGAAGAAGATCGGCGAAAGAACGTTATTGGCACCTTCGCTCTTCGCGGACCATTTTCGGCTCGCACCGTCCTGCTCGTCGACGATATCATGACCACCGGTTCGACGCTCTCGGAATGCGCTAAAGTCCTGAAGTCGGCCGATGCAAAAACGGTCTATTGTCTGACTCTCGCTCGGTCGGTAGGAAAATAGCGTTTTCGTGCGTTGCGCTTGAAGGGGCTTTGTGTTATAATTTCAAACATGAAAAAGCCCTCTTACAAAGTGTCCGCATTCGGTAAAACGAAGTACGGCGAGAAAGCGAAAAAGTTCACCCTGAACGGCGCCGGCGGCGTCGTGATGGAGGTCAGCGATTACGGCGGGAAGATCATCAAGCTCTTCACGCCCGACCGCAAGGGAAAGCTCGAGGACGTGGTCGTCGGGTTCGACTCGCCCGCGGGTTGGGATAACGGAGACCCATACTGGGGCTGCGTCATCGGTCGCTACGGCAACCGCATCGCGAACGGCGTATTCAAACTGAACGGCAAGAAAATCAAGCTTCCGGCGCTCAACAACGCGCCGGGTGGAATCGGTTGCAACTTGCACGGCGGCGCGCGGGGCTGGAACGCCTACGTCTGGAAGGCGGAGCCGTTCGTCAGGGGTTCCGTCGTCGGCATCGTCTTCACCCACGTTTCGAAGGACGGCGACGAGGGCTTCCCGGGCGAAGTCGCCGTCAAGGTAACCTACACGCTGAACGAGAAGAACGTCTGGCGCGTCGATTACGAGGCGACGACCGACAAGACGACTCCGATTAACATGACGCAGCACGTCTATTTCAACTTCAAGGGCGAAGCCGGCGGCACGATCGAAGATCACGTAATGAAGATCGCGGCGAAGAACTATCTGCCGACCGACAAGGGCCAGATTCCGACCGGCAAGCTCAAGAAGGTCGCGGGAACGCCTTTCGACTTCCGCAAGGGTATGCGCATCGGCGAGAAGATCAACGCCGCCGACGCCGATCTCGAAATCGGCAAGGGCTACGACCATTGCTGGGTGCTGGACAAGGGCGAGATGACGACGGGCAAGCGCGCGAAGAAGCTCAACTACGCGGGCGAGGTCAGTTGCCCCTTGAACGGTCGCAAAGTCGAAGTCTGGACGACCGAGCCGTGTATGCAGGTCTATACCGCTAACTGGGCGAGCTACGACCAGACGGCGAAGGGCGGCGAGCACCTCTCGTTCCGCTGCGGCGTCGCGCTCGAAACCCAGCACGCGCCGGATTCGCCGAACAAGCCCAAGTGGCCCACGGTGTTCGTGAAGCCGGGCGAGATCTACAGGTCGTCCACAGAGTTTCGCTTCGGCGCGAAGTGAACGACGAGCGGCCCAGAAAAACCGTCTTCACCTACGAACTGACCGAGGATCAGCAAGAACTGCTTCTCGGTCTGATGGTTAACGGGAACTTCGTCAAGCGCGAAGTTTCCTATTCGCTTTATTCCGTGCAAGGCGACGGATTCAACGCGACCTTGTACGAGAAGGAGAAGCACGGCAAGCGCAAGCTCTGCGTACAGGGCTCCAAGGCGGAGGACTTCGTTCTTTTCCAACTGGAGCCGATCGTTCTCGGCGAGGCCTCGCTCGGTTACGAGAGAGAACTGAAGCCGGAGCTCTTTTCCGCACACGCGGGCAGCGACGAATCGGGCAAGGGCGACTTCTTCGGACCGCTCGTCGTGTGCTGCGCCTACACCGACGAAAAGCTCTCCGAGAAGATGATCGAGATGGGCGTGAAGGACTGCAAGCAAATGTCGGACAAGGCGGTGCTTCAGACCGGAGCTAATTTGAGGAAGCTTCTCGGGCCGAGCGGCTACGCGCTCGTCAAGCTCGGCAACGCCGCCTACAACCGGCTCTACGCGAAGATCAAGAACATCAATCGCCTGCTTGCGTGGGCGCACGGCACGGCGATCGAGGAACTCCTGGGGAAGCGACCCGCATTGGATCGCGTGGTCGTCGACCAGTTCGCGCCGACCGAGGCGACGATCAAGCGCGCTTTAAAATCGCGCGGCAAAAAGGCGACGATCGAACAGCGCCACAAGGCGGAAAGCGACATCGCCGTCGCCGCCGCCTCGGTAATCGCGCGCGAAATCTTCATTCGCGACATGTTGAAAATCGGCGAGGAGTTTCTCGGCAAGGGCGAGGACGCGGAAAAGCTGCCGATGGGGTCGAGCGACCCGCGAGTCGCGCACGTCGCCGCGCGTATGGTCGAAAAGCACGGCGTAAGTTGGCTTATGAATCACGCGAAAGCGCACTTCCGCACCACCGACAAGGTGCTCGCGGCGTGCGGACTTTCGCGCAAGGATTTACCGGCGGAAGGCCAGGTCGTCTCCGCAGTTACGAAAGGAAAATCATGATAATCGCAGGTTCGCTAATCAACGGATTCTTCGGCTCCAACCTGATGGGTCAGGGAATCGTCGTCGTTCAACTTCTCGGCTCCGTCATTATGGTCGCGACCATCATCGGCAAGGCGAAGGAGCTCGGCTTCGTGTCGATGGGGCTAAGGCGGTTCTTGCGCGATTTCGCCGCTTGCCACGACGTCCTCGAATACTACTTGCAGCGTCGTCCGACGGCGACGAGCGGCTTGGAGGGGATTTACAAGGAAACGTGCGAACGGCTTTTGAAGCTTTTGACGCCCGACGTCCGCTCGCTGCTCGTCGGACGTCAGACCGACGGCGATGGCGCGGCGGCGCTGACCGCGCGCGAGATCGAACTCGTCCGCGGGACTTGCGAGCACGTTTTGGACGAGGAGGAGATTCGCGTCGAACGCGGGATGGGCGTTATCTCGACCGTGGTCGCGCTTTCGCCGATGCTCGGACTTTTGGGCACGGTTTGGGGAGTGCTCGACGCCTTCGCCGAGATGGGCAGCGCGGGTAGCGCGAATCTCGCCACCATCGCGCCTTCAATTTCGGCAGCGTTGGTGACGACGGTGGTGGGGCTGCTGATCGCGATTCCCGGCGTCATCGCCTTCAATCGCATGAACGCGACCATCACCAACATCAACTCGGAGATGGAAGGTTTCGCGGACGAGCTTATCGGCCGAATCGCTTGCGAATTCCAGGGAAGGGGAGCGTAAGATGTCGTTTCGTCGTAGACGTCGGCGCGGCGAGAAGCCGAAAGCCGCGGTCGACATGACTTCGCTCATCGACCTCACGTTTCTGTTGCTCGTTACCTTCATCGTCACCTTGCCGGCGTTGGAACAGTCGATTCACGTCCTCTTGCCGATCGGCAAGACCTCGAAGGCGCAGGACGAGAAGCGCAAGAACTTCACCATTACCGTCGATTCGCTTGGCAAAGCGTTCATCGGCGACAAGCCCGTTACCTTCGAGGAATTGGAGGCGCGGCTCAAGGCGGCGACGAGCGAGGACGAGGAACTGAACGTTCTCGTGCGCGGCGACGTGCGCGTCGGCTACGGCGACGTCTACGAGATCGTCAAGCTCGCCAAGACTTGCAACGTCAAGCATTTGGGACTCGTTTCCGTCGAGCAATGAACTATTTTCGCGAAGAGCGACCGAAGGTAATCAGCGGACGCAATCTGTTCGTCGCGCTGATACTGCACGTCGCGTTTTTCGCGATCTTTTGGGTGTATTCGCTTTTCCACGATCTGTTCAAGGACGATGAAAAGATCATTCCCATCGATCTTACTGTAGTGGTTACGGAGAATTTGGACGGCAACGAAAACGAGCCGCCGCCCACGGAAAGGGTCGAGCCCGCGCCCGAACCTAAGCCCGAGCCGAAACCGAAACCTAAGCCCGAGCCGAAACCGGAGCCCAAGCCAGAACCCAAGCCCGAGCCAAAGCCCGAACCGAAACCGGAACCTAAGCCGGAGCCCAAGCCTGAGCCAAAACCGGAGCCGAAGCCGAAACCCAAGCCGAAGCCGACCAAGGAGGAGCGCATGAAGCAAATGCGCGAATCGGCGAAGCTCTCGAACGAGAAGAAGGTTGTAAAGCCGCAGCCGAACGGCAGAACCGACAAGAAGATCTTGAGCGACAAGGAAATTCAAAAGCTCCTGAATCAAGGTTATAAGCCGGGGACGACGACGAATCTCGCCGCGAGCGACGAGCAGCTCGGATATTCGCTTATCAAGCAGGCGTTCGAGGCGAAATGGGATAAGCCGCCGTGGACGGATACCTTGAAGCCGATGGTAATTCGCGTTTGGTTCGGAAACGGCGGCAAGGTGGTGCGTTACAAACTGGATCAGAGTTCGGGCGATCGAAAGGCCGATCAGACGATCATTACCGCCGCCTCACGGGTGCTCGCCGTGCCCAATCTTCCGGCGGCGTTCATCGACAAGTATCGCAGTAAGGGCGTGCCCGTGCGCTTCACGGTGCTTCCGCAATGATCAATTTCGTTTTAGCCGCGATTATCCAACTCACCGGCGTTACCGGCGGCGAGCTTCGCTCGCGGGCGTTCTTCGACGCCAATAACGTCAAGGTCGGCGATCCGCTGATTCTCACCATCGACTTCATCGGCGAAGCGGATTTTCGCGATCTCCATCCGCCGGCGCTTTCGCGATTTCTCAATCGCAAGGATTGGAAACTGGACGACAAAAGTGCCAAGACCGACACCTATCAGGACGCTCGCCGGCTTACCTATCGGATAAGACCTCGGCGCGAGGGCGTTCTCTACTTTCCCGCGTTGGAATTCGGATACTTCGACGTCAACGGCGAAGCGCAAATCGTCCGCGCCAACGAGATTCCGGTTCACGCTCGCGCGGGAGCGGACGTGGTCGTCGAGGGCATGGACGAGGAATCGGACGGGATGCCCAAGCCGCCGGAGTTGGCGCGCGAAACCGCGACCAAACTCGGCGAGGACGAGGAATTTCGCTGGCGCAAGGCGCTTGCCAACCCCACGGCTTCGGCGTTCGCCGAGTTCGATTTTCCGGAGGCGAAGCTGAATACGGCGACGATGTACGTCGCCGAGGGAAATTGGAGCAAGGCGATGGACGTATATTCGCGTCTCGAGTGGGAGATCGGCCAAACCCCGGAGATCGAGCGTGGGATCGTCGCGGCGTTGGCGCTTAAATACGAAAGCCCGAACGCGGAGCTGCCGATCTGGCGACAGGTTCTAAGGCCGGTTTTGAAGCACGCTTGGCGTGGTCGAGTTCTCGTGGTGGCGGGGATTCTGCTCGCGCTCGCTTTCCTCGGTTTCGCGCTCAATTTCGCGATTCGCAAGTTCGCCGTCCTCGCGTTTGCGATTTGCCTGCCGTTCGTCGGTTCGGCGCAGGGATTTTTCCAGCAGTTCAATTTCGGATTCGGCGAGAAGCGCGAGCCGGTGAAGGTGTTTGCCGAGGCCTCGATCAGCAAGCCCTCGCCGCAAGTCGGCGAGGAATTTGATTTCATTATCGCGCTCGAATATCCGAAGACCGCCTCGGTCGGGGAGATCGCGGTTACCCCGTCGGAGAATTTCGGTCTCAGCTACACGGGCGCGGCGAAACCGCTCGCGGACGGGGAAAGTGCGAACGTCTCCAATGTCGTAAAGCGCCTCGCATTTCCGGTCAGATACGACGTTCCCTTCAAGGGACTCGTCTCGTTCACGGTGAACGGCATGGTGAGCGGACGAGAATCGCGGGGCAACGCGCACAGTCGCTTTTCGATCAGCTTCTCGAATTCGTTTTCCGCGACCACCAAGCCGATTCCCGTCGAGGTGATTCCGCTCGACTTGGCGGGGCAGCCGGAGGATTTCGGCGGAGTCGTTTCCGAGGGACTTAGGATCCACGAGGAGTGCGATCTCATGACGGTGTCGACCAACGACGTCATCACCATAACCTACAAGCTATATCCGAAGGGGTACGTGCCGGCGAGCTTCCTGCCGGAAGGGGCGGCGTACGAATGGTTCCGCCAAAACGACCGCTACGGACACGCCACGATGATCGAGTATCGCGGTTATTTTGTCGCGCGCGGCGAAAAGGAAACGCCCAAGCGGTCGATTTCGTATTACGATCCGCGCGACAAGAAGTACAAGCGCGTCACCGTCGGCGGAACGCCGATTAAATACGCGCCTTGAAATATGGTATAATGGAGAGGCAAGGGGGGAAGTTATGGCGAAGTTAACGGAAATCGGTTGGAAAGAGTTCGCGGCGCTGACGCTGGAGGAAAAGCGCCCGTATCTGGCGCGTCCGGACGGGATGCCGTATCACACGCTCTTCGCCCAGCAATTCGACCGCGCGCTATTGGAGCGGCTTTGCGCGCTCGCCAATCGCATTCGCTTCATCAACAAGTCGAAGGAGGGCGCGCTGTATCTGAAGAGCGTTCTCGCGCACAAGCGGGCGATGCTCTACTTCTCCCAGCCGAGCTCGCGCACGTTCCTTTCCCACCTCGCCGCCTGCCAGCTCCTCGGCATCACGACCGGTTCGGTGCGCGACGCGGCGACCTCGTCGGAGTTCAAGGGCGAGTCGAAGGAAGATTCGATTCGGACGTTTTCGAGCTATTTCGACATGATCATCATGCGCTCGCCGGAGCAGGGACTCGCGGAGAAGATGGCGTGGGAGCTTTCCAACAGCGATAGGCCGATTCCGATTCTGAACGCGGGTTCGGGCAAGGACCAGCACCCGACGCAGGCGTTGCTCGATATCTACACGCTCGTTCGCTCGTTCGAGGAGAAGGGCGGGGTGGACGGGCGCACGGTGGTCTTTTGCGGCGACTTGAAGCGCGGAAGGACGGTGAGGTCGCTTTCGTATCTCCTTACCAACTTCAAGAACATGAAGCAGATTTTCGTCGCGCCGAAGGAATTGCAAGTCCCGGACGACGTAATCGAAATCCTCAAGGCGAAGGGCGTTAAATACGAGATTGGCGACGATCTCAAAGCGGCGGTCAAGGTCGCCGATGCGGTTTATATGACGCGGATTCAGGACGAATGGGATCAGGCGAAGGGCGAGTCCGCGAAAATCGATTTGGGCCGCTTCAAGTTCGGCGCCGAGGAGCTGAAACTGCTCAAGAAGGACGGCGCGATCATGCATCCCTTGCCGCGCCGCGACGAAATCGCGACTTGTTGCGACCACGATCCACGCGCCATGTACTGGCGGCAGATGCGCAACGGCATGTGGATCCGCGCCGCGCTCATCGCTTCCGTCTTCGGCTTCGAGAAGTCGATTATGGATTGCGGCTATTGACGAAGTCGAGGCGGTTTTGGTAAACTACTTGCCAATCGACTTCAAGACGGCGAGATAGCTCAGTTGGTAGAGCGCAGGACTCATAAGCCTAAGGTCAAGGGTTCGATCCCCTTTCTCGCCACCACTTATTTGTCGAGTGTCGGATAGTCGACGAGCCGATATCCGACTCCTCGCGCGGTTTCGATGTGGGTCGACCAGTCGCCGAGTTTGCGGCGAAGCGCGACGAGCATCACGTCCACGAGCCGATCCGTGACGTCCTTGGTTTCGGTTTGAATGGCGTCGAGTATGGCGGTGCGGGTGTGAATGCGGTTCGGACGGGAAAGGAACAGTTCGAGCATTCGGTATTCGCCGGGGGTGAGCGCGAGTCGATTGCCGTTCAAGGTCACGATTCGGGATTTCGGAGCGAGCGTAAGCCCGTCGCAGACGAATGCTCCGGCTTGGACTCCGGTGGCGGAACGCAGGGCGGCGCGGATTCGCGCCAGTAGGATAGGGCGCGAAAACGGCTTGGTGACGTAGTCGTTGGCGCCGAGATCGAGTCCCTTGATTATATCGCGTTCTTCGCCTTTCGCGGTCAGCATTACGATCGGAACGCCCTTGGTCGCGAGGTTGGCGCGGATTCGGCGGCAGACTTCGTATCCGTCCAGTTTGGGGAGCATGATGTCGAGAAGGACGAGATCGGGTTGCGCGGACATTACCTTCGCAAGCCCGTTTTCGCCGTCCGTCTCGAGAAGGACGTCGTAACCGTCGGCTTTGAGGGCGATGCGAAGAATTTTGCCGAGCGAGGGATCGTCCTCGATGACGACTATGCGCATGGTATCTCCAGGATGAAGGTGCTTCCGCTTCCAAACGTCGACTCGCAGCGGGCTTTCCCGCCGTGAAGGATGGCGACGTGTTTGACGATGGCGAGCCCGAGCCCCGTGCCGCCGAGTGCGCGGCTTCGGGCTTTGTCAATGCGGTAGAATCGTTCGAAGAGACGCGGCAAGTGCTCGGCGGGGATGCCGGGACCCTTGTCGGCGATGGCGATCTCGATGCGGTTTTCCACTGGACGAGCCGACACTTCGATATCCGAACCATCGCCGTAGTTGAGGGCGTTTGCGATTAGATTTCCGATTGCCGCGTCGATTTTCTCCCTATCGGCGCGGGCGAACAGACCTCCGCGAATCGAACGGTGCAGCATAACTCCGGCGCGATCGGCCATTTGCTGATAACGGTCGGCCGCGGCGTTCGCAATCTCCCCGATATCGCAGACGGGAAGATCGGCGGTGTCCGTCGCCGAGTGTTCGAGCCGGGCGAGGCGAAGAATGTCGCCTACGAGCGCTTCGATGCGCCCCGATTCCTTTTGCGCGATCGTCAATAGCGACTGCCGTTCGTTTTCGTCGATATTCCCGTCGACGAGCATTTCGACCGCTCCGACGATGCCCGCAAGCGGGGTTTTGATTTCGTGCGAGACGTTTTCGACGAATTCGCGACGGAACTTCTCCATTCGGGTGGCTTCGTCCAGCTTCTGCCGTTGCGCGTCGCGCTCGTCGGCCAGTGCGTCGATTCGCAGCGAGAGTCTGCGGGTGATGGCGAACACCGCGAAGGCGACGAGCAGCCCGACGATGGCGGAGATTCCCAGTCCCATTCGGGTTCGTCGCACTGGCTCCATGATCTCGCGATAGGGAACGGCCAGGCGAATTACGTGGTCGCCGACCTTGCGAGCCGCGTAGAGCATGAATACCCCGAGCGTGTCGGAACGGCGAATCACCACGGACTCGCCAGTCGTCAGCGACTGCTTGAATTCGTCGCGGTGCGAATGGTCGTCGCGCCGTTCGGTCGCCGTGTCGAAGACCACTCCGCCGGAGGCGTCGATTACCGTAACGCGAACGCCTTCGCGTTGGCGAAGCAAGGCGAGATTCTGGACTTCCGGGAGATTTCCGGCCTTGAGCGCGTCGGCAAGTCGCTCCGAGGTGATTTCGGTCAGCAGCCGGATGTCGCGTTCGGCCATTCGCTCGAACGAAGAACGAAACGCCTGCGACTGGCTGAACACGACCGCTCCCAGCACCAATGCGCACGTCAGCGCGAGGATGGCGGCGGTGAACGATGTGGCGATGGATTTTCTACGCATGGCTTAAATTATACAATATCCGCGCGTTTACCGCCCGCAAGAGTTTCGGCGATGTTGATAAGACAAGACCGCGCGCGGTC
This sequence comes from Kiritimatiellia bacterium, assembly GCA_045627925.1. Lineage (GTDB taxonomy): Bacteria > Verrucomicrobiota > Kiritimatiellia > RFP12 > UBA1067 > UBA1067. The sequence continues at coordinate 16,133 of JAZQOS010000073.1, read as the reverse complement.
GATCGCGTTGAAGATGTCAAGCGTGGCCAACGCGGCAAGCGGCGTGGAATCGGCGTTGCCGATGCGATGGAGCAAGTCTTCACGCGCCGTCGCGATGGCATGACGGAGACGCTTCGACGTCGCGGACAGTTCCGCAAGGGTCGATTCGCGGAGATGCTTTCCGACGAGAAACGCCGTGAGGACTCGTTGCTGGAATGCGTTCACGCCGTCCAAAACGTCGAGAACGGACGAATTGGAGGCGGCCGACGGGTTTTCGGCCCGGACGCGACGGAAAGCGCGGACAATCACCGGAAACTCGTCGGAAAGCGATTCGTATTCGTCCGCGATGCGCAAAAGCGCTCGCGCGTATTCGGCCACGGACGAAGGGAGTCGAGCGGACATTACCTTGCCGAGGAATTCCGTGATTTCGCATTGCACGCGATCGAGAATCTCCTCGCGATGGAATATGTGGCGTTCGATCTCGATCGTGGCGTCGCCGCTCAGCACGATGCGCGTGCTTTCCAGCATCTCCTTGACGCTGGTGGCCATAAACTGCATGGTTTGATAGGCTTGCGAACAGCAGATGAACGGCGACATCTTCATGTGGGCGTCGAGGTAGACGAGATGAGGAACGTCGTCGGCGCCTCGGCGTTCCTTGACGATTCGCTTGACCAGCGCGGCGAAGGGCCCGGTGAACGGCAGGAAGCAGAGCGTCGTAACGATGTTGAAACCGGTATGCACCGCGGCCATCGGCGCGGCGGGCTCGACCGACCAGTCGGGGAAAAACGATTTGATCGTCGGCAGTACGACGGGGATGAAAAGCGGCATCAGGATTATCGTTCCCGCTACATTGAAAAGCGTGTGGGCCATCGCCGTCCGGCGCGCCTCAGTCGAGCCGCCGGTCGCTGCGAGCCAAGCGGTTACGGTAGTGCCGATGTTCATGCCGAATACCGTTGCGGCGGCGGCCTCGAACGTAATCACCCCCTGGTTGGCGAGGGTCATGGCGATGGCGGTGGTGGCGGCGGACGATTGGACGATCGCCGTGAAGACGAGCGAAACGGCGAAGCAACGCAGAAGCCCTCCGAGGGTCGCCGCGTCGAGCGTGGCGAAGAGCTTGAGCGCTTCCTCGCTCTTTTTGAGCGGCGCGATGGCCATATTCATGCAATGGAGTCCGATGAACACGAGGCCGAGTCCCAAGACCGCGAGTCCGCCGTTGTGGATTCCTTCGCGGCGAAACCCGAAGTACAGAATCGCGCCCAGCGTTACGGCGGCGAAGCCCATCAGTCGGACGTCGGGCGCATAGGCGATCAGCCAGGCCGTCGCCGTCGTTCCGATGTTCGAGCCGATGATGACGTTTATGGCTTGCGTAAGATCCATAAGTCCGGATGAAACGAAACCCACGGTCATCACGGTGATAATTGAACTGGATTGGACGATTATCGTCGAAACTACGCCGGTGACCATTCCCGTGATGCGATTCGTGGTCATCGCCGACATAAAACGCTTTAGACCCGCGCCGCCTATGGATTGCAATCCTTCCGAGAGGTGCTTCATGCCCATTAGGAAGCATCCGAGTCCGCCGCCCATCGTCGCCAACAATATTAAAATGTCTTTCATGCCGAAAAAAGCCTTTCTTGAGATTCGGTCGTAGAGTATCAAAGTTGCGTTAAGATTTGATTAAGGTGCTCAAGAACGGTTTCGATTTGGTATAATTCACTCATACTATGAACGCGGCATTTTTCGATTTCGACGGCACGCTCTTCGATACGCGAGCGGATTTGGCCGCGACCGTGAATCACACTCGGCGCGATTTGGGGCTAAAGGAGCTGCCGACGGACGAGGTAATCGCGCACGTCGGGCAAGGCGCGCGGTATTTGCTCGCCCACGCGATTCCCGAAACGACGAGGAGTTTCGAGGAGCTTTGGGAGATATTCCGTTCGCACTACGCCGATCATTGCTGCGAAACGCTCGTACCGTATCCCGGTGTTCGCGAAACGCTTGCCGAGCTTCGCGAACGCGGTTGGAAGCTCGGGGTCAACACCAACAAGCCGGAGTTCGCGGTTCGGGCGATTTTCGAGAAGTTCGGTTTCGCGGAGTTCTTCGGCGAGGCAATCGTCGCCGGCGGGGGCAAGACCGCGCTCAAGCCCGACCCCGAGTCGATTCGCGCTTGCGCCGCGAAGCTAAATCATCGGCTCGGTGCGAACGACTGGATGGTCGGGGATAGTTGGAACGACGTCGAGTGCGCCGCGCGCGCCGGAGTGAAGAGCGCGTTTTGCGCTTTCGGCTTCGGACGTCTCGCCGATTCGAGGCCGACCGTTCGAGTCGAGCGTTTCGCGGAACTGCTCGACTACTTGAAAGCGAACGACTGATTTTGCTATAATATCAGCTCCATTTAGCTGAAAGGAAGAAAACAAAATGAAGATGACATGGCAGCCGTCGAAGATCAAGCGGAAAAGGAAAATCGGTTATCGTGCGCGCAAGGCGACGAAGGGCGGGCGTAAGGTTCTCGCGGCTCGTCGCGCCAAGGGGCGCAAGCGCCTGACGCAGGTCTAAAAGGGCATTAAGGTGTCCACGCGACTCCCCGGGGCGAAGTACAAGCGTATCTTCGACCGGGGACGTTCCATAAAGGGGCGTCTCCTCGTGGCATGGCATCTCGAATCGGAGGACGCCGACCGGCAGGCCGGCGTCGTCGTTTCCAAGAAGAGCTTTCACGACGCGGTGGACCGCAACCGGGCGAAGCGGCTTTTGCGCGAGGCATTCCGGCTTCTGGTCAAGGAAGACGCGATGCCGAAAAAGACCGAGTGGATTTTCATCGGCCGCGCGGCGATCGGCGGCAGGAAGTGCGCCGAGGTGATGGAGGAAATGAAGTGGTGCGCGAGGCGCTTATCGCACTCGTGAGAGGCTATCAAGTCGCGCTCTCGCCGATCATGGGCGGGGCGTGCCGGTTCGAACCGAGCTGTTCCGCTTACATGATCGAGGCGCTGACGGTCCACGGCGCGGCGAAAGGGACGATTCTGGGACTGTGGAGAATTTTAAGGTGTCACCCGTTCGGGAAGAAGGGCTACGATCCGGTGCCGCCGAAAGGAAAATGGAAGAATGAACAAGACTGAAAAAATCATCTGCATCCTGCTGGGAGCGGTGCTCGCGTGGTACATCTTCAGCGGAACGAAATCCAAGGCCGCTACCGAGACGAAGGTTGAGGTTGAGAGGGTTGAGGTTGAGGCCGAGAAGGTTGAGGCCGGGAAGAAGGTTGAGGTTGAGAAGGCCGAGGTGGAGACGCCATCGGTTTCGGAAAAGTTCGTCGTACTCGAAAACGACGAGGTGCAGCTCGTTCTTTCGAGCTGGGGCGCCGTGGTCAGGGAAGCCACGCTGAAGAAATACGCGAAAGATTGCGGCGAAGTTTCCGAGGAGAATCCCGCGGTCGTTCTCGATTTCGCGTCCTCGCCTTTGGGCGCGATAAGCGGCGTCAACGGTTTGGCTCCCAACGCCGCCTACGAGATCGAGCGCACTTCGGATAATGAAGTCGTCTTTTCCAATGCGAAATTGACCCGCAAGATAACGCTTAAAGACGGTTATCAAATCGAGTATGACGAAACCTTCCGTCAAGGCGTCGACGAGGGCACCGCCCATGCGGACGCGAAGCCGGTTTCGCTTTCGATTGGCGCGATTAGGATGGGCGACTCCAAAAACGATCTGCTTTCGGTGGACAGCTTTTTGGCCGGAGACAAGGGCAAGGTCGTTCATCATGGCGACGACGATACTCCCTTGAAGCCGTATCTCGTGGGCGGACTTACGGGCGGATGCAGCGGGTCGAAGTCGGCGGCGGGAATGCCGGAGATTTCGGAGGCGAGCTATCCGGGAGCGCAGAAGTACGTGGCGATGAAGAATCGCTTTTTCGTGGTTGCGATGGCTTCCTCGAGCGAGGAGAACGCCGGGTTCGCGGTTAAAGTGTCGCGCGATACGGGCGCGGCCAATTATCGTCCTCGGAGCATTCAAGGCGAGGTTTATTTCCACTCGACCCCCAAGACGCGCACGACGACGTTTTTCGTGGGACCGAAGAAGCAGTCGCTCCTCTGGGACCTCGGGATGAAGGACGTGATGGAGTTCGGCATGTGGCGGTGGCTCTGCTATCCGCTTGTGTGGGTGCTCAATCTCTTCCACGGTTGGATCCCGAACTTCGGCGTCGCGATCATCCTCCTGACGATCCTCGTGCGCGTTCTCTTTTGGCCGCTCACGCACAAGTCGACGGTCGGAATGAAGAAGATGCAGGAATTGCAGCCGAAGATGAAGGCGATACAAGCGAAGTTCAAGGACAATCCCCAGCGTTTGCAACAGGAGACGTGGGCGCTTTACAAGGCGGAGAAGGTGAACCCCATGAGTTCGTGCCTGCCGATGCTCATCCAAATCCCCGTCTTCATCGCGCTATTCAACGTTCTTCGCAGCGCGGTCGAACTTCGTTACGCGCCGTTCCTCTGGATCGCCGACCTTTCGGAGCCGGAGGGGCTGTTCGCGAGCTGGTTCCCGTTCGGCGGGCTTAACCTCCTGCCGATTCTGATGGCGGTGACGACGGGGCTTCAAAGCGCGTTCACGCCCTCGACCGGTGACAAGAACCAGCAGAAGATGATGATGGTATTCATGCCGATTATGATGCTCGTCATGTTCTACTCGTTCCCGTCGGCGCTTTCGCTCTACTGGTTCCTTTCCAACGTCTTTTCGATTGTCCAGATGTATTTCATCCGTCGTGCCGCCGCCGAAGAGCGCAAGGCGCTCGTTCCCGATGAAATCATCGATCCGCCGATCACCCGGCAGATGCGTCGTCATGGATAAGTTCGAGCTCGACGAGTCGCTCGCCTCGGAAATCCGCGCCAAGGTGTTCGGCGAGGGTTTTATGAAGATCGTCCAGACCGTTCGTCGAAACGGGAAGTTCTTCAAGATCGCGATGCGACCGGTCGCGCTCGGCGGCGAGAAGCGTTATCAGGCCGAGATGACCGACGAAGGCAGGGTCACGGTCAGGAACTTCGACGAACGCGGCGCGGCGGAGGGGTTGGAGGAGATCATCGCACAGAAGGGCGCGCGCGAGCTGCACCTCATGACCGCGAGCGGCGATTTGCACGTTCGAGTCACGAAAAAGGGCCATGTCCTCGCTTCGCGTTCGGCGACGATGAATCGCGAGGTGCGTCTTCAGCCCCACGATCGGGTGAAGAATCTGCCGCTCAACGCCTTCGATTCGGCGGCGATGCTCGGCGCAATCGGCATTGCCGACGGCGAGGGCGCGATCAAGGCGTCGATGCGCGGCAAGTACGATCAGGTGAACGAGTTTTTGAAAGTCGTCAAGGAGACGCTAACCGAAAAACCGGAAGGCGAGTTCACCGTCGTCGATTGCGGTTGCGGTAAGGCGTATCTTACGATCGCCCTCTATTTTTATCTCACGGAAGCGCTGAAGTTCCCGAACGTAAAGGTTCTCGGCGTCGATCGGAGAAGGGATGTGATCGAGTCTGCGCGCAAGACGGCGGAGGGGCTGGACGTCGCGGGCAAGGTCGAATTCGTCGAGGGCGATCTCGAAACGGTGAAGCTCGAAAAGGCGGATATGGTGGTTTCGCTTCACGCTTGCGACACGGCGACCGACGAGGCGCTGGCGAGGGGCGTGGAGTTGAAGTCGCGCTATATCCTTTCCGCGCCCTGTTGCCAGCACGAACTCCAGAAGACGCTCGACGACAAGGGTGCGTTTTCGGGGCTCATGCGCCAGTCGATTTTGCGAGAACGGCTTTGCGACATCTTGACCGATGTGTTTCGGGCGATGATTCTCCGCATTCTCGGTTACAAGGTTCGGGTTATCGAATTCGTTTCCCACGAGGCGACCGCGCGCAACATCATGCTCAAGTGCGAAGCCGGGGCCGCGCGCGGGCAGGCGGGAGCGGTCGGCGAATACCTCTCGCTCCGTGATTATTGGCACGTCGTTCCGTGGTTGGAGACGCGGCTCAAACCGCTTCTCGCGAAGTACCTTGAAGCGTACGCTTGAAGAGCGAGCCGCCATCGTGCGGCAAATAAGGCGCTTTTTCGACGAACGCGAGTTCGTCGAAGTGGAGACGGCGGTGCGCATCGCCGCGCCCGCGCCCGAGGAGCACATCGATTGCCCGGAGGTGGTCGGTGGCGGATATTTGCGCGCTTCGCCGGAATTGCAGATGAAAAAACTGCTGGCGGCGGGGATGGAGAAGATATACCAAATCGGGCCGTGCTTTCGCGATGGCGAGAAGGGCGCGCGGCACAATCCCGAGTTTACGATGCTCGAATGGTATCGAAAAAATGCGACGTATCTGGATATCAAGGACGATCTCGTAAAATTGCTCGGGACTTTCGAAAAGTTCGCGACGGAGAAATTTGCGACCCTGACCGTACGCGAGGCGTATCGCAAGTACGCCAACTGGGATCCGTGGACGAGTTGGGATCAAGATCGATTCGATTTTGATATGGCGACCAAGATCGAACCCGCCATTAAAGAATTGGGCGGCGGAGTGTTCTTGACGGATTATCCGCTCGAAGCGGCCTCGCTCGCGCTATCGAGAGGCGATGTGGCCGAGCGGTGGGAGTTCTATTTCGACGGGATGGAGCTTGCCAATGCGTTCACCGAACTTTGCGACCGCGTCGAACAAAAGCATCGTTTTGATAAAGCCAAAGCGGCGCGTAAATTGCTAAAAGAAGCGGATTATCCCATAGATTGCGAATTTATCGATTGCTTGCCGCAAATCGGAAGTGCGGCTGGCATCGCGCTTGGGGTGGATCGGCTCGTAATGGTACTTACGGGAAATAAAGAAATTTCCGCCGTTCGCGCCTGAAATATGCTATAATTCACAAAACACTTGACAAAGTGCAAGTGGGTGGGTTATATACTGGAGAGTTTATGGCGAAAGTCAAGCAGACGAAAAAGGCGACCAAGAAGTCGATGGCCAAGAAGCCGGTGGACAAGAAGGTCGTGAAGAAGACCGCGAAGAAGACGGTCAAGGCGCGTACGGACGAGCTTGGAGACGATTTGCCGCCGGATGATGAAGAGGTAATGGAGGCTGCGCATCTCGATACCGAGAAACTGGTTCGCGAAGTCGAAAATTCCGAGGCGAAGTTGGCGTCCGCGAGCGAAGAGGACGGCGAGGTCGTCCAACCGCTGCCATCGGTGGCGGCGAACGCGGTGGACGCGGACGCGGAATCGGTTTTGCCTTCGATGGAGGGAATGTCCATTCTGCGCGAAACCGAGCTTAACGACGTCATTCAGGACGTGAAGCGGCGGAGCGAAGCCAACGGCGGATACATCACCTACGAGGAACTCAACCAAATTCTGCCCTCGAACATCGTCGATGCGATTCAGTCCGACAAGTATCTCAAGATTCTCGAGGCGTTGGGCGTTCAGGTGATTCGCGAAGAGGACGTCAAGAAATACATCGAGGCGAAAAACGCGAAATCCACCGATCCCAAGTCGAAGGCGACGGAGCTTATCGAGGATCCGATTCGCATGTATTTGCATCAGATGGGACAGGTCGAGCTTCTGTCGCGCGACGAGGAAGTCTCCATCTGCTCCACGATCGAGGACGCCGAGACCCGGGTGCGCGACATGTTCAACCGGTTTCTCTTCGCGCCGTCGATGTATTCGCGACTTCTGGACAAGCTCGAGGGCCAGGGCGAGCGTTTCGATCGCATCGTCACCGACAAGTTCGACGACAATCGCGACGCCTACATGACGATCATTCCGAAGCTGCGCAAGGAGATTCGCGAAACCGAAAAGCGGTTCAAGGAGGCGAGCTCCAAGTACCTCTCGATCATCAAGCAGAAGAAGCCCTCGCCCGCCGCGCTTCGCGGAGCGGAAAAGGGTCTCGCCAACGCGCGGCAGGCGATGAAGAAGCTTTTCAAGGATTTGAGTTTCAAGCAAAAGGTGCTGGAGTCGCTTTGCGCCGACGCGGACGAGCGGATTTACCTGCCGTATCGTTCGCTCGTCGCCAAGCACGCCCAGCTTCTGACCTTGAGGCCTTCCCAGAAGCGCGACCGCGACCTGAAGCTCGTCAACGAGCGGATGGCCAAGCTGGAAGCGGTTTTCGGAATGCCCGGCGAGGAGTTCGTCACCACCTTCGCCGAACTGCGAAAGGTGCTCAAGGCGGGTCAGGCCGCCCGCACCAAGATGGTCGAGGCGAACCTTCGCCTCGTCATCTCCATCGTCAAGAAGTACATGAATCGCGGTCTCAGCTTCCTCGATCTCATCCAGGAGGGGAACACCGGACTCATGAAGGCGGTGGAGAAGTTCGAATACAAACGGGGCTACAAGTTCTCGACCTACGCCACTTGGTGGATTCGCCAGGCGGCCACCCGTGCGATCGCCGACCAAGGCCGGACGATTCGCATTCCGGTGCACATGATCGAGACGATCAACAAGCTGATGCGCATCCAGAAGCGGCTTATCCAGAAGCTCGGTCGGGAACCCGAGGAGAAGGAGCTCGCAAAGGAGATGGGCATGGCCGTCGATCAAGTGCGCGCCGTCAAGCGCATGGCCCAGCAACCGATATCGCTGCAGTCCAAAGTCGGAGACAACGACGACGCCCACTACGGCGATTTCATACCGGATCTTTCCAGTGAAAATCCCTTCGAAGTAACCGAAGGGCATCTTCTGAAGGAGCGTCTCCGGGATATTCTCAACACTCTGACCGATCGCGAGCGCCAGGTCGTCGATTTCCGCTTCGGGCTTTCCGACGGGTACAGTCGTACCCTTGAGGAAGTGGGGCGGCTTTTTAACGTCACGCGCGAACGCATTCGTCAGATCGAAGCGAAGGCGCTTCGCAAACTGCGCCATCCGAGCCGCATGAAGTCGCTCGGAGATTACCGAAACAGCTAAAATCAAGGAATAACCGAAATGAACTACATTAACAGTGCAATCAATCTTCTCAAGGAGCCGAACGCGGGCGCGATTCTGATCGCCGTCGTCGCTTTCGTGCTCGGTGCGATAGTCATGTGCCTTATGTGCAAGCTTTGCGGGTGCAAGGCGAAGTGCGGCGGCGTCAAGAAGCCGGCTACGAAGCGCGGCGAGAAGCCCTTCGAGAAGCGCAAACCCCATCCCGCTCCGGCGGACGGCTCGGTCGAGCTTTACGTCGGCAATCTCAGCTACGATATGACCGAGGAGCAGATCCGCAACGAATTCGTCAAGTTCGGCGAGGTGAAGTCGGTTCGGCTCGTGATGAACCGCTTCAACGGCAAGTCCAAGGGCTTCGCGTTCGTGCAGATGCCGAATCGTCCGGAGGCGGAAAAGGCCTGCGCGGCCTTGAACGACCATGAAATCATGGGTCGCAAGATCAAGTGCAACGAGGCGAAGAACCTTATCTAAACCGAACGGGGGCGACGATGGCGAAAGTACTTGTTCCGTTGGCCGAGGGCTTCGAGGACGTCGAAGCGATTACGATTGTCGACGTTTTGCGTCGAGGCGGCGTGGAAGTGGTGACGGCGGCGATTGGCGACAAGCTCGCCGTCGACAGCGCACACGGCGTCGAGATGAAGGCGGATGCGCTTTTCAATGACGTCGCGGATGACGAATACGCCGCCATCGTGCTGCCCGGCGGTCCGGGAACCGAAAAGTTGCGCGCCTCGGAACGCCTGATCGGACGCATCGTCCGCCAGCGCGCCGACGGTCGGTTGTTGGCGGCGATTTGCGCGGCCCCGTTGGTGTTCGCCGACGCGGGAGTCTTGCTCGACAACTACCACGTGACTTGCTATCCCACCTGCCAGTTGGAGCTTCCCTGCCAATGGGTAAACCAGCCGGTGGTGGAACACGAGGGAATCATCACCGGTCAGGCGCCGGGTTCGGCGACGATTTTCGCGCTCGTCGTTTTGCAGGCGCTCGTCGGCGAGTCGACGGCGCACAAGGTCGCTCGCGGAATGGTGGTCGATTTCTAAGGCGAGGTGGGCGCGTTTTCCAAGATCGGGCGGAAGTTTCTCTTCGCCGGAAAAGGGCTTTCGTTTCGAACCGGAAAATACTTTGGCGAGTCGATGCTGGTAGGACTCGCGGTCGGCTTGGTCGTCGTCGGCTTTCGATATCTTCTGGAACTCGGTCGCAAGACGCTTCTGGAGGGAATCGGTAACCATCACGCGCTCTCCCGTCTTCCCGACGGCGAGGCGATCGTCCAATTCTTTTCCCGCGAGGCGCTTTCGGATCCCCATCGCTACGCGCTTTTGTTCCTGCCGGCGGCGGGTGCGCTGCTCGGGTACTTGCTGATTCGTCGTTTTTCCGTCGTGGAGCATGCGCGCGGTACGGATAGCGCGATCAGGGCGTATCACCAGGGCGACGGTTACGTTCCGGGCGCGGTCATACCGGTAAAGTCGGTCGCTTCGGTGCTTACCGTCGCCTCCGGCGGCAGCGCCGGTTACGAAGGACCGATAACGCTCGTCGGTTCCGCGGTCGGCAGCGTCATCGCCCGCTATTTGAATTTAACCGTCCGTGCGCGTCGCATTCTGATGGCGGCGGGTTTGTCGGCGGGTATCGCCGCGCTTTTCCAAGCTCCGCTCGCGGGCGCGATTTTCGGCTTCGAAATCTTCTATTCTTCGAGCGACATCGAATACGAGACGGCGATTCCCTGTTTCATTGCCTCGGCGATTTCCTATACGGTCTATGCCTATTTCTTCGGTTGGCAGCCGCTCTTTGCGATGCCGCCGGATCTCGTCTTCGATTCGGGAATTCGGCTTTTGCCGTATTTCATCCTGGCGTTCGCGATTGCCTTCGGCGTGAGGTTCTACATTACCTTCTTTCGGCTCGTCGAATCGCGTTTCGCCGAAATGAAGTCGCCCGCTTGGGCGAAGGTGGTCATTGGCGCGCTCGTAACCGGCTTGATCGGGTTTTTCTTCCCCGATGTCTTGGGAACGAGCTATCCGCTTATTCAGGCGGCGTTCACGGCGGGGCAGAGCGAGCTCTTCGAGAACTTCGGGCCGCTTACGATCGCGGGCTTTTTCGCGTTCTTCTTCATGAAGGCGATTGCGACTTCCTTTACCGTCGGCTCGGGCGGTTCGGGCGGCGTTTTCGCGCCGGCGATTGTTTGCGGCGGTTCGCTCGGAGCGGCGATCGGGCTCTTTTTCGCGAAGATTTTGCCCGCTTCGGTCGGGATTCATCCCGCCGCGTTCGCGCTCGTCGGAATGGCGGGATTTCTCGCGTCGGCGATCCGTACGCCGATGACCGCAATCGTGATGGTCGCGGAAATCTCCGGCAACCACGAGCTGCTCGTGCCGGCGATGTGGGTTTGCGGAATCGCCTTTTGGCTCAACAACGGTTGGGCGCTTTACCGTTCGCAGGTGCACAATCGGGAATCTTCACCATTGCACGGATTTATGGTATAATCCAAACGTTATGAAAAACTGTTGCATATTCGCCGGACAAGGGGCGCAGGTCCCCGGCATGGGTAAGGACTTCGCCGAGGCCGATGGCGAGTTGATGGCGCTGTTCGACAAGGCAAATGCGGTACTTGGCTTCGACCTTAAGAAGATTTGCTTCGAAGGTCCCGCCGAGGAGCTTACCAAGTCGAACGTCTGCCAACCCGCGATATTCGTGACTTCCTACGCGGCCTACTTGGCGCTCAAGAAGAAAAAGGCGGTGGAGTTCGGTTGCGCGGCGGGCTTGTCGCTCGGCGAGTGGGGCGCGTTGTGCGCGGCCGGAGTGCTCGACTTCGATTCGACGTTGAAGGTCTTGGAAGCGCGCGGTCGGTTTATGCAGGAGGCGTGCGAAAAGACGCCTTCAGGGATGATTGCGATCGTGGGCGCGACTCCCGATCAATTGAAAACGCTTTGCGAGAAGTCCGGTTGTACGGTAGCGAACATCAACTCGGCGGCGCAGCAAGTGCTTTCCGGCTCGAAGGACGCGATCGCGAGCGCGGCGACGATTGCCAAGGAGCTCGGGATCAAGCGGGCGATTCCGCTCGCGACGGCGGGAGCGTTCCACTCCGCGTTCATGGCGCCGGCGCGCGAGAAGCTTGCGCCGATTTTGGACGAAATCGTCTTCAAGTCGCCAGCGTTCCCGGTTCTCTCCAACGTAACCGGTCGTCCGCACGACTCCGATCCCGGCGCGATCAAGGCGATGATGCTCGAGCAAGTCACGGGAACGACCAACTGGGCGGCGGACGTCGAGGCGGCGAAGGCGCTCGGGGCGACGACTTTCGTCGAGTTCGGCCCCGGCAAGGTGCTTTCGGGACTCATTAAGAAGATCGATCCCGCGCTGACGACGTTCAACGTATCGGATTTGGCGAGTTTGGAAACTACCGTAGGAGGGCTCTGAAAAATGGCGAACTTGAAGGGTAAGACGGCGATTGTGACGGGAGCTGCGCGCGGCATCGGGGCGGCGATTGCGAAAAAGCTCGCGTCGGAAGGCGCGGAGGTGGCGGTTTGCGATCTCAAGGCCGAGTGGTGCGAGGAGACGGTGAAGGCGCTTGAGGCGCTTCAAGTGAAGGCGAAGGCCTACGGCGTTAACGTCGCCAATTCCGCCGAAGTGGATGCTTGCGTAAAGGCGGTACTCGCCGATTTCGGCAAGATCGACATTATGGTCAATAACGCCGGCATTACCAAGGACGGGCTCTTGATGCGGATGAGCGACGAGGACTGGGACGCGGTTTTGAACGTTAACCTCAAGGGAACGTTTCTCTTCACGCGCGCGGTTTCGCGGCCGATGATGAAGAACAAGGGCGCGGACGGCGCGCAACTTGGCGGCTCGATCATCAACATCGCCTCGGTCGTCGGCATTATCGGCAATGCGGGTCAGGCGAACTACACCGCGTCCAAGGGCGGCGTTATCGCGCTTACCAAGACGACGGCGAAGGAGCTCGGCTCGCGCAATGTTCGTTGTAATGCGGTCGCGCCGGGCTTCATCCAGTCGAAGATGACGGATGTACTCCCGGAGGAGGTAAAGAAAGCGTACATGGAGACGATTCCCCTTAAGCGCTTCGGCACCGCCGAGGACATCGCCAAGGCGGTCGCCTGGCTTGCGAGCGACGAGTCGGCTTACGTTACCGGCCAGGTCATTAGCGTGAACGGCGGAATGATCGGATAATAGCGTGGCTACGCGGGCTTGCTAAACGGCTGACGATTCGGTTGCCGCCGAGGTGCGGGTGAAGAGTGCCAGGGGTGTAGGGTAAACGTTATATAACGGTTGTGTGCGCGATGGAACACTCTCAGTTTTGTTAGAAAATGATTGCGTATGTTTTTTGAGCAAATACCAATTTGGATTTTGTATGGTTGCGTTATCGACAATGAAAGTGATGTTTCGGGGTCACACCTTTAAAAAGTCATAAATATGTACAGAATTTTTATTTCTGCGCTGTTCTTGGTGCTATCGGTTGTAACGGGGTGTGTAAATGAAAGCGGATTGGAAATTCGCATATTAGATGTTGCATCGCACGATAATCAAGGGTTTGTTAACCTTAATTGCGAAGTGCGTAATTTGTATGCCGATTCAATTAGATTTGATATAAGCAGTGTAGAAAATGCATTGTATGATGCTGAGTTTTGCGATGAAGATGGCAAAAATGTTCTTTGTAGGCAAGATAAATTTGTAGAAGTATATCCTGACATTTATCAAGTTGACTTACCATCTATGTCATCAACAAATCTTGTTGTTACATTGTATAATTCCTTGATCAATGCTGATCAGTGTTCGTATTGCATTAACCACATAGATGCTAATTGGAGCAATGGATGCAAAAATGATGGTTTGTCGATAGCGGGTGGCGGAGAAATGAAAGTAAATCATTTGCTTTACGCCGATCCCGCAAATATTACGATTGGTAGTTTTTACGGGAATACATATCTCTCACTTAAGGAAGAACTTGGAGGGAAGTGGATTGAAATTTCTGATGCGGAACAAATGTGCTTAAAGGAAGATGCCGAATTTGCTCGCAAACACGATAAGTGCATTGAAATCATAAGCCGCGTGGAGGGCGGAACATATTTTATTTTATTTTGTGAAAACGCCACAGGGGAATATATTGTTAAGATGGATGTGTTTGTCCCGGCGGCATACGAATGTGAATTTGCGGATGCGTTTACGAAGTTATCCGATAAGGAAAAATGTATCTCGCCTGAGTGAGCGGTAGTGATGCTTGTCCCTGCAAAATACAAAGAGGTTTGGTAATTAATTTAGGAGAGTTGTGATTATGCGTTTAATAATTATGTTCTTTGTAATGATTGTATTGTTTTCCTTTTCGGCTTTTCCAGAAGGAGCTACGGTCTGTAATTGTCGGCAGTTAGAAAATACTAACTATAATCCAATATTGACAAATATTATCAGCAATGCATATCTTCAGGTGGATAAATTATACATTCGAGGTAAGGCAAAAGATTATGTTGTGATGTATCAAATTGAGTATACGAAATGGGATACATTTGAGCACACAAAGTGGTATGCGTTAGAGAGTGAACAGAATCATATGCAAGGCGGAGAATGGGTATGGGTTGTAAAATTTGGTCATTTATGTGCGGATGTCGTTGGCGGCGGTGCCTATGTTGTTTTTAAAGACGACGAAAAATTGACCGTTTTGTCGGCGCACAGAACGAAGTAGATGTTATGCTATTTGATAAAAAGATATTGTGGAGGGTCATGTGAGGATTGGAAAGATAATCATAGTATTTTCGGCAATGTTTGTAGTTGTTCCCTTGGTTGTAACGGGGTGCTCTACGACCGAATGCTTTGTGGTGAATGATGAAATATCCTGTTCGAATGCCGCTGGCGGATGGAGAGTTGATATAGCTTCGTCTAAACGAGATATTTTCGATATTCGCGAGACGATGGTTTGTAACGTATACATAGAGCATAATAAGTATTTCCGACATGGAATATGTTTATCTTCCGAATTTGATTCGCATGGGCCTTTTGATATGAAACGATTTGGAGTGGTGCCTTTTGATTCAGTTCGTAGTCATTATGCTTGCGTTGCTAAATGCGATAGATATAACGAACCATACATAAAAGTTTGTGTTGAAATAGGAGTAGAAGACTTTTCGTCAATTGAGTCGCTTGAAGAATATTTGGGAAAGTGCCGATTTATGGCTAAACTAAATAATGTTTCATTGTCGGAGAGAGGGGTGCAATGCCTCATGTTTCCTTGGATGGATAGCGACAGTCTCTCGGTAGAGGTGGTATTGCTAAAGGTAAGAGGGGCGCCGATACCAAAAGAAATTGTTAAAAAATATAACGATATTTGGGGCTTGTAATGGATGAATAGCAAATTTTCTATTTATATTATAGTTATTTTCTTAATTACTGTGACAGCATTGGGCAGGTTGTTATTTACGAACGATGCCTTTTTTTACAACACGTTAAGTAAAATACCAATAGTAAGCGCTATTTTATATTTTTGCCCTCCAGATGATTATTACATTCCTATAATAGATAGTGATGTTGTTGGGGAGATAAAAAAGAATTGCGTGCTTAAATATTCTGGACGCTATGAATTGTGCATTACGAACATTGATTCAAACAATGAAGACAAATGCAATCTTGAGCTTGAATTACAAATAGTTGATAACAATAAGTGTGTATTGTCAAAATCGAGTAATGACGCACGAATT
Organism: Kiritimatiellia bacterium; assembly: GCA_045627925.1. Lineage (GTDB taxonomy): Bacteria > Verrucomicrobiota > Kiritimatiellia > RFP12 > UBA1067 > UBA1067. The sequence goes on along the minus strand of JAZQOS010000073.1, from coordinate 587 downwards.
TTTTACACATGGGAAAACGGCAAACACTATTATCGGTATAGTTATTTTAATATAACCATACCGGACGAAGCTCCTTTAAATAAAGAAGTTACGGTTAAGATTGGGTGTAAAGGCGACATTGGTTTGTTTGTAAGTAAATTTCCAAACGCAAAGATAAAATTCGTAAAACGGTTTGACAAATAACGTGTTGGCGCAAATTCTTTTGCCCGGCGAGAAACGAGAAGGCGATAAGTCGTTTCGGTCAACGCGCTTAACTCATGAATCTCCGCGCTCGCAAAGATTGACCACTCTGCAAAATACGTTTCCAGCGAAATATATTGAGGGTCAATCTTTACGCGCCCGAAACGACTGTATCGACTTCTCGTTCCGCAACTGGCACTGGTGCGCGACATCACGGGTGGCAGTTGCGCCCGCTATCGGGCTGAAGCGATACGTCGCAAAAAAAGGAGCGGAGGGGTTACCTCCGCTCCTTTTCGTTGAAGTCGAAGTCGAACAAAGGAAAATTCCACTGTTCATCTTCAACTTCAACTACAACTACTGCACGCAGTAGATGCGATGCGAGACGGTGGTGCCGTCAGACTTGACGA
>JAZQOS010000072.1:0-2624 GCA_045627925.1 Kiritimatiellia bacterium | reverse complement strand
CGCGACCAATCCGTCGATCGGAAGGTCCATTGGGCGGCCGTTGCGAACATTGAGCGATTGTGCGAAAAGTCCGTTTCGCTCTGGAACGAGAAACCGCGCAACGGTTCAGAGGACATCGACCACTATGCCAAGCATGGCTGCCCCTTTGTGCTTGGAGGCGTTACATATGTCGCCAAGATCACCCCGAAGGCCTATTCGTCAGAAGATTCTTTGGCGACGTACTCCGTTGAGGCGATTTCCGTGGAAAAGAATTTCGCTCGGGGAATAGCTGATGCCATCTCGAAGAAACAGCATCTCGACCCGAGCGATGAGAGTAGAATACTAAAATTCGTCGAAGCGGTCAAGGGGGGCTCGAAACCGTTCGACTACATCATGGGCAATCCGCCGTTCTCCGGGCGGTCGAAGAAGTCTGACGAGCAGCAGCGCGAGGTCTCGATGTTCTTTGACTACAAGGACGTCGATTATGTCGCCTGTTGGTACGCGAAGGCGAACGACCTCATGCAGGGGACGGACACCCGCTGCGCGTTCGTCTCGACCAATTCAATTACGCAGGGCGAACAGGTCGCCCCGATCTGGAGGCGCATGGACGCGGAGATTGACTTCGCATACCGCACGTTCAAGTGGCGCAACGAGGCGAAAGGCGTCGCCGCCGTCCAATGCGTCATCATCGGGTTTCACGCTCGTGGTTTAGCCGCAGAGAGGGCGCAAGGAGGGCGCAAAGTCATTTACAATGCCGATGGGAGCATTGTTGAGGCGAAGCGCATCAACGGCTATCTCCTTGACGGGCCCGACGTCCTCGACTTCGGACTTTCCCGCCATCCGCAGCCCGACGTGCCGAAGGCGACGATCGGCAACATGCCGCTTGACGGCGGCAACCTCATCATCGAGGCGGCGGACTACGAGGACTTCCTTGCCCGCGAACCCAAGGCGAAATGCGTCATCAAGGCGCTGACGGGCTCGAAGGAATACATCAACCGTCTGCCGCGCTATTGCCTGTGGCTGAAGGACGTCTCGCCCGTCTTGTTGGATGAAATGCCGCTTGTGATGGAGCGCGTCGCCAAGTGCCGCGAGTTTCGCCTTTCCTGCAAACGCGCCGCGACCCGTGCGCTTGCCGTCAGGCCGACCTTGTTCGACCAGACGAACAACCCGAAGTCGGCGATCATCATACCGAAGGTGTCCTCGGAGAGACGCGACTACGTGCCGATGGGATTCATCGACGGGAATACGATTGTCACCGATCTCGCGTTCATCGTGCCGGACGCGACGCTCTACCACTTCGGCGTCCTCACCTCGCGCATGCACATGGCGTGGATGCGGGCGTTCGCGGGGCGGATGAAAAGCGACTACCGCTATTCCCGCGACCTCGTGTACAACACCTTCATCTGGCCGTGTTTTGACAACTCCGATTCTATCCGAAACTCCGCTAACGCTTCGCAAAAGGAAGGTGGTTTGAAAGCGCGGAGCGGGGGCGAAACGGTAGTGAAGCCCGATTTGCCAACCGTCGGAGTTGATTCGATCTCCGCCGCCGCGCAGACGATTCTCGACGTGCGCAAGCGGTATCTTGACGCCGATCCGCGCTGCACCCTGGCGATGCTTTACGACCCGTTGAAGATGCCGCCCGATCTCCTGAAGGCCCACCAGCACCTTGATGCGCTTGTGGATAAGCCCTACGGCAAGAAGTTCGCGAACGACGCCGAGCGTGTCGCCTACCTCTTCGACCTCTACGCCGCGGCGGTGAAGGAGAAGTAAAGCGATGAAAGCGAAATGCAAGACAAAGACGGCTCTGATGAAGCCCGAGAGGAAGAACGAGATCGTCGTCTATCAGCCGGACGAGGTGATGCGGCTGGAAGTCCGCGTCTTGGATGAGAGCGTTTGGCTGACACAGGCGCAGATTGCCGAGCTGTTCGGCACGAAGCGTCCGGCGATTACAAAGCACCTCGCGAACATTTACAAAACCGGGGAGCTGGAGAAGGACGGCACATGTTCCATTTTGGAACATATGGGGCATGACGGTTCGCAGCAGTATCGGACGGCGTATTACAACCTCGATGCAATCCTCGCCGTCGGGTATCGTGTGAACAGCCGCGAGGCCACGCAATTTCGGCGTTGGGCGAGTTCCGTGCTGAAGGAATATCTCCTTCGCGGTTATGCCTTCAACGCTCGGATGAACCAGCTTGAGGACAAGATGGACCGGCGTTTCGCGAAACACGACGCGGATATTATCGACCTCAAGGAGAAGGTCGATTTCTTTGTGCAGACAAGCCAGCCGCCCGGGCAGGGGGTGTTTTACAACGGACAGGTCTTTGACGCGCATGTCTTCGCGGCAAAGCACATCCTCTCGGCGAAGAAGTCGATTCTGCTCATCGACAACTGGGTGGATATCGTGACGCTTGAACTCCTGTCGAAGAAGGCGAAGGGCGTAACCGTCGAACTTGTCACAACGCCGCGCGGCAACAAGCTCGCCCCCAGTGACATCGCGACGTTCAACGCGCAATACGGCGGGCACACGGTCAGGACATCCAAGAACTTGCACGACCGCTACCTCTTCATTGACGATAAGCGGGTCTATCTCTTCGGGGCTTCGCTCAAGGATCTCGGCAAGAAGTGCTTCTGCGCCATGAAGA
>JAZQOS010000071.1:0-12478 GCA_045627925.1 Kiritimatiellia bacterium | reverse complement strand
GGTCGTGAGGAGGAGGCCCGCGATGGACGCCGCGTTCTGGAGGGCGCTGCGCGTGACCTTCGCCGGATCGACGACACCGGCCTTCAGGAGGTCGCAGTACTCGCCGGTGCGGACGTTGTAGCCGTTCGTGCCCGTCGCCTTCTTGACGTTGGCGATGACGAGCGCGGCTTCCTGACCCGCGTTGTTGACGAGCTTCCGGAGCGGAGCTTCGATCGCACGGGCGATGATCGCCGCGCCGACCTTCTCGTCGCCTTCGAGCTTGAGGGCCTCGACAGCCTTCTGAGCGCGGAGATAGGCGACGCCGCCGCCGGGGACGATGCCCTCTTCAACGGCCGCGCGAGTCGCGTGCAAGGCGTCGTCGACGCGATCCTTCTTCTCCTTCATCGCCGCCTCGGTGGCCGCGCCGACCTTGATGAGGGCTACGCCGCCGGCGAGCTTGGCGAGACGCTCCTGCAGCTTCTCGCGATCGTAATCGGAAGTGGTTTCCTCGATCTGCTTCTTGATGACGGCGACGCGCGCGTCGATGTCGGCCTTCTTGCCGAGACCTTCGACGATCGTGGTGTTGTCCTTGTCGACGACCACCTTCTTCGCGCGACCGAGATCGGTGAGCTGGACCGATTCGAGCTTGACGCCGATGTCCTCGCTGATGAGCCGACCGCCGGTCAGAATCGCGATGTCCTCGAGAATCGCCTTCCGACGATCGCCGAAGCCCGGCGCCTTGACCGCGCAAACCTGGAAGGTGCCACGGAGCTTGTTCACGACCAAGGTCGCGAGCGCTTCGCCCTCGACGTCCTCGGCGATGATCATGAGCGGACGGCCGGTCTTCGCGACCGCCTGCAAGAGCGGGAGCAAGTCCTGGAGATTGGTGATCTTCTTCTCGAAGAGGAGAACGAAGGGATTTTCGAGTTCGCACTCCATCGCCTCGGGATTGGTAACGAAGTACGGCGAGAGATACCCCTTGTCGAACTGCATACCCTCGACGACGTCGAGCGAGCTTTCGAGGGTCTTCGCCTCTTCGACGGTGATCGTGCCTTCCTTGCCGACCTTGTCCATCGCCTCGGAGATCATCTTGCCGATTTCCTCGTCGCCGTTCGCCGACAAGGTCGCGACCTGCGCGATTTCGTCGGCGCTCTTCACCTTCTTGGAGAGCTTGGCGATCGCCTCGACGACCGCAGCGGTCGCCTTGTCGATGCCGCGCTTGAGCGCCATGCCGTTCGCGCCGGCGGTGAGGTTCTTGAGCCCTTCGCGATAGATCGACTCGGCGAGCAGCGTCGCCGTGGTCGTGCCGTCGCCCGCGACGTCGTTCGTCTTCGAGGCGACTTCCTTCACCATCTGCGCGCCCATGTTCTCGAACGGGTCGGGAAGCTCGATCTCCTTGGCTACGGTAACGCCGTCCTTGGTGATCTGGGGCGAGCCGAACTTCTTGTCGAGAATGACGTTGCGTCCGCTCGGCCCAAGGGTCGAGGTAACGGCGGACGAGAGTTTCTCCACGCCGGCGAGAATCTTCTGCCGGGCGTCGGCGTCGAACTTGATTTGCTTGGCCATGATTTAAGTTCCTTTCTTACTTTTCGATAACGCCGAGGAGATCCTCCTCGCGCACGAGTTGAAGCTTCTTGTCGTTGAGTTTGACTTCGGTTCCGCCGTACTTCGGCAGGAGCACCGTGTCGCCCGCCTTGACGTCGAACTTCAGTTCCTTGCCGTCCTTGTCGGTCTTCTTGCCGACGGCGATGACCTTGCCCTGCATGGGCTTTTCCTTCGCCGAGTCGGGAATGATGATTCCGCCGACGGTCTGTTCCTTTTCTTCGATGGGCTCCACGAGCACGCGATCGCCCAGAGGTCTGATTTTCATTTGCCTTGTCTCCTTATTGGTTTTTCAGTTGCAACTTATTTCATAGTGAAGTCGGCGTCGACGACGTCATCGCCGCCCTTCTCCTTCTTCGGCTGGTCGGCCGCCGGAGCTTCGCCACCCTTGGCGCCGCCCGCCGCCTGCTGCGCCTGTTGCGCCGCCTGCGCGGAAGCGTACATTTCCTGGGCCACCGGCTCCATCGCCTTCATCAGCGCCTCTTCCTTCGCCTTGATGTCGGCGATCGGCGCGGGCGGGTTCTTGGCGAGCTCGTCCTTGAGCGCCTTGAGCGCGTCCTCGACCGGCTTTTTCTTGTCGGCGGCGATTTTATCGCCCGAGTCCTTCAAGGTCTTCTCGACTTGGAACGCGAGTCCGTCGGCCTTGTTGCGGGCCTCGACTTCCTCGTGGCGCTTTTCGTCCTCGGCCGCGTGGGCTTCGGCGTCCTTGCGCATCTTCTCGATCTCCTCCTTCGAGAGTCCGCCCGCAGCGGTAATCGTGATCTTCTGCTCCTTCTGGGTGCCGAGATCCTTCGCCGAGACGTTGAGGATTCCGTTCGCGTCGATGTCGAAGGTGACTTCGATCTGCGGAACGCCGCGCGGCGCCGGCGGAATGCCGTCGAGGTTGAAGTTGCCGAGGCTCTTGTTGTCGCGCGCCATCTTGCGGTCGCCCTGGAAGACTGCGATCGTCACCGCCGGCTGGTTGTCCGCCGCCGTCGAGAAGACCTGGCTCTTCTTGGTCGGGATCGTGGTGTTGCGCTCGATGAGCGGAGTGAGCACGCCGCCCAGCGTTTCGATGCCGAGGGTGAGAGGCGTGACGTCCAAGAGGAGCACATCCTTCACCTCGCCCTTGAGAATGCCGCCCTGAATCGCCGCGCCCATCGCAACGACTTCGTCGGGGTTAACTCCCTTGTGCGGTTCCTTGTTGAAGAGGCTCTTCGCCTTCTCCTGAATGAGCGGCATGCGCGTCTGGCCGCCGACGAGCACGACCTCGTCGACCGTGGAAAGCCCCGCGTCGCTCATGCACTTGCGGCAAGGATCGGCGGTGCGGTTGACGAGATCCATCGTCAGCGTCTCCAGCTTCTGCTTGGTGAGCGAAGCCGTGAGGTGCTTAGGTCCGGTCGCGTCCGCGGTGATGAACGGCAAGTTGATATCGTAGCTCGTCGCGCTCGAAAGCGCGCACTTCGCCTTCTCGGCCTCTTCCTTGAGACGCTGGAGCGCCATCATGTCGTTTCCGAGGTCGATGCCCTGCTGGGCCTTAAAATCCTCGATCATCCACTTCATGATCGCCTGGTCGAGGTCGTCGCCGCCGAGGTGCGTGTCGCCGTTGGTGGCCTTCACTTCGAATACGCCGTCGCCGATGTCGAGAACGGAGATATCGAACGTGCCGCCGCCGAAGTCGTAGACCGCGATCTTCTCGTTTTTCTTCTTGTCGAGGCCGTAGGCGAGCGAAGCCGCCGTCGGTTCGTTGACGATGCGCTTGACGTCCAGGCCTGCAATCTTGCCCGCGTCCTTCGTCGCCTGACGCTGCTGGTCGTTGAAGTACGCCGGAACCGTAATCACGGCCTCGGTGATCTTCTCGCCGAGATACGCCTCCGCGTCCTCCTTGAGCTTGCGAAGCACCATCGCCGAAATTTCCTGCGCGGTATAGACCTTGCCGTTGACCTTCACGGCCGCGTCGCCGTTGTCGGCCTTGACGACTTCATAGGGAACCATCTTGATTTCGTCGGTCATTTCCTCGAAGCGGCGTCCGATGAAGCGCTTGGTCGAGTAAATCGTCGACTTCGGGTTAGTTACCGCCTGACGCTTGGCCGCCTGGCCGACGAGAATCTCGCCCGTCTTGGTGAACGCCACGATCGAAGGCGTGGTACGAGCGCCTTCCTTATTGGGAATAACCGTCGCCTCGCCGCCTTCCATAACCGCCATGCAGCTATTGGTCGTTCCGAGGTCAATTCCGAGTACTTTTGCCATGTCTTTCTCTCACTTTCTGTCCGCCCACCACGGGCGACATAAAAAGATATAGCAAAATCCATGCCAAAACCGGCCTATTTTCCAAAACCCCAATAAATCAAGCACTTTTCGGGGTCTGTCCCCGCCCAGAAGCCCCTAACTGCGACATTTTGTCGCGACAAAATGTCGCACCTTGCCAATTACAACGACTATTCTTTTCGGCTAATCGACGATTTCTGTAAACGCCGAACCGTCCCAACGCACCTTCACCAATTCGCACCAACCGCCGTAAGCGGTCCCGCTCGGCGGAACGTAACCCCAAATCATGCCGTCAAACCCGTCCGCAGATGGTTCTCCGAACGTAATTAGCACCGCCGATCCCGAATAGGTCTTCCTTCCATTGGCAACCGAGATCTTAACCGTTCCGTTTGCGGAGAACTTCAAGGTCGTGCCGTTCGCCAATTCGCAAGTTTTGTTGGCGATTACCGAACCAACCACCTTCCAGACGGGATCTTTCCAACGGTTCAAATACGCCATTGTCGTCGCGCCTTGCGAATCCTCGCATTGCACAATGGCACCGAACTCGTCATCCTCGGCGAAAGTCAGTATCAGCGATTTATTGACGGTGCCGACTTTCATCGTCGCCTCGGCCACGAATACGCCGGTTTCAGCATCAAACCCCGAGAACGACGTCGCGGAGAGCGAATATGACTTGCCGGAGCTCAAATACTTTCCGGAAATCTTGCCGTTGGATCCGACCGTAATCGACAGCTGCCCTTCCGCGTCTCCGCCGACGAAACTTCCCACCAACCAGGTCGGAAGCGGATCCACCGTAAGCGAAAGCACGTACTCCACCTTCGACTTGCCGGCGGTGGTAACGGTTATCTTTACCGTCGACGGCTTGATTTTTTTGGTTTTGGCATCAACTTTCGACGCCGCCGTCGGCACTCCGTAGATCGTATTCGCCGGAACTTCGACTTCGGTCTTGGATCCTTTCTTCAAAATATCCTTGGCGGTCCATTTTAGACCCGAGGGCAATCCCGACACGGATATCGTCGTCTGCGACAGCGCGCTCGCGGCAAGCGGAAACTCCGCATACACTCCACACGTCACGTTCATCGCCAACGACACCGCCCTATCGGAACCGGTCGGCAAAATCTCCGATCCGTCAAACGACGCCTTTACACTCGCCTTGTCCACTTCCGTCGTCACAAACCGCGCTTCGTAGGCGACATCCTCGTCCGGCATCTCGAACGACCAGCTCGCCGCTTGCGACACCAAGCCGTCGCCATACCATCCGTTAAACACATATCCCTTGTTCGCGGTCGCCTTCAAGGTCACCTTCTTGCCGGGAGCATACTTGCCAACTCCGGTAATCTTGCCGGCATTGACATTGCCATCCGTCGCGGCAACAAGCACAGACACCTTGGGATCGCTCTTAAACAAGGCAAAGTACGTAGCATCTCCCGACAAATCCGTAATTGTAGTTGAGGTTTTGGAGTTCGCCTTCGGTTTCGCGCTTCGATCAATCACTAAAGATGCGGTCGTTGCAATTAGACGCGACTCGTCGATGGCATTACGATCATCCACCTTCGACGCATACCATCCAATAAACGTATTGTTCTTGTTCGCCGTCGCCTTCAAGGTCACCTTCTTTCCTTCCGCGCAATAACCGCTACCCGTCACCTTGCCACCATCAGCAGAAAACGCAACAGCACGAACATAAGGATTGTCCACGAACACGGCAAACATATCAAGCGACTCCGTTACCTTAATTGCCAATGTCGTATGATCCCGATCATACAATTCGTACTTCTGGTTGGCACTTGAGTACCTGTACCAACCCGCAAACTGCCGCCCCGGCGCGGGCTTCGCCGTGATCTTCGCCGTTGCGCCGATTGCGTAGAATCCCATCCCCGAGACCGTGCCGTATCCGCTACCATTCGACGAAACATACACCATGACGGGCTCGGATCCTCCGGCAGGGACCCACTTGGCCATCGCAACTTCCACATGGACATCCGGATTGTCCCCTTGGGTGAATACATAAGAGTAGGTATGGCTACCTTTATTACTATCAGTAATCGTAAATATATTCCATGTTGAACCAACTGACGAGTGATAAAGCACCGCGTCGGTCTGTAGAGGCTTCTTGTCAGCCAACAGCCGCAGAGACGCCGACTTGCCACCTGTGTAATCGCCAACAAATCTATAGGCCACGGCAATCTTGCCGCTTCCGCTGACGCCGCTGAGATTGAGCGTCGAGGACTTTCCTGCCGCGAGTGCAGGACTCTGCAAATGGTACATGCCACGATCGCCTGCCAAGAAACCCTCGTTTCCGTTCGCAGCAGTCCACTTGCCGTCGCCAGTGGTCGCGACCTTAATCGAGGGATTGTTCACAGCCTGGGCCAAAGTCGCGCCAACGGACTCATCCTTGACCGAGACCGAACATAAAATCACATCCCCAAGAGCAATTCCATTCGCATCCGCAAGCTGCAAGTCGAACTGTTCGTAACCTTCAACCGTAGTATCGGTCTTTATCGGAATCTCAATGACCTTCGTCGAGACATCCCCCGTCTCCCAACTAAGCGTCAGCGGGAATTTGGCGTTCTTGATTATCGCTCCATCTACAGTCAGTTTCGTCAAATCCAGATCCTTGGCATCCGCACTCGCCGAGGCAAGATATAGTTTCACATCACACGAGCCATTCGACTTCCCGCCTCTAACCGTCACCCGAGCCTTCCCGCCTTCACCCGCAAAAACTGCAGATTCCAAAAATTCAACCCGCAACTCATCAATCGTAAAATCGACCGACCGAGAATTATTCAGTTCATCCGTTTCCTCGTAGGCATCGTCTGGATCCAGCACACAAGTCAAAGAATAAGAACCTGGCGCCATCCCCTGGAACACATCCGGAAGATCAAACCATCCGCCAAGATACTGCCCAGCGCTCAACCGATCCACCGAATAATCATAGGACACACCATTCGAGCACTGCAGGCGGACGCGAAAAGGCCTTGCCAACGTCCCCCAGTTCATGTTTGCAAAACACATCCAGAACCCGAGAGAATCCCCCTCATTGAATATCATGTCCTCCACTCTAGAACCATCGACATTGTACAAATAAAAGGCATCCGGATATTCTTCATCCTCATAAAAGGCGAGGTCCGGACTTCCTCCATTGTACTGAATATCAAAGCCCGGTGGCTCGTCAACTACGACAAACGGAACTCTCTTCTCCCCCTTTGCCGACCCCTTGGAACTGACTATTGTAATCTCTCCCTCGGAGATGTCATTCGCCGCGCCGATTATCCGTCCGTCAGAGAAGGAGAAACCCTCCGGCAATCCCGATACGGAGAGTCCGGCACCAGATTCCGCGGACAAGTCGAAGGAATAATCATACCCTCTCGCAAGTACATAGCGATCGTAACTGAATATCCGCGGTCCCGAATCCACGTCGTTCGGGAGAGCGCTCGCCACGCAGGCGGGAGAACCGGCCGACAGCATCATCGCCTGCGCCAGCTTCGTGATGCTCACATTTGCAATGTCGGCATAAAATGGCCCCGCAGTTGAAGGCCCGTACGAATAAACCGACACCGAATAGTACCATTCTATTCGATGTGAACCGGACGTCTTTATTGTTACACCAAACTGTGTCAAGTTATTGCTAGAATAGATTATTTCGGTTCCACCAATACTCTGACCGTCGACGGCAAAAATAAGACTTGCTGTCTCGTCGAGAAGCATATAGTCCGACATACGCATCCCAAACGATACCTTGCAAGGCCCCTCGACTGTCGCCGACAGAGTTTTTATAAAATACTGCGTCTTCTTGGGGCGTTGCATTTGTGGAATCGCCAACCTGACACAAGATCCGCTTGCCAACGAGGCGTCCTTGTAAATCATACCTCCCTCGCTCCAGGTGATGTCCTCCAGTCCGTCTGCCCCCAACGCCTTGGCGATTTCCCCGCTCATGTCGTAGAAATCATTCATCGTTCCGGAGAAATTTTTCAGAACAACCCATTTCGCCATATCCAAGCTTGTAACCCCATGAGAAATGAGTGATCTTGGATATCTTTTGAAGTATTCATACGCACCAACTGCTCCCTTGCCAAATGCCCTATAGTGCTTTGCAAGTCCATGAATATCATGGCCCAAAAATGCTGTCTCTAGAATTGTACTGCCACTTACATTCTCACCTCTTATTCCTGCTGCTCCATAATTACCAGCGACAGACATCGCTCCAAATCCCGTTGCAAACATCCCAGCTGCAACTGCAACAGGCGCTCCTACAGGACCAATTGCGGTAGCACCAACCGCAACGCCAAAGGAAACATCAGAAACGAACCCTGCCGCTTTCCTGACACCGTCAAAAAAACCTTCTGCAAAATCCTTTGAGAATTGCAACGCCTTTGCAAATGTCAATTCTTTTCCTTCAATATCATAGAAAACCACAGGCGCATTCCCACAATACCTGTACAAATTCTCATCCCCGCCGTTAAACCCGATCGGATCCATTTGGATGAAGCGGCCGAGGGCGGGCGAGTAGTAGCGGTTACGCATGAAGAGAAGCCCTGTCGAGTCGGTCTCGACGCCGAGCGTTCCGACATAGCCGGCCGAGTTTTCCATTGAACCCGTACGAAGTCCGCCGAAGGCAAGATAGGAGGCCCGGTCATGCACGGTGCCGTCTTCGCCGGTGACGAGGCGGACGGAACCGATGAGGTCTGCGTGGAGATAGCGGATCGCCCCTTCTTGTTCAAGCGGCGAAGACGCCGCTTCCCCATTGATGTCGGCGATGCGCACCGCGCCGACGAGGATGTGGCGTTCCTTCAACTGCCCGTTCACATATTCTGCGGCGACGGACGGCAGCGCACCCTGCAGATAGACGCGCTCCGTGGTGACACCGTTCTCGGTCACCGACACGCGATTGCCGAACACATCGTATTTGCATTTCCAGTCGATTCCGGCGGATGCGTTCTTCACCGCCACGAGTCGGTTGAGCGTATCATACGTGTAGGTAATCGTCCCGTTGGAATCCATCATCGAGATCATGTTTCCATCAGCATCGTAGGCAAACGTCGTCACCTCGCCGCCGCCTTCGGCCTGCGTGTACTGGTTCATCGCATTGACCGTATACGTCGCCTTATTGCTCGCTGTACGATTGCCAACCGCATCGTACGCAAACGATTGATAGGTGTCGTTCGGATAATTGACTTTCGTCAACTGCCCGTCATCATCGTATGCGTAGCGCTCCTCGCCCAGCAGGGAACTCGCGCGGATGCAGCGTCCGTCAACATCGTAGCAGTACTGCAATGCCTCAACGATCTTGCCGTCGGCATTCAGATGCTCAATGGATGTCGTGCGTCCAAGTTTGTCGTAAAGATAGGTCGTGCTTGTGCCATTACCATTCTCCTGACGAATCACGCGTCCCGTCGTCTCGTCGTAGACGGTACGAAGATAGAGATTGCCCTCGCCGTCAGTGACTGATGCAAGACGTCCCTGCGCATCATACACAAAGCACTCCTTCGTACCGTCAAAGGAATTACGCCGCACAAGCCGTCCGTACAAATCATACGCGAAAGTGAATCCGCAACCGTTCGGATAGACAATCTTCGTCATCCGGTCCGCGGCATCATACTCCATCGTCACGCTCCCGGTCTCGCTGTCGGTGGCCGTGGTGACATTGCCGTGCGCATCGTAGGCGTAGGTAAAGGTGCGCCCCGTCGACCAAGTCTTCTTCGTTACACGTCCCTTGGCATCGTATGTGTAGGAGATGGACTCTCCGCGGCGGTTATACGACTTCACCACATCCCCGCGATCATTGTACTCGACCCTGGACATCGATCCGTCCGGGAATGACACGGACGTGCCGCGTCCCTTCGCATCATAGCCGTAAGTAACGGCATGACTCTTTGCGTCTGTAACAGACTTGAGATTGCCGAATGTCTCCTCGTAGGAGAATGCCGTCGCATTGCCGCCGGCGGACACCGACTTGGCGACACGTCCGAGCGCATCATGTGAAATCGACCCGGAAAGGCCGGACGGGGAGGTCATCGACTTGAGGAGCCCGTCCTCCGTGTAGCCGTTCACGGATGTCCCGCCGAGCGCATCCTTCGTCTCGAGCGGCTCTCCCGAAACGCCTGTCTTTACGACCGTCTTCCCACCATCCGGCTGAACCAGCGTCACGACGCCATCCGCACGGAGAATCGAAGTCTTTTCTTTTCCGCCGTTGATCGAAACGGACGCGACAAGTCCCTCCGCATCGTATTCGAATTCCTTGGTCGTGCCATCGGGATACACAATGTGCGAGAGCGCACGCGCTGCGACCGTTCCGTCCGCCGCACGGTATTCGTATCGTGTCACAAGTCCGTCCGGCGCCGTCACGGACGTCAGCAGCTCGCTAGAATAGGCATACGTCGTTTTGCGTCCACAATCATCGGTCACGGAGGTGATCAATCCACTCGAATAGGCGAACGTCAGCGACTGGCCGTCCGTATGCGTGACCTTGCTGAGTTGCGTGCCGTTCCAGGTGAACGTCAACGTGTTGCCGGAGTTGTCCGTGATTGACGACGTGCGCATGTTCGCCTTGGCAAACGTCTGCTTCGTGCCGTTCTGGTAGGTCAGCACATAAGCGGAAGACGTTTCTACAAGCGTTGACTTGTCCCGGGCGTCCTCCGGCGCCCAGTTTCCGGTCACCTTGGTAAACGAATAAGCGCTACCACCGGGCATGTGGAATGTCAGGGTCGTTGCATCGGTCAGCTCCGCGTAAACCGAAAGGTTGTCCGTCCAGCCATACCCGAACATCCCCTTGCCGAAGCGGGTGTACATCGCGGAGGAATAGGAACGCGAAAGAGTCGGTCCCAGACCGCGGGCGGAACAAGCCGCATCCACGGCGCTTGCCAGCGTCGATACGGCGGGATCGATTCCGAGCGCACGGTTGATTTCGAACTGCCAGAGCCGATCCATCCGGTTGACCGGGCGCCCCGAGGACGCCAGATAGTCCGCATCGGCACGGAACCGTCCGAGATAGGAGTTCCACGTCGTCCCCAACCGCACCTTCAGCGTCTTCAGGGCAAAGGCCCAGGCCGCGTCGGAAACGAAGGATGGCTTCAGGGAATCCCCGATCTCCGACCAGGGGAATGCCTCGGAGCTGGAAAGCGTGTAACTGAGCTCCATGGTGTCGTCATCGGACGACGACTTGCAAAGGAAGGATAGCTCACCCTTTTCAAATCCCTTCAGCGAACTCGCCTGCGCCCCAGGAGACGTCGCCAGGAACTCCAGCGACTTCGCCCATTGATCCGCCTCCGTGAAGCGGACAAACACCCTGTCACCGGCATCCACCCGCACATAAGGTGCGTCGATTGCAACACCATCGGTATTCTTCCACTTAACCACCCCTTCGCGCGTCCCCAACGCAGAGGACGCTTTCCCGACGGATAAAGAACAGGTAAATTCGGCCAGCGCCACGTTCGCAAGCGCAACAGACACAATCAAAACAATCATTCTTTTCATACCATGGCTCCTCTTAACTACACACTTACTTTTTCATCCATCGGAATCCTGTCCAAGAACATTTCGGGGCAAAAGTCCCCGAATTATTCGTGCTTATTATCGCGAATCTCGCGCAGAAGCGAGACCGCCGCAAAAAGCACCATAAAGGCTTCGAAGAAAAGACGCACAAATAGGAGTGCAATCGGAACTAAAATAACGGAGAGAAGAAGCCCACCAAAAAATCCTTTCGAATTGAATGCGTACCCGATAATGCCTATTGTCCAGAGAACGGACGAAAGAATCCACAACGCCTTAATGATCTGCGGTGTAATAAAGAATTTAAAATTCATGAAATCTTCTTTATTAAACCCTTCGCCAAAGAACTTGCCCATATTGTTACCTCCTTTTGTATTGGTTATAGAAAATGCACTCTTACTTATACAATGTATTATACTAAATACTGATCAATACGACAATCATCCAGAAATCAGAAATTGTAATATCTAATGGGTCAGCAAAGAAAAGAGGAAGGCCATGGGGTTCGACAAGCAAGAAGAAAGGATGCGACCACACCCGAGGGTGTGGTCGGCCGTGGCGAAAAAGAAATGCTCATGATGTCCGGAAATTGTGTATTATGAGAGTGTCCAAAAAACCAAAATACGCAAAACCGACATCATGAGCAAAAGAAAGTATAGCATACACAAGGCACCAGGTGACAGACTGACTGACAGGGAGCGCGAAATGCTCGGGCAGGCATGGAACAACTACATCAACGGCGGACACCCGATTTCACTGCGAACTGGGATGGAAGGTCTAACCTCGCATCCCACTTTTTCTCCAATACAAATAGCCCGGCTACGCAATTCAATATGCCTCCGATAGCAAAACGACATACTACCGCGAACAAAACCTAATACCACCAAGGCAAAAAGCATATATTGCTATGGCAAAGACAAAATACCCTTGAGGTAAAGAGCTCCGTGGTGACGGGTAAGTAGAGAAACGCGCGCACTTCTTAAAGAAACGCGCGCGTTTGTAGGTAGTAACGCGCGCGTTTATGCGAGAAACGCGCGCGTTTCTTTCCCTACCCCTTAACACCCTACCTACTTACCCCTTAACGGCGAGCTCTTTACCCCAGGGGTGATATTTCTTTGCCCTCGGCGCAATCCATTACTCCAATAGGCGAGATGGTTCGCTC
>JAZQOS010000070.1:0-1534 GCA_045627925.1 Kiritimatiellia bacterium | reverse complement strand
CTCGAGCGAGTTTCAACCTAGATTCGGCAGTTGCGCGGGGCTGTGTTTAAATATCGGTACGCTGGCAAGTTTCAACTGCCGAATTTAGGTTCAACGAGATCCATCCGCCTTCCAGCGTGTACTTGACGGCATTGTCAAATAAGTTCCCAACCAGCCTCCGCATCTTGATCTCATGGCCGACGAAGGATAAACTCGTGGGAATCTCGCTCAAACGACGAATTCGCCCTGACTCCGCGCCAGCTGCATAAACATCTGCGACATCGCGGGCCAACACGGCGACATCCAGCTCTTTCGACGGCAGGACGCCACGTCCGCTGTAGTTGTTGGAAATCTCCGCACTCGTCTCAACAATGCGCATCAGCGCACGGCCTTCCTTCTGAATGGCCGCGCACGCTCGACAAACAAGCGGTTGAAGGATTCCGCAAGCCGATGCACCTCGTCCAGCCCCAGGCCAAAAGCCACGCCTTTCCTCTTGCGCAACATCAACATCGCTTCAACTCGTCTTTGCACGCATTATGCCAAAACTCAAGGTCGGCTTTTCACCTCATCCCAATGCTCAATCCCCACTGTTATCGTCCTGGCGAAGCCCCTAAGCGTGGCGCTCCTATGCGTTTCCCCGTCAATCCCTCAACGACAATGTCGCCCATCTGGTGGCAACGCTCGTAAAGCTCGGCCCGCGTCGGCTCTCGCGCCATCGCCGGCCAAAGCGAGACGAAAAGCATACGCCCCTCGGCGCAGAACTTCTCATAACCTCGGCTTGGGTGCCACCGCTCGCCGAACCCCTCGGGCGAGAGAACGACCCACCGCCCGCCAGCAAGCCCAAGCGCATGACCGCAGGCCTTTTCACAAGGGCTCATGAAAGTGGACACGCCCGCACCGCCCGGCCCGATACGCGAAGCCCGCGCAACCGCCTCACACCATTCTTCGCCGCCCTCAACCAACTTGCGCGAACAGCGAAACGGCTCCAAGACGGGTAATTCCAAAAGCGCCGCGTTGCCATAGCCGTACCACTTGCGCCCGAGGAAATCGATTTCGTTAACCCGGCGAAAATACTCAGGGTGGCTCATGCGCACAAAGCGGCGCAAGGGGTTTTCGCGAATGTAACGCGTAAATGCCGCGAGCTGACCGTCGCGAATGACGATCCAGTCGTGCCACTCCTTCTCGAAGAGATGTTGCCCGACAGAGCGGTCAACAGCATCAATCTTACCCTCGTCGCCCTCCGACGCTTCTGTAAGAGTATCGCGCAGGCCCGCTCCGCCAGGCCAATCTCGCGCGGCCGCTCCGCCGGCCAGCGCCCCAGCGGCCCCGCCCGCCGCGAAGTACCCCTTCTCCAACGCCCTCGTCAACATTCTCACAATCACCGCCAAGCTCACCCGCTTCTCGATATCGCGAATCTTGATCAGCAGGTGAATATGATCGGGCATGATCGCGAAACAAGTGATCGGCTCAATACAATACCACGTCTCGTGAAAGGTCTTGATGATATCGACGAACAGCCGCGTAATCGCATTGGCCTCAAGATAATGGCTCTCCG
>JAZQOS010000069.1:0-27392 GCA_045627925.1 Kiritimatiellia bacterium | reverse complement strand
TGGGGCTTGTTCTTCGTTCCTTTAGGCGAGCTTTTCGGCGAGGAGTTTCACGGAAAGCTTGAGCTTGAGCCAAAGCTTGCCGACCTTGACGCCATCAACGAGTTCCGAGAAGTGCTCGTCGATGAAGTCCTTGTACTTCGCGCCGATGTTCTTGATGATCTTCAAGTTGGACTCGTTCGCTTCCAGCGCTTCCGCAAGGAGCGTCAAGTCCTCGGTTTGTTCTTTCGTTAGTTGTTGACCGCAATCGCGTCTCCCCATATACCGATACAAGAAATTGGTCAAAAAGTGGTCAATTTTCAATTCGCAAAATTGCGTTTCCAAGCTGTATGGCATTGGGCGAAATGCGTTTTGAATTTTGTTTTCCACACTTTGACGGTATTGCGGGAACATCGGCAATCTTGGCGGCAGTATTCGAGCGCCAATCCATGGCGAGCGCCATTAAAACGCGCTTTTCCTTGGATAAAAAAGGTCCGACATATTTTATCATATGATAAAAAGAGTCGGACCTTTTTTATCAAAAGTATGATATAATATAGGTGCTCTCGGGAATTGATTCCGCTTAAGAAAGATAGCGGATATAAGGTGAGAGATTAGAAAAGTTGTTGGCGAGACCGCCGAGCCGTTCCTCACAGGGGAGGCAGTGACAGTGGGAGCCGCAACGTCCGGGCAGGGACATATTCCAAAATGCGCAAACAAGAAAGGAGTATGTCATGTCAGCGTCGAATAGGCGAGTTAAAGAGTATAACACGGTTCATCATTTGACGAGCCGAATTGCGCATCGCGTTTACTTCTTGGAAGAGGAGGAACGTAATGAGTTCATGGAGATGATGATTCGATCCGCGAAGTTTGTTGGTATTGAACTTCTCGGATGGTGCATTATGGGTAATCATTTCCATATTTTGGCGTATTTGCCGGAACCAAAAGAGCTGTCCGACGAAGAGATAAAGGCGCGTTATCAAATGATTGGAAGCGCAAATGAACTTGCGACAATTAAGAGTCTGCGAGCGCAGATGCATGATATTGGCTCGTTTATGAAGCGGCTTAAACAATGGTTTACGGTTGTTTATAATCATCGTCATAAACACGTGGGAACGCTTTGGGAGGCAAAATACGGCGATAGAGTAATAGGAAAGCTTGAAAGCGAAAAAACGCGGGATTGTTTGGCGTATATTCACTTAAACCCTATTCGAGCGGCGATAACGGACGACTTTTTTGGTTATTCGTGGAGTAGTCTTAACGCCGTAAGGCGAGGAGATGAAATAGCGATGAATGGGATGCGTCTTGTATATGGAGACGAGATGAGCGATAAAGAGATGTTGACGTCGCACAAAATGCGTATGCATCGGATGCTGGAGTCGCTTAAAGAGCGGCGTGCGATGGAGATAGCACGCAAAAGGGCGGCGGGGTATGAAGTGCCGGTAGATACGCTAACTAGCGAGGCGATGATTGCACAGGCGGCGGCACAGGTTAAGGAAGTCACGAAGGCGTTGGTGGAAATAAGAGAGGAAGAAGAGATAGGCAGCAGAGAAAAACGACGAAATAAGCGGATTGAGACGATAAAAATATTACTTAAACAAGATCCGCAGATTAATGCGGAGGCAATTGCGATGAGGATGGAGATACCGCAAAGTAGCGTATATCGGTATTTGAGAAAGTTGTGATAAAAAGAGTCGGACCGTTTTTATCACTTTGGGGCGATTGACACGGCGCACGGGAATGTGATATTATTTCCTAAATAGTTTAGGGAATGTATGCCCTGAATTATGAAAACTAAAGGAAAAGCAAAGATGAAAAAGACGATTCGTTCGTTCTTCACTGCGGCGATCTCGCTCGCGACTCTCCTCATCACCGGCTCGGCTGGGGCGGCGGTGAATTATCTGTGGGATGGGGATTTCGATCCCAACAATCTTACAAAAACCGTGAACGGCGTTACCTACACGCTCGCGCTGAACGGTCATGAGATCAAGACCGACGAGGCGACCGGCAAGACCTACATCGAGATTGGCGAGGGCGAAAACGGAATCGGCGCGACGGTTACGCTCGGTACTGCGCACGGTAGCGGCGCAACAATCTATCTTAAATATTCCAATATCACCAATCCTGGCACAACTGCGGTTCCGTGCATGATTAAATGCAACAGAACTGGCGGCTACGAGAATATTATGGGGCTTACACTCGACAGCTCCAACTACTACGAGGGGCGCTGGGCAGATGGCATTACTGGGGCGTATGCGAATAGCAGCAAGTATGCGATTCCGGTCAGCGGGAACGATATCTACACGATGGCACTTACATACGGAAACGCCAGCGGTGGCTTTGCCTATTTGCGGGATGCTACTGGGTGGCACGAGACATATAAGAACGTCAATTTAAAAGGACAAAACACCTACGGCATTGACGGGTTTGCGGTTGGTGGCGTTTATCAGACATTTTCTCGTACAGTTCTTACCCCGACTGCAATGTCCGGGATGAAGATTTATGCAATTGCGTTCGGAGATGCCGAAAATACGGCGGAGAAAATATCCAACTTCGCCTGGCAGGGCGAACCGAGCGTAATGTGGGATCGTGCCTTCCCCGAGGCGGGTACGGATCAATACTATACGATAACATATCAAGATGGAGTGAAGCGCGCTGATGACGGATCGTATATTGAGATTGACGCAGAATCCGCGTCCGGTCTCGGTGCATTCTTCGGCAAAAACGGTATGGGCGCAATCACTGTCGCCGTACAGTATTCCGATTATGCGCAGTCGGGTTCGCAGACATTGGCGACCTTCTTCGCCGGTGGTGTGAACAATCGCGTTGGTGTCCACAATACCGCAGCAAGTAACGGTATTAAAGTGTCGCATTCAAACGGCGGAACATATTCTGGCGCGAAAAGTACTTTCCCGCAAGGCACGAATCTCGTATTCTTCCGTTATTCCAATGGCGGCGTTTATTGCTTTAACGCGAGCGGCACGAGCTTAGGCGGCGAAAGTGGCTATAAGTGGGCCACCGATTTCTCGTCAAATGTCAACGGATTTACGCTCGGTGGCGCCAAGGTGGATACATTAGCGAATATGGCTTCGGCGAAAGGAATGAAGATTCGCTCGGTTGCCGTTTTCAATCAAGAACTTACCACGGCGCAAATGGCGGCGTTTGCCTTCCCTGCTCGCGAATGGGTCGGTGAGTCCGGCGCGGATTGGTCGAATGCATCCAACTGGAAAGACGGGAAATTGCCGTTGGCCGGAGATATCGTCAAGTTGGGTGAGGATGATGTCGTGAATGTCGATGCCAGTGCGGACTTGACTGGCGTGACCGTACAGGGTGCTGGTACGATTATCTTGAACTCTACTGGTAGCACAGTGCCGACTGCTCCTGGCGGGGTCAATAATGCGAGTTGGACGGGAGTTGTGTGGATTAAGGTCACAAATGGTAGTGGTAATACTGGGTGGACTCTCTCAAATTACGGTAATGCGAATTCGGTTGTAAGATTCTCTGGGGTTTACGGATATTTAAATCACAAAAACGGTTCATTTGCTGGCACTTTGGATCTTGTGGATGGGACAGATGGGTTTGCTTGGAAGATGTACAGCGGATTTGGTGGAACCTATTGTAATGTCAAGAAGTTAACCGGAAACGGAACCATTGATAAAAATCAAGATAATTGTTATTTTTATTACAATTTCGAGGATTGCAGCGGTTTTACGGGTTCAATTACAACTGGTGGCTACAATATTTGTCTTGGATACTCGGGGTATACCGATGGGTCAAGTCATCATGGCATTTATGTGAAAGAGGGTGCGACGGCCACAATTTCGTCAGGGAAAACGTGGACAACGGCATCTACTGGATCAATAATGATTAACGGCACGCTTTGTGGCTCCGGTACGCTGGCGAGCGCGACGACGTTCGGTGAGAATTCTTCCGTCGTGGCTTCGCTTGATGGTGTGCTGACAATTACGGGTGCGATTACTGGAACGGTGAAGATTGATGGTTCGGCAATCGACGAGGCGGAGACAAAGCCAGATTATGTAAAGGTTCTGACTGCTACTGCCCAAACGAAGCCGACGTGCGAATTGATTGGTGTAGAGGGTTATGAACTATTTTGGAAGGGCGACGACCTTTATGCTGGCGACTCGGCGAAGAGGGCGCTTTATAAGCAGTTCAGCTACGCTGGCGCGATTTACACTTGGCGTGGCGCCAATGAAATTGCGAATGCGGCATCGCTTTACTATGTGTTTGATCCAGATTTTGGTATTGACCAGGGAACGGTTGAAGGCGTTGATTACTTTAAGGGCAATGGTACGAAGTACACCAATGTTCCCGGCGGAAAAGCTACGGAGCATAATTTCTGGACGACATTCGCCTATAGTAACAGTACGGGAAATAATGGTGAAGGTTATGAAGCGCCGGGTTGCGTACTCCGTTTTGTCGAATCTTCGACCTACAACAAGACGATAGGTGGAGGATTTGGTCCGCTTTCATTGGGCGGATTGCTTGTCGAGAAAGGTGCCACGGGCTACAAATTCGAGCACACCTCTGGTGGTCGTTCCAACTTGCTTGGCGATCCTACTGGTACGGCGCAAACATACTGGGCGATATACGAGAATTTTGCGTATAACCGCAATGGCGCGATATATCTTTCTGGTGCTTTGGTCTTTGATGTTGCAGACGGCAAGGTTTTCGATTTGAATTCCGGTCGGGACGCGAACAGCCAGTCTCCCATACTGGTGCAGGAAATAGGTATTGGCTCCAATGGCAATTTTGGTCAGTCAGTCGCTGGCGGAACATTGATTATGAAAGGCGGCGGCAAACTCAAGGTCGCCAAGCTCACAGCCCTTGGCTCCACTCTCGACTACTCGAACCTTGAGTTGGGGCGTGAGTCGGCGTTTATTGAGGGCAATTTGACGGTTGATAAGGATACGACCTTCAAGTTCCCAGCCGGATTTAATCCAAGTGGTTCTGAAACAGACGCGTCCTTCAAGCTTTGCGATGGTACGTTGACGGGCGCGGTTAGCGGCAAGCGTGCGGTCGCATTCGGCGATATGGTGAAGTTGGTTGATATAACCTTTGATGCAAACGGCACGGTTACGTATGTGGATGTCAACGAGAAGAGCTGGACTGGCGCTGGCGCGGACACGAATTGGTCGACGAGCGCGAACTGGGATCCTGCGGACAAGCCGACTGCGAATGCCGATGTCAAGATCGCGGCGGAGAATGATGATGTCGCGATTAATCTCGACGAAGATACCGAATCGTTGGCGTCGCTGACCTTCTCGGGCTCGCACAACGTCACTTTTTCCGGCACGGGCGCGATTACCGCAACGGCGATTGATTTCGCCTATCTGACGGGTAAGATTGTCGTTCCGGCCACCGGGCTTACGCTTAACGGCGCGGCTTCGGGCGTAATGATCGTCGATCCTTCGGCGGTGTCGGCGGGTACGACCTTCTTGAAGGGCACGGCGATTGCCGCGGCGAATGTTTCGTTCGTTAATGTCCCGGATGGCGTTGCCGTGGTGAAGACGGACGCCGGATATGAAATGAAGAGCGCGACTGAATTCCTCCGCTACGGATATGCGTTCGAGGATAATGTGACTAAGGAAGAGGCGGCGTCCGAATCGATTGATATTACTAATGTGAGTACTTACGAAGCTGGCGTGAGAACGAAGGCGCTTGCGTTTAGGACTAGCAAGAACCATGGCACGGGCTTTGGCTTCGGCGGTGGCGATTTCACGATCTTCGCTGTCATCAAAGCACCTACGGATGCGAATAAGTGCATCTTCTCGTTGGGTGGACAGAAGGGGACAACAGGGATGATTGGTCTGCGCACGACGGGCGCGAATTCCGTCGCCGTCTTCACGAAGGATGGTACCGACCTCATCACGGCTGCGGTTGAGGATTCGGCGACGATGTTCCACTACTACGCGCTTAAGTACGATAGCGTGGCCAATACCATCGCGCTTTCGGTGGATGGCGGCGCATTTAGCGATCCAGTCGCGTACACGAGCGGCACGGGCGGACAATTCCAATTCGGTGGCATCCATGGTGGTGAGATTTCTGGTAAGGCGGAGAATGCGAATAACGGCGCGATTGACGAGTTCCAGCTCTATACGAAGAAGTTGGCGACCGAGCAGATCCAGACGCTCGGCGCGGCCTTCGAACCCAATACTTGGAAGGGCGTGAACGGCGGAGCGTGGAACGTGGCGAGCAACTGGTCGTATGACACAGTTCCTGCGGCTGGCGAGTCGGTTATCATCCCGACGGGCGATACTGCGGAAGCGTACAAGATTGTGCTTGCGACCGACGCGGAAATTTCGCTCGGCTCGGTTAAGATTACCGGCGCGGCGACGAGTTTCGAGTTCGAAAACGGCGAGGTTACGATGGACGCGCTCAAGTCGAGCGTCGATATTCAGGTCGGCGCGAACGATACGCTTATCTTCCCGAATCGCAATGCTTCGATTACACTCGCGTCTGGCAAGGCCATCAAGGGCTCTGGCCGCGTGGTGATGGTCGGTAATGGTCTGGCGAATACGCTCGACCTGCTTTCGGCACAATTCACTGGCGTTAAAGATGCCAATAATTGGACGGGTACATTGGAATTCCGCGATTGGTGCGGAATGTCTAATGCGAATTACGCGAAATATGGTAATTTTTATGGTAATGCCAACTCGACGATCTGCTTCAATGGGTTCAAGGGGCATGTTTATGCTACAGACTTCGATCCTATTAAGGCCTACGAGATCGGAGAGGATGGTGCCGAATTTACCGGACAGTTCTCGAGCGGCAATATCGGCTTTATCGGCGACCTGATCGGTTCGGGTGACCTTAAGCTTTCGCTTACGGGTAATACGGCAAAGAACGGCTATTTGCGTTTCGTCGGCGACAGTAGCGCATATACGGGCTCCTTCAGCTTCGCTGGGGACAACGCCTTCCCGATTTCGCTCATTCCGGCCACCGATACGACGATGCCGCTTGCGGAGTTCTCGCAGCGCATGATCATCCTCGCAGTCGAGGCGGGCGCGTGGACGGTGAATGGTGATGTTGAAGTCATCGCGGGCGCGAGCTTCGATACGACCAAGGCGCCGACGATCAACGGCAAGATCAAGTTCGATAGCAATATCCTCGTCAAGACGACGGAAGTGCCGAGCGAAGATGGCGTTCTCTTCATCAACGATACCCAGCTTACGCCTGGTACGATCAGCGCTTTGGCGATTACGGTCAAGGTTGGAGAAGATGAGTATACGGGCTATCATCCGGTGACGACGGAGGAAGGCGTGGTCGCGAAGATCGTGGACGTCACCTCGTGGAGCGGCGAGGTTGAGATTACGGAGAGTCAGAATCTCAATGCGGTGCTGGTCACCGGCAATTGCACGGTCAAGGGAATTGGTGCCGACAAGAAGGTCACGCTCGGTTCCATCGCGATTGGCGACGGAATGACGCTTACTCTCGACAATGTCACGATCGAGGTGAATGAACTCAATGTTCTTCCGCAGGCGGTTAAGCTCGTCAACGGCGCGCATCTCGTCGTCAACGACCAGATGCTGATCTTCGCGCTCGCCGCGAACGAGACGCTGGAGATGGACGCGGGAGCGCAATATACGTTCCTCACCGTGCCGAACTTCAATACCGCTTCGACCATCAAGATCACCAATGCGGCGTCGCTCCAGCCCGGCAACTACCTCCTGATGGACTGGTCGAATTGGCCGAATCCCGACTTGATGGGCTACGGCATGCCGCAGCTGAATGTCGAGGGCTATACGGGCGAGGAGGGCAGCAGCATTCGCCTCGTTCCCGAGGCCTACAAGCTCTGGTTGCAGGTTCGTAGCGCGGCGGAAATGGCGCGTCCTGCGCTCACGATCGAGCCGATTGGCGACTCGATTACCGAGGGCCTCAACAATGCGGTCGGCAGCGGTAAGAACTATCGTATCCCGCTCTTCAACAAGCTTTCGCTCGCGGGCTATAACGTGAAATCGGTCGGTTATTGGAATCATAGCGGGGCGGGTAATTACTCGCTTGATCCCTCTGGCGCGAACGCAACGACGGCAAATCCTGATTGGGCGTACCACTCCGGCAGGGGTAGCGCTCGTGCGGGCGCGGTTTCGGGCGGTAACGCGCGGGTTCGCGATGCGTGGGCGAACGATATCGATGTCGGCGGTGCGCCGGATATCGTCCTATTGCATATCGGCATCAATGATATGCTCAACAATGGTAACTACAACGATGGCGACGGCACCAAGACCTACGAGTACATCAAGAATATCGTTACTGGCATTTTGCGGGATCGTCCGGACGTGAAGCTCGTCATGAGCTCGCCGATGGCGAACGCGCATGGACATTCGGAGCAGACGGCAACGTATGAGGACGAGCCGGGCAAGAGGGATACGAATCACAAGTTCTGCGAGCCGCTTCACGCGATGTGCCTCGAGTTCTACAATGCGGTTAAGGCGGGAACGCTCCTCTCCGATATCCCGGGCGCGGCGGATCGCCTCTTCTTCGCCGATCAGTATCTGGCGGTTCAGCCGAGCTGGTATGATGATTCGAAGCTTTATTTGAACGACGGCAGCGACCATTGCCACCCGAACTGGCTCGGACACGAGCTCATGGCCGAGACGTGGCTTGCGCAGATTAAGGCGGCGTTCCCCGATCCGGAGGACAAGGCGGAAAAATTCCACTCGCGTCGCACAAATAAGGGTACTTATCAGTATGGCGCGGAGAACAATGTTCCCGAGGAATACCGGAAGGGCTTCAAGAAGGTTCGCGTCTTCAATACGAGCTTGACGGGCACGGAGCAGTTGACGCCCGGCACGGCGGTCGCTTACGACACCACGGATGAAAAGACGCCGGACAGCGCGGCGGTCGCCAAGGTCGGCTACTACGTCGAATACGTCCGCGAAACCTCCACGACGAACATCCACCGCTTCGTCTGGGTGGATATGGATGCGTTCGGCGGTAAGAAGGTCGCGAACATTGGCATCCCGACGATGGGTAACTTCCAAGAGGTCGTCAACAAGCTCCACGTTTACGGCAATCATCCGGCGGTCTTTAATATTCCGTGGAATGATGACACCGTGAAGGGATTCGTCGAGTTTACGCCTCACACCTACGATGACAATAACATCCCGACGATCGCGGGCGCGCCCGCGCACTTCGCGCCGTATGATTGGCACGATCATTTGT
Source organism: Kiritimatiellia bacterium (assembly GCA_045627925.1). Taxonomy (GTDB): domain Bacteria; phylum Verrucomicrobiota; class Kiritimatiellia; order RFP12; family UBA1067; genus UBA1067. The sequence goes on along the minus strand of JAZQOS010000069.1, from coordinate 18,233 downwards.
CGGATACCGGTGCGCACGGCTGTATGCAGGTGCATCGCATCTTAGACCCGGCGGATCAGCTCCGTCCGGCGCAGGTCGTCTTCGCCTACAACGCCTTTACCGCGAATGGCGGCAACGACCAAAATACGGTTCTCGGTATCGGTAACTTCAGCCAGAGCTTCCAAAGCAGCTCGACGGATTGGACGAATCTCCATCAGGCCGAAACTTGCAACGCGACCGTCTACTCGGTTCGCAACATCGAAATCTGGGTTAAGGCCGCGGCGAGCGACGACTCGGGCAACTCCTACGACACGATCGAGGATGCGATTAAGGGAGGAACGCCAGATGCGCAAGGCGTGACCCAGATTACCATTAACGCCGGTGACGAGCCGATGAGGATTGATCTCACGAAGCTTGACAACGACAAGGCGTTCAAGCTCAACAAGGAGACGAGCGAGGGCACGGTAACGTGGAATGAAACGGATACGGGCAAGTACATCTCCTACAAGGACGGCGTTATGACCGTGAAGGAAGGCACTTTCCCGAACGTCAGCTTTGTCGAGAACGGCCTGCAGGCGGCGGCGCTCGGTATCGACGTCAGCAATGCGAACGACAAGCCGTATCTGAAGTCGGTGCAGGATGATTCCACGACGATGGTAAAGTTCAACTTCTACCACGGTACGGCGGTTGACGGCATCATTAACCCGACGGGTATCGGCGGTTTGCCGGTCAAGTACGCGGTTGAGTATGCGGATTCGTCGGACTTCTCGACTGGCACGGGTGCGACTGAGCCGACGACCGAGCCCTCGGTTTCGGTCGATCTTCCGACTAACGGAACCAAGACCCGCTACTATCGCCCGAAGTTCTCCTTCGGTAACTAAGCGAAAGCGATAGCGCTACCAATTAGCCGAAGCGGCCAATCCGCTTCGGCTAATTGTTTAAGATTTGTAAGATAATAGGACCTTCCGTCTCAATTTTTGGTATAATATACGACTAATCGTGCAGATTGGAGAAAAGTGATGTTCAAGGCGGTATCCAACAAAGTGGCGTTTCCGAAGATGGAGGAGAACATCCTCGCGTTTTGGGACAAGAACTCCACATTCGAAAAATCTCTTAAGAAGAACGCGGGCAAGGAGCGCTATAAGTTCTACGACGGGCCTCCGTTCGCGACCGGGCTTCCCCACTACGGACACTTGCTCGCCGGCGTCATCAAGGACATCGTGCCGCGTTACCAGACCATGCGCGGAAAGTACGTCGAGCGTCGCTTCGGCTGGGATACTCACGGGCTTCCGATCGAGGCGCTCGCCCAAGACGCGCTCGGAGTAGCCGGCGCGCCGGAGATCAAGGCGTTCGGCGTCGACAAGTTCAACGAGCAGTGCCGCTCGATGGTACTTAAGTACGTTTCGGAGTGGAAGAAGACGGTTAATCGCATGGGTCGCTGGGTTGACTTCGACCACGACTACAAGACGATGAACCCCGACTTTATGGAGACTATCTGGTGGGTCTTCAAGGAACTTTGGAAACAGGGGCGCGTTTACAAGTCCCACCGCATCATGCCGTATTCCTGGAAGCTTTCGACTCCGCTTTCCAATTTCGAGGCGGGCTCCAACTACAAGGACGTGCAAGACCCGACGGTGACGTGCCGCGTGAAGGTGACGAAGGGCGCGGATGCCGCCTGGGGAGATACGACCTATCTCCTTATTTGGACGACGACGCCGTGGACTTTGCCCGAGAATCTGATGATTTGCGCGGGCGCGAAGATCGACTATGTCGTAGTGTGCGACTTGACCGACGATAAGCGGCCTTGCTACGTGATGGCCGAGGCGCGGCTTTCCACGATTTTCAAGAAGGCCGAGCAGTACGAGCTCGTCGCCAAGCTGAAAGGCGCGGACTTGAAGGGCTGGGAATACGAGCCGCTTTTCCCGTATTTCGCGGACAAAAAGGCGGAAGGCGCGTTCCGCGTTCTTAACGACGACTACGTCACGACCGACGACGGCGTCGGTCTCGTCCACATCGCGCCGGCCTACGGCGAGGACGACTTCAGGGTGTGCAAGGAAGCGGGAATGAACGCGATCGTCGACCCGCTCGATTCCGCTTGCGCGTTCACGAAAGAGATTCCCGAATATGCGGGGCGCTTCTGCAAGGATTGCGACAAGGATATCATCAAGCGCCTCAAAGCCGAGGGCAAGCTCGTCCATCAGGCGACCATCACCCACTCGTATCCGTTCTGCGACCGTACCGACACGCCGCTCGTCTATCGCGCAATCGACGCGTGGTACGTGAAGGTCGAGGATTTGCATGAGCGGCTTAAAAAGAACAACGCCTCCGTACATTGGACTCCCGCCTACGTCGGCGAGAAACGCTTCGGAAACTGGCTTGAGGAGGCGCGCGACTGGAACATCAGCCGCAATCGCTTCTGGGGCAGCTGCATTCCCGTATGGATCAACGACGACGATCCCGAGGATATGATTTGCGTCGGCTCCATCAAGGAGCTCGAGGAGCTTTCCGGCGAGAAGGTTACCGATCTTCACAAGCATTTCGTCGACAAGATCGTCATCAAAAGGGAGGGCAAGACCTACCATCGCACGCCGGAAGTGTTGGATTGCTGGTTCGAGTCGGGTTCGATGCCCTACGCGCAGCAGCACTATATGGGCGAGGGAGACTTCAAGGACTACTTCCCCGCCGATTTCATCGCCGAGGGTCTCGACCAGACGCGCGGTTGGTTCTATACGCTGATGGTTCTCGGGACGTGCCTTTTCGACAAGTCGCCCTACAAGAACGTGATCGTGAACGGCCTCGTTCTCGCGGAGGACGGCAAGAAGATGTCGAAGCGACTCAAGAACTATCCCGATCCCAACTTGATGCTCGACACCTACGGCGCGGACGCGATTCGCCTTTACATGATCTATTCGCCGGTCGTCAAGGCGGAGAGTCTCAAGTTCTCCGAAGCCGGAGTGAAGCAGCTCATGCGCGACTTGCTGATTCCGTGGTGGAACGCCTATTCGTTCTTCGTTACCTACGCGAACGTCGACGGCTTCCATGACAAGGAAGTGGTAAAGCCGGAAAGCGCCAACGTCCTCGACAAGTGGATCGTTTCCTCGATGGAGACGCTCATTAACGACGTTACGGCGGCGATGGACGACTACGATTTGCAAAAGTCCGTCCGTCCGTTCGTGAAGTTCGTCGAAGACCTCACCAACTGGTACATTCGCCGCTCGCGTCGTCGCTTCTGGAAGTCCACCAACGACTCCGACAAGCTTTCGGCGTATCGGACGCTAAGGTACGTTCTTGTGCAGCTCTCCAAGGTCGCGGCGCCGTTCACGCCGTTCATCGCCGAGGAAATCTACCTCAACCTGAAGGGCGAGAGCGATCCCGAGTCGGTGCATCTTTGCGACTTCCCGAAGGCGAACGCCGAGGCGCGCGATCTTGCGCTCGAGCATCGTATGGCCGATGTGCAAGCCGCCGTGGAACTCGGGCGGAGATTGCGCGCCGACAACGATCTCAAGGTTCGTCAGCCGCTCGCCTCGCTCAAGCTCGCGGGCGGTGACGTTGCGGGTTTGGAAGAGCTTATCGAGGACGAGCTCAACGTCAAGAAAGTCTGCTTCATCGCCGACGAAACCGAGCTTTGCGACGTTTCGTTCAAGGCGAATTTCAAGACGCTGGGGCCGAAGTGCGGCGCGAAGATGAAGGCGGTCGCCGCCGCGATTGCGAAGGCGAAGAAGGTGCCATTCGAGGTGGAGGGAGTTTGCGTCACCGCCGAGGACGTCATTACGAGCCGCAATCCGCGCGAGGGACTCGTCGTCGCCTCCGAAGGATCGATCGTGGTCGGGCTCGAAACTGCGCTTACTCCGGCGCTCGTCGCCGAGGGCAACGCCCGCGAATTCGTCAGCCACGTGCAGGCGATGCGCAAGGAAGCCGATTTCGAGGTTACCCAGCGCATCGTGCTCGCGGTCAAGGCCGACGCGGAGATGAAGGCCGCGCTCGAAGCGCATATCGACTACGTGAAAAACGAAACGCTTTCGACGGAAGTGAATATATCGCTCGGCAAGGGCGAGACCGATTTGAACGGCCACCCGACCGGAATCGAAGTAAGGAAGGCCTAATATGCGTACATTGCCGTTCGACAAACAAAAACTCGAGGAGATTGCGGCCAAGTGGCCGACGCCGTTCCACATCTACGACGCCGCGTCGATTCGCGCCAACGCGAAGCGGCTTAAAAAGGCGTTCGCGTGGAACAAGGGCTTTCGCGAATACTTCGCGGTCAAGGCGGCGCCTAACCCCGAGCTCATGAAGATACTGCGGGAGTTCGATTTCGGTAGCGACTGCTCGTCGATGGCCGAGCTCGTCTTGGCGGAAAAGGTGGGCAATGTCGGCGAAAAGATCATGTTCACCTCGAACGACACGCCGGCCGAGGAATTCCAAAAGGCGTACGCGCTCGGAGCGATCGTGAATCTCGACGACATTACGCACTGGGACTATCTTCTGGAGAGCTTGGGCGGCAAGGTGCCCGAGATCATGTGCTGCCGTTACAATCCCGGCCCGCTTAAGGGCGGCAACGCCATCATTGGCAAGCCCGAGGAGGCGAAGTACGGCTTTACCCGCGAACAGCTCTTCGAGTGCTACCGCAAGATGAAGGCGGCGGGCGTCAAGCGCTTCGGCCTTCACACGATGGTCGCGTCGAACGAGCTCGATCCCGAGTACATCATCGATACGGCGAAGTTGCTTTTCGAGCTCGCTTTCGACATTTCGCACGACGTCGGCATCGACTTCGAATTCATCAACATCGGCGGTGGCGTCGGGATTCCCTACAAGCCCGACCAGGTCGCGATGGACTTGGAGCGCGTCGGAGACGGAATTCGCAAAGGCTACGAGGAGCTTGTAACCGGTCGCGGGATGAAGCCGCTCAAACTCTATATGGAGTGCGGGCGCTGCATTACCGGACCTTATGGATATCTCGTCGCGCGCGTTCGGCACATCAAGAACACCTATCGGCTCTACGCCGGGCTCGACGCGTGCATGGCCAATCTCATGCGCCCCGCGCTTTACGGCGCGTATCACGAAATCGTCGTTCCCGGCAAGGAGACGAGCGGCGAAACCTCGGTCTACGACGTTACGGGGTCGCTGTGCGAGAACAACGACAAGTTCGCCATTCAGCGGGTATTGCCCGTTTTGGAGCGCGGCGATCTCGTCGTCATCTGCGACGCCGGCGCGCACGGGCACGCGATGGGCTTTCAGTACAACGGCAAACTCCGCAGCGCGGAACTGTTGTTGGAAGAGGACGGGTCGGTGAGGCAGATTCGCCGCGCGGAAACGCTCGACGACTATTTCGCCACGCTGGATTTGGAAAAGTGATATAATATGCAAGCTTTTTAAAGAAAGGACACTCAATCATGAAGTTAGCCGATCTCAAAGGTAAAACCGTAGCCGTCTGCGTTTCCGGCGGCTTGGATTCGAAGACCATTTGCTGCGTCTTGAAGGACGCGGGCGTCAAGGTAAAGGCGTTTTCCGCGAACGTCGGACAGCCCGACGAAAAGGACATCAACGACATCAAGAAGAAAATGGCGCCGACGGGAGTTGCGACCAAGATTGTCGACGTTACTGCGGAGATGGCCGATATCTGCTTCGAAACGGTGAAGTGCCAGGCGATGTACGACGGCGGATACTGGAACTCTACGGGCATCGCGCGAGCGGTTACCGTGCAGAAGCTCCTGCCCGAAATGAAGAAGGCGGGTTGCACGGTTCTGGTGCACGGCGCGACCGGTCGCGGTAACGACCAGATGCGCTTCGAGCGCTACACCAACGTGCTCGAGCCTTCGTTCGGCGTGTACGCGCCGTGGCGCGACGCGGAGCTTTTGAAGCGTTTTCCCGGTCGCACCCAGATGGTGGAGTTCCTCGCCAAGCGCGGTATCGTCGCCTTCGTCGGCACGAAGAAGAAATACTCGACCGACGCCAACCTCGCGGGCCTCAGCCACGAGGCCGAGGATCTGGAGTCGATGGAAACGTCGATGCGCATCGTCAAGCCCACGATGGGCGTTTGGCCCGAACAGGCGCCGAATCGCGTCGAGAAGATCACGCTCAAGTTCGAGAAGGGGCGTTGCGTCGCCGTCAACGGCAAGAAGCTCTCGCCCTACAAAACGATGCTCGAGCTCAATAAGATCGGCGGACGGAACGGCATCGGCATGAAGCACGCGCTCGAAAATCGCATCATCGGCACCAAGAGCCGGGGGGTCTACGAGGCGCCGGGAATGGAAGTTCTTTCGTGGGGACTTAAGTACGTCTACGAGGGCTTGATGGATCGTCGCTCGACGGATCTGTTCAGGAAGCTTTCGAAGTTCGTCAGCGACCAGATTTACGATGGACGCTGGTTCGATCCGGCGACGCGGGCGGCGCGCGCGGCGATTCAGGTTTGGGCCGACAAGGCCACCGCGGAAGTGACGCTCGGTCTTTACAAGGGCAATATCTTCTTCGAGTCGCTCAAGGGTCTCAAGGCGACGATTTACAACGAAGCGGACAGCTCCATGGAAGCGTCCGACGGACTCAATCCGCACAGCTCCCAGGGCTTCGCCGAAATCCAGTCGGTCGAGGCGAAGATGCTGGCGAAGGCGGGTCAAATCAAGGCGTAATGAGTAAGAAGGTCGATAAGAAGGCGGAAAAGCCGGTCGAGGCGGAGGCGCCGAAGGCGACCGAGCCGGAAAAGCCGGTCGAGGCGACTCCCGAAAAGCCGGCGGAGCCGGATTGGAAGGAACTCTACGCGCGAACGCTCGCGGACTTCGACAACTACAAGAAGCGCGCGATTCGCGATCGCGAAGAGACCTATCGCTTCGTGCAGAGCGAGGTAATTCTCTCCGAGCTACCGGCGGTGGACAACCTCGATCTCGCGCTCAAGAACGCGAAGAATCCGGACGACGAATTCGTCAAGGGCGTGAAGCTCGTTTACGACTCGCTTTTAAAGACGCTCGCCGATCACGGCGCGAAACCAATGGGCGATTTGGTCGGCAAGGAGCCCGATCCCAATCTCCACGAGGCGATTGCGAAGTTGCCGAACGAGGAGGTCGACGATGGCAAGATCGCTGCCGTCGTCAAAACTGGTTGGATGCTGGGAGATAGACTTTTGCGAGCCGCGCAAGTCGTGGTCAGCGCGGGAAAGCAGGCGAAGTAAATGGCCGAGAAACGCGATTATTATGAGGTTTTGGGCGTCGCGAAGAGTGCGACGGCGGATGAAATCAAGTCCGCCTATCGCAAGCTCGCGATGAAGTATCATCCCGACCGCAATCCCGACGACCCCGCGGCGAAGGAGAAATTCACCGAGGTTTCCGAGGCGTACGAGGTTTTGTCCAATCCCGAGAAGCGTCAGCGTTACGATCAGTTCGGACATCAGGGCGTGAACTTCGGCCCCGGAGGATTCGACTTCGGGCGCGATTTCTCGCACTTCCAGGATGTCGATCTCGGCGACATTCTCAATTCTTTCTTCGGCGGCGGTTCGTCGTTCGGCGGCGGATTTTCGTCGTTCTTCGGCGGCGGGCGGCGCGAGCGTCGGGTCGATCCCAACGCTCCACGGCGCGGCGACGACATGACGTTTCGGCTCGATATCGATTTCGACGAGGCGATTTTCGGAAGCGTCAGGACGCTGGATCTTACCTTGCCGGCGGAATGTCCGGAATGTCACGGTAGCGGCGCGGCGAACGGCTCGAAGCGCACGACTTGCCGCACCTGCGGTGGCGCGGGCGTGGTAATCGGCGGCAGTGGATTCTTTCAGGTTCGTCAGACTTGCCCGACGTGCGGAGGCGAGGGTTCGGTTATCGAAAAGCCCTGCAAGCGTTGTCGCGGTTCGGGGCAGATTACGACGCCGCAGCACATCGAGCTCAAGATTCCCGCAGGGGTAGATTCGGGTTCGCGGCTGCGGCTTTCCGGGAAGGGCGCGGGAGGACTTCGCGGCGGCGAGCCTGGAGACCTTTACGTCCTCATCGGCGTCAAGCCGAGCGAACTATTTGAGCGCGACGGACTGGATCTCGGCATCACCGTTCCGGTTTCCCCGATTTTGGCGGCGCTCGGCGGCGTCATCGCGGTTCCCACTCCGGAAGGCGAGGCGGAACTCAAGATTCCCGCCGGAACCGCCAACGGCAAGGTCTTTCGTTTGCGCGGCAAGGGCGTTCCCTCGGTTCGCGGCGGAGCGCACGGAGACTTGGACGTTCGCATCGTTTTCGAGGTGCCGGTCGGGCTTGATCGGCGGGGGCGCGGTGCGCTCGAGGATTTCCAGCAAGCGGTTTCGGAAGACAACTTCCCCGAGGCGAAGGCGTTCGCCAGGCGGGCGAAGACGTTCTTCTCCCATCGAGACAAGCTGCGGAAGTGATTCGGGCATCTGTGGTGGAATGGCAGACACGCGGGATTTAGGTTCCCGTGCCGAAAGGCGTGTGGGTTCAACTCCCACCAGATGCACCAACCTTGTTGCAAAAGGGGTAAGATGATTAGACGATTTATAGTGTTTGTTGCGCTTTTTTGCGCTTATTCGGTAATGGGATTTGAGGCGCATGAAGACGAGCTTAAAAATTGGTTAATGGGCGATGTTTCCGACGTTCCGGCGTCTGGCGTTGAGGCCATGAAAATCGAGTGCCAATCGCTTTTGTTTAATACGGCCGAAGATTATTGGATAGATTTAATTCGCAAGGATATTACGCTTACTTCAAAGAATCCATTTTATCTTTCGCTTTTATTGCAAGCGCATGCCGACGATAGAAGTGTTCTAATCAATCGCAATGGCGCGGATATTCAAAAAGTTATAGATACCTATTATGCGAACGAAAAGTCATTTTCCCATGCTCAAGCTGCGCAATTAGCATGGAGTATTAAACGATCACCGAGATATTCCGGCCCTGCTTTTTCCAATTACGAGGCGATTTGTGCGTTCCAAACGAATCTTTACGAGCATGCGGTCGCATTTTTAGGTGATAAAAATTTAATCGCCTCCAACCAAGTTGAGATTGCATATCATCTCATTGAACATTGGAAGCTTGCGGATGACGAGGCGTTTCTCGAGTATGTTCTAAAAGACAAAGATAAAATCGACCCGTGGATTGTTGAAGTTATTTCGGGTACGGTCGCTTACAAACAGGCATGGAATGCGCGTGGCAGCGGTTATGCAAATACCGTTACGCGTACCGGGGCGAGAAAATTTTCCGATTTGATTGCACAATGCGAACGGCATTTCGTTAAAGCTGCGGAATTGCGGCCTGACATAGGGACTTCTTTTGTTAAGTTAATCTCCATCGAGTGCCCGTCGGCTCCGATTAAGACGCAACGAACCTGGATGGCAAATGGGCTTAAAGTTAATCCTGACAGTCGTAATTTGGTTAAGCGATGGCTTTTTAGTTTTACTCCGCGTTGGGGCGGAAGTGTTGACGAGATGGAGTCGGAATTAGACCGTTACCTAAAGGCCGACGCTGACCCCAAATCACTCATACCCGCACTTCGTGTGATTACGCGTTTGAGCGGTATCGCAGAGCGGGAATACGATAAAGATTATCCTGATTCACGAGCGGACTTCTTTATCAAGCGCGGATTTGCCGATGAGACGCTTAAGATTCTTCGGGTTTATGCGGATGACGAATCATTACTTGCAAATCAACCGCCAATTAGACGGGATGTGTTCCTCTCGGAATTTGCTCAAGCGGCTTTTTGGAGCGGCGACATGGATTTGGCGTTGACTTTTCTAAGACGCATTACCCATAGTGTGCTTGAACGACGGTTTCTAAAAAAGAATGCTCCATTTTCCTTTACCGGTCAAAACAGCAAGCTTTCGCGTTGGCTACCGATTTTAGCAAGAGCTTCTAATGAAGATGCTAAAAAATACCGCACTTTTTTCGCGGCGATTGATGCGGAAGATATTGACAAGGCAAAAGAACTCGTTGATGAAAGAACGGCAGAGGACTATATCGAGCTCGCGTATAAAAAAATTGCCGAAGGAAAACCATTTGTGCAAATTCCCGATGCTTGTATTCGCAATGAACGGACGCCAATTATCCGTCCGGATTTCGCGGGCTCGATTGGCTTTGAATTAAAGCTTGATGGCAAAGCGAAAAGTGGTACGCTTGAGCTTTCGCTCATGCGACGAGAGTTCTTGTCTTACGGACAATATACACCTCAGTTGGAGATTTTCAGATATTATAATGATCCTACAAACGTTTGGTGGGTTTCGGTGAAGAACAGTTCGGGCATAAAGGGTGATATCGGCAAGACATTGGTGCCGAAACGAAAAATATGTCATAATGACGCCGAGCCTTTTCATGTATGGATTGAATGCGAGGACGGAAAGTTGCAATTTGTGCTTGATGGAACTCGTCTTTTGCCGAAGCCAATGACATTTGTTCACGACAATTACAATCGGTGGTATTCGTTGGTGATGAAGCATCAGTTTTTGAATGTTTCAAAAATGATGCTTTCCAACAAAGCATTGGCCTTTGCCGAGCCGCCTGAAGTTGAGCATATTGAGCTACCGAAATTCGTCTCTCAGTTGCCGACAATTCCATTGCCGACAGTTGATTATGTGACAAACATCAACGTCCGCACGGCATTTGATCGTGGTGATTCGATTTTTCCCGAATATATCCATGATGGTTGCGCGACGGGACCGTGGTGGGGAACGGATTTTGAAAAGGAGGAAGCTTTTGAGTTTAGAGATGCAGTGCTTGCCGATTTGAAGGCGTCGCTAACAAATGAAGTTTGGGATGCAATGCCACGGCGTATGCAGTCCGTGCTCGCGCTTCGATACGCGGCGGCGGCTTTCCGGGCGAAAGAATATATGTTAATGTCGGTTTTTGTGGATAAATTTGTTGATCGAGATTTGCTTGTTGATGGCGAAGTTTTATCGGTTCCCGATAGTAGATATGATGATTCGGAAAAACCAGGCAGTAACGCACGGTATATTTTGTGTGAAATTTATTATGCCGCATCGGCTATTGGAGCAACATGGTATTACGCCAAAGATAATCCTGGCGTGGTGTATGATGTGTCTCGTGTAAAAGACGAACGTGTGGTTGTGATACCCAAAAATAGTCGAATGGAGCAATCTGACGAGTGGCAACTTGTGGTTACGCAACCGGTTGCGAAAGGTTTCATGGTTCAAGTTTCGATTGACGATACGGAATATCACTTAATGTCGGGCGGATTTAATGGTGAATATTTTACACAACTATATGGGCCTGTCGTTTTAAAGGATGGATCTCATGCTTTTGGAACAATGATGGATACGCGTAAAAAATGGAATCCCAAGGGTGAGACTGTAGAGATGACATTAACACGAAAAGATGGCGCTTTTACTTGGTTAATCGATGGCGAGATCGCTTTTCAGCGGGAATGCAAATCTGCAATTCTTGCAAGAAGGATCGCGCCGAATGCAATAAAGATAACGCTTGAAAATCTTGCTAAGCCCGTAAATGATGATAAATAACAAAGGCTACTCTAAATGTGTCAAATTATGGTATAATGATATTTACAGATGAAGTTTGACGAATTGCGCTGTCGGGTAGGGATTTTCGTGGTGACGATCGTCGCCATGCTCGTCGGGTTTCATACGCTTCTGTTGGAACACGCTCCGGCGACGTTTTGCGACGAGCGCGAGGATATGTCGTTCGCGTGGTACGTGCCAATCTTTTCGCTTTACGTGGTTTGGGTCGAGCGCAAGCGAATCGCGGAATCCATAGGACGCCCGAGTTGGGTTGGATTCTTTGCGGTTTTACCATTTCTTTTCATGGGATTTCTCGGCGTGCGCGGAATTCAAGTGCGTTTTGAAATCGTCGCCTTCGCGGGATTGCTCGCGACGATTCCGTGGGCTATTTTCGGTTTGGAGACGATGAAGAGAGTGCTCTTTCCAGCGGGATTTCTGCTTTTCTGCATTCCGCTGGCGACGTTCCTCGACATCATTACCGTGCATTTGCGGCTTTTCGCGACTGGGACCGCTTTTGCGGTTTTGAAGGGCTTTGGGGCGGCGGTGGTGCGCACGGGAACGATGATTTCGGCCGCCGACGGCTCGTTTGGAATTGACGTCGCCGCGCCTTGCTCGGGCTTGCGGTCGATTTTCGCGCTAATGGCGCTGACCGCCGCCTACGCCTACTTCAACCAGCGCACATGGACGAAGCGCGCCGTGCTTTTCGCGCTTTCGGTGCCGATCGCCGTCATCGGTAACGTGATGAGGATTCTTACGATTTGTCTCGTCGGAACTTGCGCCTCGTCGGATTTCGCGACCGGATTCTACCACGACTACTCCGGTTACATCGTATTCATCGTGGCGATACTTTTGATGGTCGGTGCGGGAGGCGTTTTGGGCAAGGTCGGAAGAAAATGAAGAACCTTTTCATACCCGCGTTGACCGCGATCGCGGTGGTGACGGCGATGACGTTTTTGGCGATGACGCCGGAAGTGACGGTTTGCGAGGCACCGCCGGTTGCGCTTGGCGAAATCGCCGGGTTCAAGTCGGAGTCTTTGGAACCGAGCGCGACCGAATTGGAGGTGTTGCCGGAAGACACGATTATCATAAAGGCGCGATACACCAATCAGATTGGCGACTGGTATCTCGTTTCGACGGTAATCGGCGGAAAGTCCAAAAGCTCAATACACCGTCCCGAGTTGTGCTTGCCGGCGCAGGGATTTTTGATGACGCATCCGCACGATTTGGAGATCGCCGGTAAGGCGTGGCGGACGATTGTACTCGATGGTGGTGCTGCGCGACCGACTTTGGGCTTCGCCTATTCGTTCTTCAATCAGGAGGGTTTCCACACCGCGTCGCATTTGCGTCGAATTTTTCGCGACGTATGGGATCGCTCGTTTTACAATCGGATCGATCGTTGGGTTATGGTAACAATCAATTCGTCGCGTTCGGATGACGTCTCGCTTTCCGCATTCATCCTCAAACTCGGGGAGGTGATGAAATGATCGAAAAAATCCTACCGTACGTCATTGCGTTTCTCGGTGCGCTCGTATTAACGCTGATTCTAACTCCAATTGTCCGCGAGGTCAATCGCAAGCTCGGGATGGTCGACAAGCCCGATCCGCGGCGTATTAACAAGGTGCCGATTCCGCGCGGCGGCGGGGTTGCGCTCTTTTTGGGAGCGGTGGGATCGTATCTGATATTCATTCACTGCGAAGGAATGTCGTGGCTCCCCGCCTCGGCGGTGCATTATGCCGCCAGATTGCCGTTTTTGGCGACGGCGATATTCCTTGTCGGGCTTTGGGACGACAAGTTCGGAATGCCGCCGAAGGTGAAGCTTCTCGGACAGCTAATCGTCGCCTTTTTGGTGTGGTTTTGGGCGGATCTCGGATTTCACCATATTTGGCCGTCGATTCCAATGTGGATTGACGCAATACTTACCGTATTTTGGGTCGTCGGCGCGATCAACGCCTTTAACCTCATCGACGGGCTCGATGGACTCGCTTCGGGACTCGCGCTCATCGCGACCTTGGGTATGGCGGGCGCGCTTGCCTTGTCGGGCCATTCCGAACTTATCTATTTCCATTTGGCGTTTGCGGGCGCCTTGCTTGGATTTTTGCGTTACAACTACAATCCGGCGTCGGTGTTTCTCGGCGACAGCGGTTCGATGCTGATCGGGTTTACGGTTTCGGTGATGGCGTTCGCCGCGCAGGCGACGAATTCGTTCATCGTCTCGGTGGGCGTACCGCTTTTGGCGATGGGCGTGCCGATTTTCGATACGATTCTCGCGATTCTTCGCCGTTCGGTGCGGAGGCTCATTCGCTTGAGCGAAGAGGACGAGACGCTCGCGGCGGGCGACAGCGATCAGGTGATGACAGCCGATCACGACCACTTGCATCACCGCATTCTCCGGGCGGTGGATTTCAACCAGCGCAAGGCGGCGTGGACGCTTTATTTGATTGCGCTTTTCTTCGTCGGCATCGGCGTCGTCGGCACGGTGTTTAGATCGCGGGCGGCGGGTTTTTGGATCATCGCGGTGGCGGTAGGAGCGGTTGTCATCTTCAAAAATATGGCGCGCATCGAGTTTTTCGACACCGGAAGACTTTTGAGCGTAATCGCCCACGACCCCGAATCGGGTTCTCGCAGGATTCTCGCGCGGCTTTCGCCTCCGCTTCACATGCTGGCGGACGTAATCGCGCTCGTAATTGCGTTCTTCACGCTTTTTGCGATTATGCAGTTTGACGTCGATTCCAAGATATTGCGGATTTCCTTGCCGGTGCGGGTGATTTCGACTTTCGTAATGCTTTTCGTTTTTCACGCCTATTCGACGATTTGGGCGCGGGCGATGATCTCCAACTTCTTCCGGCTTGGCATCGGTTGCGCGGCGGGCGCGATGCTCGGCTCGTTGATTCTCTATTATCTGCCGGAGGTGCATCCGATTAAACTCGCCTCGGCGACGGCGGTTTACTTTACGGTGAGCTTCGTCTTGCTGGTTGCGGTACGTATGCTTAGGCCGTTCGTGCGTGACGTCTTTTACGCGCTCGATTGTTCGCGGATGAAGTTGCGCAAGGACGTTTCGCGCGTTCTCGTCTACGGAACCGGGCTTCGTTATCGTTCGTTCCGGCGCGAGCTCGTGCGCAATGCCTCCGATAACGATCGGGTAATTGTGGGACTGGTGGACGACGATCCGCTCTTGGAAGGGCATTACATCGGCACCTTCAGGGTTTTGGGATCGCTCGCCAAAGCGCCGCGCATCATCAACGAACTCAATGTCGACACGGTGGTATTGGCGTGCGAAATCACCGACGAACAGCGCGAAAAGATCATTACCACGTTGAAACCGACTGGAGTCAAAATAGTTCAGTTCACTTTCACGGAAAAGGAGTTGTAGACAAATGGCATCATTCGGTCGCGAAGAAGTCCTAAAATTTCATCAAGGCGGGAAAGTAGCGGTGCGGTTACCGAAGCCGCTCAAGACGAAGGACGATTTGTGCCTCGCGTACACACCGGGAGTGGCGCATGCGGTAAAGGAAATCGCCGCGCGACCGGACAGCGTTTACGAGACGACCGCGAAGTCCAATCTCGTCGCCGTAGTCTCCGACGGCACGGCGATTTTGGGACTTGGCGATCTGGGTGCGACCGCGTCGATTCCGGTTATGGAGGGGAAGGCGGTGCTCTTCAAGTCGTTTGGCGACGTCGACGCCTGGCCGGTGCCGTTGAACGGATGCCGTTTGGACGGAAAGAACGAGGGTAAGACCGATCCCGAGCGGGTGATTGCGGCGGTAAAGGCGATTGCCCCGCAGTACGGAGGCATCAATCTCGAGGACATCGCCTCGCCCGCGTGTTTCGAAATCGAGGATCGGCTCGACGCGGAGTTGGATATTCCCGTTTTTCACGACGACCAATGGGGTACGGCGGTGATTTCGCTCTCGGGCGTGATGAATTACGCCCATCTCGCGGGCAAGTGCTTGGACGAGCTCAAGGTAGTGATGAACGGCGCGGGCGCGGCCGGTATCCGCATTTGCGAGATGCTCAAGGCGGCGGGGGCGAAGAACGTGACGATGTGCGATACCAAGGGTACGATTCGCACGGATCGCACCGATCTCAATCCCTTCAAGGCGAAGCACGCGGTCGACACCAAGGCGCAAACGCTCAAGGAGGTGCTGGTCGGCGCGGACGTTTTTATTGGAGTTTCGGCGGCGAACGTCCTGACGCGCGACGACGTAAAGACGATGGGCGAGTTCCCCGCGATTTTCGCGATGGCGAATCCCGATCCGGAAATCGCGCCCGACGAAGTCGCGAAGGCGCTCGTGGGCCGGAAATACGTGATGGTCACCGGCCGAAGCGACTATCCCAATCAGATCAACAACGTTCTCGGCTTCCCTTATCTCTTCCGTGGCGCGTTGGACGTCAGGGCGACGACGATCAACAAGGAAATGAAGGTCGCGGCCGCGAACGCGCTTGCGATGCTCGCCCGCAGGGAAGTGCCGGACGAGGTGAAGGAGATTTACCCCGGCGAGAAGCTGGAATTCGGACTTTCGTACATCATTCCCAAGCCGTTCGACAGGCGACTTTTCGTCGAGGTGAGCTACGCCGTAGCCGAAGCCGCCGTTAAGAGCGGCGTCGCGCGTCTGAAGGTTGATCTCGCCGCCTATCGCCGGGATCTCGAACGGCGCAATGCGGCTCGATAAGGCGATTCTGGAGCTACATCCCGACTTTTCGCGTTCGCGAATCGAGGGATTGATCAAGGCCGGATTCGTAACGGTCAACGGCGCGCTCGCAGGCAAGGCGGGAATGAAGGTGGATGACGACGACGAAATCGTCGTCGAGATTCCGCCGCCGGTGCCGGCGATTCCCGAACCCGAGGATATCCCGCTCGCCGTCGTTTACGAGGACGAGGATATCGTCGTCGTCGACAAGCCCGCGGGAATGGTGGTGCATCCCGCGCCGGGACATTTTACGGGTACGCTGGTGAACGCGCTTTTGCATCATTGTCAGAATTTGAGCGGCATCGGCGGCGTGGCTCGACCGGGCATCGTTCACCGACTCGATCAGGATACGAGCGGGCTTATCGTCGTCGCGAAATCGCAAGCGGCGATGGATGGTCTCGTCAAGGCGTTTTCGTCCCATCGCGACGTCGAAAAGACCTACCTCGCCGTCTGCCACGGCGCGCCGAAGGCCGTTTCCGGGCGTATCGAGAACCTGATCGGTCGCCATCCCGTAGATCGCAAGCGCATGGCAATCGTGGAAAGAAACGGCAAGCGAGCGGTTACCGAGTGGCGGTTGGTCGAGGGCGGCGCGAAGGGGCTTTCGGTTTTCGAGTGCAAAATCGAAACCGGTCGCACCCACCAGATCCGCGTACACCTTGCTTCGTTCGGATGCCCAATCATCGGGGATGTGACCTACGGAAAGAGCGCGCTCGACCGCAAACTTGACCCCGTTCCGACGCGGCAGATGCTCCACGCCCGAAAGCTCGTTTTGAAGCACCCGACGACTGGCGAGAAGATGGAGTTCGTTTCGCCGATTCCGCGAGACCTCGAAGCGTATTTATGATATAATTTTCCGGTAATGGGCGAGGCTTCGATAATCTCCAGATTGCAGGATGTGCAGGATCGGCGCGGATACATTCCCAAGGCGTCGATTTACACGATCGCCCGCGAATTCGAGGTGTCTCCGGCGAAGGTGATGGGCGTGGCGACTTTCTACTCCCAGTTTCGGTTGAATCGCCCGGGAAAGAATCTGATTGCGCTTTGCGACGGGACGGCGTGCCATGTCAACGGATCCGCGGCGATTGCGGCGGCGGTGAGGGACGAACTTGGAATCGGCGACGGCGAGACCACGAAAGACGGTCGCTTCACCTTGAAATTCGTCGCCTGTCTCGGATGTTGCTCGCTTTCGCCGGTGATGCTGGTGAACGACGTCGTCTACGGTTCGCTTACGCCGGAAAAAGCGCGCGAGATTTTGAGGAACGTCGAATGAGAATCGTCGTCGGCGAGGGCAGCTGCGGCACCGCCGCCGGCGCGGAGGACGTCCGCAAGGAACTTGTCGGCGACGTTTCGATAGCCGGTTGCATCGGGATGTGCTATTTGGAGCCGATCGTCGATCTTTACGAAGGCGACGAGTTGCGCGCGCGGTTGGTGAAGGTGTCGGCGAAGGACTCGCCGCGCATTTCCGAGGCGGCTGCGAGCGGCGACCTTTCGCTCGTAAAGGATCTTTTGATTTCGCCCGAGGACGAGGAGTTTCTGAAAAAGCAAACGCGCATCGCGCTGCGCAATTGCGGGGTCGTCGATCCCGAGTCGATTGCAAGTTATCGCGCGAGGGGCGGTTATCGGGCGCTGGAGAAGGCGCGGAAGATGACCGGCGAGGAGATTATTGAGGAAATTCGCGTTTCGGGGCTGGCCGGGCGCGGCGGAGCGGGTTTCCCGACCTATTTCAAGTGGGCGGCGGCGCGTAAGGCGACGGGCGAGGAGAAATATCTCGTTTGCAACGCCGACGAGGGCGATCCCGGCGCATTTATGGATCGCGCGCTCATCGAATCCGACCCGCATTCGCTCATCGAGGGCATGCTGATCGCCGCGCGTGCGATTGGCGCGAAGCGCGCTTTCGTCTACGTGCGCGCCGAATATCCGCTCGCCATTTCCCGGCTCAAGCTCGCGATTTCCGAGGCGGAGCGCTTCGGCGTCACGAGCGACGTGGAACTGGAAATCCGCGCGGGCGCGGGCGCGTTCGTCTGCGGCGAGGAGACGGCGCTCATCGAATCGCTGGAGGGAAGTCGCGGCATGCCGCGATTGAAGCCGCCGTTTCCGGCGGAACGAGGGTATCGCTCGTCGCCGAC
>JAZQOS010000068.1:0-2198 GCA_045627925.1 Kiritimatiellia bacterium | reverse complement strand
TCGAAGTCGATCGGATAAACGGTGACGTGGTTGCCGTCCTTGTCGACCACCGTCGCGCCATACCTGAGGAGCGTGTAGGTCGCGAGATTCGCCTGATAGAGCCCCTGGCTCAGGTCGCCCGCCGTTTCCCTGAGCTGCGCGAGCGCCCCAGCCGCGAGCTGATCGTCAACACCACGCGCCTTCAGCGCCGCGAGGAACCGATCGTCGAGGATGTTCGGAATGTCGGGAATCGACTCGGCGTCCTTCCAGTTGCCGAGGTAGTCGTAGCCCAGTCGATCCTTGTCGGCGAGCAGCTTCTTAACCCGCTCCTGGGTCACGATCTCCGGCGCACCGATCTTGCTCATGGCTTCAACCCCTCCCTGACGATATCGCCCATTTCATGACAACGCTGATAGAGCTCGGCCTTCGTTGGCTCACGCATCATCGCGGGCCACAGCGAAATGAAGAGCATGCGCCCCTCGGCGCAGTACTTCTCATACTGCCGCCCCGGGTGCCAGCGCTCGCCGAAGCCCTCCGGCGAAAGAACGATCCAACGACCGCCCGCGAGGCCGATCGCGTGGCCGCAGGCCTTCTCGCAGGGGCTCATGAAGGTCGAGACCCCCGCGCCGCCCGGCCCGAGGCGCGAAGCACGCTCGACCGCCTCTTGCCACTCGGGCCCGTTTTCAGCCCACTTGCGCGAGCAGCGAAACGGCTCCAGTACCGGCAACTTCAAAAGCGCCGCGTTCCCATACCCAAACCACTTGCGCCCGAGAAACTCGATTTCGCTCACGCGCTGGAAATACTCGCGGTGGCTCTTGCGAAGCCAGCTTCGCGCGGGGTTCTCGCGAATGTAGCGCGTAAACGTCTCGAGCTGGTTCTTGCATTTCACGATCCAGTCGTGCCAGTCGGCGAAGAACACCGGCGCAAAACGCTTAGTTTGCTTCGCCTCGGAAACTACAAGTATTGCCCCCGCATCTCCTTCTTTCGCCAAAACCTCCCAATACGCCCTCGAAAGCGCCACCATCAACCCCTCAACATAAAAACCAAGCGTCTTGCCCTCGCTTGTAAAACTAAGCGTCTTGCTTTCGGTCTCGCCTGCGATTTTGATGAGCAAATGAATGTGGTCAGGCATCACCGAAAAACACTCGATCGGGCAAAGCCCAACCACGCGCTCGTGAAACACGCGAATAACATGAACGAACGCCTTGGTGATCGCGTTCATCTCGCATCGCCCAGGTGCGGCAATCGCCGACAGCGCCTTGAGCCCCTCAAGCCGCCTCAGCGTGACCATATAGTAATACGGCCGCGTATAGTCAAAACCTTTCAATCGCCAACCCATAAACCCCTCAGTTCCAATTCACTCCGGCACTTTCTCCAACGGTCCGAGGAACTTCGGCTGACGGCGAATGACTTTGCTGCGGCGCAGGAGAGGAACTTTTTTATCAAGGGCGAGACCGGAACGGGGAATGGAAGAACTGAATGGGCGTACGATTGACAGGGTTTGATTATGAGCGGCCATACTTCTACATGGTGACGATTCGTTGCCATGCGGGGATAGCGGCGCTTTCGCGCATCGCCGCACCTGGGCGATGCGAAATGAACGCGATTACCAAGGCGTTCGTTCACGTCATTCGCGGGTTCCACGAGCGCGTTCCGGGGCTTTGTCCGATCGAATGTTTTTCGGTGATGCCCGATCATATTCATCTGCTGATTCGGCTCGCCGGAGAGACGGAAAGCAAGACGCTTAGTTTTACGAGCGCGGGCAAGCCGCTTGGCTATTACGTTGAGGGGCTGATGGCGGCCTTGTCGCGGGCGTATTGGGAGGTCTGCGCGAAGACGGGTGACGAGAAGGCGAAACGCATAGTTTTTGAAGCGAGGGAAACTAAGCGTTTTGCCTCCGTGTTCTTCGCCGACTGGCATGACTGGATCGTCAAATGCGAGAATCAGCTCGCGGCATTTACGCGTTACATTCGCGAGAACCCTGCGCGCAGCTGGCTTCGCAAGAGCCATCGCGAGTATTTTCAGCGCGTGAACGAAATCGACTTTCTCGGGCGCAAGTGGTATGGCTATGGTAATGCGGCGCTTTTGGAGCTGCCGGTCTTGGAGCCGTTTCGCTGTTCGCGCAAGTGGGCCGAAAACGGGCCCGAGTGGAGCGAGGCGGTTGCGCGGGCTTCGCGCCTCGGACCGGGCGGTGCCGGTGTTTCGACTTTCATGAGCCC
>JAZQOS010000067.1:0-4809 GCA_045627925.1 Kiritimatiellia bacterium | reverse complement strand
ATGGGAATCTGCGTCGTCTCATCCGCGAGCTTGACGGGGACGTTGACGACGGGGAAGCGACTCGCCAGGTTCCAGAACGAGGTCGTGAGCATTTCAAGGGCGCCAATGCGCTCGTCGTTCAGGATGCTCTTCTTTTCCGGCGCGTCGGACACACCGATGTCCGCTGGCATATACGGCGTCGGCAGCGTCGGCATCACAAGCGCAAGGCAACCCCTCTTGAAGACGTTTGTCTGCATTTCCACGTGAATTCGTGTCGTCAGCTGCGAGGCCGCGAACGCATTGGTCGCATTCGCATTCCCGAACTTCTCGCACACCTCACGCGTATAGCGGCACAGCTTGTCCGGATCCGCATTGCAGAGCTGCGTGATGCTGCCGATGTCCGACGCCATCAGCCCGCGGAAGAACGTTTCCAGCATATTGGTCGTCGCGACCGGCAGGGTGACCTCGATCACCTTCGCATTCACATTCGCGTTCGTAAGCGCGGCCACCACGGCGTTCATCGCATCTTCGACCGTTCCGTCCACGCCGTCCTTGCACCATCCCTTCAGACGGCAGATCGCCACGGTCTGCCCTTCTAAGGGCTCGTAGTCGGCGGGATACTCCATCTTCGGCGCAACCGTCGAATGGACGAGTTCGCTTGGCCCGCAGATGACGTTCTGCATCAGCACCATATCATCAAACGTCCGCGCCATCGGGCCGTTCGCGCAGTAGGTGTTCTCTGACCCCGGAACGCGCCCGAACGGCGGCTTGAACCCGTAGACGCCGTTCATCGCGGCGGGGATGCGGATCGAGCCGCCCATGTCCGAGCCGGTCGCGAGGGTGCAGAAGCCCGCCGCGAGCGCCGCGCCCGAGCCGCCGGACGACCCGCCGACGCTGTAGTGGAGGTTCCACGGATTGCGCGTCACGCCATAGACGCGGCTCCACGTCGTGCAGGTCACGCAGGCCTCCGGCACCGTGGTCTGGAACGGAAAGATCGCGCCCGCCGCCCGAAGCCGCGCGTTCACGTCATCATCCGCAGCGGCGGGAGCAGCAAAGCGTCCGATGCCCGGAAACTCCTCATACGCCAAGAGCGATGCGCCGTCCTTCACCCAACCCTTCGTGTTGAAGTCATCCTTCATGCCGACCGTAATGCCGAGAAGCGGTTGGGAATTGACTTTCGCAAGCGCCCAAGCTTTGCCATCCTTCGCCTCCTCGTAAATCATATCCGCCGCGAGCGCCTCCCTCATCGCATCGACGAAATTGTCGAAGGTCACGGCGTTCACCTTGCCTGCGTTGAAGGTGTCGAGCTCGTTCAGGTAGTCATGCTGATTCGGATCGTCATAGTCGCGATGGTTCTCGTATCGGCCATTGCATTTCGCGACGCGACACAACTGTGCAATCAGCACCTCCGAGGGCTTGACTTCGCAGCGTTTGAATTTGTCGAGAAGAGTCGTCGCCGACGAGTAGGCAAGCGCTTTGTCATCCGAAAAACCTGCGATGGGCGACATCGACGGGGCACCACGGCAAATCCGCCCTTCCACGCAATCGTACAGCAAAGCCACGCCTTCGGCAGAAGACTTGCACGGAATATAGTCGTGGACGATCCGATCCCCTTCCTTGATCCTAAAGGCGTAGAGCTTCATTCTGCAGGTTTTGATCCTGCGCGGCAAATGAGATGTAGATGCGAAAATGCGCAAGGCAGATCTGGTCTTGTTGGACAGGCCACCTGTATTAGCAGCACTCTCGACTGCATTTGAGAGTTCGCCACGCCCGACGTCGAAGCTCATCCATTCGCACCTGTTGGCCTTGAAGCAACGCGAAGGGGAATAAACGACGTTCGGCCCCGTTGCAATTCCAACCTCCAGCCGTTCTCCACCCCGAACATAGACATTAACGCTGCATCCCTCGTCTTTACGAATTGTACCGAATGGACTCACCACTGCATCGGGTTGATTCGTGGAAATATCAACCACGCACTCAATAACTGTGTTCGTGACGGGGTAATAATCCGTTTCCATGTACCACCAGGCTTCCTCACCAAGTTCCTTTGGCGTCTCGATGTACGCGATCCGCTCATACCCTTCGGGCAAGATGCCCTTTCTCGCACCGAAGGATGACAAACAGCATCCCACAGCAACCAACACAATCAGTTTCTTCATAAGGTTTCTCCTTGTTGAATTACCTATATGTCACTTCGCATCGCGGACAGCGCGAACAGACATGCCGAGGCTGCGGTCGCTGCTGTTCACTTCGGCATAGCCATCGTAGAAGAGGAGGTACTGCGCGTTGCCGCTGTCGCGCGCCTTAGAAGACCAGTAGTCGCCCTCGTCCCCGGCGGACTCGCGGCCACTGACGCTGCCGTAGCCGGCGGCGGGCAAGAAGATGCTCTTCGACGAATAGTCGCCATTGCCCGTGAACGTATAACCTTTTTTCGTGCCGTCCCATGCCCCAGTGCAGTTGGAGCAGAGCGCTTCCAACTCGTCGTTCGTCGGCAGACGCCAGCCGTCGCCCAGCTTCGCAACCTCGTTGGTCGCGTTGTCAAACGTGTAAAGTGCACCGTATTCAGCGGGAACCCCCTGCTCCGCATCGCCCAGGTTGGCTTCAGCCCAGAATGGGCCGTCCTTCCACAGCTGGACGCCGCCCAATTTCGGCTTGATCGCGATGAGCGAGACCTTGACCTTCGCGTCCTCGGCGCGGGTCTCCGCGCCAAAGAGCGAAACCGTGTCGTAGGTGAAGACCGTCTGCGGGCCTTGGGCCAGCTTCGCCGCGGCGTTCGTGACGCCCTTCGTCACGCCGTTCGCCGTGATGTCGAACGCCACCTTGTAGTCGGTCGCCGCGTCCAGTCCGCCAAGCGAGTAATCGACCGTGATCGTGCCCTTCGCCTTGTCCCACGGCTGAACCGACTTCACCTCGTTGATCGTCACCGACTCCTCGGCGAACGCCGAGAGCCCGACCGCGCACAGCGCACAAACCATAGCGGCCGCGACGCGGTGGCCTACGGCCATGTGATATGCGATGATGCTTGATTTCAGTTTCGTCTTCATGGTTGTTGTCTTTCCTTTGCTTGTTCGTTGTTGTTTCGTTTCAGAAAATCACTTTGTCGTTTGAACGCAATCGGCTAACGCCTGGCACCAAGCACGATATATCGTTGTTTTTAAACTTCGAGGGGGGGGGTATGCGACATTATCCCAAGACGTCACAAACGCCTTGGTCGTGCTTCTGCCAATCCTCTCGCCCTTCAACTGCATACCCAACCGCCTAATATTATACCAAATTTGCCGCGCGGGCATGTCACTCACCGAAGCGCCGGAGAACAAGGTTCGCCCTGTTGGACCGGATGGATGTTTCGTCTTCTCTCTAAAACCACGGAAGGCACGGAAACCCGCCTTCGCGGGACACAGAAACGGTTGAGAAGAGACCGAAGGATAATCAAACTGCAATCATGCCCCTCCATCATGCGACCGATTTTCCCAGACGACCTTTGCTGGACCCCTCAATGGCCATGAACAGTCAACTGCGAAAACTTCAAATCAGTCGCGTTAGGTATTTGACGATCGTCTGCGGAACATTCCGTGCCTTTCCGTGTATTCCGCGGTTGAAAAAAGCGGAAAAGTGGGAAAACAGGAATGTGAAAGCGAGGAAATCGTCCCAAGGTGACAGTAACTTCCAGGTTGGGACGATTAGGCGTTGCTTTCGGCGTCTTGCTTCTTCCAATACTCGGTTGGGTTGTCACGCCAGAGTTGTTCGTCCTCGGTCAAAAAGGAGCGGTTGTCGTCCACGAAGTCGGTCAGATCCTGAAGATCGGTCGAGAGGGATTCCGAAACGGCGTAACACGCACGGGTGATGCCATAGCCCTCACGTTCGAGTTTGTTCTTCGCCCAGCGGATGACCGACCTGACCCGACGCACGACATCGAGAGCCGGATCATATGTGCCGTGTCCCCTTTCAATGTGAATCAGGTGATTGTTCGTGCCCACGAGCGGCGAAGGAACGGGCTTGCCGGACTTCTTCCATCGGTAGGCGGTCGTTCGGGTCATCTTGAGCGCGGTGATGATTTCCGTGATCGGGTAGGCGGCGACGCCGTTCTGCGCGGCAATCTCCGGCGTGAGCGGCGGCAAGTCGGCGGGACGCGAAGCGGCGTCCTTTTCGACGCGCTTCTTCCCCAACTTGCCAATCGCCTTTTTCGCCCGCTCCTCGTCCTCCAGCTGGTGAAGTTTCCGAAGAAGCTCCGCGTTCTTCATCATACTGCCAATATCCATCGTGTGGTGGATTATAGCAAGTCGAATCGTCCCATGTGACAGTAACAGTCAGCGTGGGACGAGATGCTTTTATCTTACGGGACGGTGATGGGGTGGCCGATGCGACGGAGGGCATAGTCGCGTCCATCGCCGCAGCGGGTGGAAACGACGAGGTTGTATTCGCCGCGTGGAATCGGATCGTGGAAGACGATCTTCGCGGTGATAGGGTCGCTTTCAAGGACTTCCGCCTGCTGGATGACCTTTGCCTTGTGGAAACGGCGACCATCACGCTTTTCCAACCAAAAGCCCTCGTCCGATTTGGAACGGTCAACCATGATGTCGTGCCCCGAAACGCTGATGGTGTGGTTCGGGACGATTTCGTCCGTGGCTTGCGTGTCGAGATCGAGGGTATTGTAGATGCGGATGAACCGCTTGGCGAGGGCGTTGACTGGCTCGATTCGCGAACGCATCGACTGGCGGTAGCTGTCCCTCGCCTTGACCCCGCCTTGGATGAATACGCCGTCTGATTCGGGATCGGCGTCACGCGCCGTCAAAGCGGCGGAGAGAGTCGGATAGAATGAGGCGAGACCGA
>JAZQOS010000066.1:0-5961 GCA_045627925.1 Kiritimatiellia bacterium | reverse complement strand
CCGCCCGTCACATCATGAAAGCCGTCTGCACCCGAAGTCGGGCATTTGTCCGCCTAAGGTGTGGGTGGTGATTGGGATGAAGTCGTAACAAGGTAACCGTTGGGGAACCAGCGGTTGGATCACCTCCTTTCTAAGGAGATTTATCCTCCTACGCCTTCGGGCTTACGGAGGAGAAGGTGAAACCTCGCGCAAACGTTTGCGTTCCATGCCTCTTCCATAGACATTTTCGGGCTAGTAGCTCAGTTGGTTAGAGCGCGTCCCTGATAAGGACGAGGTCACAAGTTCGATTCTTGTCTGGCCCACCATTTACCCACGGGGGTATAACTCAGTTGGTAGAGTGGCTGCTTTGCAAGCAGCATGTCGCCGGTTCGAATCCGACTACCTCCACCAGCCCGTATTCAAGCACCTGATTGTTCTTGCTTTCCCCTGACGGGACTTTATGCTATAATGTCCACGCTTCTAGGGGGGAAATCATATGGCTCATTTGCTCGACGACGTCTACTTGAAACCATTCGAGACGGCGATTTGTGGAAGGTCCAATCGCGCTTTCGATCGCGCTCGGGAACTTACCGGCGGAAAGACCTCGCTCGGAAATTGGGCGAACGCCCACCATTACTTCGGGCTTCATCGCACTGCGGACGGTTGGGTTTTTCGCGAATGGGCGCCGCACGCGAGTTCGATGTGGCTCGTCGGTGACTTCAACGGCTGGAAGATCAATTCAGAATTCGAGATCTTCCGCATCGAGGGAACCGACGTTTGGGAACGCCACATCGCCCTCGATCGAATCCACCATCTCGACAAGTACCATCTCGAGGTGCGGTGGGACGGCGGGCACGGAGAGCGCATCCCCGCCTACGCGCGCTATGTAACGCAAGACGATTCGACGAAGCTCTTTTCCGCTTGCGTTTGGGAGCCGGAAAAGCCCTACGAGTGGAAAAACCGCTTCCAGCCGACCAAGGACGCGCCGCTCATCTACGAGGCGCACGTCGGCATGGGAACCGAGGAGGAAAAGGTCGGTTCCTACGCCGAGTTCCGCGACAACATTCTTCCGAAAATCAAGCGTATGGGCTACAACACGGTGCAGCTCATGGCGATTATGGAGCATCCTTATTACGGAAGCTTCGGCTACCACGTAAGCTCCTTCTTCGCGCCGTCTTCGCGCTTCGGCACGCCCGACGAGTTGAAAAGTCTCGTCGACGCGGCGCACGGATTGGGGCTGCGGGTAATCATGGATCTCGTCCACTCCCACGCCGTCGCCAACGAGCGTGACGGACTTTCGCTTTTCGACGGCACGGACTACCAGTACTTCCATTCCGGCGCGAAGGGGCGCCACTCCGCGTGGGGCAGTCGTTGCTTCGACTACGGCAAGACCGACGTAATCCACTTCCTGCTTTCCAACTGCAAGTACTGGCTCGAAGAGTTCGGCTTCGACGGCTATCGCTTCGACGGCGTCACGTCGATGCTTTTCTGGAATCACGGGCTTGGCGACGCCTTCACCAATTACGGCATGTATTTCGACGGCTCGTCGGACGATGACGCGTGGGTGTATTTGCAGATGGCGAATCGCGTTATCCACGAGGTGAAGCCGAAGGCGATTACAATCGCCGAGGACGTCTCGGGGATGCCGGGCGTGGCCGCGCCGGTTGAGGACTGCGGCATCGGTTTCGATTATCGCATGGCGATGGGCGAGCCCGACTTCTGGTTCAAGCTCGCCGAAAAGGTGAGAGACGACGATTGGCCGATGGGCGGTATTTTCTACGAGCTTACGAACAAGCGCGCCGAGGAAAAGGTGGTGAGCTACGTCGTGTCCCACGATCAGGCGCTCGTCGGCGGCAAGACCTTCTTCTTCCAGCTCGTGGACAAGGAGATTTACTTCGGGATGGGCAAAACCCAGGAGAATCTCGTAATCGAACGAGGGCTCGCGCTACACAAGATGGCGCGGCTCGCCACGGCCTCGCTGAACGGCGGCGCGTATTTGAACTTCATGGGCAACGAGTTCGGCCATCCCGAGTGGATTGATTTTCCACGTGCGGAAAACGGTTGGAATTATTCCCATGCGCGCCGCCAGTGGTCGCTTCGGGACGATCCGAATTTGCGCTTCCAGGGTCTCGGAGACTTCGACGCGGCGATGCTCGGGGTAATTGGCGGTGGCGAGCGGATCAAGCTCGTCGCCAACGAGCCGGATAAAGTTCTCGCCTACGTGCGAGGCGATTATCTTTACGCCTTTAATTTCAACCCGACGCGTTCGTTCGCGGATTACGGCGTAATCGTTCCACCGGCGACGAAGTGGCGTCATGTCCTTGACACCGACGAAGTTCGCTTCGGCGGACAAGGGCGCGTCGCTCCCGGGATGGACTACGATCCCGCGCTCGTTTCCGATCGCGGCGAATTCGTCCAGCAAATCAAGCTTTACTTGCCCGCGCGGTGCGCAATCGTCCTCAAACGGCGCTGAAAAGAAAATTTCATTTTCGTTGTAATTACAACTGACGGCGCGCCGGTAAAAGTCCATAATGTGCCGCGTTCGCCGGGAATGGTTCCCGATGAACGTCAAACACAAGGAGGACAAACAATGAACAGAATGATAATGATGACGGTTGCCGCGCTCGCGCTGATTACGGCGCTTACTGGTTGCTGCATGTTCGGCAAGAAGGATTGCTGCTGCAAGAGCAATTGCGGCAAGCCGGCTTGCGAGTGCAAGTGCGACAAGGCGCAGACCGGTCACGGCGCGAACGCCTCGATGTCGATGGGCATCGGTACGCACGGCGTCTCGGGCGACGTCGGTGCGTCGATGCACTGAAAGCGTTACCCAGAACGCTAAACGGACGGTGAGCTTAAGCTCGTCGTCCGTTTTTTGGTATAATAAGGGCATGAATTACGTGCGTTGCGGAAAGAGCGGTCTTAAACTGCCCCGGCTTTCGTTGGGGCTTTGGCACAATTTCGGCTCGGTGGACGATTTTGGAGCGATACGCAAGATGTTGAAGCGCGCGTTCGATCTCGGAGTCGTCCACTTCGATCTCGCCAACAACTACGGGCCCGAGCCGGGCTCGGCGGAGACTAACTTCGGCCGTATCTTGAAGCGCGACTTGAAAGGCCATCGCGACGAGCTTGTGGTTTCGTCCAAGGCGGGCCATCTTATGTGGGAAGGGCCTTACGGAGACTGGGGCTCGCGCAAGTCGCTCATCGCGAGCGTCGATCAAAGCTTGAAGCGGACGGGTCTCGATTACTTCGACATTTTCTATTCGCATCGTCCCGATCCGGAAACGCCGCTCGAAGAGACGATGGGAGCGCTTTCGGATATCGTCAAAAGCGGTAAGGCGCTGTACGTCGGCATTTCCAAGTATTCGGCGGCGGATACGCGAAAGGCGGCGGAGATTCTGAAGGCGAACGGAACGCCGCTTTTGATCCACCAGTTCCGCTACAATATGCTTACGCGCGGCATCGAAACGGACGGGCTGCCCGCGGCGCTTTCCGAGGTGGGCGCGGGCGGGATCGCGTTTTCGTCGTTAGCGCAGGGGCTTTTGTCCGATCGCTATTTGATCGGAATTCCCGTAGGTTCGCGCGCGTCCAAGAACGGTTTTCTCAAGGCGGAGACGATTACTGCCGAATTGCGCGAGAAACTGCAACGACTCGATGAGTTCGCCCGCAAGCGGGGAATGACGCTTGCGGAGATGGCGCTTAAATGGAATTTGCGGCTTCCGCAAGTGACTTCGGTATTGGTCGGGGCGAGCAGCGTCGCCCAAATCGAAGAAACGATTCGCGCCGTCGAGTCACCCTCGACGCTTTCCACAGACGATTTCGCGGAACTTGACGCGATAATTTGATTTAATGGAGAAACTATGAGAAACGTATTGTTCGCTTGTGCATTGCTCGTCGCCTTTGCGGGCGAGGGCGTTACCATTGAAACCGCCGTCGGCGAATTGAAGCTTTCGGCCTCGGGTTCGGCGAAGCCACTCAAGCTTGCGGCCAATCCCTCGGCGGCGCGGCTTTCGGAACGGAGCGAGCGCAAGGGCAAGGTCTACTCGGCGGTCAAGGCGGGCGATCTCGTGGGGCGGCTTTCCGTAATCGAGGGCGGCGCGTATCAGCGCACGGTGGTCGAGCTCGTCAACAACGGCGCGACGCCGGTGAAGGTAAATCGCTTCGTGCTCTTGAAGGAATTCTCTCCCGGCGGCGAGGGCGAGCGCGTGGGAATGACCGACGGCGCGGTCGCGGTTTTTCCCTCGAGCCACCAGTACGTCGGCGTCGAGAACCCGCTCGCCTCGGTAACCGTCGACGGCGGCAAGGTGAACGCGATTTTGGAACGTAACTTCGAAATCAAGCCGAAGGAGAAGTGGACGGTAAGCTATGTGATCGGCAAGTACGCCGAAGGGCAGCTTCGGCGCGACTTCCACAACTACCTCAATCGCGAGCGCGCCCATCCGTATCGGGTTTTGCCGCACTACAATTCGTGGTACGACATCAACATCAACCGCAACGACGCGCCGTGGGAAAAGCGGATGAACGAAGCGGAGGCGCTGGGAGTGATGGTGAAGTTCCGCGAAGAGCTCACGAAGCGCGGGGTGTTCATCAATTCCTATCTTTGGGACGACGGCTGGGACGATTGGGATTCGCTCTGGGATTTCCACCCCGGTTTCCCGAACGGATTCAGGAAGCTCGCCGACGAAGCGCACAAGAACAAGGGAGCTTCGATTGGCGCGTGGATGAGCCCTTGCGGCGGTTACGGGCGCAGCAACGCCGGGCGCGTCAAGTACGCGAAGGCGAAGGGATATATCGGGCCGAACGAAAACATGCTGCGATTGAGCTCGCCCACGTACTACGCGGCGTTTCGCGATCAGGTCATCAAGATGATCAAGGATTACGATATGAACCTTTTCAAGTTCGATCGCATGGGTTGCGGGCACGATTGCGAGGGCGCGGGCTCTGAGTACGCTCCCGATATCGACGGTGTGGTGCGGCTCATCGCCGAAATGCGCGCGGCGAAGCAAGACGTTTTCGTGAACGCCACGGTGGGAACCTGGGCGAGCCCGTTTTGGGTCATGTACGCCGATTCGATTTGGCGCGGCGGCAACGACTTCGAAACGCGGGGCGTCGGCACCAAACGTCAACAATGGCTCACCTATCGCGATGACATGATTCACGATCGCTTTGTGGTGCGAAGCCCGCTTTTTCCGCTCAACTCGATGATGATGCACGGCATTATCGTCAATCGCGGTGGTCCGCCCACGGTAATGGACGTTTCCGATTCGCCGATTTCGACGCGCGACTTCGAAGACGAGGTGTGGATGGGAGTCGCTTGCGGAACGGGATTGCAGGAGTATTACATCACCCCCAAACTCATGTATCCGCATTGGTGGGACGTTCTCGCAGATGGCGTGAAGTGGCTCAAGGCGAACGAGAAGGTCTTGCGGGACGTTCATTGGGTTGGAGGCGATCCGTGGGCGAACGGCGCGGGCGAGGTCTACGGTTATGCATCGTACGCCGCCGGCAAGAAGGGCGCGAAGGGAATTGCGATTTTGCGCAATCCGAACGACAAGCCGGCCGTTTTCAAAACGACGCTTGCGAAACTTTTCGAGCTTGAAGGGCTTGCCGATGTGAAAACCACGGTCAAGTCGATGAAGACCGTGCATTCGCATGACGCGGTTCTTTCCTCGCCCAAGAAGGTCACCGACGAGTTTTCGATAAAGTTCGATCCGTTCGGCATCGCGCTCGTCGAAATAACGATGGAGTAGGGAAGAGGAGGCAAGGTGATAAAAGTTAATTTTACCCCCTTGCGCAGGAGAGTGTGGTTTTGATATACTACGCACTCGTTGCCCTAAAAAGGCGACATTTGTTCTTTGACAACCGGAAGTTGGAAATTAAAGAGAATTACAACTCGTAATACGAGATCAAGAAGTTTTTCTTGCTAAGCGTATACGGGCGCACGACGGATGCCTTGGCATCAGGAGGCGATGAAGGACGCGGAAG
>JAZQOS010000065.1:0-46194 GCA_045627925.1 Kiritimatiellia bacterium | reverse complement strand
AGAACAATTTTTCTCCTTTCAATTGGACGCATCTTGCTTTCGCAGTACCACCGTGGTGTTCCACTCGGTTGGCGCTCTCACTTGCGCAAGAGCTTCTTGATGCCTTTAATGGTATGTATTATACCAAAATTTATCTCAATCGCTCAATGTGCCTTAATCTTCGGCAGACCCTACTGCGGCCAGTTGTGATAAAAAAGGTCCGACACATTTTATCACAATGGGGTCGGACCACACTGCAGTCTAAATAAACGCTCTAAGTGTCCTATCCCCATCCGTCCAGCTTGTATAGCCATTCAAGCTACAAAGACCGCAAACGCTTGCTGCAAGCGAATACGAAGAAAATCTATAGTCCTTCTTAAAGATACCATTAACGATAATATGCGTCTTTACCAAATCTTTGTAAAGGTTATATGCCCGCTTACAATGCACCTTAAAGCTCGGAACGATTTTGGGCGCAACCTTGCTACCCCGGAGAACCGTAAATGTACGATCTTGCTCCATACACCCTTCAGCATTTGCGCCAGCGCGGGTTAGGCTAAATACTATTTGTCCATTATACTTATTGTTCTCTGCCGCGCGAATCGCACGGCCAATCGTTGCCCGAGAAATCGCTTTCTTATGTTCAACAATCTTAAAGTCACTCTTAGGAAGAATCGCCCCAAACTCCATCAAAATCTGTTTCGCAACTTCCGGCTCGATTCTGAAAAACTCCGATGTGCCGACTTGCTTATTATGGGCAATAAGCTTAATGACGTGGTGAACAAACTTTTCAATCTCATTCCACTTTGACGACTGAACGGTAACAAATTCACGAATCCAGGGATTGCCCGTTTGCAATGTGCGAACTCTCCTACCAACATCCTTGCTCGCCTTGCCAATCTTCACTACATGCTTGCTATGGTCATCACAAAGAATATAAACATAACCTTTACTCATACAACTCCTTTCGCGCCTTCATCATATCATCAACTTTTTTGGGCCGCGCCACACTGCGACGCCACATCATAAGGCAAATAATTCATTCAATTGACGAGAGACGTCTTTACCTGCGTCTTTCTCGTAAACTGTGCGATAAAGGCACCTTCCATCTGACTTTGATGCCCACAACCGACCAATCGCATCTTTTTCGATTGTATCTGCATTGCTTTTCCGATCTGCCCCTTTGTATTCCACAACAAACATTCTCCCGTCATTGAGAACTCCCACGAAATCGGGATAAAACCAATGCTCTGCCAATGGAAGCCTGAACGACCCCTCCACCCTATCGGCATTGCGTAGCCATGTCTTGACCTTCGGCGACTGATCTATTGCGACAGCGCATTTATACTCTTCGCCATCATCCTTACCATCAAACGCCGGAATCCTATTCGGACCAAGAAAATGCTTTATAAACTGATAATTTCCTCCACCATAAAATCTCATAAACGAGAGATTGTATTCATAAAGCTTATCGTTAAATTCAAATGGTTTCTCAAATTCAAGTTTTAACGGCATCGCGTTTTGCTTGAAATCGAATATGCTCTGATATGCTTTCTTTTTCGCCGACTGGTATGCAAGCTCAATTTTATCTTGTAAAACTCTTTTCAGATAATATCTGCAACCATAGATTCGATCAGTCGCACAACCTCTCGCCGAAACCAAATCATGCACAATGCCAGTTATCCAATGCCTTTTAGTCTCTTGTTTTAAATAAGGCGTAACCGTTATCACATCAAGCGCATTTACAACATTTGCCTCTTGTAAAACGCCTGAAAATCCACTCATATACATCTGCGCTGGGTCCTCTGACGGCTTAAATACAATCTTATCGCCGTTAAGTGTAAGTTGCAACCCCTGCGTCGTACTGTCCCCAACGCTAAACTCAGTGTCCGTCAATGTTGCTGGCAAAAATTCCGTGATATCAATATTCAATGCGCCATAAGCATCATCCGCATCGAACACTAACTCACCTTGAACCTCGGCGCAAATCGATGGCAAGATAAACCCTCCTTGCTTGCAAGGGGCCACATCGTCTTGGGTCTTCTTCTTTTTTTGAACCTTTACAGCAAACTCCTGCGCCTTCTCGCTTAACCCCGCATTGGACAGTGCGGTTATAGTCGCCATCTGCACGGATGACGGAGAATTGTCGGGTACTGATATCTCCGCTCCACCATCTGGCAGCGAAACAATCTCGACGCTCCTTGGTAATGCATCAACTACAGACTTGGCTTCTTCCGCCGTGAGCTTAACCTTGTCTATATCTTGAAATAGCGGCAAGTCCTCATTAATCGAAGCTTTGAGCAGAATTGCCGCAATTGCCTCATCACTGTCAAACCCGCGCTCACGCAATCCAGAAACCAAATCATCCGCTGCTGCATTAAATGTCGGACTCATCACAAACGCATACGCCCGATTCAATTCCACCGCTTTACGTCGCTTCGCCTGCGGTTGTCTCATAACGCGGCCAAGCAACTGAACCGTATCCGTATTGCTATGAACGTTCGCAACCGAGCACAATACATATGCCGACGGGCAATCCCATCCTTCTTTCAGTGCTTGAACCGTGATAACATAACGAATTTCACAATTAGGATCATTAACATCAACTCCATCAAGCTCCTTCTGCTCACCAGTCACAACCGCAATCTGATTAGCAGGACAGTTCGCCTGCTCAATCAAGAACTTCTTTAATGTCTCAATCGGCACCTCGCCATCCACTTTCGACGCCTGAAAAAGCAATATCGGCCGCAAATATTTTCCGTCCCCGTTCGCAACCGCCTTCTTCGCCACAGCTTCAAGCGCATCGCGCTTTTCAATCGCCGCCAAGACACATTGAGACCAGTCATTCGTAAACGGAACAAGATCGATTGGCAACTTCACCATTTCCTCATCGTACAGCTCCGATGCTCGAACATTGTAGAGAAGATTATTGTTAATTGTTGGCGTCGCCGTAAGCTCCAACACCGCGCGCGGGCGCAACCCTTCAAGCGTCTCCTTGGAAAGTTTCGCCATGAACTTATGGGCTTCATCCACAATCATTAACGGATGCTGCTTAATGATTAAATTGGCAAACGAGAACTTCGGCTTCGTCGGATCGTCATCCTGTGGCTCCATTCCGTCTTCCAAGGCACATCCTTCCATGCAATTGTCTCGAAGATGCTCGTTGTTGCGATAGACATTGTATTTCTCATGCGCCTGATGCACAAACGCCTGTGCCGTCGTCACGACAATGCAGACATTTCCGTCAATGTCAGGCTGCGTGATCGTGAACTTCTCATCAATCCCAAAGACCTTGACTCTGCCGCCAAAGACGGAATCCAGTGCCTTGCGATAAGGATGTGTCGTCTTCTTGAGTGCTTCAACCGTCTGCCTACAGATTGTGTCGGACGGCGTAAACCACAACACAAACGGATAAGAAATCCCATACGCCTCACCAATCACCCGAATCGCCTCTACAGCGATAATGGTCTTGCCACCTCCTGTTGGCACCTTAACCGCAATCGTCGGCACTTTCACAGCTCCGCCGACCTCAACGTACTTTCTTAGCTTACCGAGCCGCTCCTTGACTTCCTCATTCTCCGTCACCTTCATATAAGCGTCGGTTGCGGACATCGACTGCGCCTTCTCAAAGAAGTCGTTGATGATGTTAAGTGTATTCTTTTGATAATCCTTAAGCCAATCTGGGAGCTGAATCATACTTACCTCCGCGCGAAGATATCATAGGGCGTTTGCCGAAACTCGACTTTTTCTTCCTTCAGTTTTGCCGCGCTCAGTTTTGAACATTCCCCATAAATAATCAATCGGTCGTACTCGGCTTCGCCAATATCCTCACGAACAATCCGCATCGTCTTGGGCGTCAACACATTGCCGCCAGTATACGACCGATCATGCAAAACTCCGTTATACAGCATCGCATATGCAACACCATCATGCACACCAAGGAATGTTCCGTTACGCGTTGCCACATCCCACGACTTCTCCGTTTCGCGCCACCAAATATGCGCCGCCAGCGTATCAAAATCAATCCCTTCGCTAATCGCCCCATTCTCGTCCAACAACGGCTCGCCGAGTTCGTAGAACTTGAAACCTCCGCCACCATTCCAACCGACCGCGGCGGAAATGCCGCCTTGCTCGCCATCGACAACCTTTTTGAGCCGCACCGCACAATGTGTCTTCGCGTGCTCCCCCATCTCAATACCGATCGTCCGCCTCTCCATTTTCATTGACACAGCACTCGTCGTACCACTACCAAGAAACGAATCGAGAACGAGGTCTCCCTTGTCTGTCACCGCACTTATTAGCAATCCTATCAGTTGCTCTGGTTTTGGATAGTCAAATGCCTCTGCCCCAAACAACTCAATCCCTTCAGTGCTTGAATCCTCGTATGTACTCATGCCCGACTCTACCGTCAACAGATTCTTCATCTTTTTGGGGTCGCCGCCGCTTTTAATGTGATTCGGACGAAACGGCGCTTTACTAATCACGATGCGTTCGTTTGCTTTGATTATTTCATTTAAGGTGTCCTGAGAATATCTCCACTCCCCTTTTAAACGAAAATCACCAACATTTCTACCATTCAGAACCTCCAAGCGATCAAGCAATTCTGTCTTAATATTCCCTCCCGACATATCCTGAGGTTCAAATACTTGATCCCTGCAATTAAACTCAACGTATCCAGCCGGAAAATGTAATACACCCAGAGAATTCCCAGCATTATTAAATGGGTATTTTTTGCCTGCTGTTGTCACTCCCCCTATAAACGCCGGAGAGCACTTCCTATCTTTGGCATACGCATGTATGTATTCCGTCACACACCCCATGTTTACATTCAGAAAAGAAGGCTTCTTTTTCTTCTCCCACACAATCTGCCCACAATAATTCTTCCTTCCAAATATTTCATCCATAACAACTTTTAGATACGCACTCTCTTCGTCATCAATATGGCAGAACATTACACCATCTTCTTGCAAAAACTCCCTTAATAACTTCAATCGCGGATACATCATATCCAACCATGTGGAATGTTCCAAATTATCATCATAATGCTCGAACGCACTGCCGGTGTTATACGGCGGATCGATGTAGATACACTTCACACGACCAGCGTAAAATGGCAAGAGAGCTTTGAGCGCTTCAAGGTTGTCACCGTGAACAAGGATGTTGCCGCTTTTAGGATCGCCATACGACAATGACTTGTCCTCGCGCAGAATCTTCATCACGACATTGCTCACCGCGTTCCGCGCCTTGTCATCATCGACCCATCTTAGCTTCGGCATGTCCTTTTCTCCTCTTGAACTCAAAACCGCCGCGAAAACGATCGCCGCCAAGCACATTTGCTTTCGCGTGTTCATCATTCTTTTCGCCATTTCGCGTCCACTCGCGACCTTTCCACGCTCAACCCAACTCTCACTTTTAATTAAAACCGAGAGACTGCAAACACCCGTTTGATGCACAAAAAAAAGAGCGCATTTTCTTTCATGCACTCATCCGAGGTTCGACCAAGAACCTTTTGAAAATGCACTACACAGAAAATGCGCCCAAACGGGCGCATCTCGGCGTACATGCTGCTTTCAATTGAAATTTTGGTCGATTTCGGATGAACAGCACGCAGCTTTGATGCTACGTAAATTGAATGCGGTCAAGGGTGGGCTTTTCGCGGGACTTTTGCGAACCCGGAGGCTCGACTCCCATCTACTTCACCAGTTCTATGACCTATATTATCCAAGCTCTCGCTTGAACATAAAATATTATAGCAAAAATTTCTTATACTTAGTACATACAGATGTGTTGTTGTTTTTTATGTTTTCTTTTTTTGTCTTGTTTATGTTAGTGTCTCTATTGGAGACTGCCATTAACGCTCGTTAACGCCTTTTATTGACAATTTTGTCGATAACTCAAATTTTAATGACACACAAAAGCATGCCTTCTGCCCAATCGCTAAACCACTGTTGGTAAATAGCCCGCCTACGGCGGGTTGTTGAAGCCGCCCGAGCAGTCGGCCATGTCCATATATGGAGACATCAATCTCCATGTATGGACCCCCTCCATGTCCATGTATGGACACGCCGATCTCCATGTATGGACACCTACCATGTCCTAGTATGGACATTGCGATCTCCATACTTGGAGATTTACATGTCCATATATGGAGATTCGCGCCTCTCACCAGTGAGGTCGCGTTAGCCCGCCTACGCAACTTCCGAGTCGTCGGAAAACGAGCACCAAGTCGTAAGCATAATGCCCAGCGCGTGATCGTTTTCCATATACCCAATTGCTTGGGCATTGTTATTTCTTGTATTCCGGCGCGACAAGCCAATGCACCAAGCCGGACTTTTCGACGATTAGCGTTCGCCAGGTCCAACGATCGTTTTTGTAGAATCGTCCAGCGGCGGTGTTGGTCGAAAATCGAAGCATCCACGCAAGACAAACAAGCACCACAACAGCCGTGGCCAATGCCACGCTCAGTAGCGTTTTCATTTACCTTAATTCCTATTCGAGACGCACCACAAACGTCTCGCGTGTTATCATTGGCGGCAGTTCGGCGACCGCGTTGACATTTGAGATTATACCAAACCAATTTCTCGCAAGTCAATCACCGACGCTCCAACAATCGCGATAGCAAGTACGACACTACAAAGTAGATAAAGGCCGTGGTTAAGATGGGGAAGAAGGCCTCGTAGGTACGAGAGCGTATAAGGTCGCTCGCCTTGGTAAGGTCAATAATCGCAATATAACCCACTATCGACGTCATCTTAAGCAATCCTATCAACTCTCCCCGATAAACCGGCAATATGAGCCGCACTGCTTGCGGGAATACGAACCTAAAAAACGCCTGCCGCGGACGATAGCCCAGCGCAAGCGCCGCTTCCGTTTGTCCAATCGGGACGGCCTTTACGCCACTTCGCAACATTTCACAAACATACGCGGAAAAGTTCAGTCCAAACCCAATTATCGCCACCCAAAATCCATCAACATCCAGTTTTCCAAAAACGACATAATAGAGGATCATTAACAACACGAGTATCGGCGTCCCTTGCAAAATCGCGATGTAAATCTTGGCGCACAAGGCAATAAAGCGACTGCGCGATATGCGCATAAGCCACACCGGGAATGCCAACGCCGTACCCAAAATCGCCGACAAAAATGTAACCAGTAGCGTAATCCCAAGCCCTTTCGCCAGCATCTTCCAGCGGTTTTCCTTGATAAAAGTCTTGAGGAAACTATCCTTTATCGATTTCGCAAATGCGGTATCGCTATTTCGGGCTGCGCCCACTTGGTCGTTCAGTACGAGAACGCACATCTTCTCGGAGGCGTATTTTTCGGAGACGTCCACCTTCGGAAACTCATTCCCGCCGGTATAAATACCGCCGTTTGCAATATCACAACGCCCGGCATTCACGCAATCGACCATCCCTCCCCAACTGAAAATTTTCGGTTTAAGCCGTAGCCCAAGGCGATTGGCAACGATGGTCAAAACCTCAATATCAATGCCGGTGACCCTGTCGTATTCGACAAAGCACCACGGCTCGCATTCGGCGGAACAGGCGACGCGAATCTCCGGCGCATCTCGCGGCGCGGTGGCTTTAGGTAGCGCAAGGGTCTTTCCCGCCTTCAGCGCCTCAAGCCACTTGTCGACGATCTTCCCCGTTTCTCCGGCCGCGTTCATCTGGCGCAATTCCGCGTCGACCCGCGCCTTCAAAGGCGAATTCTTCGGCAGCAGAAAACAGCACACGTCGTCCGCATATTCAAATGCAATCCTATACACCGAAGGATTCTTTGCCATCCAGATATCCGCATAACGCCTGCCAATCGAGATTGCCGAGATTTTGCCATTGCGAAGCGACTTGATTGCAAAGGCATATTCCGAATACGGATCAAATATTATGTCCGGTTGCATCGCCACAAGCTCTTGCTTGTGAAAGTCGCTTGACATATGCGCGATGTGCTTCCCTTTCAAATCTTCCGGACCATCAATATAAACGCTATCCTCACTCTTCGACACCCAGACGAGGATAACAAATGCGAGCGCAACACTCAGCACTCCCCAAGCACATAGCGCGCCAAAACCAAACTTTTTCATCGAATTAATCGCACCGCCATCACGCGAAAAACGAATAGAATTGATACCACTGTTCGGGATGGGCGCGAACTTCGCCTTCGAGGAAGCGAACATAGTCATTAAGAAGATCGTCGCCGAGCTTCTTCGCCTTGACCTCATACTCGTTCCAGCCGACGCTGACGCAAGTAATCGCGTAGACCGGCGCTTCCATAAGCTTCGCAAAGCGGAAGACCCCTTTCGGCCAGTTGCACTCGTGGCCGAAGAACTCGTGCCGAAGCGTCGCGGACGAACCAGCCGAGACGCGATCTCCCGCCATGAGCACAAGCTCGCTCCGCTCTATCGCCGCTTTCATCTCCACCGCCGTCTCCACCCCGATATCCTCGACCGCGTGCAAGGTAAGCTGGTTCGGGTCGAGATAGCGGACGAACATCTTCGTAAAGACTGCATCATGCCCCATCTGCTGAAAGGCGTGAACCTTGATTCGATTGCCCTTTCGAAGCGCCGGTAGCGTTTCAATCGAACCCAAATGGGTGGAGATCAAAAACGCGCCGCCGCGCATCCAGCCCTCGTCGCCCTTGACCGAAACCTTCGGCAGGTTCTTCGCGAGCGTGCAAGCGTCGGTCTTGTCGAGCATCGACCACGCGAAATTGAGAACGGTCCTGAACGCGCTCGCTCTGAGGCGCGTCTTCGCGCGAAACTCCGCCACCGCCTTGCGCGCGCTCTTGGCGAAAGGATAGACGAAGATGACGACGACGAACGCGACGAACTTGGCGACGGATTTCCCAAAAAGCCGATAAACGTGCCACATGAAGAGGATGCGGAGTTTTCCCGCCGACTGCTCCTTTTGCTCGTGCCAAACCGTATGCTTCGCCTCGCGCGAAGTTCCGATGGAAAAGACGTAGGCGAAGAAAAGCCCGAGCGCGAGGGTAATGCCCATCGAGCGCGTGACGCTGAACGAGGTAAAGGCGAGCATCCCAAGCCCCACGAGCGAAGTGAGGAAGCTGTAGAGAACGACGCGCGCACTCGCCGAGGCCGCGTCCTCGGACTTGTGGAAAATCGTGTAATCGACGCCCAACCCGACGAGCACGAAAAAGCAAATGAGATGGAAAAAGTTGATTGTTTCGCCGAGCCAACCGAGCGTTCCCGCCGTCGCCAAAACCGCGAAAAACGTCGGCGAGGCGTATTCGAGGAATCGACGGCGCGTCGCAAACGCGAGAATCGCGAAAAGCGCCGCAAACGCCACACCCAGCATAACGAGCGCCTCGTTGGCGAAGCGATCGAACATCGCGCTAAGCCGAGACTTGAGATCAACTCCGCTCTCCGACGGCAAGACGAGCATCGTCCGCCCGTCCTTTTCGAGCGTCAGCCAATCGGGCAAATCCTTCGCCGTCAGAAACTCTCCGCTCGGTTCCACGCCCATCTTCGACTTAAGCGCGGCGTTCTCCTGTTGCCATTTCTCGAGGTCGACGAGCGAGAACTTGATCTTATCCACTCCGCTCGCCTCCGCCACCGCTCGTTCGCCCACTTCCATCAAAGGATCCATACGATGAAACTGCGCAATATCGTTGCCGAAATCGAGCCGGAAAAGTCCCAGCACGGCGAAAAAGCCGACGACCCACTTCGCAACACGCAAGCGACGCATGAACCTGTCCGATAGCTTAAGCTTCGTCTTTACCTCGTCGAGCGGCTTGAACGCGCAAAGGACGAAGACGTAAATCGCGCAAAGCCCGGCAATCGTAAAAACCGCCATTTCCCGCAGAACGCGCACGCTCGAAAAGACGAGCGGCGAAAACGCGAACGAGGTCGTAATCAACGCGCCGGCGAGCGACGAGCGACTGCAACCGTGGAACGAATGATAGCAGTAGTCCACGCCCAGCCCGATGAGCGAGGTGCCGAAGAGGAAGGTAAGCATGTGCGGACGCCCCGGCAAAATTAACAGCGCCGCCGTGCCGACGAGAAAGCCGACGCCAATCGCAAGTACCATCGGAAAAGCGAAACGCAATGTACGAAAAAGCGCGAAACCGAGCGCGAAAACCGCGAGTAGCGAAATAATCCCCAGAAGATTGATTTCGCGCTTGGAACTTTCGGTCGCGATATAAGTGTGAAACGGCGAACCGCTTAAATGCACCTTCGGATTCTTCCGCGCAAGCTCGACGAGCCCTCCGACCGACGAACGGCTGCCGACCAGTATCTCGCCCTTCGGCTGAAGCGCCTTGAAATCCATAACGAAGTCGTGAAGGAAGTAAAAGGGATCGTCGGCTTTCGGGAAAATCCCGATCCCCGAATAATCGCGGCGCATGGCACTTCGGGCGATGCGATTCGTCTCGTTCGCTCCGAGCAATTCGCGCGAGCGTTCCGACAAAAGTCCCTTGCCGTGCGTGCGAATCGTTTCGTACATAACCTTCGGATCGATCGGCGGATCGAACTCGGCGAGCGCGCGGCACTCGTCATAAAGCTCCGGCTCGTCGCAAACGACGCGATAGATCGAAGCGGTCTTCCGCGCCAGCGCCGAAACCGCGTCCGCATCGTCGCCAACGAGCGCATAGACGTCGCTCTCCACCCCGTTGCGCCCCAGGAAAACGCAAATCCCCGCGCTGATTATCAGCGCGAGGATCGTCAGCGTTCTCAAGAGCGTGCGCATCAGTGACGGAAGGAACGCTGGCCGGTGAAGACCATCGCGACTCCGGCGTCGTTGCAGCAGTCGATTACATCCCAATCGCGAATCGCGCCGCCCGGCTGGACGATCGAGGTAATGCCTTCGCGAATACCGACTTCCGCGCCATCGCGGAACGGGAAGAACGCATCGGACACCATTGCGCATCCCGGAAGTCCGCCCTTCTCCGCGCGCGTCTCTTCCATAATCTCCGCCTGCTTCTTCGCGCCCTCGTTTTCGCCGAAGGCGAGCCGCAAATCGTTATAGGGCTTTTGGTACTTCTCCCACGAAATCCAGTCGGCGTGCTTGGTATACGCCTTGTCGCGCGCGATTTCGGCGACGCCGACGCGATCCTGCTCGCCGGTGCCGATGCCGACCGTTACCTCGTCCTTGACGTAGAGAACGGAATTGGAGGTAACTCCCGCCTCGACGAGCCACCCGAACAGTAAATCCTCGTATTCCTTCGCCGTCGGCAGACGCTTGATCTTGTGTTCCTCGAACTTGACCTCGCCCGTTTCCTTGTTCGTGATCTTGCGGTTGCAATAGGCGGGCATCAAGTCTTCGCTCTTGCGGGCGTTCGCCGCAAACGAGGTCTGGGCGACGATGCCGCCGTCGATGAGCGACTTGAAGTCGATGACGTGCTTGGCGACGAACTCCGTAAGCCGCTCCATGTTGCGAATCCGAAAGACGCGCAAGTTCTTCTTGGTCGAGAAAAGATCCATCACGCCGGGCTTGAAATCCGGCGCGACCACGACTTCGGCGTAGTTTTCGACAATCAATTTCGCCGTTTCCATGTCGCACTCGCGATTAAGCGCAATCGCGCCGCCGAACGCCGCCAGTCGATCCGCCTTGTTCGCGCGATAATACGCCTCGGCGAGCGTCGAACCGGTTGCGACGCCGCAGGGGTTGTTGTGCTTGACGATAACTGCGGTCGGCTTCGCCATCAGATAACGGAGAATGTTAAGCGCGTTATCGGTGTCGGTGACATTGGTCTTGCCGGGATGCTTGCCAGACTGGAGCAGTTCGGGAACGGACGCAAGATAACGCCCCGCTTGCAACATTTCGACGTCGCCGAGGACGAGGTTGCCGTTAACGAGCTTGTAGAGCGCCGCTTCCTGCCCCGGATTTTCGCCGTAGCGAAGCCCCTTTTCCTCGCCGCCGATGTTCCACGTCACTTTTTCGTAGCACAAAGTGCGACGATTGTCGCCGTCGATAAACGAAATCTCCATCTGCGGCGCGAAATGGTCGGCTTCGATGGTCTTGTACGCTTCCTTGAGGTCTTTCATTGGCATTTTCCTTTAAAGTATTCGACAGTTTTCGCGAGCCCTTCGGCGAGCGGCACGCGCGGCTCCCAACCGAGCAATTCGCGCGCAAGCGCGATATCGGGGCGACGCTGCTTGGGATCGTCGCCGGGCAGCGGACGATAAACGAGACGCGACTTCGATTCGGGAACGAGCTTCAAAACCGCGTCCG
Source organism: Kiritimatiellia bacterium (assembly GCA_045627925.1). Classification (GTDB taxonomy): domain Bacteria; phylum Verrucomicrobiota; class Kiritimatiellia; order RFP12; family UBA1067; genus UBA1067. The sequence continues at coordinate 34,030 of JAZQOS010000065.1, read as the reverse complement.
CGAGTTCGAGAATCGTGAACTCGCCGGGATTTCCGAGGTTAACGACCGGTGCACCAAGCCCGCGCGACTTCGCCCACTCGCGGAGACGCGATTTCGGAAGCTCCATGTAGGCGCGAAAGGCGTTCACGAGATCGTCCACATACTGAAACGAGCGCGTCTGCGAACCATCACCGTAAATCGTAATATCCTCGCTTTTGAGCGCCTGAACGACGAAATTCGAAACCACCCTTCCGTCCTTCTCGTTCATTCTCGGTCCGTAGGTGTTGAAAATGCGAACGATTCGCGCATCGACGTCCGCCTCGCGAATCGTATCCGCAATCAGCGTCTCGGCGACGCGCTTCCCCTCGTCGTAGCAACTCCGAATCCCGATTGGATTGACATTGCCCCAGTAAGTCTCGGATTGCGGATGGACGAGCGCATCGCCGTAGACCTCGCTCGTCGAGGCCTGAAGCATTTTCGCGCCATCGCGCCGGGCGATAGAGAGCGCGAAAAGCGAGCCCTTGATTGAGGTAAGCGCGGTCTTCACCGGTTGGTGCTGGTAATGAACCGGCGAAGCGGGGCAGGCGAGGTTGTAGATCTCGTCCACTTTCGGAAAATCGTCCGCCTTCGCATCCGTAACATCGGCTTCGACGAAGGAGAATTTCGGATTCTCCGCAAACGGCGCGAGATTGCCGCGATCGCCGGTGTAGAGATTATCGAGCGCCAATACCTCGTAGCCATCCTTCAAAAGACGCTCGACGAGGTGGCTTCCCAAAAAGCCCGCTCCACCGGTGACCAGTGCGCGCATTACTCGTGAATCTTCTTGTTCGCCGCCTCGACTTTGGCTTTAAGCTCTTCCTTGTGGGCGCGGAACTTCTCGCGCAACGCCTCGTCGGCCGTACCGAGAATCTGCACCGCCAAAAGCGCCGCGTTGGTCGGGCCCGCGCTTCCGCAAGCCACCGTCGCCACCGGCACTCCACTCGGCATCTGCACCGTCGCATAAAGCGCGTCAAGCCCGTTCAGCGCACCTCCCGCGACCGGAATTCCGATTACGGGGAGCGGCGTCGCCGCCGCGAGAACTCCGCCCAGATGTGCCGCGCCGCCCGCGGCAGCGATAATTACCTTGAGTCCGCGCGCTTCCGCGGTCTTGGAATATTCAATCGCGAGTTCGGGCGTACGATGCGCGGAAATGACTCGCGTTTCGTAGGCAACGCCGAACTTGTCGAGCGTGTCGCACGCCTTTTTGACGAGCGGCCAGTCCGAATCCGAACCCATTACGATTCCCACGAGCGGCTTCGTCATAACCAATTCCTTTCTTTGAGCTCCTTGCGCAATTTTTCGACCATCTTCTTCGGGTCGTTCATATTGTCCACGGCTTTTTCCATCGGGCAGCGGTCCGAAAGATCGGCGTTGAGAATTTGCTTCACCGTTTTTTCCGCCGCGCACTCGACACCGCGATCTTCAAGGAACTTCTTCGCGTCCTCGCCGAGAACGCGCGTCCAGACCTTCTTCGCGCCGCCCGCTACCAAAATCGCGGCGCTGGCACGGCCGATCACGCGATCACAGACGAAGGCTCGATGGAGCTTGCCCGCGTCCAGCAACTTGATCGCGGGCGCGATGCCCTTGCCTTTTCCGTGTGCGCGAATGACACCATCGCGGGCAACCGCGATCGACTCGCCTTCCTCGTTCACGAGCCGCTTCATTTCGGCTACGAGATCTTCTTCGGAAATCGGCGTCACGCGAAGCTGACGATAAAGTCCCTCGACGTGAATCGCCGGTTCGGGACGCGCCGCGCAGACATGTTCGCACGCACCGCACCCGATGCACGCGTCGGAGTCGACAACGATCAAGCCCTCGACGATGTGGAGCGCCTTTACGGGACACTTGCGGACGCAAGCGGTGCATTGCTCGCCGCTCGTCTTCCGCAGACACGCCTCGGCGTCCCACGTCGCGCGACCGATGTGCACATTGCGCTTCTCCAAAACGGTGAGCGGCGTCAGTACTCCCGCAGGGCAGACCTCGGTGCACTTCGCGCAATCCTCGATGCAGTAGCCCTTGCGATAATCCATCGCCACCCGACCCGACCAGTCAATTGGCCGCAAGCACTCGCCTGGGCAATTAATCGCGCAAAGCTGACATCCGACGCACGAGTAGGTATTCACCGAATCCTTCGCCCCGGGCGGCATAATAAGGCGCGTTTCGCGCTGGGGAATCCCGGCGAGCGAAATCGGCGCGTAACCGCCGTCGGTAAGCTTCTCGGCGACTGCGAGCGCGGCGATGCCCTGCAAGGTTTCGCGACGGGTGACTCCGCCTTCGGCTTCAGGCTCTTTCGCCTCCGCCTTGGCGAAGCACTTGCGGCAATTTCCGCAGCTTCCGCCGATCTTGTCCTTCATAAACGCGCATTTGGAGAGAAGATGAAAGACCGTACCATACGGACAAATCCAGTTGCACCAAAATCTTCCCTTCCCAATCGCCGCCATGACGACGACGAGCGCGAAAACGCCGAGGGCGAGCGCAATATACGGAAACGGCGAAAGCAAACGGTCGGAATCGACGACGAACGCAACCGCACGACCGAACACGCCGTAGGGATTCAGTGCGGCGCCAACCGCCGGCAGAATCGCCACGAGAACGAAAATCCAGTTGACGACGATCTGCAACTTACCGCGAGGAATACGCGAGCAAACGCGCCGCACCTTGGTCTTCGGATGAAAGACGAGATTTACGAGATCTTGCAATGCGCCAAGCGGACAGAACATCCGGCAAAACCAACGTCCGAAAACGAATGTCGAAAGAACAATCGCGAGAAAGATCCAGGTAAGCGCCGGCTGGGTTTTGCACACCAGCGCGCAACACGGGACACCGAGAAACGCGAGCACGACCGCAGTCGCGACGGCGAGTTGCAGAAGCGCGGAAACGACGAGCTTAAAGAGCTTCATTTTTCAATCCCTCCACCCACTGGTCGATTGCCGCGATCTCGGCGGGAATGTTCAACTTTTGCGGACAATGCGGCGAGCAGCGATTGCACCCCGTGCAATGCTCGGCGCGGCGAAGCTCCTCGGGAACCGCTTCCGCATAAAGTTTCAGAACTTCCCGCGCGGATGGCTTCGTTTCCGCCGAAATCATGCGATTGCGGAAATTGAGAATCGCCGGGATGTCCAACCCGTAAGGGCAGGGCATGCAGTAGTTGCAGGAATTGCAGGCGATGGTGTTTTGACGCCTCATCGCGTCGGCGGCGAGGCGCAACGCTTCGACTTCCTTCGCGTCCAACGGCTTGAGCGGCGAAAAGATTCTAAGATCCTCTTCGATATGCTCCATTTCGCCCATGCCGGAAAGAACCGTAATCACCTTCTCCAACCCGCCGACGAAGCGAAACGCCCATTCCGCGAGCGACGCCTTCGGGTCGATTGGCTTAAGCGCGCGCTCCAGCGTCCAGTTGTAGCGCGCAAGCCGTCCACCGGCGAGCGGCGCCATTACCACGACCGGAATGTTCTTCGCCGCGAGCGCATCGTAAAGCTCCTTCGCCTCGCCGTGCCACCAGTCGAGGTAGCTGAGCTGGATCTGGCAGAAGTCCCACTTGTACTTGTCGTGGTTTTCCATACACCAGTCGAAGGTCTTGCGGTCGCCGTGGAAGGAAAAACCGAGATGCCTGATTTCGCCCGCAGCGCGACGCTCGGCGCAAAAATCCACCGCGCCGTTGTCCACGAACCGTTCGCGAAAGCGGGGCATTCCGCCGCCGCCGATGGAGTGGAGCAAGTAGAAGTCAAGGTAACTCGTCCGCAGATTCTTGAGGGAAGCGGCGAACATCTTCTTGCACTCGGCGAGCGGAAACTGCGCGGGCGCGAAGTTCGAAAGCTTGGTCGCGATCACGTAGGACTCGCGATCATAGCCGCTTGCGGCGAACGCCTCGCCGAGCATGCGTTCGGACTGCCCGCGACAATAGGCGGGCGAAGTGTCGTAGTAGGTGACTCCGCCGTCCAAGAGACGTTTTACGAAGGCGTTGAATTCCGTCTGGTCGTACTCCGAAGTCCCGCTCTTCACCGGAATTCGCATCGCCCCCAAACCAAGCAGCGAGATGCGCTTTTGATCCGCCGACGAACGATAGGTCATCATACAGAACCCCTTATGCGAACTTCACCGGCTTGACGTGCCAGATCTCGTTCGCGTACTCCATTACCGCGCGATCCGACGAGAAACGACCCGAGCGCGCGATGTTGACAAGCGACATCCGATCCCACTTCTTCGCGTCGCGATAAGTGGCATCCACTCGATCTTGCGCTTCGGAATAGGAGCGCAAATCCGCAAGCAACATGTAGTAGTCATTGTAATCGAGGAGATTGCGGATAATCGGTTCGAAAATCCCCGGCTCGGTCGGCGAAAACACATTCGCCTTGATCATGTCGAGTGCAAGCTTGATTTCCGGGTCCTTCTCGTAATACTCGCGCGAAACGTACGAGGGGCGCTTCTTCGCGACATCCTCGGTCCGCATGCCGAAGAGGAACATGTTGTCGTCTCCGACCTCCTGGTTGATCTCGACGTTCGCACCGTCGTAAGTTCCGAGAGTGAGTGCGCCGTTCATCATGAACTTCATATTGCCCGTGCCCGAGGCCTCCATGCCCGCAAGCGAGATTTGCTCCGAAACCTCCGAAGCCGGCATAATCTTCTCCGCGAGCGAAACCCGGTAATCCGGCAAAAACGCGACCGAGAGCTTGCCGCGCGTCTTGGGGTTGCCGTTGACCGTGGCGGCGATGCCGTGAATGAGGCGAATAATGAGCTTCGCCATATAGTAGCCGGGAGCCGCCTTGGCCGCGAAAATGAATGAGCGCGGCACGGGATCGTAGCTCGAATCGTTGACGAGCCGGTTGTAGAAGATGATGATGTACAACGCGAGCATAAGCTGGCGTTTGTACTCGTGGAGACGCTTTACCTGCACGTCGAAAATCGCCGACGGATCGAGCTTGATTCCGAGATTCTTCGCCGTCCACGCGGCGAGCTGTTCCTTGTTCGCCTTCTTCACTTTGCGGAGTTCGGCGAGGAAGTTGTCGTCGTTCCAGAACTTCTCCAGACCGCGCAACTTGTCGAGATGGGTGATCCACTCGGAGCCAATCGAGTCGGTGATGAGCTGCGAAAGCATCGGATTTGCCTTCAAAAGCCAGCGCCGAGGGGTAATGCCGTTGGTGACGTTGTGGAACTTCTCCGGCCAAAGCTCGTAGAAGTCCTTAAAGAGGTCGTCCTTGAGAATCTGGGTGTGAAGCTCGGCGACGCCGTTCACCGACGACGTGCCGACGAGGCAAAGGTTAGCCATCCGGACGTAACGCTCGCCGTTCTCGTCGATAAGCGACATCCGCTGGAGCTTCTTGACATCGCCGGGATAGCGAGCGGAAACGGTCTGCAAAAACTGGCCGTTGATGTCGTAGATTATCTGCAAGTGGCGCGGTAGCAGCCGCTCCATCATCGGCACCGGCCACTTTTCCAGCGCCTCCTGGAGAATCGTGTGGTTGGTGTAACCGGTCGAACGACGAGTGAGATCCCACGCCTTGTCCCAGTCCAGGCCTTCGATGTCGATCAAAACGCGCATCAGTTCCGGCACGACTAGCGTCGGATGGGTGTCGTTCAGATGAATAAACACCTTGTTCGGCAGCTCGTCCCAATTGTCGTTGGTACGCTTAAAGCGACGCAGAATGTCGCGAAGCGAGCAGGCGACGAAGAAATACTGCTGACGCAGACGCAGCTCCTTGCCGGCCATCGTGTTGTCGTTGGGGTAAAGCACCTTGGTAAGGTTCTCCGCGAGCACCTTCGCCTCGACCGCCTCGACGTACGAGCCCTTGTTGAAGTCGGCGAGATCGAAGTCGTCTACCGCCTTCGCGCTCCAGAGGCGAAGCGAATTTACCGCGTTGCAGTAGCCGACGATCGGCATATCGTAGGGAATGCCCTCGACGGTTTCCGCCGGCTTCCACACCCACTTCTGCTTGCCGTTTTCGTCGATACGCTCGACGTGACCTCCGAAATGGACGTGCTGGGCGTACTCGGGACGCGCCATCTCCCAGGGGTAGCCGTGCTTAAGCCACTGATCGGGCTCCTCGACCTGATTGCCGTTGACGATCTTCTGGCGGAAGATGCCGTAATCGTAGCGAAGGCCGTAACCCATACCCGCGAGATCGAGCGTCGACATCGAGTCGAGATAGCAGGCGGCGAGCCGTCCGAGCCCGCCGTTGCCGAGGCCAGCGTCGGTTTCGTAATCGCGCAAATCGTTCCAGTCGATTCCGAAATCCTTGAGCGCGTCGCGACAAAGCTGGTCGGCCTTGAGGTTGATTACGTTATTGCCGAGCAGACGTCCGATCAAAAACTCCAGCGACATGTAATAAACGCGCTTGGTGTTCTGGCGCCCGTATTCCTCTTGCGTCGAAATCCAGCGCTCCACGACGCGATCGCGAACCGCGTTCGCGAAAGCGGTGTACTGGTCGCGCTCGGTCTCGCGGGTCTTGCCCTTGGCGAGCGAATACCTGAGATGCCAGGCGAAATCCTCTTTTAATCCCTCGACCGACATCTCCACGCGCCGGTCCTGTTTGCATTTGCAGTTTGCCATGAAAGAATACCTATTCGCTGAATTATCCGATTACTTGAAAAGATTCTTGAAGTTGTCGCCAACCGACTTGAGCCCCTCGCCGGCGTCCTTTAAGGCGTCGGTAGTGCCCTTTAACGCCCCCTCGGTCGCGCCCTTGACATCCAAACTCTTGGCGGCGTCGACCGCGGCGCCAAGACCGTCCGCGCCGAGTTTGAGGCCTTCCTTACCGATATCGAGGCCCTTGCCGCCGAACATGGTCGCGGTCTCAACCGCCGGCGAGACGAGCTTGACGAGCGGTCCGACGATCTGGTCGTAGACTTCCTGAAGAGTGCTACCGCCGGAGTCCTTGCCGATGTCGGTGAAGACGAGCTCGTCCGGAGTAAGCGGAATTGTAACCGGGCCGATTTGCGCGACGATGCCGCCGATTTCGACGCGATCGATGATAACCTTCTTCGCGGGCTTCGCTTCCGTCGGCTTTTCGGCCGGCTTCTTCTCCGCGACCACCTGCTCGGAAGCCTTCTTCTCGCCGGCCTCGGTCTTTTCTCCGCCGACGTTCTCGGCGATGCGCGAGATGTTGCTGTCTCCGTCCTTGAAGACATAGGCGGCGAACACGTCCTTGACGCGAATCAATTTTACGTGGACGACGTCGGAGAACACCGAAAGCGGATCGACCTCGACTCTGACCTCGCCCAAGGTGAACGCTTCGCGCTCCTTGAAGTCGGCGGGATTCTCAAGCGCAAAGCCGCCCATGTGAAAGACGCCGGAATAGTAGTTAAGCCCGAAATCGTCTAGATGCACATCGGTTTTCACGATCGAAGGCGCGATTCCATTGGCCACGCCCTTGACGAGCGGTCCAATCCAAAGCGGCAACGTCAATATCAAAAGAATCGCGATTCCGACGATCCATAACACAATTTTACCAACGATTTTCAACGCTTTCATTTCAGTTCCTCCACGGTTATTTTAGTACGATGGCCGGACCCCAATGTCTCGACCTCCATTACATTCGCCATCCACCGGTCGCCGAACTTCTTGATGCGGGTTCCCCACATCCTGCGAACCGGCTCCCCGTCTCTCAATTCCTCGGCTTGCATCAATGCGCCGGTTTTCCGGTCGATCCACGTCCGGATTGCGCGATCTCCTTTCTTAAGAACAATGACCGCGCAAGTCTGGCCGAACACCGTTTCGCCGTCGAGCTTCTCGTCGACGGACACGTCGTCCCACCAAAGATAGTCGAGCGTGACGTCGCTCCACGTCACATCGGTCTTCTCCAGCGCCTCCCGATCGAGGTTCAGCTCGGTCTCGCCGTTCCTCCGTTTGAGGACGTAGTCATATTCCGTCTTCACAAAACCCTTGCGATCACGAAGAATCACCCGTCCCGAAAGCTCTACGTTCGCGGGCAACGCCGCGCGCGCGTTTGCGACCAACTCGCGCGGAGTCGCGCTTGCCGCAAGAACGACGCTGGCCAAAATCGCAATCACCGGAATTTCGCCTCCAGCTCCCGATTCCGCGGCCCGCCCATCGCTCGACCGGTCTCGTAGTACCGTTGCGCACCCGCCTTGTTTCCGGGATTGCCCTGCATAATCAACGCCGCCATGTTGTAATAAGCCTGATAGCCGCGCGGATTGATTCGTATCGCCTCGCCGAGAGTTACCTCGGCGGCGCGGACGTCGCCCTCGCTCGCCTCCTTCATCGCCTTGAGGTTGAGAATCGCGACATCCTCGGGGTTCTCGGCGAGCAACTGGTCGATAAGTAGCGTCGCCGCCGCGAGATCCCCGTTGTCAATCGCCTGCATCGCGGCCATACGCTTGGAAACCGAACCCGCCGAACGCTCGGCGATACGCACGCGCAGTTTAGAGGTCTTTTCGAGTTTTACCCGCCGCTCCTCGGCAAGACGCTTTTCGAGTTCGGAGGTGTCGCTTACGGCAACCGCCTTGGCGTTGTCCTTCACCTGATTGAGCAAAAGCGAATCAATCGCCGCGTTCACATAGGCGCGCTTGGTGCGCAAAGTGGCGAATTCCTGCGTTTCCGCGCGTTCGGGATTCTCCGACTCGACTCGATCGAGTTCTTTAAGCGCCTCGCGATACTTTTCAACCGCCTCGTTCACCTTGGAGTCGGCGGCGAGATCGCTCGCCTCGTCGATAAGCCGCGAAGCGTCCTCCATCAACTCGGAAAGACGCGGCGGTTCGCTCTCGTCGGAATCAAAAGGCCAAAAGGCCCTGGCCCCGAGCGCCAACGCACAAAACGTCGCCAAAATCGCATATCGTATCATATCCGTTTATTATACCAAAAATCGGGGATGAAAAGCAGCAAAACAACCGCAATCGTGATATACGAATCGGCCAGATTGAAACACGGAAAATGCGATGAACGAAAGTGGAAATCGAACATGTCGATCACGTATCCCCGAAACACGCGATCGATCAGATTCCCGACAATTCCGGCATAAAGCAAACATTCGGCCGCAAATCCGATTCGGCTATTGCCGAAAATCGACTTGCGCCGCCACACGAGCAGCGCCATGACGATGACCGCGAAAACCGCAAGCGCCCACACTCGACCTTGCAGCATTCCCCACGCACACCCCCGGTTTTCAACGTAAGCGAGGTCAAAAACATCGGTTATCACGGAAATCGCCGCAGATCCCTTGAGGTATCCCGCAGCGAGTTCTTTTACGACCGCATCCGCCAAAGTCAAGTTGGCGACGACGGCGAAAACCGCCAAAAAGCGTCTCACTGTTCGCCGCGCTCCATCGCGCTTTGGCACTCCATGCAAGTCAGCACGAACGGCTGATTGAGGAGTCGCGGTTTGCGGATGAGCTGGCCACACGATGTACAAACGCCGTAAGTTCCGTCTTCGATGCGATGCAAGGCCTCGTCTATCTGCTGGATCGTACGATTGATGTTACCCATCTGCCCGAGCGCCTGCAGACGCAACGTTTGATTGGTACCATCGCCGCCATCGGCCTCGTAATCCTCGGATTCGTTGAATCCCGTGGCTTTCATCGCGTTCACGCCGCTCGTCGCCCTGATTCTGGCTTCCGTCAGGCGCTTCTTGAACTCGCGCAAATCCGACGCCGGAAATTTCGCCGTCGACTTTCCCTGCGAACGGGTCGTGGGGCGGCGCGAAAGCTTGATCGCTTCCACGGCCCGACGCTGCTCGTCCTTCGCCGCGGCCTTCTTCATCTGCTCGACGATGCTCATACCGAACGCCACCGCCTTGGCGGTGTCTATCGGAACAAACTCCTCCACCGGACTCAACTCGCTCGGAGACGGCTTGCGAACAATTCTCGGCGGCACGCGCTTAATCGGCTTCTTCGCCGACTTCTTGATCTTTGACGGCTTCTTGACAAGCTTCTTGCCTACCGGCTTTTTCGCCGACTTCTTGGTCGGTTTCTTAATCGGCTTCTTGGACGGCTTTCGTTTAAGAACATTTTTCTTGGACATGCCGCACCTCCTTCTTTTCGGGGGTAATTATATCAAATCTGAACGCCGGCGGGAAGTTTCATCCAATCCTTTATCTCCTCGGACAACGGCTTTATCTCCTTGATCGTGGCAAAGGAAATTCCGCCGTCCGCATCCGGAAGTTCGAAATTGTCGCCGGCCTTCTTTCCAAGCAGATTTTGCGCAACCCGGGTTTTGGAGGAAAGAATCCCCTTTTCGAGATCGTTGTCCCACTCGCCGAGAATCGTCCAGACCTTCTCGCCGTCCTTGGTCGCGACGACCACGGTCACTCCGGGCATGACCTCGTCGGTCGTGGCATCGGAGAAGTCGCCCGGCTTCACAGCTTCGAGATCCGCCTGCATCAGCGTCTGCTTTTGCATAAGCGCGCGCTGTTCGTCTTTTGCGTACTGATATTCCGCGTTCTCCGAAAGGTCGCCGTAGCTCTTCGCGAACTCGATGCGCTTCACATTCGCGGGCATATCCTCGTTAATCAGTTTCAGATACTCCTGTTTCTTGAGGCCGAAACTGCGATAGGAGGTGATGCGCGCGTATTCACGCTTCTTCTCCGCCTTGACGACGTGAGTCTCGAGCTCGGGCGCGATTTTGGTCATGCGCACAACAGTCGTGTGATGGGTCGAGGGATCCCAGGCGATTGACGCCTGAAAGCGCTCGAAGAAGAGCGCCCGATCCTCCGGAGAGAGCCAGCCGAACACCTTGGCAAGCCAATTGCGATCACCGAAAAGCCGGCGAACGATGTTCTGCATTTTCAACGTCTCTCCGCTCTGCCGCCCCTCGCCAAGCGCGATTGCATGCGTAAGAATGGTGACAAGCGACGGCAATTCGCTCCAATCCTTGAAGTTTTCGTATTTACCGACGATAAGCGTCGTCAGCGTCGCCGGCGCCTTGGGCTGGCGCATCAGTTCGCCGACCGTAGCGCGGCACGCGGTCTCCGCGCCGAACTGCGAAACGATTTCCGAAACCGCGGTGAAACAAAGCTCCGGAATCGAACGGCAAAGCCGATCCTTGGCCTCGTCGTTTGCCGCCAAAAAAGCAATCATCGCGCCGACTTCGCGCGCCGGCAAGGCGAGTGCCGCCTTGATGTAGCGCTTGCGTTCCCAAAGATAGTCGCGCATCTCCGAAGCGGGCGGATTCGCGAAACCGAGTTCGGTGACCAGACAGGCGAGACGGGCGTAAAGCGCGTCATCGGTCTTGCGCGCCGCCGTAACCGCGAAAACCAGTCGCTCGCCAAGCTTGGTTTTCACTTCGTCGCTCGCGACCTTGAACTTGCCTTCCGCGACGTATTCGCGAACTCCCGCGAGCACGAGCTTGGGATCGGTCTCGTGAGTGAACGCCGTAAGCCAACCGTCGCCGTAGTCCTCCGCCGAAGCGCGAAGCCGGATCGGTTCGGAACGCTTCGCGGGGATTTCCACCAACGAGTCGCCGTGCAACTCGCCGCGCGCCTTTTCCCAAAACGACTTCCAATTCACGGATTTGACGAAGCCGTTCTTGACCATTACGTCCTCGAGCTTCACGATCGTCATGTCGCCGTAGCTCTTGAGTACGCGCTTGACGAATTCCGCGGGTTTGTCCTTGAGCATCGTCTCGCAAGCGGCGGCGTCCGCCTGACGAAAGACCAAAATGTGGTCCTCGGGAGCGCGTTCCATCATATCAATCGCCGCCGCATAGGTGAACTGGTGACCGCGCTTGACCTTGAAATCCACCGTGATACGCTTGTAGAAGTAATCGAGTTTGCGAATGACGCCAAGACCCCACGTGTCGTTCAAAACCAACGCGCCCTGGGTAAAGCTCACGAGTTTTTCAAGTTTCAAAAGCGCATCGTCGAGCGATTCGGCGACAAAATCCACGCTCTCCAAAAACGAAAGAAGAAGCCGATCGTTGGTCGCCTTCTTCAATACTTCCTTGATTCCCTCCGGCTGGAGCTTTTTCGCGAGTTCCGCGCGATTTCCCCGCACCAGATCGAACGCTCCGTCGAAGTCCCGCTTTTCCGCGCATTCGTTAAGCTTTGTCACCAACGCCTCGATATCGGCCATATGTGTCTCCCTTTAAATTTATTGGGGGAGATTATATCATAAATGGCTCGCGAGGAATAGTGGATAAATCGAAACGCTCGACGAGATCGGCGAGGGCGACGCGCTCCGCCGTCTCCGCCCAACCGCAGGAAAACGCCAAGAATCCGATTAGCTCCTCCGGTGTCTTCCCCGCTTCGCGAAAGGCGCGAATGCGCGTGTCGCCGTGACGCTTGGCGAGGCGTTTGCCGTCCCGCCCGACGACGAGCGGCACGTGGCAATAGTCGGGCGGCGTTCTGCCGAGTGCGCGGGCGACGAGAATCTGCGCCGGCGTCGCCGGCAAGAGATCGTCTCCGCGCACAACCTCGGTAACTCCAAGCGCGAGATCGTCGACTGCACACGCCAGAGTGTATCCCGCGCCGAACTCGTCGCGGGCGAGCGGAAAGTCCCCGAGCATCGCGCCGACGTCCTGCGCGTAACGTCCAACGAAAGCGTCCACGAACTCGATGCGCGAATTCTCCGGCGTGCGAAACCGCCAACAAGGAATCCGTCCGTCGCCCAACGCTTCGCATGCTTCGCGCCAACTACCGAACTTTCCCCGACATTTGCCGTCGTAATGGAGCTGCTCTCCCGCATGCGGCGCGCTTTGCGCCGATTCGACGTCCTTGCGCGAACAAATGCAAGGATAGGCGTCGAGCTTGCCGAGCGCCTCGCGATAGAGCGCCTTGCGTTCGGACTGGACGCACTCTTCGTCCCATTCGAAACCAAGCCACTTGAGATCGACGATCGCCTCCGCCGCCGCGCCCGGCTTGTCGCGTGGATGGTCGAGATCCTCCATGCGCATAATCAATCTTCCGCCTTGCGAACGAGCGCGCAAATAGGCGATCATAAAGGTCCGCGCGTTGCCGAGATGGAGCGCACCCGTCGGACTGGGCGCGAGTCTGCCTACGTATTTTGCCAAAACTTCGTCCACTCCTCGATGAAAAGCTTCAATCGATCGGAATTCCCGAACGCCGCCTTGGTCGCCTCGCGCATGTCCTTCGATTTGAAAAGCTCCGCAAAATAGTCGTGCTTCAGATTCTTGAACGGCTCGAAACGAACCTTCGGAGCGCCTTTTTCGAGAAAGTACGCGATTGAAAGCGCCAACCGGTATTTGAGCGCGCGCTCCTCGTCGCTACCGTCGTAGAACTCGGAGTAGTCCATTTGCATCAGCGTCGACAAAGCCTTCGCGAGCCCTTCCGCTTCGGCGGGATTGACGAGCGATCCGTCCGCGCCCTCGCCGAAATACTGCGCATAGCCCTCGTTGAGCCACGGCGAAACCGGAATCATCGCCGCTGCGTAGGAAAGGTATTGGTGAAACGCTTCATGGCGAATCGTCTTCAGAAGCTCCGCTTCGCCCGCTTCCGGAAGGTAGGCGACGAGTTCGCGCCGCGTCGGGCTCCAATACGCCGCGCTCCACGCCATCTCCGCTCCCGCCGCCGCGATATATTCCTCCCGCGTGGCGAAAATGCGCGCAACGCACAAGACGTTCGAGACGTTCATTTCCGTCGGCATTACGGCGGCGTACTTCGCGCGAACAATCGCCAGGCAGTTGGTCATCGTCTCGACGAAGCGGTTGCCGTTTGCGAGATCGTCCAGAATCACGAACTCCGGTGCGGCGGTGAAATGCCACTCGGCGTAATTGACGACGCTGTGCTTTGCATCCATCCCAAGCGCCTCGCGTTCGGTGGCCGCTTTAATCGCCGCGTAGTCCGTTCCGACGATTTCCGTCGTCTTCGCCTCGCGCTCCAAAAACTCGTTCTCGAACGCCATACGACATTCGTCGAAATCGTCGCCTTCGGCGAGCCGCCAGGTCGCGAGACGCCAAGTTTCTCCCTTCTCGAACAAAAACGCGCAAACGATTGCGGTGCGATTGGTTCCCTGCCAATAATCGACGTCTTTGTAGCCGCGCGGCAACTGGCGCGGCGCCTCCGGTTCGTCCGCGATCTCCACCGGCGAGAGTTCGCGAATCGCATTTCGTCGCGCAACCTCGTCGCGCTTCTTGATCAGACGCGCCGTTTTCGCAAAATCGACGCGCGTCGTTTCGGCGTCGCGCGCCCCTTCCGGCGGCGGTTCGACCGCGAGCGTAGAAAGCTCGAACACGCGACCCGCTTCGTCCACCCAACATCCGTCAACTGCCCGCGACGCCCAAAGATCCGCGACATTGTAGCGATCCTCGGGTCGCAGCTTTCCGTCCTCGCGGACCAGATACGCGCTCGCGCGCGGCATTTCCAGCGGTTGCGGCGCGGTAAAAAAGAGCGAAATCGCCAAAAGCGCCGTCACAGCGCTCCAGTCGCGAGCGAGGAGAACGTCGAAATCGGCGTGGTGTCGCGATAATTATCCAAGACCTGTCGCGCATCGCGAATAATGCCGTCGATCTCGTCGTACATCTTGCGATCATTCACTAATTTTCCGAGCGTACCCTCGCCGTTCTTGAGACGTTCGGCGACCGTGTTCAAGTTGTCGATCAACGTGTCGAGTTTGGCGACGGTGTCCTTGCCGTCGAAACTTTCCGCCGCCTTGTGAAACGCCTTGACGCTCGCGTTCAATTCATCGTAGAGCGTCGCGTCGGCGGATATTAGCTTGCCAAGCGTGCCTTCGCCACCCTCGACCCGGCTCACGATTCGATTCAGATTGATTGCAATTGCGTCGACGTTGGTGATGATGCTCCTCAAGGCCTCCATTTCGGTCACGCCCTTCAGATTTTTGGCGACCTCGGTCACATCCTTCATCCAATCGGTCGGCGTCTCGCCCTTGATTGTCATTTTCGTCGGATCGACGACCGCGCCTTCGCCTTCTTCAAGAAGCAGATAGTTTCCCCCCAGCATCGAAAGATTGCAAACTGAAATTCGGCACCTTTCACGCAACGTCACGTTCCGGTCGATCCGCGCCGTCACCACCAGATTGCTGGGCGTTACCTTGACTTCGTCTACCGCGCCAACTTTCGTTCCGCGATACATTACGCTGTCGTGATCCTTAAGTCCTCCGACCTCGTCAAAGGCGACCGTAATCGACACGCGCCGCCCGCTGCCCAGCAAATCTCCGCCGGAAATGACGATGGTGAAATACGCCAAAAGCGCGATCACCGCGATCATGAACACTCCGACGATTATCTCGGCGAAAGCGTCGTTATTTCTCTTGCCCATATCCCCGTCCTTTCGTCGCCGCGAGAAATTCCCGCGCTGCGTTATTCGTGGAATGAATGAAATCTTCCGGTGTCGCGCACTCGATCGCCACGCCATTCTCGATCAGCAATATCCGGTCGGCGATTTCGAGCGCTCCGGCGAGGTCGTGGGTAACGAGAACCGAGGTAATTCCGCGCTCGCGATTGAGCCTTACGATCAGCGCGTGAATCTTCGCCGCCGTAACCGGATCGAGCCCCGAAGTCGGCTCGTCGTAAAGAACTACGTCCGCATCACGCACAATCGATCGCGCGAGACCCGCGCGCTTCTGCATGCCGCCGGAGATTTCCGAAGGGTATTTGTCCGCATCGTTTTCGAGCCCCACCGCCTTCAGCGCGTCCGCGACTCTTCGCTCGATCTCGTCCTCGGCGAGATCCGTCGTTTCCCTGAGCGGCAACGCGACGTTCTCGCCAATCGTCATCCACGCCAAAAGCGCTCCCGACTGGAAGAGGTAGCCGATTCGATCAGACTCCGTCCTCACTTCGCCTTCGTCGGGCTCGACCAGCCCCACGATGTGCTTGAGAGTGACGGATTTGCCGGTACCGCTCGGGCCGACGATTGCGAAAATCTCGCCCTTCTCGACCGTGAACGAAAGTCCGTCCAGAACGACCTTGTCGCCGAACCGTTTGCGGACGTTGTCGAACACAATCGCGCTCATTGGTAGCAAAGCCTGGTTATCATGTAGCCGACGACGAGAATGGCGAGAAACGCCATAATCACCGAACGTTGCGTCGAACGCCCGACACCCATCGCCCCCAGCTCGGTATGCAATCCCTCGCGCACCGAAACGATTCCGATGAAAAGACCGGAACAAATCGCCTTGATTAGCCCCACGAAAAGATCCTTCACCTCCGCCATCGACATCGCGCTCGAAATGTATTGCGAGAAATCGACCTCAAGCTGCGTGTGTCCCACCAGCCCTCCGCCAATCGTGCCGACAATGCAGCAATAAAACGCCAATAGCGGCGCCATCATAACGAGCGCGAGCACTCTCGGAGCGGCCAAAAAACGCATCGGCGAAATACCCATAATCGAAAGCGCGTCGATCTCGTCATTAACCTTCATCGTACCGATTTCGGCGGCAATCGCCGAACCGACGCACGCCGCGAGACAGATACCGCAACTAAACGGAGCCATCTCTCGAATCAAAGTCAGCATCACCGCCGCGCCGAGATACTCCTCCTGATTGAACCGCCTCAGCCCCAAACCGACTTGCAGCGCAAGAATCATGCCCGTAAAAAGCGAAACGACGCTTAAAACCGGCAAAGTTTTGATTCCCGCGGCGTAAAGCTGTCGCGCGAGATCACGACGCGAAGCGCGATGGCATACGACATACGGGAAATACCCCACCGATTTTACCATCAAGAGCGTCGCGTCGCCAATCGCCGCGATCGACTGCAACACGCGGTTCATTTCGCTTCGGCCGCGTTCGCTGTCTTCTGCGTTTCCTCGAGTAACTTCTTCGTTTCGAGAATGGCCGCCGACTCGGGCAAAATCGCGAGCGCCTTTTCCACGTTCGCCTTCGCGGCGTCCAGCTTGCCAAGCTCGATTTCAATCATCGCAAGATTGTTGTAAACCGCGGGCTCTTCGGGCTTGCGGATAAGACAACGCCGAAGATAGGCTTCCGCGCGAGAAAGCTGACGCTCCTTGAGATAGTACATCCCCATCGCGAAATTGGCATCCGGATTGTCGGGATCGGCTCCGAGAATCGTCTCGGCGTAAATCTTACCCATCGTGAAATCGGCGCGCACTAACGCAAGTTGCAGACCCTCGCGAGGCGTGAGCTTCTGCATCATCGAAGAATTGCGCTTCTCCATCGCCGCGACCAACCCGTTGTAGATGTCATTGCAGTCGTTGAGCTTTTTCGAAAGCGCGACCTCGGCGATCGCCTCTTCCGCAAGTCCCTTGAGGTCGTCGGCTTCGGCGCGGTAGAAGCACATGCGCGCCACCCGCCATTGCGACGAAAGGAACATTCGCTTCACCACCGGATCGGTGCAGTCCTTGATTCCGCCGACCCGCCGGTGTAACGCGAGCATCCGCTCCGCGAGCGCGCGCGCCCGATCGACGAAAGTCCGCCGCTCCTTTTCGTCGGCGAAGCCCATCGGCCGCGATACGAGCCCGCCCATCGGCGGCAAGGACTTGCCGTCGCGCTTCCAAAGATCGAAGCCCATCAAAACCGCCGATTCCGCGAGCCGCCCGGGTTTGTCGCGAATCCAGCTCCGAAGACCCATCGCGGTGTCGTAACGGAAGGAAAAGCGGTCTTCCTCGTCTTCAAGATCGCGCGTACGCAAATAATACGCCATCGCTCCGTCTCCACCCAAAAGCGAATAGCACTTCAGTTTCCCTCCGCGGGCGGCGCTTTCGATTTCAATCGCCGCATCAAGGTTGCCATCACTGAAAAGATATCGCGCATCACCGGACTCGTCGACGATTTGGGAAATCGCATCCCGCACAATGGCCTGCATCTCGCGCATAGCCGTCTTCGGTCGCCCGGCCACCATGATCGACAACGCCACCAGCGGAATGGCGACAATCATCACCCGCCGAATTAGCGTCATCGAGCCGGTGATTTCCACCTTTTCCACGCGCTGACGAGTACTGAGCATCGGCCTCGTAACGCCCTCCTCGTCCGCATCGTCGTCATCTTCCCCGTCCTCCGGACCGAACAACCGTCCCGCAAGCGCCGCGTGATTGCGGCAAAGCGAATCCACCCCGAGAATGGTAATCGCACCGGCGAGCGTCGCCGTCGTGCAGAACATGCCGAGCGATAGCATGAACTGCGAATTCACCGGAAAATAAGTCCAAAACCACAACG
Source organism: Kiritimatiellia bacterium (assembly GCA_045627925.1). Taxonomy (GTDB): domain Bacteria; phylum Verrucomicrobiota; class Kiritimatiellia; order RFP12; family UBA1067; genus UBA1067. The sequence continues at coordinate 15,980 of JAZQOS010000065.1, read as the reverse complement.
CCGGCAGAAACGACGATTGCGAAAAGGCCGCGACGCCGCAAACGAAAAAGATCATTCCCGAGGAATAGGCGAGGAAACGCTCCTCGTCGGCAGAAGCGGGGAAGTGCAACAAACTCACCACGAACGGCAAAATGCAAACGCCAACCCAAATCAGCCACGCAAGCGGCGAAGCCGCGCCGGAAATTCGCGCCCAGTAGTCGAGGAGATACTTGAGCGGAACGTATCCTCCCGTCTGCCCGATCGCCGCAGGCCCGTCATGCATAATGTAAACGCCACAATTGATCACCACACCGACGATCAACGCCGCCAAAAAGATAAAGGTCATATACCATTTTCCGACCTCGACCACGGTTGGCTTGAAAAGCGGCGACTCCATCATCGGCATTACGTTTAGAATGAAAAAGTAAAGCCAAATGAACAGTGCCACTAAAATGAATCCGAAAGGCGTTTCCGCCGTCAAAAGTCCGAGCAGAATCGCGCAGAAATAGGTGTACTTGATGTCGCCCTTGCGCAAGAAGACGAAATAAAACTCAAGCGCGCCAATCGTCAGCGCCATCATCAACATCGTTTCCGAGAGAAATTGTCCTGCGTTCCACACCGGATCGGAGAATACAAACGCGGCCGCGCCGAGCGCCGAAGCGAGACGCATCACCAAAGTGCGACGCCTGGAGAGTTGGGGACGAGCGCGCATCGCGAACGCGAGCCATTCGCGTAACACCGCATAGACGCCGACCGCAACCACCGAAAGCAAAGCGTGCCCCAGAATCCGCATCGTGACGGTGCCGAATTCGGTGCCGAAAAGACCGTAGATTACGGAAGCGACGCCAACAAGATAACCGGGCACCGCGTTTATCGCCGGACGGACTCCAGTCGCGACGGCTACATCGTTCCATGCTCCCGGGTAAAGTCCGGGAAACTCCCAAATGGTCAACAGCAGCCACGTACCGACTGCAATTATTCCCGCAATTACCAAATCGCCCAGCCCGATTCTTTCGGTCTGGGCGGTGGTTTCGAGCTTTTGCTCTTTTTCCATTTCGCTCATTCTTTACGACGTTTGAGAGAGAGAAGCGCAAGGCCCATCATCATCAACAAGCCTGAAGTCGGCTCCGGAGCGGCATACGCACCACCATGCCACGGCCCAAGAGATGGAATCGCCGACATCGTGGAAGTAATACTACCGGCAAGTTGCGCATAGGTCTGGACTTCTCCCACGCCAACCACACCACGTTTTCCTTCGCCGAAAACCACAGCATCATAACCAGTAAGTTCAACATAGAAGCTATATCCACTAGCAATCGATTCGTTACCAAAAAACTCTTCAATATTAATGGACATGGGAGTATCGTAATCGATAATAGCCGCGCCAATAGCCATTTTATCGCTCTTGTCGGCGGCGGTGAACGCATACATCGTAGCACCAATGACATCCCCGCCATTGTTATTCAACTTACCGTCAAAGTCGGCAGTATCAACCTGCCACCAAAGATACGATGCTTGGGCGGACACCGCGAACATCGCTATTACAACACCGAAAAGAACCTTCTTCATTTTATTTACCTTGCTCTTTCTGTAATCTTACAAATTTGTTTACCACTGCACAGAAGCAGCCGTCTTCTCACCCTTCTTAATCTTAGCGCTGACAAACCAAGCACCCTGCCCAGCGGGTATCTTAATTTCCTCCGGATAAGTCCAAACTTCCTTGAATTCATCAAACGAAACCTTCATCGTTCCCCACTTTTCTTCCGTTCCGTTGTACAAGAATACTCCAACGCCATCAATAATAATCTGATCGGCAGACGGGGCTACATTCTCCCACTTGGCACCATTGATATCAGTATCCGTAACCGAAGACGGCGCGATGAGCGTATAGCACGGAGCTTCCGTAGTACCAACCCCCAACGTCATCCCTTCCGCAGAAGAGGTAGGTACTTGACCATAGAGATAGAAGCAAGTGGCGATAGGCGCCTTGCGGATAAGCAACAGCGCGTCACCACGGCTAAGTGCCCGCTTGGTCGAATCCTCAGCTTCCTCAACTTCGCCCATCCCAGCAGACATAGACATCGGCGCCCACTCTCCATTCTGAAGCTTCCATGTCTCGTACGCTTTGTCCTTATTATTGTACCACCAAAGCTCGTCACCTTCGTTGAGGTTCGCGGTCTTGACGATATCGGCGACCTTGATCTCGCCAGCCGTCACACCGGCCGCAACCCATGGAACGGCGACAATCGTCTCCGCAGCACTCGAATCGACGCGCAAGCAACCGAAGACATTGTCGTCGGCGGCAAACGCCGTCGCCACGGAAGCAATCGCGCAAAGAGCAATAAGCTTTTTCATCTTGACTTCTCCTTTTAAATTACTTAGCGTTAGCGGAACGCACGAGCTGGAAGAACTTCGCGACCTTGTTGTTAATGACGAAGGTGGTCACCGCACTGTCAGAAGCGGTCTTCGGACCGGTGAACGCAAAATCTTTAAGATTGTTCACGTCCGTGCCCATACGCACATTGTACTTGACGCCAGGAACAAGCCCCGTAACCGAAATCTCCACGCCATCATTGGTAACCTCGAAGCCCACGACCTTCACGCCCTCGCCCGCGCCGGCAATCGCGCTTTCGATCCACGCCGGCACTTCGCCGACAGCCTTCGATTCAGCCCTAACGCCATCACCAGCAATCCAGTAGAACTGCGACGAGATCGCTCCATTTACATTAAGCGGCATCTTCCGCGAATCGGCCTCTGCCGCCTTGCCGTTAGCATCGCGCGTATCAAGAACATACACATAATACTGCCCGTCAGTCGGCGCGACCTTGGAGTCAACTTGGAAGTAAACGTCGCGGCAACCGCCATCCTTCGCAAGCGGCGCAACCAAAAGCACCTTGTCGGCGGGATCCACCGGCGTGCAGTCGACCTTAATGCCATCGAAACCATCCTTCGCCCAGCAAAGCGCATACCATTCGCCATTAGCTACTGGCGTAACACCATCGGCATAGACGTCATTAGCGCTCTCGAACCGAATCATCGTGTTCGCGGCATCCGCAAACGCGCCGAACGACATCGCCATCGCGACGCCGAAAACTGCAATCTTAGAAAGTTTCATTGGCATAATCCTTCCTTGTCTAACTCGACATTCGGGAATTATACTACATTCAGCGAATCAATGTCAATGGCCAATTTTAAACTTTTTTTCGGAGGTCTTTTCTCGACTATCCACCTCCACGCTCGGACGATTGCCGCCGCCGAAGAAGCCCGCACAATGATTTGCCACCGATAATACCCCTCGGCTTTCTCCAACGCGCTCGGCACCGCCTCGGAAACCGTCAGTCCCTTGCACTTCCCTAAGCTCTTCGCATACATTTGAGCCCAATCAGCAACCTCCTTCAAGTCCTTGGACTTGAGGTTTACTACCGCTAAGTGGCAAAAAGGCGGAAAATGCCCTTCTTTTCTCGCCTTTAGCTCGTCGGTAGCAAACGCCTCGTAGTTCGAGGCGGCGGCGGCTACGATTACTGGAGAAGAAGGATCGTGGCTCTGGATAATTACCTCGCCCGGCAATTCCGCGCGTCCCGCCCTCCCCGAGACTTGCGCCAAAAGCTGATAAGTTCTTTCCGCTGCGCGAAAGTCCGGCATATTAAGGGAACTATCCGCGTTCAACACTCCGACGAGCGTCACATTCGGGAAATCGAGCCCCTTCGCAATCATCTGCGTCCCCAAAAGAATTTGCGCCTCGCCCCGTCGAAACGCCGAAAGGATATCATCGTGCGAATTTTTGCGGCTCGTCGAATCGGCGTCCATACGAAGAATCTTCGCTCTCGGGAAGCACTTCGCAAGCGCCGCTTCCGCGCGCTGAGTGCCGATGCCATTATAAGAGAAGGAGCGTCCATGGCAATTCGGGCACTCCTTCGGAAGCTCCCGCCAGCCACCGCACACATGACAGCGCAAACACGAATCCGCCTTATGATAGGTGTAGGCGACCGAACACTCGTCGCACTCCATCACCTTCCCGCATCCGTCGCAAGTCGCCGAAGTCGAATATCCCCGCCGATTGAGGAAAAGAATCGTCTGCTCTCCGCGATCGAGCCGAAGATGAATCGCGTCTAAAAGTTCCCGCGAAAAGATCTCCCCGCCCCGCATCTCCACGAGCTGCACGATCGGCAACTTCCCCGCCCCCGCACGCTTCCTCATCGAGACAAGCCGATACTTTCCCTTCTTCGCGTTCGTCCAGCTCTCCAAACACGGCGTCGCGCTCCCCAGCACCACCGTCGCGCCCTCGATCGCGCCTCTTAAAACCGCGACGTCTCGTGCGTGATAACGCGGATTGTCCTCCTGCTTGTAGCTCGTTTCGTGTTCCTCGTCCACTACGATCAGCTTCAAGTTCCTCACCGGCGCCCACACCGCGCTGCGCGGCCCGACCGCTACGAGTGCCTTGCCCGCGCGAATCCGATGCCACTCGTCGTAGCGTTCGCCGTCGGACAAGGCCGAATGAAGGACCGCGACCTTGTCGCCGAAGCGCGAGGCGAAACGCTGCACCGTCTGGGGTGTGAGCGCAATTTCGGGAACCATGACAATCGCCCCGCCGCCCGCTTCCAACACTTTTGCGATTGCCTGCAAATAAACCTCGGTCTTGCCGCTTCCCGTGATGCCGTGTAATAGAATAGGTGTAGGGGTAGTGGTAATCGCCTCCAGCGCCGCCGACTGTTCATTGTTGAGCGCGAGCGGTTTCGTCGGCAATATCCGCTTGGCGGCGAGCGGATCGCGTCGCCGCGCGCGAATCGCGACTTTGACAAGCCCGAGCTTGCCGAGTTCCTTGATCGAGGTCGGAGTCGTCTTCAATTCCCGACAAAGCGAACTCATCCACCCGCCGCCCAGTCGAGCGATTTGGTCGTAAAGCCACTTCAATCGCGCGGAAAGCTCGACCGCGTACGGCGAAAGCGCAATCTCGATGTACATAAGCTCGCGCGGTCGCACGTTCTTCTTCAGCACCGACGCGGGAAGCGCCGCCTTGAGGACGCTTTCGAGCGGCGAAGCGGTATAATCGGCGACCTTGCGAACAAGCTCGATGAGTTTCTTCGAAAAGAAAGGCGTCTCGTCGACAATCGCGCTTATCGGCTTTAGCGCATAATCGGTTTTCGGCGTTTCCTCGGAAACTTCGATTGCGAAGCCCCGCGCCTCGCGGTGAGCGAACGGAACGGGAAGAAGCTGACCTACGGCCAGCTTCTTTTGGAGCGCTTCGGGCACTTCATACGTGAAGAGCCGATCCAGCGCAAGGTCGATCGCGACCTTGACGATCATCCTTTAGTTCGTCTTCTTTGGCGGAATATAGTCGATCTGGGCGCTTTCCGCGAAGGCGATGGACTGCTTCTCGTAAATGTCCGACAAGGTCACGTAGCGGCCTTTGTAGACGCCTGCCGCGCCGCCCTTATGGATAATAACCGCAGCCTTGTTGCCGAACGGCAGCGGAAACTGCTTACCCATCGAGAGTATGGTCGTCTTGGAAATCGTATCGTTACCGGAGCCGCTCTTGGGAAACTCATCCGTCTCGAGATTGCGCGAAACCAACACGGGAATGATGTCCGGCATATCGTCTGTGATATCGGTCGCGACCGTCCAGGCGACGCAGCCCGCAAGCGTATTGTTGCCCTTGTATGACGGAACGCCCGAGCCCGAGAGGAACTTGATGTCCACGGTCACGTATGGATTGTGCTGATCCGTACCGTAATTCTTCATGTCGAAGAGGTCTTCGAAGTAGGTATCCGCATCGCTGTAGGTCTGATTGGCGATGTCGTCGCCCTGCTCGCCCGAGGTCTGGCTCTGCTTCTTCGGCCACACCGACTCGCGGCCGTGCGCCTCGCGGTCGACGTTCGCCTGAACGATACCAGTAAAGAGGTTCCTGCCGTTCATCGACATCGCCGCCGTGTTCGCGCTGAGCATGGCGCTCGAAATCGCCGGGAACAAGGCGCCCATCAAAATGCCGAGAATGCCGATTACCACGAGAAGTTCGACGAGAGTGAAACCGCTGGATGCTTTTTTCATGATTGAATTCCTTTTTGTTGGTGTTCCTATTATCTCACAAATTCGGTTTGCGTTCAAGTGCCTTTTTAAGGTAGGGCAAATAACTCTTCGTGTACGTCCAAAGGCTCCAGAGGGTGAGCGCGATCAGCACCCCCTCGGCAAAATAACAGCTTTTCAGCCAAACTCCGCGCCACTCTTCCGGCGCGAAATGGTGGAACGCGAGGTACACGTAAATCCACCCCGCGCCGGGAAACGAAAGCGCCGTGCGAACCTTCCCGAGCCAAAGCGCGGCGACGTCCGCTCCGAACATCGACCCCACCGAGCGCATGAACGTAACCCAAGTATCGCGCAACATATAAAGAATCGTGAAGACCAACAGTACGAGCGCGTGCACCTCGCTCTCGCCTTGGTGCATCGCCTGCCAGACGAGCGCGGGAAAGGCGACGATATAAAAAACCTTGTCCATCAGGGGGTCGGCCATCTTCCCCAAGGTGGAAACGACGTTCCACTTTCGGGCGAGCGCGCCGTCCCACGCGTCGGTAAGCCCCGAAAGGAGCATCATCGCGCACGCCCAACTTGCCAGCGTGAACGAGCTCTCGTACTCCTCGGCGATTGCGAAAATAAGCCACGCGAAGATGAGCGGCACCCTCGCGAAAGTCAAGGCGTTGACCAGCTGTCGCCTGCTCAACCCTTGAGCCCCTCGGCGATCACGTCCTGCATCGCGCCGATCGCCTCCTGAAGCTGGGTGAGCCGCGCCCTCAGCCCCTCCACCTCGAGCATCGCCTTCTGGTAGTTGCGACGCGTCGCGAAAAGCTGCTTCAAAACCTCGCCCGCATCGAGATCGAGATCGTGAAGATCCATTCCGTCGGGAATCGGCACCAATACCGCCTTGCCGCACTCGGAACAGTTGATTTCCAAGCCCGCGCCGCGATAGTCGATCACCAGATTCTTGCCGCAATGCGGGCAATCGAAAACGATGTCCGTGTCGCGAATCTCCGCCTCATTGTCTTCTTGAGCCATATAAACGCCTCCCTTCTTGTGGCTTCATTATAGCAAAAAAGCGAGGCCGTGGCAATGTTGCCGCGGCCCCGCCTTCAACCTCTCTAACCTCTAACCTTACGCCTTCTTGGCGATCTCGACAATCGTCTTGAAGCCGGCTGGGTCCTGAATCGCGATTTCGCTCAGGCTCTTGCGGTTGAGCGTCACGCCCGCCTTGATAAGACCGGCGATGAGCTTCGAGTAGCTAATTCCCTCCGCGCGAGCGGCCGCGTTGACGCGGGCGATCCAAAGCTGGCGGAAATCGCGCTTCTTGAGCTTACGGTGCGCCGTCGACAGACGCATCGCGCGATCGACGGCCTCGGTCGCGGTACGGAAGAGTTTGGAACGCGCGCCATAAAAGCCCTTGGCGAGCTCAAGGCGGCGACGACGACGTTCGCGGGAAGCGGGAGCATTGGTAACACGCATAAAATTTGTCTCCTTCTCTTAGCGACCCTGTAGCGCGCGAGCGTAGGTCTTGGTTACGGTCTTGGACTCAATCGCAGTGCGACCGCAAAGATCGTTCTTGCGGTTGCGCTTCTTGCCGTTGTTGAGGTGAGCGTGGCCACCCTGGGAACGAAGGACCTTGCCGCCCTTCGAAAGTTTCATGCGCTTGACGGCGCACTTCCTCGTCTTCATCTTAGGCATTTTACTTTCCTTTCTTTACCTTACCGTTCGGGCAGCCTTAAGCCCGATCCAGATGGCGTAGGTGTGAAGTATATCAAAACTCGACGCCGCGAGTCAAGCGACCCAAGAGCGGATCCTTCTCGGCGACTTCCTCGTCGCTCAGCCCCACGATCTCGTGCGGAAAGACGAGCCAATCATCGCCCACCTCGTGAACGCAGTAATCAGGCCTGAGCTTCGTCAAATTGCACGGCTTCTTCCAGTATACCGTCGCAAGCTTAAGTGAAGGTTGAGGTTGAAGGTTGAAGGTTGAAGGTTGAAGGTTGAGAATCGCTTCCCATGTCTTGCCCGTATCGAAAACATCGTCGATAAAGAGAATCTTTTTAGTTGTAGTATCAAGTTGTAGTGGTAGAATGGAATTTTCATCCTTTCTACAACTACAACTATTAACTACAACTACCTTCCCCCTCTTCCCGATCCCCTCGTAGCTCGAGCACTTGATAACTTCGTGCTCGATATCCCACCCGCGTGCTTTAAGGTATTCGTGCACGGCGACTCCTACCGGCGCCCCGCCCCGCCAAAGCGCAATCATCACATCCGGTCGCCAGCCGCTCGCAAAAATCCTCTCCGCCAGCCGCCAGCTGTCGCGCAAATACTCGTTCGCCGTAAGATAACGCTTCATCTTTTCACCTCCACCTCCAACCTTCAACCTCCAACCTTCAACCTTCAACCTTCAACCTTCAACTAATCAAACACCGCCAATCCTTCGAGCATCTGCAAAAACGCGGCGAGATACTCGTCCGCCGCCGGATGCCACCGAAAGCCGAGTCGATAGAGCGCGGTCGTCGTCCAGTCGTTGGGAGCGCTCGCCATGCGCCTGCCATTGAGGAAATGCCCCGCATAGTGCAAAACGCCCTGCAATTCCTCCGCGCGCCTCGGATCGTTCTTCATGGCTTCGACGGCGGCGGCGAACTCCTCGCGCGAAACGGGATCGATCGCGTAACCGCGACGATTCATCGCGCCGATAATCGCGCCCATGTCGAGCGGGTAGGTGTTGTAGGGGTGGAAAACGCACATTCCGTCCGGCAACGTCGAAAGGAGACACACCGCCTCCGCAACGCGGTCGATCGGCGACATCTCGATCTTGTGGACGAGGTCTTCAAGTGGATACGCGCCTATCGCCCGATAGGATTTGAGCGAATTGACGAAGGCGTTGGCGCCGACGTTCATCTGAAACTCGCCGTCGACTTCACGCCCCATGAGATTTCCGAGGCGCATCACCTTGCCGCGCAGCTTGCCCGAGGCGACGGCGGCGAGTACCTCGCGCTCGGCGAGGAACTTGGTGCGGACGTATTCGTTGTCCGACTCCTGGCCGATGTAGAGATGACGCTCGTCCAATACCGCAGACGAGTCGGCGCGAACGAATCCGCCGACCGAATAGGTCGAGGTGTGGACGAGCCGCGCGTTCTTCATATCGCACCACGCAATCAGGTTCTTGACGCCATCGACGTTGATCTTCCGCATGAGGTCGTCGGCGACGTAGTGCTTTACGAGTGCCGCACAATTGATTACCGTATCGATCTTCTCGCCCTCGAGCGCAAAGTCCGAAAGTTCGCCCTCGACGCAAACAAGCCGATCTTGAAAACGCGCGGGAATCCGCTCGCCGAAATAATAGACGTATTGCGAGTTAAGTCGCTTCTCCGCGCCGACGCCACGCTTCGGACGAACGAGCGCGTAGACCGTGGAATCGGTCGATTCGAGAAGATATTTGAGGATATGGACGCCGAGATATCCAGTCGCACCGGTCAAAAGGACGTCGCCGAGCGAGTGACGCTTAAAACCCTTGAAGAGTTCGGTCGGCGTCGCCATGAGCAAGCGATCGATTTCCGTATAATCATAATCGGCGAACACATCCGCGCTCTCCTCGGGCTTGGCGAGAGCGGGATCGAGAAATGCGGCGAGCGCGCGCGGTGTCTTGTATTTGAAAATGTCGCCGTATTGGACGTCGAGCCCCAACTTTTGGAGCGCGACCACCGCCTTGATGCCGACAAGCGAAGTTCCGCCAGCGACGAAGAAGTCGTCGAGCGCGCCGAACTTCTCCACTTTCAAGATCTTACCGTAGCACTCGGCGATTTTGCGCTCCGTTTCGTTCGCCGGTTCGACGTATTCCGTCTGCACTGACGCAACGCCCTCGGGCGCGGGCAGTTTCTTGCGGTTGATCTTGCCGTTCGGCGTAAGCGGCATATCCTCCATCCGAACATAGTAGTCGGGAACCATGTACTCGGTAAGCGAAGAAGCGAGATGGGCCTTAAGCGCCGCCTCGTCGAGCGGCGTCTCCGAACCATAGTAGAGTACGAGGTGCTTCGCGCCCGCGACATCACGCACTTCCGCCGCCACGCCTTTCACTCCGGGATACGTCGAGGCGCAATGCTCGATTTCGCCAATCTCGATTCTAAAGCCGCGAAGTTTTACCTGGAAGTCGAGTCGCCCGAGATAGTCGAGCGTTCCCTCGTCGTTGTAACGCGCGAGATCGCCCGTCTTGTACATGCGCCCGGTTGACGTAACAATGAACGTCTTCGCGGTCTTTTCGGGAAGCTTCCAATATCCGTCTGCGATTTGCGGACCCGAAAGCGCGAGTTCTCCCGCGTAGCCAAGCGGCAAGAGCTGTCCGTAGCGATCGACGATCAGCGAGGACGTTCCCGGCGCGGCGCGTCCAATCGGAATATCCCCTTCGCGCGACTGATCCACGAGCTGCATCGACGAGCAAACCGCGAACTCGGTCGGCCCGTAGCCGTTGAAGATCTTGACCTTGGTCCTCGAAATCGGCATCAGCTTTTCGCCACCGACAATCAAGTAATTAAGCGGCAAATCGGGATAGGTATCCAAAAGCGTCATACCAATCTGCGTTGACATAGTTCCGCCGTATATCCCGTTTTTGACGATATAGTCGCGCATTCCGACGAGATCCTTGCGAATCACCTCGGAGTAGATGTGGAGTTCGCACCCCGCGGAGAGCGCCGGAAAGATGTCGATTACCGACGCATCGAAACTGAAACTCGGATGCGTCGCAATTTTACGACCGGGAGATAACTTAAGCCGTTCAATCGTCCAGGCGACGAGATGACGAAGCGCGCGATGCGGCACGACCACTCCCTTGGGCTTCCCCGTCGAACCCGAGGTATAGATCATGTACGCGGGAGTGTCTGGCGTAGAAAGGTTAACATTCCTTTGTCCAACTCCAACTTCATCTCCAACCTCGAAAAATACGACCTCGCCTTTGAACTCAATGTCCTTGCCGGAGAAGAGTTCGCGAGTCGTTACTAACACCTTCGCCTCGGAGTTCTCCAGCATATACGCGAGGCGATCGGCCGGATAATCCGAGTCCATCGGCACATACCCCGCGCCACACTTCTGAACGGCGATCGCCGCCACCGGAAACGCCACCGTGCGCGGCAACATGACGCCGACGAATCCGCCGAGCTGCGCACCCGCTTCGACAAGCCGTGCGGCGAGCGCATCGGACGCAGCGTCCAGTTCGCCGTAGGTAATCGACTTTTCCGCGTCCACCACCGCGACACCGAGCGGATTGGCGATGGCGTTGGCCTTAACGAGATTGACCACAGTCTTCGTTTCGTCGTACTCAATCGCCTCGCCCGTCGAAAGCTCCATAACGCGCGCTCGTTCCGCTTCGTTCGTGAGCGGAACTTCCTTCAGCTCGTCGATCGCCACCGCGTTCGTTGAAAGTTCCGCAAACATGCCGAGCAGCGCCGTCATATCGCGCTCGGAATACTTCGCGCGGTCGTACTCGAGCTTGAGCTCGAAATCGTCCTTACCCGGCGTCACGACAACCGCAAGCGGCACTTTCGCCGCCGTCGGCTCGACATTCAGTAGCTCCACGCCAGCTGGCAAGTCGAAGATTCCCCCCTCGAAAGCGAAAAGAATTTCCGGCCTGACGCCCAGCTTCTCCGATAACCGCACATACGAGTAACGCTCGCGAGAAATAAGCTCGCTCACCGATCGATGCATGGCGCGCGCCGCCTCGACGAAAGACGTCGCGTCCTTGATTCCGCGAATCGGCAGCGTCTTCACGAACATGCCGACCGCCTCCTGACTTTCCGCCTCGCCACGACCCGAGGTAACGAAATTGATATTAACCGCCTCTTCGCGTCCAATGCGTCGCAACAGTTCGGTAAAAGCGGTTAAGAACCAGTCGCTCGCTGTAACGCCGCTCGTTCGCGCCTTCTCCGCAATCGCCGACGACGGGATACGTGTTTTCACCCTCCCCGCTTCTCCCGCCTTGCCGTTCGCGCCCGAAGAAGTTTCAAGCGCAGTCGACTCCACATCGTCCAAATAGCGTGCAAACCACTTGTCGTCTTCCTCGACCGTTTCCGATTCGAGATAGTCGCGCTCGTCGAGTGCCGCATCAAAGGCGGTGTAGGATTCGCCTTGTGCCTCCGCGCCACCCAAAACGCGCTTTAACTCACCGAGCAGGATCCCGACCGAAAAGCCGTCGAAGATAGTGTGGTGAACATCGAGGAAGAGATACGCCGCTTTCGGCGCGGCGAAGACGACGGCGCGGAAAAGTCGCGCCTCGGTCGGCTTGAACGGCTTCAAGCGCGCCGTGAAAAACTCCGTGGTCGGCTCCTCGTCGAGGCGCTCGATCGGGACTTCCACCTCGAAATCGTCCTGCCGCGCCTCGACGACCTCACCATCCTTTTCGATGAAGTGCGCGCCGAAAGCGGGATGGGCGGCAATCGTCTTCTTCGCCGCCTCCGCGAGCGTTTCCGGCTTAAGACTCGCGAATTTGAAAGCGGCGGGAATGTTGTATTGAACCGCGTCCGGATTCCGCAACCAGTCGGAGTAGATGCCGCGTTGATTCTCCGTCATCGGATACGTCGCACGGCGCGGACGCTTGCGGGAAACGGGCATGGGCTCGTCGACCGTAGCAAGACGGGCAAGCTCGCGAACGGTCGGGTTTTCGACCAGCGTCTTCATCGTGAACGCGAAGCCGCACTCCTTCTTGAGTTTCGCCAACAGCGACATCGCTCCGAGCGAAGTAAGCCCGAGGCGATTGAAGTCGTGGGTAACGCCGAATCGGTCGGTTTTCAAAACCACTGCCGCCGTCTCGAAAATCTTCCGTTCGACTTCATTCTCCGGCGCAACAATCGGCTCGTCGTCCGCTTCTGGCGCGGGCAGGTTTTTGCGGTCGATCTTGCCGTTCGGAGTAAGCGGCATCGGATGAACGCGAGCGAAGAAATCGGGAACCATATAGCCGGTAAGCGTCTCGGCCATCTTCGATTTCAGCGCGGCGACATCGACTTCGCCCTCGTAATAAAGGACGAGGTGCTTCGCGCCAGCGACCTCGCGCACTTCCGCCGCCACCGCCCCGACGCCCGGGAACGAGGCCGCAGCGTGCTCGATTTCGCCAATCTCGATTCTAAATCCGCGCAGCTTAACCTGGAAGTCGATGCGCCCCAAAAACTCGAGCTCGCCCGCATCGTCATACCGCGCGAGGTCGCCCGTAAGGTACATGCGACCGACCGGCCCTTCGACGAACGAAAGCGCGGTCTTTTCCGGAAGTCTCCAATATCCATCGGCGATTTGCCCGCCCGCAAGCGCGAGTTCGCCGATCATCCCGCGCGGCAAGAGCTGGCCGAGCTTGTCCACGATGAGCGAATATGTGTTCGGCACCGCTCGACCGATTGGAATATCGTATTCGCGCGACTGATCGACCTCGTGGTACGACGAACAAACCGCGAACTCGGTCGGTCCGTAACCGTTCAATATCCGCACTGGCGTTTTCGCGAACGGCACCATCTTCTCGCCGCCGAGCATCATATATTCGAGCGGCAATTCGGGGTAGGTGTTGACGAGCGCGAGGCCAAGCTGCGTCGAGGTCGTAAGCCCCGTTGCACCGACTTTGACCGCGTAATTCCTCACGCCTTCGAGATCTTTGCGCGTTTCCTCCGAGAGAATGTGCAGTTCTCCGCCTGCGGCAAGCGGCGGAAAGAGATCGGGTACGGAAGCGTCGAAGCTGAAACTGGTAATCGAAAGATTGCGCTTCCCGACCCCAAGCGCGGTGTCGCGTACGAACCACGCAATCATCGCCGAAAGCGCCCGATTCGGCAAAACCACTCCCTTGGGCTTCCCCGTCGAGCCCGAGGTATAAATCATGTACGCTGGAGTATCCGGTGTAGAAAAGTTAACATTCCTTTGTCCAACTCCAACTTCATCTCCAACTTCAAAAAACACCACCTCCCCCTTGAACTCGATTCCCTTGTCGCCGAAAAGTTTCCGTGTCGTTACAAGTACTTTCGCCTCGGAATTCTCCAGCATATACGCGAGGCGATCGGCCGGGTAGTCGGAATCCATCGGCACATACCCCGCGCCGCACTTCTGAGCGGCAATCGCCGCTACCGGAAACGCCACTGTGCGCGGCAACATGACGCCTACGAATTCGCCCGCCTTAACGCCCGCCTTAATCAATTCCGTGGCGAGCGCGTCGGAGCGCGCGTCCAATTCACCGTAAGTAATCGACTTTTCCGCGTCCACTACCGCGATTGCGTCCGGATGAGACTCGACCTGCTTAAGCAAGAGATCGACGAACGTCTTTTCGCGATCGTAGTCGAGCGCTTCTCCTTTTGCGAGCCGAATCGCCTTTTCGCATTCTTCGCGACTTAAAAGCGGAATCTCGCCGAGCTTGACCGTCCCTTTCCGCTCGACCACATTCTCAATGAACGACTTGAGCGACGCGACGAAGCATCGCATAAAATCGGTCGTGTAGCGGCCTTTCGACGCCGTGAGCCGAAGTTCGTAAACGCTCTTGCGGAAAATGACTTGCAACGCCGGCGAAGTGCCCGCTCCGCCGCACATCAAGTCTCGCGCCGCCGAAACGACACCGCCGAGTTTGAGCGTATTGTCGAGCGTACCGTCCTGGAAAATGCAGCCCCAGCTCGGCACAATACCGAGATCGCGACAGAAGTGGGTAAAGGGATACGCGCCAGCGCGATGGATGCGAAAGGTATTGAAGTAATCGACCGCGGAAAGCGCCTTGTCCATCACGCCCAACACCGGCAACGTCTTCACGAAAAATCCCTGCGTGAAGCGCAATGTCGGGTCCTTGCCTCGTCCGTGATTTACGGTGTAGAAGACGACCTCGCGCTCGTTCGCAAACGCCGAAAGGACGCGGGCGAAGGCGCCGAGGAAGAAAAGATTGGCGTTGAGCTCGTTTTCGCGGCAGTACTCCCTCACCCTCTCCGCGTCGACGAATTCGGTGCCGGAAAGATACGAATACTCCACGTCCGCCTCTCTCGCCACGCCGAAAGCGGGCGCGGTCGTAGCCGACTTGCCCTCGAACTTCGCCTTCGCAGCGTCTTTGGCCGCGCAATAATCGTCCGTTTCGAGAGCTTCCGCTTCACGCTCCGCGTAGTCGAGAAACGATGTTTCTTCCTTTTCCGCTTCGCCGCCGTTGTAAAGCGCCGAGATTGCGGCATGCATTTCGCGCATGGAAGTTCCGTCGGTAATCGGGTGGAAGGCCTCGACGTAAAGCGCGTAGCCGGAATCGGTTTCGACGATTTCGAAGCGAATCGGCGACGCGGAAAACGGATCGAACGGACGCGGGAAGGTGCGCCGATAGGATTTCTCCGCCTCGTCCGACATCTCGCGGCGAACGATATCGAGCTTAAGGGAACTATCGACGTATTGGCGAATTTCCCCGTCCGTTTCGACGAAGCGAATGCGAAAGGCGTCGTGCGCTTGGACGAATTCCTCGATTGCCTTTTGAAGCCGCTCTATGTCAATCGACTTCGGCAGTAAATGGTGATAGCAAATCGAATACTGGGTGGAGGCGCGATTGGCATTCCACTCCAAGAACATTCCGAGCTGACTTTGGGTAAGCGGATAGGTCTTCACGATTGATATTATATCATATAGCGGCGCTACGGGATGAAAAGCGGTTTGGCCGCTGATTCTCGCTAAGCTCGTCGCGAATACGCTCCGACCTTCCGGCATGAAAGTCGGATATGACATCGATTTCGCGGCCTTTTACCGCTTGCTACGCAATCGGGCGGCGCGTCGAAATCGGGTCATTCCGCCTTTTATGCCGTCGCTGCGAAGTGCGCCAAACCGCTTTTCATCCCTCCGCTTGCAACAAGTTGCCTAACGGCAACAACATCTATTTGCGCGAATCGGAAAGATTCGCTTAGTGCGCGTACGCGCCACCTCTGCGGAGCGAGAAGGCGATAAAAGTCGTTTCGGGCACGTAAAGATTGACCCTCAATATATTTCGCCTGGAGACGCATTTTGCAGAGGGGTCGATC
>JAZQOS010000064.1:0-36566 GCA_045627925.1 Kiritimatiellia bacterium | reverse complement strand
TTCCCAACTAACGGTTTTTTGCCGGTGGCCATAGAGGAGTTGTCATACCCGTTCCCATTCCGAACACGGAAGTCAAGGGCTCCATCGCCGAGGGTAGTGCGGGACTCGCCCGTGCGAGAGTAGGACGCCGCCGGCTTTTTTTATGCCTTCAAATAGTGCGCATTATGGTATAATACGCGCTTATATATGGCAGACGTATCCAGTATTCGTAAATTCAAGGACGCGGCGGATTACACCAAGAATTTCATAATCCGCTCCGAGGTCGAAAAGTATCTTCCCGGCGGCAGGCATTTCATCGACGAGGCGTTCATCAACCGTTGCATTTCCGAGATTGCCGAAATGCCGGCCGACCCGACGCGTGTACGCGAAATCATCGCCAAGTCCGAATCGACTTGCGAAACGTTGGAAGCCGAGGAAACCGCCGTGCTTATGGCGGCGTCGTCTGATCCCGCGCTTTTCGAGGAGATGCGCGCGGCGGCGGATCGAATCAAACGCAAGGTCTACGATAATCGCATCGTCGTTTTCGCGCCGCTCTACGTTTCCAATCTTTGCGTCAACGGGTGCAAGTATTGCGGCTTCCGTGAAGGCAACGCCTTGCAGAAGCGGCGCGTCCTTACGATGGACGAGCTGAAGGAGGAGATCGACGTCGTCGCCGGGAGAATCGGTCACAAGCGGCTCATCGCGGTCTACGGCGAACATCCCTCGACTTCCACCGAGTACATCGCCGAAACGATCGAAACTTGCTACAACCACCCCGTCAAGGCGCCCAAGAGCGGCGCCAAGGTGGGGATCCGTCGCGTGAATGTGAACGCCGCGCCGCTACCAATCGCCGATTTGAAGGTTTTGCGGTCGGTCGGAATCGGTACTTTTCAGGTTTTCCAAGAAACCTACAACCGCAAGCTTTACGAGTCGATGCATCCTGCCTGGAGCGTCAAGGGCGACTACGATTGGCGTACTACTGCGTTTCACCGTTGTCTCGAAGCGGGCGTGGACGATGTGGGGCTTGGAGTTCTCTACGGGCTTTGCGATTGGCGATTCGAGCTTTTGGCGACCGTGCTTCATGCGCGCGATCTCGAAAAGTGGTACAACATCGGTCCGCATACGCTGTCTTTTCCGCGGCTCGAACCGGCGAGCGGAACGAAAGTGCCCGAGGAGTCGCCGTGGCTCATCGACGACGAGACTTTCGCGAAAATTCTCGTTCTGGCGCGGCTTTCCGTGCCTTATACGGGGATGATCGTAACCGCGCGCGAATCTCCCGCGAGTCGCAATCGCGTTCTCGACCACGGTATGACTCAGCTCGATTGCTCGTCCAATATCGCAATCAAAGGATATAGCGATTTTGCGACCGAGGCGCATCAGGAGAAGGAACGTCAGCAGTTCATGCTGGGCGACAATCGTTCGCTCGACGAGATGGTTCGCTACCTCGCGAGTCGTGGCACGATTACCTCGTTCTGCACTGCGGGTTATCGTTGCGGACGGACGGGCGGATGCATTATGGATGCGCTTAAGACGGGGCGCGAAGGGAAGTTTTGCAAGATCAACGCGGTTTTGACCTTCCGCGAATGGCTCGACGACTTCGCCTCGGAGGAGACGAGGGCCATCGGACTTAAGCTCATCGAGAAGGAGCTCGCCGGTATCAAGGAGTGGTTGCCTAAATTCTATCCCACGGTTTTGAAGCAATACGAAGCGACTTGTCGCGGCGAGCGTGACCTTTTCTTCTGATTTTGGTATAATGAAGGCGATGAAGAGAATTCTGCTCCCGACGATTGCGCTTCTGGCGTTTGCGGCGTTGGCCGAGAAGCAGCCGATTGAGCGCTATCAGTCGGTCATCGATCGCCAAATGTTCGGAGCGTTGCCGCGTGGTTTCGACGCGTCGAAGTTGCCGAGCGAGGTCGCCAAGACTTCCGACAAGGAATTGACCAAGGAGCAGGAGGCGCTTAAAAGCGCGATTCATTTCTCGGTAATCAACGTAATGAGCGATGGCAAGGTCGAAGTCGGATTCACCGACAATTCGGTTCAGAATGCGCCCAAGCACTATTTCATCAAGGAAGGCGAAAGTGCCGGCGGCTGGACGGTGGAGAGCGTCGATCCCGAATCGGCGACGATGGTCATCGTGAAGGACGGCGTGGATCTTACATTGTCGCTCGGCGACGATTCCGCGAAAGGCGGCGGCAGGGTGTCGACGGCGAGCGCGACCGAGTCGATGGCAACGCCGTCGACGGACGGACTCGCTCGGGGGCGGTCGGTGCGCGGATGGCGGATGCAACGCGAGCGTGATCTTCAGCGTCAGGCCGACGAGAAGGCCAAGCAACTCGCAGAGGAGAGCGCCCAGCGCGAAGCGGAGCGCGAGGCCGAGCGCGAGGCGCGGGCCGAAGAACAGCGTCAGCAGCTGCAAGTCATGAAGGACGAGATGCGGCAACGCCTCGAAGAGGCGAAAAAGGCCGCGGAAGAGGCGCGAGCGGCGGCGGCGAAGTCCGGAGAGGGCGATGAAGAAGCGGGCGACGGAGCTAACTGAGTTCCAGTCGCGCTTGCGCGAAACCGGAGAGTATCGGACGGAAGCGGAATGCCGTGCGGCGAAACGCGCCAAGCCGGGCGCGTGGACGACCGTGCGTTACACGTTGGGCGTAACTCGCGTTTTTCCGGCGTGCGCGTTGGCCGAGCCTTTTGGGCGGCTTACGTTTGAGCGCTGGGCGGGATATTGCTTTTCCGCGGTGCGAACGGCGGAATCGCTCGGGATGAACGTTATTGTCGAGGGTTTCGGGGATCGGCTCGCCTATTCCGGTCCGGTCATGTATCTCGCCAATCACATGTCCACGACCGAGACGATAGTTTTGCCGCCGACATTGCTTTCGTTCGGGCCTTTCAGTTACGTTGCGAAGGCGTCGCTGGCTCATTTGCCGTTTCTCGAAAAGGCTGCGGAGCACATGCGGATGGTGCCGATCGGGCGCAAGTCGCCGCGTGATGATCTTGTGAATATTCTCAAAATCGGTGGCGAGCGTATTGCGGGTGGCGATAGTTTTCTCATCTTCCCTCAGGGGACGCGCGCCGACGTTTTCAGCCGTGCCCAATATTCTTCGATTGGCGCGAAACTCGCCGAACGCGCGGGAGTGCCGATTGTGCCGATTGCGGTCGATACGCGATGCCAGCCGATGCGGAAGAAGGGAATATGGAAGGGAATTTTCAGGGATTTCGGACCGGTTGACACTTCGAAGGACATCCGTATTGCGGCGGGGCCGCTCATTCCCTGCGCCAAGGCGCGGGAAATGCACGAAAAATCCTTCGACTGGATTGCTGGAAAACTCGAAGAGTGGGGAATTCCCACGGAGAGGGAAGGATGACGATTCTACTTAAGACGTTTATGCTCGCCGCGCTTACCTGGCACCCCGCGCCCGATTGGCGCGACACGCCCGATCCGGTCGCCGATCCGCACGCGCGCAAGGGCGGGACGATTCGCTTCAACGGTTCGCAGCCGCCGAAAAGCTTCAATGCGTATGTGGACAACAACACCTACACGAAGATGACGTTCGATCTCATGTACGAGAATTTGATCGGCGTCGATACCCAAACGCTGGAGTTCGTTCCTTCGCTCGCTCGTCGTTGGGCGGTTTCCGACGATGGCAACGAGTTCGTCTTCGTGATCGATGACGACGCCTATTGGTCGGACGGCGTAAAGGTGACCGCCGACGACGTGAAGTGGACTTTCGACGCGGTTACGGCCAAGACGAGCGACACGGGCGCGTGGAAGGTTTTGCTGGGAGGTTTTGAAAGCCCCGAAGTTCTCGATTCCAAAACGGTTCGCTTCCGCAAAAAGGGTGGCTCTTCGAAGGATTGGCGCGACATTATTCACTGCGGAATGTTCTGGATTATGCCCAAGCACGCCTTCGAGAAGTGCGACTTCAACAAGCTCGATTTGTTGAACGCTCCGGTGGGCGGGCCTTATCAGCTGAGCCGCGTTGCCGAGCAAGTCGAAACCGAGTTCTCTCGGGTGAAGAACTGGTGGCGCAGGGATATGCCGAGCTGCAAACACGTCTGCAACTTCGACCGAATCGTGATGCGCTATTACATGGACATGGAGAACGCTTTCGAAGCGCTCAAGAAGCGGGCGATCGACGTCTATCCCGCCTACACCGCGCGCATCATGACGCAGGAGACCTACGGCGACAAGTTCGACAAGAACTGGATCGTCAAGCGGCGGGTCAAGAACCACAACCCGATTGGCTTCCAGGGCTTTGCGATGAATGTGCGCAGGAAGCCGTTCGACGACATTCGCGTTCGCAGGGCGATGTCGTATCTCGTTGATCGCGAAACGATGAATCGCACGATGATGTACAACGAGTATTTTCTCCTCAACTCCTACTACGCCGACCTTTACGACGCTAAAACGCCGTGCGAGAATCCGTTCTACGAGTTCAACATCGAGAAGGCGAAGGCGCTTTTGAAGGAGGCGGGCTACGAAAACGGATTCGAGTTCACCATGCTTTCGCGGGTGGCGAGCGAGGACAAGTTTTTCGCGCTCTACAATCACGCGCTCGCGCAGTGCAACATCAAGATGAATATCGCCCGCAAGGACTTCGCGGGATGGATGCGCGACATGGACGACTTTAATTTCGAAATGACCTGGGCGAGCTGGGGCGCGAACATCTTCAAGAACCCCGAAACGATGTTCGCCTCGTCGGAGGCGGATCGGAAGGGGTCGAACAACATCGTCGGATTCAAGTCGAAGGAAGTGGACGAGCTGATCGAACGGGAGAAGACGATGGAAACCGTGGCCGAGCGTCAGGCGGCGTATCGGAAGATCGACGAACTCGTCGCGTCGGAGTGCCCTTACGCATTCCTTTGGCAGACCGATACGACGCGGCTTCTTTATTGGAACAAGTTCGGGATGCCCGAGGCGGTGCTCGGCAAGTATTCCGACGAGGATTGTATTTTCACCTATTGGTGGTACGACGAAGACAAGGCGCGTGAGCTCAAGGAGGCGATGGAGAACGGCGAATGCCTGCCGTCGGTACCGGAAACCGTGAATTTCGACGAAGTCATCGGCGCGTAGATGGTCGAAGATTACGAGCTTTTGGATTCGGGGGACGGTCGGAAGTTGGAGCGCTTCGGAAAATACGTTCTCGCGCGGCCGTGTTCTCAAGCGATGTGGCGACCCGCGTTCGCATTGGCCAAGTGGGAGCGTGCGGACGCATCGTTCGATCGCGAGGACGGAAACCGTTGGCACGGACGCGGCAATCTTCCAAAGGAGTGGACGATTGAAACGGCGGGAGTGAAGTTCAAACTCGGCGGCACGGACTTCGGCCACCTCGGAATCTTTCCCGAACAGCGCGCGCAATGGAAGTGGATTCGCGAACACGCGCGCGGCAGCGTTCTCAATCTCTTCGCCTATTCGGGCGGTTCGACGATGGCGGCGGCGCAGGGCGGCGCGGAAGTGTGCCACTTGGACGCGTCGAAGGGAATGGTCGAATGGGCGCGGGAAAACGCGCGGCTGAACGGCCTCGCCGATCGCCCCATTCGCTGGATCGTGGACGACGCCCACAAATTCATGAAGCGCGAGCTTCGTCGCGAGAGACGGTACGACGCGATCATTCTCGATCCGCCGTCGTTCGGGCGCGGCGCCGGCGGGGAGATGTACAAGATCGAGAAGGACTTGAAGGAGACGCTGAGTCTCGTCAAATCGCTTTTGAGCGACCGTCCGGCGTTCGTCCTCTTTTCGAGCCATACGCCGGGTCTTTCGGTGCGCGTCGCCGAAAACATTCTTTCGCAACTCTTTCCGAACGCAACCGTCGAAGCGGGCGAGATGCTTCTCGAAGGCGTCTCGATTTCCTGTCCCAGCGGGGTGTATTGCCGCGCGGTGTGGAAATAGACGGGTTGTTTTGATATAATAAATGCCATGAAAAAAAGCATATTAAGCAAGGGGTCGGTCGGTATTTTCGTAATGTTGGTGAGCTGCTTCGCGCTTTGGGGCCTCCTCAACAACATGACGGACAATCTCGTGCCGGCGTTTCAACGCATATTCACGATGGATCAGTCCAAGGCGGGGCTGGTGCAAGTGGCGTTTTACGGCGCCTACGCGGTGTTGGCGATCTTCGCCGCCGTGCTCGCCGAAGAGCTTTCCTATCGGAAGGGCGTGCTGATAGGCCTCGGAATTTACATTGCGGGAGCGCTCCTTTACATTCCCGCGTGCATCGCGCAGTCCTTCGACATCTATTTCATCGCGATTTTCATCGTCGCGGGCGGATGCTCGCTTTTGGAGACGACGTGCAATCCCTACGTCCTTTCGCTCGGCGACGAGGATACCGCCGTGCGCCGGCTCAATTTCGCGCAGATGTTCAACCCCGTCGGGTCGATGATCGGCATCGTTCTCGCTCAGCAGCTCATTCTTTCCCATCTTAATCCGGCGACTGCCGAGGAGCGCGCGCTGATGGACGAGGCTACGCGCCAGGGCATTATCCACAACGAACTCTTTTGGGTATGTGCGCCCTACGTCGGGCTTTGCGCGATTGCGGCGGCGATTTGGATTTTCTTCCTCTGCAAGCGGCAAGGCGAAACCGGCGTTACCGCGAAAGCGCTCGGCCGGGTCGTGACGGCGCTCGTCTTCTCGATCGTGCCGATGACCGTTCTCTACTTCATCTTCCCCGAAATGGACAAGATAACGTGGGTTCTTTGCGGAGTCGCGGGGCCGGTAGTCTACATCGTTCTCGCGAAGGACTATCGCGCCATGCTCGGTACGCTCCTCAGGACTCCGCGCTATTGGGCCGGCGTCATCGCCCAATTCTTCTACGTCGGCGTGCAGATCGCGGCGTGGACCTGGCTTAACGTCTATTGCCAGAAGGAACTCGGGGTTACTCCGGCGACCGCGGCGATTTACTACACGATCGCGATTTCGCTCTTCATCGCGGCGCGTTGGATTGCGACGTTCCTCATGAAGTACTTCAATCCCGCGCGGATGATGGCGCTTTTCGCGGTGGGGGCGATTCTGTCTTGCTTCGGCGTCATGTACCTTCCGACCGAGGTCGTTTTCTCCATTGGCAAGCTGCCGTTCAGCTGGAACATCGTCTGCCTCGTCGCGATGAGCGGTTTTATGTCGCTTATGTTCCCGACGATTTACGGCATCGCCCTCGGCGGGCTCGACCAAAAGGCGGTGAAACTCGGCGCGTCGGGTCTCATTATGGCGATTTTGGGCGGCGCGATCATCACGCCGTGGATGGCCGATATCATCGGCCACAACGACAGCGTTTGGTGCAAGCTCACCGCATCCTTCGCGAGCACTTGGGACGTCAACCTCAAGCTTTCGCAGATGTCGCTTCGCGCGAGCTTCATCGTTCCGGCGATCTGCTTCGCGGTCGTCCTCGTCTACGCGCTCGTATTCAACAAGCAAAAGGACGCGGCGCAGTGAAGAAGATTCTTTTCGCGCTTTGCGTCGCGCTTTCGCTCTCCGCCTTCGCCAACGAGGTGAAAGGCGAGCTCCCGCTTAAACTGAGCGACGAGACGGAGGCGGCGAAGGCGGAGCGCATGGCCTGGTGGACGCACGATCGCTTCGGAATGTTCATTCATTTCGGCCTTTACGCGATGCCCGCGCGGCACGAGTGGGTGAAGAGCTACGAGTCGATTTCTGACGCGGATTACGACGAATACTTCAAGCGTTTCAATCCGGATCTCTTTAACGCGCGGGAGTGGGCGAAAGCGGCCAAGGCGGCGGGGATGAAATACATCGTCCTCACCTCGAAGCACCACGAGGGCTTTTGCCTTTGGGACACGGCGACTACCGACTACAAGATTACCAATACGCCTTTCGGACGCGATCTCGTGAGGGAATACGTCGAGGCGTGCCGTGCCGAGGGCTTGAAGGTCGGCTTCTACTTCTCGCTCATGGACTGGCACCATCCCGATTACAAGGTCGACTTGCACCATCCGCTTTTCACTAAGCTCGATCGCGCGGGCGTGAAGGGCGAGGAGCTTGAAGCCGAAGTCAATAAGCTCAACGAGGGTCGCGATATGGAGCGCTTTCGCGCTTTCATGTTCGCGCAGGTCAGGGAGCTGTTGACGAACTACGGCAAGATCGACATCATCTGGTTCGACTTCACGCCTACGCATCCCGTCTTCGGCAAGACCTATCGGGATTGGAACGCGGTGGAGCTCTTGAAGCTGGCGCGGACTTTGCAACCCGGAATTATCGTGGACGATCGACTCGGGCTTAAGGAAACCGATGACGGTTGGGACTTTACCACGCCCGAGCAGCGGAAGGTCGCCGAACACCCGAAAGTGCGCGGCAAGCCGGCTTATTGGGAGACTTGCCAGACGTTTTCGGGCAGTTGGGGCTACCATCGCGACCAAAGTTCGTGGAAGAGCGTTCCGCAACTTTTGGAGCTTTTGATTCATTCCGTTTCCTTCGGCGGCAACCTCATTATGAACGTCGGTCCCACGGGTCGCGGAGATTTCGACTGGCGGGCGAAGGATCGGCTCGCGGGCTTCGAGAAGTGGATGCACTTCAATTCGCGTTCGATTTACGGCTGTGGCGAGGCGCCGGCCGATTTCAAGGCGCCCGACGGCACGCTCCTTACCTACAATTCCGCGACGAAACGTCTCTACGTTCACCTCGTCAAGTATCCCGACGGCGGCTCCTTGCCGATCGATTTCATCGACAAGGTCGGCTACGCGCAGTTTTTGCACGACGGTTCGGAGATTCGTCGCGATCAGGGCGGCTTCGTGCTCCCGACGACGAAGCCCGATAGCGTAGTTCCCGTAATCGAAGTTTACCTCAAGTAATCCACAAACCAAAGGAGTACATCATGGCTCAGACGGTATTCACCCACAACGGCTTCCCGAAAATCGGCATTCGCCCGATCATCGACGGACGGCGGCGCGGAGTTCGCGAGTCGCTCGAAAAGCAGACGATGGACATGGCGAAGGCGGCGGCGAAGCTCATTTCCGACAATCTTCGCTATCCCGACGGCTCCAAGGTCGAGTGTGTCATCGCCGACACCACGATCGGCGGACGCTTCGAGGCGGCGATGTGCGCGAACAAGTTCCGCGACAACAACGTCGGCGTTTCCCTTTCGGTGACGCCGTGCTGGTGCTACGGTACGGAGACGATGGATCTCGATCCGACGATGCCGAAGGCGGTTTGGGGCTTCAACGGAACGGAGCGTCCCGGCGCGGTCTATCTCGCCTGCATGCTTGCGGGCTACGCCCAGCGCGGAATGCCCGCCTACGGAATCTACGGTCATGAAGTGCAGAATCGCGACGAGTCCGCGAAGATTCCCGCCGACGTCGCCGAGAAGCTTCTGCGCTTCGCCAAGGCGGGTCTTGCGGTCGCGATGATGAAGGGCAAGAGCTATCTCTCGATCGGCTCTTCCGCGATGGGCATCGCGGGCAGCTTCGTCGACGTCGACTTCATGCAGGACTATCTCGGCATCGCGCCCGAGAACATGGACGAGTGCGAAATTCTCCGTCGCATCGAAGAGGGCATCTACGACAAGGCCGAATACGAAAAGGCGATCAAGTGGATGCGCAAGAATCTCAAGGAGGGCAAGGACTACAATCCGCCCAAGATCCAGAAGAGCCGCGCCGCCAAGGACAAGGACTGGGAGTTCATCGCCAAGATGGCGATTATCGTCCGCGATATGATGGCGGGCAATCCCAAGCTCAAGGAAATGGGCTTCGGCGAGGAAGCGGTCGGCCGCAACGCGATCGCGGGCGGTTTCCAGGGCCAGCGTCAGTGGACCGACCACTGGCCGAACGGCGACGTCGCGGAAGTGATGTGCAACACTTCCTTCGACTGGAACGGCAAGAAGATGCCCCAGATTCTCGCGACCGAGAACGACTCCCTGAACGGCATTTGCATGCTTCTCATGTGGCTGCTTACCAACAAGGCGTCGATGTTCGCCGACGTTCGCACCTACTGGTCGGATAAGGCCGTCAAGCGCGCCACCGGCAAGGGTCTTCCGAAGGACGCGAAGGCGGGTATCATCCATCTCCTTAACTCGGGCAGCTGCTGCCTCGACGCGGCGGGCGAGATGAAGGAGAAGGGCAAGAGCGTCTTCAAGAACTGGTGGGAGGTTTCCGACAAGGACATCGACAACACCTTGAAGGCGACGAAGTGGGTGCCGGCGGGCGTCGAGTACTTCCGCGGCGGCGGGTTCAGCTCGTCGTCCCTCACCCCGAAGGGGATGCCGCTGACGATGATTCGCATCTCGATCGTCAAGGGACAGGGCCCGGTAATGCAGATCGCCGAGGGCTGGTCGGTTACGCTCGACCCCAAGCAGCAGAAGACGCTTATGGAGCGCACCAACCCCGAGTGGCCGTGCACGTGGTTCACGCCGCGCCTCACCGGGAAGGGCTTCTTCAAGGACGTCTATTCGGTGATGAACGCCTGGGCCGCGAACCACGGCGCGATCGCCTACGGTCACATCGGCGCGGACCTCATCACGCTCGCTTCGATGCTTCGCATTCCGGTCGCAATGCACAACGTGCCCGAAAACCAGGTCTTCCAGCCGCATTGCTGGGGGCTTTTTGGCGCGTCCGACGACCCGACCGGTGCGGATTATCGCGCGTGCAAGAACTTCGGTCCCCTGTACGCGACCAACCGCTAAGGCAACAGGCGGCTTTGGTCGACCAACCGCACCCGTTGACGCGACGGGTGCGGTTTTGCTATAATTACCGCTTCCGCGCCCAAAGACGGGGCGGACGCGGCGGAAAACCGCGATCTTGAACAAACCAAATAAAGAAATACAACATGGCTATTAGAAAGCCCACGGCTCCCCAAGAGAAGTCCTCGGCGATGGCGGAAATCCTCGCGAGCGCGGGTCAGGAGTCGAAATTCAGAAACGGTGCGCTGGTTGAAGGCACCATTACCCAGGTCAAGGACGACGACGTTTTCGTCGATATCGGCTACAAGTCGGTCGGCGTAATCGGCATCGGAGAATTCGGCGAAGGCGCCGAGGTCAAGGCGGGCGACAAGGTTACCGTCATGATCGTCAAGCTTGAAGACGACAAGACGGGAATGGTCGAGCTTTCGAAGCGTCGCGCCGACGAAAAGATCCGTTGGGAGAAGATTCTCGATCGTTACGTCGAAGGTTGCGTCGTTACCGGCACGATCAAGGCGGCGGTTCGCGGCGGCTTGCTCGTCGCGGTCGATGACATCGAGGCGTTCCTCCCCGGCAGTCAGGTCGACGTCACTCCGGCCAAGGAGCTCGAACCCTACGTCGGGCAGACCTTCGAATTCAAGGTCATCAAGATTTCGAGCGAGCGCCGTAATCTCATCGTTTCGCGTCGCGAGCTCATCGAGGGTACGCTCGCGGAGAAGCGCGCGGAACTTATGGCGACGCTCCAAAAGGGCGAGATTCGCCTCGGTCGCGTGAAGAACATCACCGATTTCGGCGCGTTTGTCGATCTCGACGGTCTGGACGGACTTTTGCACATCACCGACATGAGCTGGGGTCGCATCAAGCACCCGAGCGAACTTCTGAAGGTCGGGCAGGAGATCAACGTCATGGTGCTCGACGTCGATCGCGAACGCGAGCGCATCTCGCTCGGTCTCAAGCAGACCCAGACCAATCCGTGGAGCACGATTCAGGAGCAGTTCCCCGTCGGTTCGCGCGTTTCGGGCAAGGTCGTCAATCTCGCCGCCTACGGCGCGTTTGTCGAAATCGCCCCCGGAATCGAAGGTCTCGTCCACATCAGCGAGTTCAGCTGGACCAAGCGCGTCGCGCGCGCCTCGGATATGCTTTCCGTCGGCGACGAAGTGCAGGTCGTGGTGCTCGCGGTCGACGTGGAGAACCAGAAGATCGCGCTCGGCATCCGCCAGACGCAGGCGAATCCGTGGGATACCGTTCAGGAACGCTTCCCGACCGGTTCGAAGGTGAAGGGCGTCGTCCGCAACTTCACCGCCTACGGCGCGTTCGTCGAGCTGGAGGACGGCATCGACGGTATGATTCACGTTTCGGATATGAGCTGGACGCGGAAGATCAACCATCCTTCGGAGTGCCTGCAGAAGGGTCAGGAGGTCGAGGCGGTCGTTCTCGACGTCAACCCGAAGGAACAGCGTATCTCCCTCGGCCTCAAGCAGGCTCAGGAGGATCCGTGGGACGAAATCGCGAAGAAGTTCCCCGTCGGTTCGGTCGTCAAGGGCAAGGTCTCGAAGATCGCGTCCTTCGGCGCGTTCATCGAACTCGAGGACGGCGTGGACGGACTCGTGCACATCTCGCAGATTTCCGACGAGCGTGTCGAGAAGGTCAAGGATGCGTTGGACGTCGGTCAGGAGGTCGAGGCCCGCGTCGTCAAGGTCGATCGCGCCGAGCGTCGTATCGGACTTTCGATTCGCGCGATGACGATGAGCGAAGAGGAAGTCAAGTCGCTCGTCGAGGAAGCTTCCGGCGAGGCGAAGCCGAAGAGCGTCAAGAGCTCCGGCGGCGACAATCTCGGCGGACTTTCCGCCGCGTTCGACAACGCCTTCGCGAACGTCGAATGGCAACCCGGCGAAGCCAACTGATAAACGAAAGGAAACTGAAAATGTCCAGAGTTTGCGAAATTTGCGGCAAGGGTCCTTCGGTCGGCAACGTCGTCGTCCGCAAGGGTTCGCCGAAGTACAAAGGCGGCATCGGTCTGCATACGACGGGAATTTCGAAGCGTCGCTTCCTGCCGAATCTGCAGTCGATCCGCACGACCGACGGCAAGGGCAACACGAAGCGCATGACGGTGTGCGCGCGTTGCCTTAAGAACGGCAAGGTCAAGAAGGCGTAAATCAAGTCAATCATCAACAATTCAACCAAAGGAGTAATAAAATGGCTATCAAGGTAGGTATCAACGGATTCGGTCGTATCGGACGCATGGTGTTCCGCGCTGCGGTCGAGAACTTCGCCAAGGACATCGAGATCGTCGGCATCAACGACCTCTTGGATCCCGATTATCTGGCGTATATGCTCAAGTACGACTCGGTGCACGGCATCTTCAAGCACGACATCAAGGTCGAGGGTTCGACCATGATCTGCGACGGCAAGAAGATTCGTCTTACCGCGGAGAAGGATCCGACCCAGCTCAAGTGGAACGAAGTCGGCGCCGAGATCGTCGTCGAGTCGACCGGCCTCTTCCTCGAAGACGCCAAGGCTCGTCAGCACATCACCGCCGGTGCGAAGAAGGTCATCATGAGCGCGCCTTCCAAGGATGCGACCCCGATGTTCGTCTACGGCGTCAACGACAAGACCTACGCCGGCCAGGACATCATCTCCAACGCCTCCTGCACGACGAACTGCCTCGCGCCGATTTCGAAGGTGCTCAACGATACCTTCGGCATCAAGCGCGGTCTCATGACCAAGATTCACGCCGCTACCGCGACGCAGAAGACGGTCGACGGTCCTTCCAAGAAGGATTGGCGCGGTGGTCGTGGCATCCTCGAGAACATGATTCCGTCCTCGACGGGTGCGGCCAAGGCGGTCGGCAAGGTTCTTCCGGCGCTCAACGGCAAGCTCACGGGTATGTCGGTTCGCGTTCCGACGAGCGACGTTTCGTTCGTAGACCTCACCGCCGAGCTCGAGAAGCCGGCGACCTACGAGGAAATCTGCGCGGCGATGAAGAAGGCCAGCGAGGGTGAGCTCAAGGGTATCCTCGGCTACACCGACGAAGCGGTTGTTTCGACCGACTTCCGCAACGACAGCCGCACCTCGATCTTCGACGTCAAGGCGGGCATTCAGCTCGATCCGACGTTCGTCAAGATCTGCGCGTGGTACGATAACGAGTGGGGCTACTCGAACAAGGTGCTCGAGATGGCTCGCGTCATCGCGAAGTAAGCTTTCAAAACTCGAAAGCACAACAAAGGACGCGGCTCCGCAAGGGGTCGCGTCTTTGTATTAGGCTTTTATTTCGAACGATAGCGTCGCTTCGCTCCGCAACTGGCGCGTATGCGTGGCACCAAAGGTGCCCGTACTTTTCATCTAAGCCGAGTATTGCCCAACCCAAACCGATTTCGTCGACCGTCCCAAGTTGGGCGTCAATGTATATAAAAGCGCGTTATCCTGTTCGTTAAGGTGACAGATTCTATTGTCTAACCTGACAAATGTCAGCGACATAGCTATGTCGACACAATCGCCATAGCTATGTCGATCACAAAACTCAGGTTGACTTATGCCAACGCCCGCCTTTAAGTATTCATTGCGTCACCTTTTGTCATCAAAGAACGTCCCTTTGGTCATCGTCTCGGGCAAGTTAAGCAATATCTCGACGACCTTAGTCGCCTCTCGCCACCAGTTTATCCATCGTTTCGGCCCACAAGGAAGCGTCGCACCCAGTTGAGATAGATCACAAAACTGGGATGAGAGCTCTGCTTTTGACACCTAATTGACCGAACGTCGCTATTGCGTTGGTTGATTTCCATGTGGATTCTCGTCCACTATTAATAGAAAGTATGGTATAATATTTCACGTTCAATTAAAAGCTCTAAATAGGAGTTTGGTAAAAGTAAACTGAAAGAAATATACCGGTCGTAGCATCAGAAGCGGCTGGCTTCTCCACAAGGTGACTTGGAGTGAGAAGAAGAGTTCGGGGTGGGCAACCTAACCCGGATAACGTACGCGATATCAGCGTATAACGCTCCTTGTGGAATTCGCCAAAGTTTTAAGATGAAGCGGAATACGATGATTGCGCTGCGTAGGTAATCTACGTGGCGTGTTTTCATCATTCATGTTTCATCAGAGGTGTTTGGCGACACCGCACAAGGGACGTGGTGATTGGAAGCACGCCACTTCACTTTCTTGTATGGGAGTTGGTGTGCTGGGATCGGGTACTGAAGACGAGGATGGAACATGCAGAAAAAAAGCTTAGGCATTCAAGAAGATGATCATCATCTTGTTTTGCGACTTATTGCAAACGATGATGTTGCGTGGGCTTATGTGAAGGATGAGCTTGTAGATCCGTTGGTGACGGCGAACGTTAAGGGGATGCGTGATATGTTGTCGCGTTATTCGATAGATGCAAAATCGGTGGTTGGTAAAGTGTACGAAGGGCTGCGCGCTCGCAATTGGGAGGCAATAAGGAATTTTCGCTTTGGTTGTCGATTTAAGACATTTATGTATTGGCGAGTTTACGATGCTGTTCAACGTCTTGTACGCGAGGTGTCTCGTGGGGAAGAAAAAATTTCGCTGTCTCTTGACTCGTCAACAGAGAATCAAGGCGAAAATGATGCTGGGCATGATATTGCAGATCCTCGCCCTAAAGATCCAATTCGTCAAATTTTGATTAAGGAATCGGTTGCGCACGCCAACAAGGCGTTGGGTGAATTGTGGAATAAGAACCCTACTTACGCACTTGTCATTCTTATGAGGAATGATCTGGCGTTGCCCACGCAGGATGTAGCGGCGATTCTAGACCGCAAGCCCAATACTGTCGATCAGATTAATATTCGAGCACAGGCCGCTTTACGAAAAATTCGAGATTGCGTAAAATCAGAAATTGATGCGTCATTTTATCCTTCGGGCAATCTCTAATGCTTATGGAATTTTTCGTTAGTGTTTTTTATGGGTAATTCGAAAAATCTCAATCAGGAAAGTTGTCCAAACAGGGAAAGCGTACTGTCGGTGTTTGAAAACAGGACAGTTTCTGCTGATCAAGCTGGGGCAATGCTAAATCACGTGTCCCGTTGCCGTGGATGTCGGCAAGCAATTTCATTCATATGTGCGGCAATTGCAACTGAAAAACGGCGTAGAATGCCAGTGACCTTGCTGGGGTGGAGTCGAGTTTTTTCTACCATTGATTTGTGGATGAATCGAGCGACCGATGATATTCCTGATGCATTAGCCGCTACAGCACCGGTACGTATGATGGTGTTTGTATCCAAAGTACATACGTTAGCCGCGTCGAAATGGCGTGCGGAAGTTAATCTTCCTGCGCCAGACGACCCAAATGGCGTGTTACAAGTTACTGTTCTAGATGAGGATGGGAATCCACTTCACGGAAGATTCCGCCTTTGTGGCATCGAATGCGATGTGGAAGATGGCAAGATAGCAACCATTTCGGCAAAAGAATTTCGTGCAAATCATTCGTTTGGTGGAGTGGCATTTTCGGAATCCGGCAAGCCATTTACAGAGGGAGTTCCCGTTATCAGCTCGATACCTTAAAGGAGATTTCATGAAAACTAATGATGCTTGGAACTTGCTTGGATTACAAGATGATCGCAACATTAAGTTTGTTCTTGAACAACTGATTCAGATTGGATTGCGCATTATTAATGCTACACAGGGATCGCTACTTGTCGTGGAGCCTGATCGAAAAAATCTTAAGTTTGCAATGGTCGCTTCGAGACCTGGTTTGACAAATCTTCACAAATATTTTGTCGATTTGGTCGGGAAGACCGTGCCGATTGGTGAGGGCATCACGGGAATGGCGGCTTTAACGCATGACATTCAAACCTCAACACGTGCTTCTGGCGATAAATTCTTTCAAGTGCGAGGTGATGGGTCGCCAAATGCCGTTTTGGCCGCGCCAATGCTGATAGGCGAGCATTTAATCGGCGTGATTACCGCCGTGTGTTTTGACAAACGCAAGTCATTCACGAAGGAAGAGTGTCACACATATGGCATGTTTGCAAACATTGCTGCCATTGTTGTTGATCAACAACAGCGACTTGCTGCTCTTGCCCATGCTCCAATGGCTGAAGCAATGGGGACGCAGGAACGTAAAGAATGTGAACTTGTACGGCGATTGCTGGAGATTGTGAGGTCGAAACCAGAGCGCATTGATGCAATCGGAGAACTTATTCATTTGTTAGGGCGGATGTAAGCATGCTTTCGTTTGAAGACATTCTTGCGATCCCTTTGCCTGAACTTGCACGACAAAATCTGCAATCAGTCAAGGTTGCTGTGCTTGACACGGGCGTCGATGCCTCGCATGAAGTGCTGAAGGGCAAGGTTATCCGGGCCTTCGGATATCGGCGAGACGAATCTGGCACAATCGAGACCGTTAGCCTTCGGAAGACGGCCAACAACGATCCGTCGGGACATGGAACAGGCGCTGCGGCGATTATCGGAACGCTTGCGCCTAACGCTAGGTTTCTTGATTATCGTGTTTTGGATGCCGACAACGGAGGCTATGGCAGCACGGTGGTTAGGGGGCTTGAAGAGGCGGTTGAGTCCGATGCCGACATCATCAACATGTCGGTTGCCTATCGAAAGAACAGATATTGGGAGCCGACGGCGAAGCTTCTTGAGGAGGCGTATCGCCGCAATAAGATCGTTGTGGCGGCTAAGCGAAACATACCGCTGCCGGACGACCTTGGCCTTCCGGCCGAGTTGTCGAACGCGATCAGCGTTGATATTGGTGAGTACAGCAATCCCTATCTGTACAAATATCTGGAGCATTCGCCGATTGAGTTTTCTGCCAATGGGGTAGCGGTTCTGACGGCTAAAACTGGTGGTGGCTACATTCGCATGTCAGGGACGAGTTTTGCCACGCCGACCATAGCTTCGTTTTGTTCGCTCCTGCGGGGGATCAATCCGAAACTTAAGCTTTTTGAGATTAAGACTTTGCTCAAGAATTGGGCTGAACCGAAATCTCAAAAAAGCTTTGTACGCTTTGAAAATCCCCTCGAGTTTGCGCCGGCGACAAATGATCACCGCTATCAGCAAGTTGACTACAAATGCCCGCATTGCGGAATGGTGTCCGAGGTGTTCGATGCGTTCACGGTCGTTCGGTGCCAGAAATGCGGCAAGGCGGGACGAAAACCCGTTTTGATGGATCCGCGAATTTATTTTAATGTTCTTGACGAGATCCGTCATGAGGTGCCTTGTGAGTTCCATTATCATAACTGGGAACATGCTCAAGACACCGTAGAGGCGGTCTATAAGATTCTCAAGCATTATCCGAAATTACCTGTGTGGCGTAAGCGTAGCTTGTTGATGGCGGCGCTTCTTCACGACTATGGATTTTTCGTTTCTCGGGAAAACCATGAAGAGGAAGGTGCAAAGTTGGCGGAACGGATTTCTTCCGGATGTGAGTATTCGGAAAGAGAGATAAAACTTATCTTACGGCTGATTCTTGCGACGAAGAAAGAACATCGACCAACTACACTTGAAGAGAAGATCATTCGCGACGCTGATTTTTTTCACATTGGTACGCATCGACAGAATGCCGTAGCCAGGCGAATTCGTCAGGAGCTTGAAGAGCTTGGGCAGCGGTTTTCCGATTCGGAGTGGTCTAGGCGAAACAATGAGTTTGTTCGCGCACATCGATTCAACTTGAGCTGGTTGGAAAAGGAGCGAAGATGAAAAAAACAGGTATCATTATATTCGCGATATGCATTGCTTGTGGATTCCTTGCTGAAGCCTCGGAAAAGGAAGCTTGTATTGAGTGCGGGCGGATATCGTCTGAAAGGTGCTCATGCTCTAAAAATCGTGAATACCGTAAGATTTGGTATTATCATCTTCAGGCGTATGAGATAACATTTTCATCCTATCAAACGAAGAATACAAAGTTGATGTGCCCTATGAAGCTCATTCGGGGTTACTTGCAATCAATATAGATCTTCCTTCTTTTGTTATGATGCCGAAATGCGAGGTTGCTCGACCAGGGTGGATCTTTGATAAGTGGCAGCAAGTCGGAGCGACATCCAATGCGATGTATTCGGTGGGCGAAAAAGTGACGATTTCATCGAATACCACCTTTATTGCGACATGGAGACAGAACACAAGTAAATAAGTGTCAGTTCGTCCTGATCATGCACTCTAAATTTTATGTCAGTCAAACAAAGAAGGGGAAAATAAAGATGATTCAAAGATATGTTTTGTCGCCCGGCGTGTTCTACTCACAGGTTGCGGATAAAGTTTTTGTTCGTAACGTGATTTCACATTACGAATACCTCTTCAATTCAATCTGCAAGGATGTTCTTGATGCCTTCAAGCAAGAACACACAATATCCGAGGCTGTTGATTTCCTCGGTAAAGGTTACAATGTTCGCAATCGAGAAGAGTTTGAAAAGCAGATTAATGATTTTGTACAGAGCCTTGTCGCGAAAGGAGTTGTGCGTATTGCGAGCTCGGAGGGGGTAAGAAAGTGGGAACAGCCGATTTCGGATGTCGTTCAGGAGTTATGCTTTAAGGGGCATCGGCTTTGGCAGGCATGCCTCGAGTTGACGTACCGTTGTAACGAACGGTGTGCACATTGTTATCTTGACGATCCCAAGGAGTGTTGCCAGTCCGAGCTTACTCGCGATGATTATTTCAGGATAATTGATCAGCTTGCCGAACTTGGCTGCATGAATGTTCTGGTGACGGGGGGAGAACCGACGTTGCGTCCTGATTTCATAGACATTTGCAAGCGGATTGTTGAAAAGGGGATGATGCTGGACGTGTTTACGAATGCATTGAATATTACGGATGAAGTTTTTGAAGAATTGTGCAATCTTCATCTCAACAATTTGTCGTTTAGTTTGTATAGTGGCACGGCACCGTTCCACGATGAGATCACGAAGATTCCAGGGTCGTTTGACAAGTCCCTTCGCAACATCCTCATGTTTAAGGCGCGTGGGCTGGACATCTTCATCAAGACGATGCTCTTTCACGGGCATTTTGATGCGCATCTCAGTTTGCGAGCGCTGTGCAAAAAAATAGGCGTCACGATCAAGCCGGCTACTATTATGTTGCCTGGTCATTCGGGCCGAAGCCAGTTGGATATGATGCTTGATGAAAGTGAAATTCGTCAACTTTTCGCGTTGGAAAAACTGGATCGAGAGTCCATGTCAAGTGTTGTTATTGACAAGACTAAAATGCGCAGGAATATGGAAGGGCCAGTGTGTTCGGCAGGGAAGACGGGTCTTTCATTTGCACCAGATGGAAAGGTTTATGCGTGTAATACATTGCCGATAGTTGTTGGTGATGTTAGAAAAGAGTCTGTTGCGGACATTTGGCACAAGTCTCCAGAACTTGAAAAAATCCGCTCGATTAAATTGAAAGAACTTGATCCAAAATGTGCTTCATGCGCATATTCAGGCACATGCACCACATGTTTAGGATCTTGTTACCAAGAAAACAACCGGCAGTTTAGGGCTTGTGAGTACACCTGTTTGTATGCTCGGTGTCGATATGAGGAAGCGTTTTAGTTGAGGTAGAGTATTTTGATTGCGGCAAAAAAAATCTGTCAGAAGATAGCGTGAAAGCGCTCAAAGAATATGTACAGGTGAAATGCCAATGAATACAGGAAGAGGGTTTAACATGGCAAATGAAGAGAAAAAGAAGATCGACACTCCTGCTATGGAGAAGGCGGAGAAGAAAGATGCTGGTGCACAGTATAGTAGATGCGGGTGTACTTGGAGTACATGTGGTCGCCTTGTCGCGATTCCCTGTGATCCGATTTGCACGAAATAATTTGGGATTCTGACGGTCAGAGTCTCGTTTAACACAAAGAGAAAAGAGGTACAAAATGGAAGAGAAGAAGGAACCTACTGCTCCTGCAACGGAGAAGGAAGAGAAGAAGGACGCCGGTGCGCAGGGGGCCTGCGGATGCACGTATGGTCATTGCGGCAAGCTCGTTGAATGCTACGGTTTTTGAAAAAGTAAACGAACCTAAACGCTTCGGAGATTGATCCTTCCGAGGCGTTAGGTTGTTAATTGCTGGTTGCCTGATAGTCCGTCATGAGAGATGAACGGGTCGGGAGCGTGGTGCGGTGATTGATGCTTGGCTGTCAATCAGTTTTTCAATTATTTTCGTGGAATGAGTCAAGCAGTTCTTGTACTAAAATGTACGTCGAATGTGATGTTACAGCTGATCTACTGCGTTGCTTCCCGTGCTGCCATTCTGGAGATGGCACGGAGGAGCTTGATTGCCATTTCGGGGTGTGTCTGACAGCACGAAAGGACGGTATTTCTTTCAAGGACGAGGAATTCGCAGTCATGAATCGCTTTGACGTCGGCGGTTCGCTTGGTTTCGCCAAAGAGCGCAATTTCGCCAAATGACGCCCCAGCCCCCAATTCATGTCCGCAGATCTCGACGCGCCCGGACTTGATGACATAGAGTTCCGTGCCGTCGTCCCCAGCGTGGAACAGCGTTTTGCCCTGGCGGATCGTCAGTGTGCGACAATGAGGCGCAAGCGTTTGGAGGGTTTGGCTGTCCACATCGGAAAAGACCGGCGACAGGGAGAGTGCTTGAACGATGCCTCGCGAAGAATTTGAGAGATTAAGCTTCGGCTGGTCGTTAAACGAGACGGGCACCCCGGTTTCTCGTGAAACTAGGGTAGCAAACAGACCTGGCTGGGAGAGAAGTTTGTCATACGTTCCCTCCTGAACAATTCGTCCGCTTTCCATGACAACGATTCGATCCATGTTGCGGACGGTTGGCAACTGATGAGAAATGGAGATCACGGTCTTGTCTTTAAGTTTCTCGTCAATCATCTTGGTCACCTTGTCCTGCGAAAGCTCGTCTAAGGGGGCCGTTACTTCGTCCAATAGAAGTACGGTGGGATGCCCTACGAGCGCTCTGGCGAGAGCAATTTTTGCCATCTGGCCACCGGAAAGCCCCTGCCCTTCGGCTCCGATTTCCGTATCAAGAGCCACGAGGACATCTGGGTTCTTTCGTTTGAGGTCCGCTGTCAAAGCCACATCGTCGAGGATGTGCAGAAGTTCCGTGTCGCTCAGATGGAGTTGACGCCCGACCAAGATGTTATCGCGGATAGTCCCCTGAAAGATGAACGGGCGTTGGGATACGTATGCGACGCGTTTTGAATAATAGGGGAAATCGAGGTCGGCAATTGATATGCCGCCGAAGTCGGTTTCACCCGTTGTTGGGGTTAAATGACGCATGGCCATTTTAAGAAGCGTGGATTTTCCACAGCCAGAGGGACCAACGAGGGCGACGTGTTCGCCGGGGCGTATGGAGAGATTGATGTCGTCAAGGATTTTACGATCTTGAGAAATCCCGAAGGAGAGATTTTTGAAGGACAATTCGGTCGATGGGGTTGCCGGTACGGAACCAATGCCAACGCCAAAGACGTCTTGCAAGGACTCGATTTCACGGATGCGGACATTCGCTTGCCGTGCCTTTTGCCAGTTGATGGCACATTCGACGATCTTGACGACCGACATGTTGAGTGCGGCACAAAGAGCGGAGAATCCCACATAGTCGGAATAGTCAAAGCCCGTGTCGACTTTGAAGATCAGCCATGCGGCGATACCAAGTACGGTGACTTGCGTCGCGCCCCAGACGAGGCCGCTTACGCTTTGGAAAATCGTTGTAATTGAGAACAGACGGACTCGCGTATTGCGCGAGGGGATTGTCGTGTCGGCTATTCTGCGCAGTACAAAAGAGAAGGCATTGGATGCGCGAACATCAGTCATGGCACGAAGAGACTCGGTTGAGACAAGCGCCTCTTTTTCCGCAGCGTCTGCCTTCTTTTGCTCGATCTCCATGAGTTTTTTGTTGTACAGAAGAAAAAGCAGGTGGAGCGGAGTCATGCAGAGTAGGGTGGTCGCAAGGATGGCATTTCCTTTTTGCGCATCGCAACCCAGGCGAACAAGGAAGTCAAAAGACCCGAAATACATTGTGTAGAGGACGACGACAAAACCGGCCAATGCCAGCGGCAGTTCGATTTTGAGCGAAATGCGCTGGTCGGTGAGCGTTTCAGTGTCTCTAGAGATGCGGCTGACGATTTTTTCAGGTTCGTTTCGCGCTAGAAAGTCACCACGGGAGAAAATGACCTTCCGCATCAGCGCAATCGTCCAGTCGGCGACGGCGTGTGCATTCAGTTTTTCGCGAAGAATTTGGGCGAGCGCCGCGCAGACACAGTACCCAAAGTGCGTGATGAAAAACAAAACGGCGAACAGAACGATGCGCGGCCCACTTTCCGTTGTGACGTTTTGCAGCGTGGCCGTAGCACTTTTCATCGTTGCGGGTTCAACGATGGTCTGAAGGACAATCAAAACCAAGCCTATGAGCCAGCATAGGCAAAAAAGGGATGTGTGCTCTTTCATATTGAATATTGGAGAGCGATTTAGGCGTAAAATGACAAGGAATCCCGCCAAATGTGTAGAGATCTCACGATGGATATGCACTACAATTGAAGATTAGAGAATATGTATTTGTTTATATCTATGCGAACTGTCAGATTTGCATTGCAGCCGTCTCTATCTAAACAAGGGAATCTCATTATGAGAAAAAATCGTTTTTTAATAGTTTTTCTGCTTGTTTCAATTGTTTGCGATATTCGCGCAGAAGTTCCAGTGCAGGTAAATCACCAAAGCGGGCTTTTGGCGGGTGTCGGTTCAAGTAAAAACAGCATCAAGCGATCCCCAGATAGTATGAAACTTCAAAGACAGTCGCTATCGAAGGTCAATGCATCTTTTCCATATTTTGAGGATTATGAAGAAGATGAAGCTGACGATGTCTGCGAGACGCAAGAAAATGGTGCAGAGCAGGGGATGGACGCCGGAAATAATGCCGATTTTCGCGTGCGCCGCGCACTTGAGGCGGCTCGTGTCGGCTATTCGATCGGTCCAAGAGGGGATTTTGAAGTGAAGTGGACGACTGAAGGCCAAAGAACTCATACTTCATACATATATTCACACACGTATAATCATGATGGCGTTGAGTTTCGAAAGATATGGGCGGCCGGTTTTGTGACTGATAAGATAAATGCGAATAATCTACTGTCGCTGCTGAAGTTGAATTCTACTTATGCAATTGGAGCTTGGGAAGTTAAGAATCTTGACAACGGACAATTGGTTGCAATATTCTCCGTCAACGTTCCTGCTGACGCAACTGGAGATTATTTGCGGATCGTGTCTTCAACAGTTGCCCAAACGGCAGACGGAATAGAGTTAACGGCCACACGCGAGGATAATTTATGAGTAATGCACCAGAAGTCAAGATTATTAGCCGAGAGGTTGGGGCACAGCGCAATGGTGGTTTTGGGAAGGTCATGCTTTGGGTTCTCGTCATAGGTGGAGTGCTTTGGGCGTATCACAAGTGGACTCTGCGGGAGTCGGTTTCGCGGAGTAGTCGATATGGTGATCCGTCTGAGCAGCCCATTCCGCAAGAGCAGCGTGGAAGCGACGGGCTCTACCCCATTCCCGCACCATTTTAAATTAAGGAGCTTAGCTGTGAACCCTGAAACAAAGGATGCAATTACATGTCTTGTGGAATTATCCTTGGAGCTGATGAATGCGACTCAAGGTGCGTTTCTGTCGGCTGATGACGCATCGAAAATACTTCGCTTTGATGTTGTGACCGTTAAGCACGGCACTACCGATGCGTTAAAGCGTATTTCCGAAAAACTCGCAGGTGAGACTGTCGCGTATGGTGTAGGACTGACAGGCAAGGCCGCTTCGACGCGAACCGTTCAATTCTCAACGCGAAGCAGCGGCGATTCGCTTTCACATGTTAGGGGGGATGGTGAGCCGAATGCCGTTCTGGCGGTTCCTGTGATTCGCGGGAATCGGCTTTTGGGTGTCCTGACGGCTGTTTGTTTTGAC
The DNA here is from genome assembly GCA_045627925.1 of Kiritimatiellia bacterium. Classification (GTDB taxonomy): domain Bacteria; phylum Verrucomicrobiota; class Kiritimatiellia; order RFP12; family UBA1067; genus UBA1067. The sequence continues at coordinate 12,123 of JAZQOS010000064.1, read as the reverse complement.
CGAGAATTGTCATTTTCGGACGAAGCAGCTCGTCAATATCAGCTTGCGGCATGCGTGATTTCCAAAATTCTTTAATTATTTGTGCGAGAGGAGAAGCTCTATGCGCTTTAAATGTGACATGTGTCATGCGGTGTTGGAGTCCGAAGGCGTTCATGACGGGGATGAGATTGCTTGTCCGTCGTGCGGTGCCAAGATCGTATGTCACGACGATTCGACAGATTCGACACGTGAAAATCCCCATGTGCGCATATTGAGCGGGGCAACAGGCAAGTCTCGCGGTGGCGCTACGACCGTTTTGGATGGGGTTACTTCTGCACTTGGCGTTGAGAACCTGAGAGGATTTCAGTGGAAAAGTTTTTTCTCCGAGGTGTTTAGGCATCATTCCAGGCATGAGGTAGAAGACTATTTCATGGTCGGAACATCAAAAACAACTCCGGATATCTTTGATGTCGCGCCGGAATGGCCGAAGCCGTGGATGTTTGTGCGATGTCTCTTGGCGACGGCGGTTCTTTACGCGGTCGCATATGGCATGTGTAGTTGCTTTGGCCCTCGCCTCAAGTCGAATGTCACTGATATGATTATCATAGGTTCGTTTGCGGTACCAATGTCATTTACGGTTTTGTTTTATGAATTGAACGTTCGGCGCAATGTGTCATTGTTTCAGGTTATAAGAATGTTTTTTTTCGGTGGGATAATGTCAATATATCTTATTTATCCCATGGAGCCTGTTGCATATTTTCTCTCGCGATCGCTAAATCTTTCAGAATCTTGGGGTGCAGTTTTGGCTGGTCCAATCGAGGAAACGACGAAACTCGCGGCGGTAATCTTCCTTACGCGGAAACTCCGCTATAGATATATCCTTAATGGATTGCTATTTGGCGCTGCCGTTGGGGCAGGATTTGGCGTTTTTGAGTCGTCTGGTTATGCTTACGATACGATCTCTCATTGTAGCAACTCAGGAATTCTCAACGAAAACCAGATAGGGATTCTTAGTGAACAGATCATTTCAAGGGCTATATTCGCTCCAGTGGGGCATGTTGTTTATACTGCTATTAGTGTTGCGGCGTTGTGGCGTGTAATGGGGGATCGTTCGTTTGAGTTTGCACATCTGAAAGACTGGAGATTTTTGCGACTGTTTTTGTTTAGCGTTGGTTTGCACTTCTTTTGGAATTCACCACTGCTGATTGAGTCGTTTGGAGAATCGTCATGGTATATCAAGATGGCGATAGTAGGTGTAGTGTCATGGTTGGTTGTCTTGTCATTGGTTCAAGAGGGACTTCGGCAGATCCGTAAAGAGCAAGAAGCAATCGTGAACGCCGATTAGTTTGGCTTACAAAAAATTCTCAAGGTGTGATCGGCTGAGGTTTTGTTAACTTTGGCAGGTTCGTTTTAAAAGGTAAGCGTGGACCGAGCCAGAATTTTTCGGCAATACGCGCTTGCCGACGTATTCGCATGAGAGCGATGTGTTGTTATAGACTGCCAAAAGCGCGGCATACGCGCGACTGACGAAAACTTGGCCTTCATATGTAATCGGTTCGATACGCGCGGCCTTTGATGTGTTGCGCCCGATATAATTGTAATTGTTTATGATAGGATCTGCCACTTTCGATACAACACCGGCATGGAGGCCGATGCGGATGTTTGGAGGTGCGGTCACCCCGTCGGCAACCCAGTCGTGAGACTCCATCCAGTCCCGCAAGTCGAGGGCGAGATGGCCGGCTGCGACGAGATCGTTCATGACAATATGTAGGGCGTCGCCCCATGTGTTCTTTAGGATTATGCGGCTGTCATATTTTTTCAAAACATTTTCCTGTACGCCCGTGTGAAACGCTTTGCAGAATGCGAGGCATTCCCGCTCGGTCATCTTGCTGAAACCCTTGACGTCCGAAAAGAGCAATGCTTTAATTGTACGATTAGTCATTACCGCACCTCTGGTTTGATCGTATCATAGTTGACATTCGATTCAGTCCACATTCTAACGACAGAACTTACATTGCCGTTTGATTCTGGGGAGGTGCCGTCCCAGACGGCAAGACCTCGTATAGGAAGGCGAAGTTCTTTTGATTTTAATCGAGCAAGCCCAAGTATGTAGCGATTCGTGAAATCGTAGGCAATCTCGTCGTTCTCTCCTGTTACGTCACATTCGGGGTCAATTACAGTTGTGTTGGGGTTGGCGAGAATCGCCCGTAGCCTATTTTCCCAATCGCCTGTGGTGCAGACGACAGACATCCTAATGGTTGCTTCTATAGGGAATGGCGGTGCTACCCAAACATGTCCCCCTGCGGATAATACCGACTCAAGGAAGAGAATGTCGCCACCATTAGCGCAAGAGGCGTAACCAAGTGCGATTTTGTGATGTTTGATGGCTGTTTTGATTTGATCACGAACGATGATTTCAGCGGATGGTGGAAATCGCGGTGTGGCAACGCCTGGCTGATCGATGCGATGCCCCGAGAAAACGCAGATGGATGGGAGATCGATACGAGACCAAAGGTCAGCTGCATTGCTGGCAAATGTCGTTGAGAGCATTTGCAATTGTCGTAGTGTGGAGCTGAAATCTCCGAACGCACCCGAGGACAATGCCATTTCTGATGCCATTGAATAATGTTGCGCGGCCTCGTCAAAGTTTGACAATAAAAGATGGCACTCCCCAAGTGTAGCTTCAAGCCACATGTCCTTTTGGGGCTCTGCCTTACAGAGCGGAAGAACATGACGGATGACGAGGTCTTGGGACACGTCAACCATGCCGGCCATGCGTAGGCACGAGGCGGCATTGATGCCATTATACCAAGCCTGCTTTTTTTTGAAGATTTCAGTGCTCAGTTGAGCGGCTTTGAGGAAGAGTTCGCGCTTCCGAGTGGGGGCGTGTTCGGCTAGTGCTAGATCCTTGTAGATTCGACTCTTAAAGCCCATGATGTCGATGTCCTCCACGTCGGGTAGCGAATTTGCAAGCTCCGTAGCCCTTTGAATTGATCCCGAACGTGCCAAAGCGAGAGCCATGATCCATTGTTTTTTTGCTGAAGGTCCGCCTGGAGCATCGGGGATCGCGGCGGCAAGATCATAAGCAAGGAAGTTCTCGCCTTCGGATAATGCTATCTTGGCTGAACGATATTGCTCGGTGGCGATTTCCATAAGAAATATAAACTATTTGGATGGAGAAAGTGCCATTGTGTTGATTTTATTGCTCAATGCTATCTTAAACAATAGAGATGGGATACGGTAGAAAATGACACTGTTTCGGTTTGAAATTATCTGTCATTTGTCTGCTGGCAGATGCTCTAACCTAACTGAGAGGATTTCCAATGAGAGACTTTAAGCACATAGCATCTTATAAACCACAACCAATTAATATTGCGGATGTATGTCTTCCGCCAGAACTTGAGGTCCTTGTCGAATCTTTGGCAGAAAATGTTCATGACACTTGGGCGTGTTCACGATTTGATGCAGGATGGCAATGGGGACCGGAGCGAAACGATGTGAGGAGGACGCATCCTTGCTTGATCCCTTACGGCGAGTTGTCAGATGCTGAAAAATCATATGACAGGAACACTGCAGTGGCAACGCTGAAAGCGATATTGAAGTTGGGTTTTAGCATTGCAAAGTCTGAACGTTGTGGGGGTGGGGTCTATGGAAACAAATGATAAAGACATCTACACATATTTCGCCTTCATCAGCCACAGCCACCGAGATGCGAAGTGGGCGACGTGGATTCAGGAGGCGCTTGAGCGCTATCGCCTTCCCAGCGCCGTGCGGAAGGCCGTTCGTAAACCGCTCCCGAAACGACTTGCACCCGTATTCCGGGATGCGACAGACCTTGGGACTGGGCAGCTCGTTGAGGGATTGCACCGCGAACTTGAAAATTCGCGTTTTTTGATTGTTATCTGTTCGCCGGACTCTGCTCGTCCAAACGCGGAAGGCAAGCATTACGTCAATCACGAGATAGAGTATTTCGCAGGGCTCGGACGAGGAGACAGGGTGATTCCGGTTATCGTGCGTGGCACGCCGGAGGAGGCGTTCTGCCCAAAGATCCGCGAGCTCGACTTGCTTGCCATCGATGCGACGAAAACTTCTCGGACACGAGTACTTAATGACATCGTCGCCAAAATTTTGAGCCTTCGGCCTGATGAACTTTGGCAACGTGAGAGGCGCCGTCAAATGATGCGCAGGATAGAGCTGTCGGTTTTGGGGGCGGTCGCTGGACTTTTCGTGGCTTTTGCCGGATTATTCGCGTGGGATGCTATGCGACATGTTGAGAATTATTATGCCGACTATGTTGATTCTTATGGACTTCCCGAGGGGATTTTCTCTCTCAAAAAGGAAGAATTGAGAGGGCGACACAATCATTATCGCTTTGAATACGAGGGCATTCGGCACGGAAAATCAATCCATGCGGATTCTTCGAACTGGTCGTTCGTCCGGCTCTTTGGTTTTCGACGAGTACTTCGTCGAGTGGTGAATGCCAATTCCAGAGGTTGCGTACGTGATAATCCTTCGACGGAACATTATGGTCGGGCGCCGATTCTTGAATTCGAATATCAAGACGAGGATTGGATTCTTTGTCAAGTCATTTGCCGGGGGGTTAGTGGTAAATTGTTGCAACGTCAGGTTTTTAGTAAATTTAATGATGTGGTAAATGGTGCGGTCGCATTAAAAGGAGAGGAAGCGTCTATGTCCGTTATGGATATCGCTGATACAACGGATGATTGGGTCGGTCTTTATACGGATCCCATAATCTTGGCGGGTACCCGAACGGCCAAAAGCAGAGTCACACAATATCAATTGGAACGCGATGAGCGAGGGCGATGGGTAAAGAAATGGTTCATTGATTCGACTGGAAACAAACGTGTTGCGAATAATAGTGGTATATATGGATTTTGGTGTAAACTTGATGAGATTGGACGACAAACGGAACTTTGGTATCTTGATAGCGATGGTAACTGTCGTGAAAATAAAAAGGGTGTCGCAGGAATAAGATATCATTATAATGATCAAAATATTGCTCAATCTGAGTATTTCAACGTCTCTGAAGCGCCTACGCTTGGTCCTTGGGGGTATGTAATTATGGTTAATGAATATGATTCTCTCGGTAATAATACTGAATCGCGTTTTTACGATGCGAGAACCAATTTGGTAATGTGCGCGGATGGTTATGCGGGCGCAAGTGCACAATATAATGATCATGGCGATATAAGTTCAATGGCTTTTTATGGATTGAATGGGATGCCATGCCTTTGCAATGACGGTTATGCGAAGTGTCGTTTTGAGTATGATGTTAACGGAAACAGGACTTCCGTTCGCTATTATGACGAAGATGACGAGTTAACATGTTTTGATGATTGTAATTATGCAGGTGAAATTACTGAGAATGATGCGCGTGGGCTTGTCGTTAAGAAGCGGTGGATTGGACTTGATGGGCAGCGCGTTCCAATTTCGGAAGGGATTTTTGAATATTGCTACGAATATGATAGATATGGAAATCAAACCAGGGTGATTTTTTGTGGTAAGGATGGCGAGCCCATATTGTGTAGTAATGGCTTTGCTGGTTGGAAGGCGGAATATAACAGGCGAGGGTTAATGGCGAGGAAAACTTGGATTGGCACGGATGGACTGCCAATACTTACAAGAGGTGGTTATGCAAAATGTGAGTTTAAGTACGATGAAAACGGCAATGCCGAGAAAATCTGCTATTATGGAGTTAACGGAGAAGTTAGGAAAATTCAGAGATTTGACCCTGCTGAAGGAGTGATTTTTGGGGGAGAGTGAGAATGATCCTGCGTTAAAGCTTCCTCCTTCGCAAATGCTACGGTGGACAGGTCGGAGGGCAGGGGCGAGGCGAAGCCGAGTGCCGAGCGAGAATAAGCGACAAACCGCTCTTCATTCCGTAGCGACGCCATATTTGGTATAATATCCCGCGTTATGGCAGAGGAAATCAGAGTACGTTTCGCGCCTTCGCCCACGGGCAAGGTTCATATCGGCAACATCCGCGCCGCCATCTACAACTGGCTTTACGCGCGGCACACTGGCGGCAAGTTCCTTTTGCGCGTCGAGGACACCGACCTCGAACGTTCCACACCCGAGGCGATCAAGGTTCTCTTCGAGTGCATGGAGTGGCTGGGACTTGATTACGACGAAGAGGTCTTTTATCAGACCAAGAACGTCAAGCGACACCTCGAAGTCGTCGATCAGCTTCTTAAAACCGGATACGCCTACAAGGTCGAAAAGACCTCGCGTGACGGCAAAACCGGCGTCGTTACAATGTTCAAGATGCCCAAGGAGGGCGTAATCGAATACGACGACATTGTCAAGGGCCACATGGCGAAGAAGGCCGAGGATATTCAGGATTTCGCAATCGTCCGCTCCGACGGCTCGCCGATTTTCCACATTGCGAACGTGGTGGACGATATCGACCAGCGCGTAACCCACATTATTCGCGGTGACGACCACGTCGAGAACACCTTCAAGCACATCTGCATATTCAAGGCGCTCGGCGCTCCCGTTCCGAAGTACGGACATCTTTCGATGATCGTCAATCAGCAGGGCAAGCCCTACTCGAAGCGCGACGGCGCGGCGTTCGTCGGCGAGTATCGCCAAGAGGGGTATCTCCCCGAAGCGCTTTTCAATTATCTCCTGCTCTTGGGGTGGAACCCCGGCGATGATCGCGAGGTACTTTCGCGCGAGGAGATGATCAAGCTTTTCGAGCTTGAAAAGGTGCATGTCACGGCGGCGATGTTCGACCCGAAGAAACTCGCGTGGATGAATGGCGAATATGTAAAGCAAATACCGGCGAATGAGTTTCGTGACATGCTATACAATGCTGCGGTTGAGCAAGGCTCCTCCTCAGGGTCCCTCGGCGAATACGCCGTATCCCTTCGCTCGGACCTTGCTTCAACCTCCGCTCGCATCGCCTGGTGGGATTATCTCGCCGCGCAAGTGCAAGTGAGGACGAAGACGCTTGCGGGGCTGGGCGAGAGCATACGGTGCTTTGTGAGCGATGAGTTCGAGTACGATCCCAAGGCGGTCGAGAAGCGACTCGCCAAGGAGGGCGTGAAGGCGACGTTGCTCGATCTCGTCGAACGCTTCTCCAAGGTCGAGGATTGGACGGCGCCGACGCTGGAGGCGAAGGTAAAGGAACTTTCGCAGGGTCAGGGTATGGGCCCTTGGGTGCATCCGATTCGCGTTGCGGTTTCCGGTCGCGGAGAGGGCATCGGGCTATTCGAAATGCTTCAGCTCCTCGGTCGCGAGAAGACGCTTGCGCGCCTTAAGTCCGCCGCCGAGAAGTTCTGCAAGTGAAGCGGCTTTTGGTAGGCTACAAGGCCGGCGATCTTAACGCCGAGCTCTTGTCCGGCGAGACGACCTGCCACACGCTCGACATTTATCACGCGCACGCCATAAACCGCGTCTTCCCGTCCGCGAAAACGGTTTGCACTCCGCACTTGCCGGGCGGAGAATGGGATGAAATCCGCTTTCTTACCGGGCCGAAGCTGATGAGCGGCGAACTCGCGCTCGATCTTTTGCAGGAAATCCATCTTCTTCGCCCGCGCGCCTTCAAGCTCGACTACCTCGGCAAGGAGCGCGATCGCAACGACCTTTTGAACAAGATCAAGGACGATCCCGATAGGGTTCGCGACTTTTCCGCCGTTTGGCCGGCGAGCGTGCCGGGCGGCGAAAAGCTGATGTTCACGAGCTATCCGGGATGCTTTTGCCATCGTCGGCTCGACGAAGGCGGAGTCGCGCTCGCCGAAGTCGTCTCGCGTGAGATCTCCGGCGGCGTAAAACTGCTCGACATGGGCTGCGGGTGCGGCTTGGTGGGGCTTTTGGTCGCGAAGAAAGTCGGCGACGTTTCGCTTACGATGGTCGATTCGCATACGCGGGCGGTGGAAGCGGCGGAATTGAACGCGAAGAATTTCGGCGTTTGCGTCGAGGTGATTCTTTCCGACGACGGCACTCCGCGCGACTCCGACGGCACCTTCGACGTTTTCGTCGGCAATCCGCCCTATTACAGCGACTACCGAATCGCCGACGTCTTTCTCGCGACGGCAAAGCGCGCGCTCAAGCGTGGAGGCGTCGCCTATCTCGTTTGCAAAAACGCCGACGGGCTTAAGCCCGTCCAAAAACGATACTTCGACGAGGTGGAAATAATTTCTCGCCGAGGGTATTCGGTTCTCAAGTCGGTTATGGTATAATAGTGCCGTGATGATCAAGTCGCGCTATCGTCTTTGTGAGCTATTCGGGATACCGATTTACGTCGATATCTCGTTTGCGATTCTGCTTTTGATATTCGTTACTTCCGGAGGATCGCTGTTTTTCGGCGTTTCCACGGCGCTCATCCTGGCGATTTCGGTCATCTTGCACGAGCTCGGCCACTCGCTGACCGCGAGGGCGTTCGGCTATCCGACGCGCGATATTACGATTTCGCTTTTGGGCGGCTGCGCCTCGCTTATCGCCTTGCCGCGCAAGGCCTACCAGGAACTTCTGACCGCGCTCGCGGGACCCCTCGTTTCGTTCTTGCTCGCGGGCTTGGTCGTGCTATTGGACGTTTTTGGCGTTCCGGTTGAAAACGCCTATCTGCGCGGAGTTTTGCAGTACGTCTTTTTCCTCAACATAATGCTCGGCGCCTTTAATCTCCTACCCGGCTTTCCGATGGACGGCGGGAGGATTTTCCGCAGCGTGATGCGCGCCTTTACCACCAAGGCCAAGGCGACTTTCATTGCGATGTGGGTGGGGAGGGCGTTCGCGGCGATTTTGGCGCTCAAGGGTTTGCATTCGATTTTCACCGGCGGCAGTTGGGGTTTCGTCACGATTCTCATCGCCTATATGATTTGGCGCGAGGGTTATCGTGAATATCTTATCGCCCGCAGCGAAGAGAATTTCGGTTCGTGGACGCAAGACGATTTCAACGCGAGGGTTTCTCCTCCGCCATACGAAAGGTAAAACAAGATGGTAAAGCAGCAGTTGTTCATCGGCGCGGCGCTCGTAGTCGGAGTGGCCGCGGGGTATTTTGTGCCGCATGCCGGCGAAACAGTATCGGAAGTTCCCGCCGAAACCGAAGAGTACGTTCCCGAGAAGGCGATTGACGACAAGGGCGACGAGGCGAGCATTCGCGCGCTCAAGTCGCGTATCGCCCAGTTGGAGGAGGAACTCGCGAAGAAGGACGTCGAACGGAGCGAGGAGCGCGTCGAGACGCGCGAGAACCGTCCGATGCGCGGCGGCAACCCGCGCGAGTGGATGGAGAACCTTAAGAAGGAGAATCCCGAGCGTTACGCCCAGATGACGAACGGCATGGCGCGCTTTCGCGAGCAGCGCACCGCGCGTCAGCAGGCGAAGCTCGACTTTCTCTCCTCGGTCGACACTTCGAAGATGAGCGCCGAGGCGCAAAGAACCCACGGCGAATTGCAGTCGCTCATCGCCAAGCGCCACGATCTCGAAGGCGCGATTATGGACGAGAATCTCTCGGACGAGAAGCGCGGCGAGCTGATGCGCGAGATTTTCGACAATTCGCGGCAAATTCGCGAGTTGAGCCGCGAGGAACGCAACAATCTGCTCGAAGAGACCGGCAAGGCGCTCGGACTCGAGGGCGAGGCCGCGAAGGAGCTTACCGATACGATTCGCGAAATCTACGAGGCGACCGACGACAATGTCTTCGGCGGGCGCGGTGGTCCAATGGGGCGCGGAGGACGCGGCAGAGGTCCTGGAGGACGCGGTCGGCGCTAATGGAAGTAAAGATCGAGGAATCGTGGAAGCGCGAGCTCGCAGGCGAGTTCTCGAAGCCCTATTTCTCGGCGCTGGCGGATTTCGTGCGCGAAGCGTATTCGAAGACGACTTGTTATCCGCCGGCGAAGCTTATCTTCAATGCCTTTGAAAAGACGCCGTTTGAAGCGGTCAAGGCGGTGATTCTGGGGCAGGACCCCTACCACGAGCCCAATCAGGCGCAAGGGCTCGCGTTTTACGTGCCGCCGACGGTGAACACGCCGCCATCCTTGCGAAACATTGCGCAGGAACTCGGTCATGAACCGGATTTGATGAAGTGGACGGAAGAAGGGGTATTGCTCCTTAACGCCACGCTTACGGTCGAGGCCCACAAGGCGGGTTCGCACCAAGGGCGCGGCTGGGAGGAGTTCACCGACGCGGTCATTCGCCTCTTGGCCGAGAAGCGCGAGCATCTCGTTTTCATTCTTTGGGGCAGTTACGCCCGCAAGAAGGGCGCGTTCATTGATCGCGCTCGCCACTGCGTAATCGAATCCGCCCATCCTTCGCCGTTCTCGGCGCGGAACGGATTTTTCGGTTCGCGTCCGTTCGCGCGCGCCAACGAATATCTCGCCCGAGTCGGAAAGGAGCCGATCGACTGGTGAAAACGCGCGCGCTGGTATTGGGGGCGGGGTATCGCGGTCGCGCTTACGCGGCTTACGCATCGGCGCATCCCGACGAGCTTGAAATCGTCGGCGTCGCCGATCCCGTGCAGGCGGAGGCGATTCCCTCCGCCGCGCATTGGGCGGATTGGCGCGAAGCGCTTAACGCGAACACGGCGGCGGAGCTCGCGATAATCGCGCTCCCCGACGCGCTTCACTATGAAGCGACGCGCGCGTTTTTGGAGCGCGGCTGTCACGTACTCGTGGAGAAGCCGCTCGCCGACGATTTCGCGCGCTCGGCGGAACTCGTCCGCCTCGCCGCGAAAGCGAAGCGGATGGTAATGGTCGCCCACGAATTGCGCTACAGCCCGTATTTCGCCCACATTAAGGAGCTTGTCGATTCCGGCGAACTCGGCGAGGTCGTTTCGATCGCCCAACAGGAATCGGTCAACTTTCGCAAATTCGCCCACTCGTTCGTGCGCGGGCAGCTCGCTTCGGCGAAAGCGTCCTCGCCGATCGTGATTTCCAAGTGCTCGCACGATCTCGATCTCTTTTCGTGGTGGACCAAGGCGAAGTGCAAAAAGGTGACGAGCTTCGGCTCGACGAAACTCTTTAAGCGCGAGAACGCGCCGCAAGGTTCGGCGGAGCGTTGCGAAAGCTGTCCGCTCGCGAACTCGTGCGTTTGGAGCGCGCAATCGATGTATCTTGAAAACGGCGAGCTGGGTTATATGTTCGCCGATAGTTCGCGCGAGGCGATGGAGGAGCTGGTAAAGTCCTCGCCTTACGGGCGTTGCGTTTTCAAGTGCGATAACGACGTTCCCGATCACCAGACGGTGGCAATGGAGTTTGAGGGTGGCGCGACGGCGACGCTGGTCATGAGTGCGTTCACCGCCCGCAATATCCGCACTACCCGCGTGTCGTTGACGCACGGCGAGATAATCGGTGATGGCGAGGAGTTGAGGGTGGTCAATTTCGCGAACGGGCGAATGGTGACGATTCCCGCGGTTTCGTCCAATCGCTCGCGTCACGACGGCGGAGATTTCGGACTTGTCGCCGATACGCTTTCGGTGATTCGGCGGAATGACGCGGAGGAGTTCGCGCGAGTCTCCTGCCGCGCGCTCGAAAGCCACCGCATCGGTTTCGCCGCCGAGGAGTCGCGGCTTGACGGCGGAAGAACGGTTTTGTTATAATACGCGCCAAGTTACCCCGGGCGATTAGCTCAGTTGGTTAGAGCATTACCTTCACACGGTAGGGGTCACTGGTCCGAGTCCAGTATCGCCCACCAGGCGTCACTTCGGGACGAATATGTCGTTTCTGGTAACGTTCGGGTCTGATTATCGCGTTGCGATAATAACTCAAAGACCCTCACGTGGACCCTTGCGGGCGGCTTCGCCGTTGCCTTCGGCAATCTACCCTCCGAAAGCTTCGCTTTCTGCGGCGCATCCCCAATTCCGGCGCAAACAAGAAACGCATCCGTGCGACGCACGGCACACGCGCCTCCATTAGGTACCCGAAACGACTATATCGTCTTCTCGTTCCGCAACTGGGCGCAAGCGCCTCGGAGCGAACCATCTCGCCTATTGGAGTAATGGATTGCGCCGAGGGCAAAGAAATATCACCCTTGGGGTAAAGAGCTCGCCGTTAAGGGGTAAGTAGGTAGGGTGTTAAGGGGTAGGGAAAGAAACGCGCGCGTTTCTCGCATAAACGCGTGCGTTACTACCTACAAACGCGCGCGTTTCTTTAAGAAGTGCGCGCGTTTCTCTACTTACCCGTCACC
>JAZQOS010000063.1:0-1772 GCA_045627925.1 Kiritimatiellia bacterium | reverse complement strand
CTTCCGCTCCCAGGAGCTCGTTGACGCTATCATCGCCGAAATCGAACGCGCAGCATTCATCGGCGACGGTCGCAGCGCAGGCACCCCAGACCTCCGCATGTTCGACGGCACCCGTGGCTTCTACAGCATCCTCGCAGACTGCCAGGCAAACAGCGGCGCAGGCAACGGCTTCGCTTCCAGCTACGAAGCAGTCGCAGGCTCCAACCTATACGACGGCATCGTTGGCGCAAAGGGTCAAATCAAGACCGATGGCGCACAATACATCGTCGCTGACTCCACACTCATCACGAACTTGCTACAGGCAAAGGCTAACGGCCAATATCTAGTCCAGCCAGGCGCACGCGTTGAGGACATCCTCGGCGTAGAACGCGTCTACACCCCATCCTGGATGACCGGCACCGGCGAGGCGTTCCTCGTAGTCAACCGCGCCTACAAGCACGGTGGCGAACAGGGCATCCGCGTCCGCTCAGACTTCGACACTGCAACCAACACCGACATCTTACTCGACGAAACCCCACGCTGGGGCTCCCTCGGCGAGAAGAAATCTGCTGTATTGGTCACAATCGCAGAGTAATTGACGCATAAGAGAGGAACTAAGACATGACGCAAGACGAATACAAGCTCTGGACTGGCGAGGATGCGTCCAGATATACGGAAGAAGAATGGACTAAAGTCGTAGCCGTCGCAGAGCTACGCCTAGCGTCATTCTTGTGCCTCGAAAAACTCCCAACCGACGAGGATGGCAACCTCTACGCCGACATCGCACAACTACTCGCGAACTTCATCGCAAGCGTAATCGCCCACGAGGGAACCTCCCCAACGGTTGAGAGCAAGCACGTCCGCAATTTTACAATCAACTTCAAGTCAGGAATCGCCGCCAACGCCTTCGCTCAAATCGCCCAACAATACGGCGACATCATCGAGAGATATAGCAACTGCAACCTCGGATTCAAGGTCGAGAGCAACGCGCACTACCACTGTGGGAGGTGCGATGCTTAGCACGACGGTCTTCCAGGCGTTCCCGAACGCCATCGAGGAGTGGACGATCGCCGCCTGCAAATATTCGACCATAACAGGGAACATCATCCCAGACGCAGACGACTGGCAGAACATCCACGTCATCGTCGATGAGGGAAGCAACTCAGACCCGAACCCAAGCCCGAACGCGGCCGGAATCTCAAGCGACACGCTTCTCTACTGCCAACCGAACGAACTCCCAACAATCGACACGGCAGACCTAACCGCCAACTATGGCGTGGCCGACCCATACGGCAAGACCTACGCCATCATCGACGCAGGCATTGGCAAGAACCAAGAAAACGGCCAAATTGAGCACGTAGAGCTGAAAATCCGCCAGACAAACTACGGAGCCTCACATGGCAACCGCTAGCCCCATCAACCTCAACGGCATCGTCGTCGAAACAAAGCTCGACTGGAACAACAGCGCGATCAAGAAACTCGGCGACAACGCCATGCTCGGCATGTTTAAGCTCGGCGGAGCGATGGCAGCGCAAGCAAGAAGCAACTCGCCAATCGTTACCGGCGCACTAAGAAACAGCGTCCGCATCGAGGCAGAGGGCAACATCGTCTACGTTCGCGCAGGTGGCACAGTAATCGGCAACAAGAAGATTGACTACGCCTACAAGCGTGAAAAAGGCCCGAACCGCAACCCAGCGACGGAGCACTACATGGAAAACGCCGAACGCGCCGTGATGAACGGCGACTGGCAGAAATACTTCAGAGAGGAGCTTAAATGATAACACTCGCAATCA
>JAZQOS010000062.1:0-3240 GCA_045627925.1 Kiritimatiellia bacterium | reverse complement strand
CCCGATGAAGCTCGGCGCCGAGATGCTTGACTCCACGATTGACAAGGAGCAGCGCATTTCGCGTCTCTTCCGCATGCACGCTTCAAAGCAGGAACCGCTTGATGAGGCGCGTGCGGGCGATATCGTCGCGTGCGTCGGCCTTACCGAGACGCGTACGGGCGATACCCTGTGCGATCCGGAGCATCCGATTACGCTTGAGTCCATTGACTTCCCGGCGCCGGTTATCTCGGTCGCGGTGAAGCCGAAATCGCGTGGCGACAATGAAAAGCTCGGCGTTGCCCTGCATGCGCTCGCGATGGAAGACCCGACCTTCGTTGTTTCCTACGATCAGGAGACGAGCGAGACGATTATTGCCGGTATGGGCGAGCTTTATCTCGAAGTCATTGTTGACCGTCTTAAACGCGAATTCAACGTTGATTGCGACGTGGGCGCGCCTCAGGTTGCGTATCGTGAGACGATTACGACTCCGGTTGATAACGAGTACAAGCACGTTAAGCAGTCCGGTGGTCGCGGTCAGTACGCGCATGTGTGCCTTAAGCTCGCTCCGCAGGAGCCGGGCAAGGGCTTTGAGTTCGTCAACGAGGTCAAGGGCGGCGTGATTCCGACGGAATACATTCCGGCGGTTGAGAAGGGCGTTCGTAAGGCGCTTGAGTCGGGTCCGCTCGCTGGCTTCCCGGTGGTGGATGTCAAGGCGACCGTCTATTTCGGTTCTTATCACGAAGTTGACTCGAACGAATTCGCGTTCGTCACTTGCGCGATGCAGTGCTTCAAGCAGGCGTTCCTCAAGGCGAAGCCGCAGCTTTTGGAGCCGATGATGGATGTCGAAGTCGTGGTGCCCGAGCAGTACATGGGCGCGGCGAACGGCTCGATCAACCAGCGTCGTGGGCGTATCGAGGGCATGGAGGACCGCGCGGGCGTTAAGCTCCTCAAGGCGACGGTTCCGCTCGGGGAAATGTTCGGTTACTCGAACGCGATTCGTACGGTCACGCAGGGTCGTGGTTCCTTTACGATGATCTTCAAGCAATACGAGGCGGTTCCGAAGAATATTGCGCAGGAAGTCATTGAGAAGCGTATCAAGGAAGGCAAGGTCCGTCCGATGGCGGATTAAGCGCTCCTAAAGATAGCGAAAATAAAATCGCTCGGGCATATACCCGGGCGATTTTTTTGTTATAATACTTGAACCTGTTTCGTGTTTTCGCATTTAACATTGTAGAGGATGAACTATTTTTTATTTTAGAAAGGAAAATAAATGAAAAAGTTATTATTGGCGGTAGGTGTAGTTTCGATGTTGGCTACAATGGCCGAAGCGAAAACTGCGGGGCTTTGGTATGATGGGCGCACGCGTAATATCTGCGGCATCACCAATTCGCTCGTTCAGGCGGGCTGGGAGGTTAAGATCATCACCGGCAATATGGAAAACGCCGAGATGCTGAAAAAGCTGGATGTCTTGATCTTCAGTAATGGACATCAAGGCTACTACTTCCCGACGCCGATGTCGCGTCGGCAGATTGTTCGTGCCGCGGCCGCGGGTCTGGGCGTCGTTTCGCTCGGCTTCCGCAATGGCTATGTGCGCACGGCGAACCGTCCGATGTTCCCGACCTTTGGCATTGTTTACAACCGCGTCGGCTCGCCGTGGATGACGGCCGAACCAGATACGCCGTTTACGGACCTCTTTGAAGACCGTGCGCTTGCTTTTACCGGTCACGATCACATGGTGATCAAGCCCGGTCCCGACGGCAAGGTCTTCTCTCGTAGCGGCGGGGATATTACTGGCACCTACGGCGATTTCCATTTCGGCCGAGTCGTGATTTTCGGCGGGCACTTTATCTTTAATCCTGGCGATCAGATTGAGGCCGATAGCAAACGCGTTTTGTTGGGGCTTGTGGATTGGGCGAAGCGTTCCAAGTTTCCGTCCGAAGCCGAGGCAAAGAAGGTGGCGGATGAAGAGGAGGATAAACTCCTCCGCCGCGAAGTCGTTTATGACTGGACGCTCGATGATCGCGGTCCTGATCGCACGGCGGGATTCTTGCCGTTTTCCCGCGACCATCTTTTGGGGGTTATCGAGCCGGTGGCGTTCAAGCTGGAATATTATGCCGGTTTCTTGAGCGATAGCGAGGCGAAGAAGTGCCGCGAGCTTGCATCGAAGATCAAGGAGGGAACGGAAGCGGTGAAGCGCGCTTGCGAGGAGGATAAGCAGCAGGTGCTCGCGGCCATTGAAAAGGCCTCGGGCGAGACGATCCTCGCGTGGTACAATAAGAAGTCCGCTCCGATTGACAAGGCCGCAGCCGAAAAGAAATACTCGTCGCTTTTGGATAATGCCGCGGTGGAAGCGGGCAAGAAGCTCATCGCCGAGATGAAGCCGAAAGTGCGCGCGGCGAAAGACGCGGCGATCGAGGCGGAGTGGAAGGAAGATCTTAAGACCGTCCCCGCGCTTATTAAGGCGATGACCGATAAGGACGCGAAAAAGCGGCTTTGGGCGGCGACGGAAATTGGCCGCATTTCTCCCGATGATGATGACGCGGTAGAGGCGCTTATCGACGCGCTTGAAGACAAGGTGGAGGAAGTGCGCACGCAGGCCGCGATTTCGCTTGGGTGGATGCGCGCGGAAGATGCGGTTAAGCCGCTATTGAAGCGGCTCAAGAGCGATAATGTGTTTGACCGCCGCCGTGCGGCGCAGGCGCTCGGTGCGATTGGCGATGACGATGCGGTTTCTTCGCTTGTGGCGCCGTATGCAAAGGACGGCGACATTGAGTTTAAGAAGATTGTGCTACTCGCCTTGGGCTGGATCAAGGCGAAGGATCAGGTGCCGTGCTTACTGAAGGTTTTGAACGATGACAAGGCCGTGATGGAGCTTCGCGAACTCGCGGCGATTGCGCTCGGGTATATTGGCGACGAGCGCGCAGTGGAGACGCTGGATCGTCTGGCGAAGGCGGACAAGTGGAGCTTCCGCGGCAACTCCTATTCGCCGTGTATTTTGGGCGGCGACTTGCACGGGCTTTACAAGCCCTGCTCGCGGGCATTAAAGATGATCAAGGATGGTGGACGCAAGACGCGCGGCATTGTGCAAGATCCGGATGCACGTTCCAAAAAGGTCTTTTATCGGCTCACCAAGGAATGCAACGCCTTTGCCGCGCGCATCGAGGAAATGGGTTCCAATAAGAATTTTGCGGGGGCGGAAGGGCAGAAGCGTCTGCTCGCCTACAGTGTTGACGCGGGCTTTACGGGCATCCACAATGCTTG
>JAZQOS010000061.1:0-103381 GCA_045627925.1 Kiritimatiellia bacterium | reverse complement strand
GTCGCCGACGAACGTCAACAACGTCGAAACCTTCGCGAACGTTCCGTGGATTCTCCTTAACGGCGGCGCGGCGCTCGCCAAGCTCGGCACCGAGAACTCGAAAGGCACCAAGGTTTTCGCGCTGACCGGCAAGATCAAACGCGGCGGACTCGTCGAAGTTCCGATGGGCAAGACCTTGCGCGAAGTCATTTTCGACATCGGCGGCGGAATTCGCGACAATCGGTGCTTCAAGGCGGTGCAGTTGGGCGGACCGTCCGGCGGATGCATTCCCGAATCGCTTCTCGATACGCGTATCGACTATCGGGAGCTCGCCCGAACCGGTGCGATCATGGGCTCGGGCGGAATGGTGGTCATGGACGAAACGACCGACATGGTGGAGATGGCGAGGTTCTTCCTTGAATTCACCGCCCGCGAAAGTTGCGGCAAGTGCGTTCCTTGTCGAATCGGCACCAAACGACTTTTCGAGCAGTTGACCGCGCTCGCCGAGTGTCGCGCCAAGGAGGGCGCGCTGGAACTGATCGAGGAATTGGCGCGCGGCATCAAGGAGAACTCGCTTTGCGGTCTCGGACAGACGGCGACGAATCCGGTTTTGACGACGCTCAAGTACTTTCACGGAGAATACGAGCGGAGGATGGAGGAGTCGTTGGAGGCGGCGAAACGCGTCTACGTCATTCGCGCCGCGAGCTGCAAGGGGTGTGGCGCGTGCAAGCGCAAGTGTCCCGTTCAGGCGATCAAGGGCAAGCCTCGTTCGCCGCATTCGATAAACGTCGCCGCGTGTCTCAAATGCGGCGCATGCAAAAAGGCATGCAAGTTCGGAGCGATTGATGGTTGAACTTACGATAGACGGCAAGCGGATTGAAAGTTCGGAGTCGGCGACGATTCTCGAGGCGGCGTCCGTCTCGACCATTGCGATACCCAACCTTTGCTTTGCGAGCGAGCTCGAGCCTTACGGAGCTTGCGGGTTGTGCGTAGTCGAGGTGGAGGGGTCGCCAAAACTGCTGCGCGCTTGCGCGACCAAGGTCAAGGCCGGAATGGTCGTCCACACTCGCACCGAGCGGGTTCTCAAGGCGCGCAAACTCGCGTTGGAGCTCATTATGAGCGATCACGAGGGCGATTGCCTCGGACCTTGCAGGCTCAATTGCCCTGCGCACACCGATTGCCAGAAATACGTGAAGGAAATCGCCGAGGGCGATTTTGGAGCGGCTTGGCGTACGGTTATGGAGGTTTGTCCGTTGCCCGCGTCGCTCGGTCGGATATGCCCTCATCCTTGCGAAACCAATTGTCGTCGTTCGCTCGTCGAAGCGCCGATTTCGATTGCCGCGCTCAAGGCGTTCGCGGCGGACGAGACGCGAAAGCGGGGACTCGTGAAGATGCCCGCGGTCGCGAAAAAGACGGGTAAGCGCGTTTTCGTCGTCGGCGCGGGACCGGCGGGGCTTACCGCGGCCTATCAGCTTGCTCGCAAAGGCCACGAAGTGACGATTTACGAGCAGATGCCGAAGGCGGGCGGAATGTTCCAATACGGAATTCCGGAGTTTCGGTTGCCGAAGAAGATTCTCCAAGGCGAAATCGACGACATCGTTTCGATGGGGGTCAAGATCGTGACTTCCTTCAAGGTCGGTCGCGATGCGACGCTCGCCGAGTTGCGCTCAAGATGCGATGCGATGATCGTCGCCAACGGCGCGTGGCTTTCTTCGCCCATGGGCGTTCCGGGAGAAGATTCGAAGCGGGTTGTCGGCGGTATCGACTTTTTGCGAGAATTGCCGCGACTGGAAGGTGCGGTCGCAATCGTCGGCGGCGGCAACACGGCGATGGACGCTTGCCGAATGGCGCTTCGTCGGGGCGCGAAGAAATCATACGTCCTCTATCGTCGAACCCGCGCCGAAATGCCCGCCGAAGCCGTGGAAATCGCCGAAGCCGAGGAGGAAGGCGTCGAATTCAAGTTTTTGCGCAACCCCGCGGAAATCGTCGAGACGGAGAATGGATTAAAGGTTAAGCTTCAAGTGATGGAGTTGGGGCCGGTCGACGCGAAGGGACGTCGGCGCCCGATTCCGGTTGCCGGTAAGTTCGAGGTGCTTGAGCTCTCCACGCTCGTTATGGCGATTGGGCAGCGCGCGGATGCGCGGGGATTTGAAACGCTTCCGCTGGACGGGGTCGAGGTGTGCGGAGACGCGTCGGCGAAAGGCGCCGGGTACGCGATTCAGGCAATTGCGGATGCGAACGAGACGGTGGAGAAAATCTCCGCGTATCTCTCGAAAACGCCATATATCGCGAAGCCGATTACGGTATCGGAACGCGCGCTTTCGAAGGAGGATTTTCTCGAGTACGAGCGGAAACCGCGCACGGACGGACCGCGAAACGCGAGCGAGGCGAAGCGCGAGGCGAAGCGTTGTTTGGAGTGCGGATGTCACGATTATCGCGACTGTCGGCTGATTCGGCTCGTCGAGGAAAACCGCATCGACGTCAAACGACTCAAGGGCGAGAAGCACCCCGCGTTCGTCGAGCGATCGCTGGGCGTAATCGAGCGCAATCAGGCGAAGTGCATTACCTGCGGAACGTGCGTTAGAATTTGCGAGGAGGTCGCAAAGAAGGGCTTGCTGGGGTTGGTCGGGCGCGGCTTCAAGACGGTGATAAAACCCGAATTTAAAGGCAAGGCGGCGATCGCCGGTTGCGTTGACTGCGGGTTGTGCGTCGAGCATTGTCCGACGGGTGCGCTCAAACGACTGAAAAAGGATGGCGAATGAAAGCTACTCGATTTGTTTTAGTTGTCGGCTGTTTGTTGTTGTCCGGCGGGTGCGTCGAGCAGCGAGTCGTGGATATTGATTCGGAAAACCCGGTCTTTTCGATCTCCCGCTTGGGCGTCAAGTTCGGCAATCGGTTCGTCGATCCGAGCGAAGCGGTGGAGGCGCTCGAGGACGCCGGAATTCCGAAGCAGCAGACGATTTACATCCACATCGACTCCGATGCGTTGGATATGCGAGTGCCGAGCCATTTGATGGGAGTTTTGACTAAAGCCGGATACACTCGTCCCATGCTTGTCACCAAACGTCATTCGGAGTCCTACAAGGTTGATCGGAAAAGGCGATAGCGCACGGGCGGCGGAACTGCGTCGACTCATCGAAAAGGCGAATCGCGATTATTACGATTTGCACGCTCCGACCGTCGGCGATGCGGATTACGACGCCTGGGAGCGCGAATTGCTCGCCTTGGAGGCGAAGCATCCGGAGCTCGCGGATGCGTCTTCGCCGGTTCGCAACGTCGCCGGCGGAGTGCTGGATGGATTTGCCAAGGTGGTTCACGATCCGCCCATGCAGTCGCTCGACAAAACCCACAAAAAGGACGAGCTCGAAGCTTTTGACGAGTTTCTACGCCACGAGCTGGGATCGTCCGGATCCGACGGATGGCATTACGTCGTGGAACCGAAGGTCGACGGCGTTTCCCTGTCGTTGCGATACGAGGACGGCGTCTTGACGCGAGCGGCCACGCGCGGCAACGGACGGGTAGGCGATGACATAACCGCGAATGCGCGAACGATAGCGAGCATTCCGCAGACCTTGCCGCCGACGGCGCCGAGGGTGTTGGAGGTGCGCGGAGAGGCGTACATGACGCGCGAGGGTTTTGTGGAGCTGAACGCACGAGAGGAGGCGGAAGGACGGGAGGCCTTCGCCAATCCGCGCAACGCCTGCGCCGGTTCGCTCAAGCAGCTCGACAGCCGGGTAACCGCCTCCCGTCCGCTCGATGTCGTCGTCTACAACGCCGGCGGAGTCGGGTGCGACGACTTCGTCGAACACGGCGAGATGATCTCCGCGTTCGGCGAGTGGGGTTTTCCGGTGGCGCCGTGGTTCAAGGTGTGCTCTTCGCTGGAAGAGGTTTTTGCGGCAATCGACGAGTTGTCTGACAGGCGGCATTCGTTCCGCTTCGAGATTGACGGTGCGGTGATAAAGGTGAACGAACGACGATTGTACGATCGGCTGGGGGCTACGGCGCATGGCCCTCGTTGGGCGCGCGCCTACAAGTACGCGCCGGAGCGTTCGGAAACCTCGGTCGAGGCCATAACCGTGCAAGTCGGTCGCACTGGCATTCTCACTCCGGTCGCCGAGCTCGCTCCGGTCGAGCTTTCGGGAAGCGTGATCTCCCGCGCGACTTTGCACAACGCCGATCAGATCGCCAAGCAGGACGTGAGAGTTGGCGACAGGGTGTGGCTCGTCAAGGCCGGTGACGTCATTCCGGCGATTGACTCGGTAATCGCGGAAAAACGCTCCGGGCTGGAGAAGTCGTTTGAAATGCCGGAGAAGTGCCCTGCGTGCGGCGGAGATCTGGTGAAGCTGGAGGACGAAGTGGCGATTCGGTGCGTCAATCCGGCGTGCCCGGCGCAACTTGCAAGACGCATCGAACATTTCGCCGCGCGTAACGCCATGGACATTCGGGCGTTGGGCGAAACGGTGATTGACGAATTGGTGAAAGACAACGCCGTTTCCGACCCGCTCGATCTCTTCGATTTGTTCGAACGCGATGCGAGCGAGGTGCGGACGATGGAAATATCCGGGCATCGTTTCGGCAAGAACGCCGAAACGGTCGGCAAGGCGTTGTCCGAAGCCAGGAAGTTGCCGCTTCACCGGTGGCTGTACGCGATTGGCATCCCCAACGTCGGCGTTACGGTGGCGAAGGACATTGCCGCCGAACACGAGCGAATGCGCGATCTCGCGGACAGCTCGGTTTTGAAGAAGGTTATCGAAAACGACGCGAAAGTCGGAGCTGAGCGTCGGATTCTCAAGATCAAGGTCGAGGCCGCGCGGGCGGTGCTGGACTTTTTCGCCACCGATTACGGCAGGTCGTTCCTCGATCGGATGGAGAAGCTGGGAATCGATCCGCGTCGCGAGGAGCGTTCTCCGATGAGGGCGGACGGACTGCTGTTTGGAGCCAGGTGCGTACTTACGGGAATGCTTTCCCGTCCGCGCGAAGAATACGCGAGGCTGATCGAAAACGCCGGAGGTGTGATTCAAAGCGCCGTGACTTCGAAGACTCGGTATCTAATCGCCGGGGAGAATACCGGTGCTACCAAGACCGAGAAGGCCCGTCAATTGGGAACCGAGGTCATCGACGAGGCTCGGCTTAAGGAGTTGCTTGGGTAATGGCGATTTCGCTCGAGCGACGTCAGACGCAACGCGTCGCCATTTCGCCGGGAATGCGACTTGGATTGAATTTGCTTGCGTTGCCGATTGGCGAGCTTAAGTCCGAGATCAAGCGGGAATTGGAAACCAATCCCGCGATCGAAGTCGAACGGCTTCCGCGTTCGTCGTCGAGGATTCCGCCGGTGACGGATGCGTCGACGGTGGAGAATCTGCAGGCGGTGGGCGAAAGTCTGGAAGAACATCTTCTGCGGGAGATCGATTTGAGCGGTATGGATGCGCGACGGGCGGAATTGGCCCGGGTGATCGTCGCCGATCTCGACGCCGACGGCAGATTCAGGGGATCGATTGCGGACATTATGACGGTTACCGGCTCGTCCGCCGACGAGTTGGAGACGGCGCGACGAGAGGTGATGAAACTCGATCCGCTCGGATGCGGAGCGCGCGATCTCAAGGAATGCTTTCTTTCGCAAATTGAGGCGGTGCCGGAGAAGTTGCGAAAACGATTCGAATCCGAGGTCGGGCGGCTTGAAACTGGCAAACTCTCGCCGGAAATCGTCAAGGTGCTTAAGGGGCTCGATCCGTTTCCCGGGCGTCGGTACGAGCGAGTTCGGACTGATTACGTCGTTCCCGATGTCATCATAAACGCGCGCGGAGAGATTCGAATTGACGACGGCGACGTGCCGGAGCTCAGGGTATCGCCGAAATACGTGGAGATGGCAAAGGACGCCTCGCTCGCTTCGGAGACGAGGGAATACGCGGCGGAACGCGTTAAACGAGCGCGGGAATTTCGCGCCGCCGTCATTCGTCGACGGGAGACCCTCGAAAGGGCGGTCGAGGCCATTGTCGAGGCGCAATCCGAGTTCGTCGTTCGCGGGCGCTCGAAACTCGTGCGACTTACGATGGGCGAAATCGCAAAACGGGTAGGGTGTAGTATTGCCACCATTTCTCGCGCCGCGGCTCGTAAGTACGTCCGAACTCCGCATGGAATCGTGCCGCTTAGGGACTTTTTCACCACCGCCGACCCGCCATCGGTCGAAAAACTTCGCGAACTTCTCGCCTCGATTCGGGATTGCGAATCGATTTCGGATAGGGAGCTCTCGGATCGGCTGGGTGCGAGCGGATTTCCAATGGCTCGTCGTACGGTTGCCAAATACCGCCGAAAGCTCGGTTTCTCCCCCAAGAAGTCTTGATTTTTGGTATAATTACCTTGTCGTAAAGTAGACAAGGAGTGTACATGAAAATAGCCATTGGATCGGATCACGGAGGAGTTGATCTTAAGCGCGTTATCGTCGATACGATTTCCGCTTCCGCAGAAGTCGTCGATTTTGGTACGGACGACGGGAAAAGTTGCGATTATCCCGATTTCGCGATAAAAGTCGCGACTGCGGTCGCGAAGAAGGAAGTTGATGCAGGAGTGCTCATTTGCCGCACCGGAATCGGAATGTCGATGGCGGCGAATCGTTTCCAAAACGTGCGCGCCGGCCTTTGCATGACGGAGACGGCGGCGGAGCTTACTCGCAAGCACAACGGAGCGAATGTGCTCTGTCTGGGGGCGGACGCGGTTTCTTCCGATCTCGCCGTTAAAATCGTGAAGACTTTCCTCGCCACGCCGGTGGACGAAGACGGGCGTCATGCGCGTCGTCGTCGGAAACTCGAGCGCGCCGCCCGTTTGTCGGATGCCTCCGGCCTGATGCAGGCGGATCCGGAGGTGTTCGCGGCGATCGAGGCGCAGACCACGCAGGAGGACGCCGAAATCAACCTGATCGCCTCCGAAAACTATTCGTCGCGCGCTTGCCGCGAGGCCGCGGGTTCGGTGCTGATGAACAAGTACGCCGAGGGCTATCCGACGAAACGGTGGTACTCGGGGTGCGTGCCGGTGGACATGGCAGAGGAACTCGCGCGTCAGCGCGCTTGCAAACTCTTCGGCGCCGACCACGCGAACGTCCAGCCGCACTGCGGCAGCGCCGCCAATATGGCGGTCTATTTCGCGACCATCAAGCCCGGCGACACGATCTTGTCGCTCTCGTTGGATCAAGGCGGACACCTGTCGCACGGCTCGCCGGTCAATTTCTCGGGGAAGATTTACAACATCGTCGCCTATACCGTCGATCCCAAGACCGAGCGACTCGACTACGACGTCATCGAGCGCAAGGCGCTCGAAGTGAAGCCGAAGATTTTGCTTACCGGCGCTTCGGCTTATCCGCGTACGCTCGACTTCAAGCGCATTCGCGAAATTTGCGACAAGGCGGGGGCGATAATGATGGTCGACATGGCGCACATCGCCGGTTTGGTCGCCGGCGGCGCCCACGTCTCGCCGGTTCCATACGCCGATTTCGTGACCACCACGACCCACAAAACGCTTGGCGGGCCGCGCGGCGGGTTGGTGCTTTGCAAGGAAAAATGGGCCAAGGCGCTCGACAGCGCGGTTTTTCCGGGAATGCAGGGCGGCCCGCTCGAGAATATCATTGCGGCGAAGGCGGTTTGCTTCGGCGAATGGTTGAACGGCGCCAAGCGCGGATACGCGCAGCAAGTGGTGAGCAATTGCGCGGCGTTGTGCAAGACCGTCGCCGATCGCGGATATCGCATCGTTTCCGGCGGAACCGACAACCACCTCTTTCTGGTGGATGTGAAATCGACGCGCGGAATCACTGGCAAGGACGCGGCGGCGGCGCTTGATAATGCGGGAATTATCGTCAACAAGAACACGATTCCGTTCGACACCGAGTCGCCGTTCAAAACCTCGGGTATCCGTATCGGGCCGGCGGCGATGACGACGCGCGGCATGAAGGAGCCGGAAATGGTCGAAATCGGCAATTGGATTGCCGATGTTCTCGACGACATTTCCAAGGTCGACGTCCAATCGAGGGTGCGCGAGGCGGCGCGAGAGTTGGTGGCGAAGTTCCCGGTTCCGTAAGGAAGATGGCGCGCGTCGCGGTAGTTGGGGTGGTGGGGCGTACGAACGCGGGCAAGTCCACGCTCGTGAATGCCCTCGTCGGCGAGAAGGTGTCCATCGTCTCGCCGGTCGCGCAGACCACTCGCAATACCGTGCGCGGAATCGTTGCCGACGAGCGCGGACAACTCGTTCTTCTGGATACCCCCGGGTTGCACAAGGCCGTCGGCGAGCTTGGACGCTTGCTTAATCGAATGGCGCGCAGCAGCGCCGCCGGAACCGACGTCACCTGCGTCGTGTTTGACGCCTCGGAAGCGCCGAGACTCGAGGACGTCGGGTGGATGCAGCGCATCGCGAAGGAAAAGCCGTCGAAGACGCTGTTCGTGCTCAACAAGGCCGATTGCTCGCCATTCTTCGAGACCGAATTTCGCGAGGCTTGGGTGGCGGCAGGAGGCGATTTCGAGCCGAAGTGGGTAAAATCGATAGCTTCGACAGAGGGTGGGGCGAAGGCGGTTTTGAACGCGCTTTTCGATTTCGCGGAAGAGGGGGAGAAGCTCTTCGACGACGAAATCGTGACCGATTATCCGAGAAAGCTCGCGATCGCCGACGCGATTCGCGAAAAGTATTTGGCGAAGTTGCACGGAGAGATGCCGCACGAGCTTGGCGTCTTGGTGAAAAAGCTGGAGGAAAACGGAGATCGTTGGAACGTCGAAGCCGATATCATCGTCAATCGCCCGTCGCAGAAGTCGATTGTCGTGGGGAAGGGCGCGGAGATGGTAAAATTCGTTCGCAAGGCCGCCGAACGGGAGATCGGTGGAATGTTTGGCGTCAAGGCGAGATTGGAGCTTTGGGCCAGAGTCGAACCCAATTGGATGAAGAACAGGCGATTGCTCGCCGAGATGGGATATTTGGGAGGGCTGGTGTGATCTTTGTGCTTGCGATATTCTCCCTCTTCGGCGGTGCTTCCGATTTGGATGTCGCCCGCGAGGCGCTGCGTGACGGATTGTGGGAAGTCGCCAGAAATCATGCGAGCAAGGAGGATTCCGACGACGCCAAACTGATCGTACTCGAAAGTTACGCTTGCGAGAATCGCTGGGACGACGTCCGGCGCGTGCTCGAGGAAGTGGATTCGTCCGGAAGCGGATTCGATTATTATCGTGCCGTGACGAGCGGAGACGTCGATGGCGCCATCGCCGCGCTCGAGAAGGGCGGCTCGCAGGCCGGTTTGGTCGAGGCGAAAATGATGAAGGCCGGATTGTTTTTGAAAAAGGGCGACCGGGCGGCGGCCGAAGGTTTGTGGCAGGAGGTGATTGCGACGACGAACGCCGGAGAGCGGGCGTTCGCCGTCGCTGCGGTCAACCTTGGCGACGTGGCGGCGTTGCGCAAGGCATACGGCTCGGTGAAGTCCGAGGAATTGCGTTATTTGACCGGGCTTCAATTGGGTCGAGAGTTGATGGGCGACGCAACCACGAAGGAAGAAGGCGAGCGATTGATCCGTCGTATTGTTCAGGAGAATCCCGGTGTCGATGGGGCGGTTGACGTGTTTTTGGAGCTCGCTCGGGCGAAGGCGCGCGATGGCGAATGGGAGGCGGCGGAAAAGTTGTATTCCGACGCATGGGAAATGTGGCCGGCGGTGTCCAAAATGGCGATAGCCATGGAGGGGCGCGGAGAAGTCGCAATGGCCATGGGCCGTGCGGAGCAGGCGTTGGAGTTTTTCCGTTCCGCCGAGCGCGCGTCCGATGACGACGCGCTGACGGCGCTTGCGATATTGAAGGAGGGCGATGCGCTTTCGGCGATGGGCAAGGGCGAGGAATCGTTAGTCCGCTATCGGTTGGTGTTGGACAAGTATTCCGGTACGGATGTCGCGCGCAAGCTTGAAAGCGTCATCAAAATCCGCGAAATGGAAGCGAATGGCAGAGAGCGCTACCGGGCGTACGATTTTGAAGGCGCGCGCAAGGTGTTTTCTGAGGTGGCGAAAACCGATCCGTCGACGAGTGCGCGAATGGCGTATTTCGAAGTGTTGTGTTTGTACGGATTGGGAATGGATGACGAGGCCGAAAAAAAAGCGATTGCGCTCGTCAAAGATTGTTCGGATGCGAAGATTTCCGGGGAAGTTACGTTATGGCTTGCGAAATTCGCCTATAATCGGGCCGAGTGGAAAACGGCGAGCGGCCGATTTTCGCAGTTCGCCGCCAATAATCCCGATGATGCCGTGGCGCCGGTGGCCTTGTTGTGGTCCGCGCGCGCCGCTTTTGCGGAAGCGGATTTCGCCGCCGCCGTCAAGGCCGCTACCGACATCGTGGAGCGCTACCCCGAATCGGAGGTCGTGAATTCGGCGCTTTTGGTGCAAGGGGAGGCGCTTATTGAGCTTGCAAGATTCGACGAGGCGGTGCTGGTTTTGGATCGGGTTGGAAAATCGGAAAACGCCGTCTCCGCGGAGCGATTCAAGGCCAAGGTGCTGAAGGCGGATGCGCTTTTCGCCATGGGAGCCGACAATTCCGTGCGTTACGAAGCGGCGCTCGAGGAATATCGGAAGATCGGTTTCGACGGCGCGGTTGATTGCAATTTGGCTTTGTCGGTGGCGTTTAAAATCGGGAGAACGTTGGAGAAGCTGAAGCGTTATGACGAGTCGGTCGATCAATATTATTCGCAAGTCGTCTTGGCCTATCGTAACGGATTGGAACGCGGCGAGCGGTTTAACGACGAGGCCAAGGCCGTGTTTTCGCGGGCGGCGTTCAGGTTGGTCGATGAATTCGAACGTCGCGGGCGCAGTCGGCAGGCGTTGAGCATTTTGCAACTGGTTTCCTCAAGTGACGTTCCCGCCGCGGAAGAGGCGGTCAAGCGATACGAGCGGATATCCGGGAAAGGGAGGTTTTTATGACGATGTATTGCGGTCCGGTTTTTTGGATTTTGGCACTGCTGGCGCTGGTGGCGCTCGTGACCTACTTCGAGCGATTGGTCGATTTGCGTCGTGCCCGCATCAACTACCAGGATTTTCTCAAGGGCGTAATCAACATCTTGGACTCCGGCAACGACGAGGAGGCGCTTTCGATTTGCGAGGATACGCTTTCCCCGATTGCGGGAGTGGTGGCGACGGCGATTCGCCAGCGCAAGTCGTCCGAGCGGGTGCTTCGGGAGGCGGTCGACGTTCAAGGTCGATCCGAAATCGGAAGGTTGGATCGGCGTATGGCGGTGGTTTCCATTGTCGCCCAAATCGCTCCGCTAACGGGGTTATTGGGAACCGTGATTGGATTTATGCGCACGGTAATGTTGGCCAATTCCTCCGAAATCGTCGTCCGCGCCGAACTGATGAATGGCGCAATGGAGTCGTTCGTCGTCGCGGCGGCGGGATTGGTGGTTTCGATTGCCGCGGCAATCATGTACGGATCGTTGAGAGTTCGGCTTGATCGAGTTGTGGTGGACTTGGAGCAGGCGGCAAGCCAGATAGTGGGATACTTGCTGGAGGGTGCGCACGAATGAACGGCTGGAACTGGAACCCGAAGCGTTCGGCCGGAATTTGGAGCCACGGCTTGCCGGCTTTGCGGCCGTTGGTTGCGGCTTCGCCGTATTTGACGGTGCTGTTGCTGGTTGTGATGCTTTGGCTCATTGGAGATACTATGACGCTCGCGAAAGGCGTGCTTTTCGATCTTCCGGATTCTCAGGTCGCCGATGGCGAAAGGGCCAAAATGGTGGCGCTCGTCATGCCGTTCGAACGCGATACGCTGGTGTTTTTCGACGATGCGCGTTATATGCTTGGCGATGACGTTTCCGCCGAGGCTTTGAGCGAACATCTTCGAGAGAGATCTTCCGAGGTCGGAAACCGGTCGCTATTGGTGCTCGCCGATCGTAACGTGGCCGGCGGCGAGTTGATGCGATTCGTTTCGCTGGCCCGGCAAGGTGGCGTTGAGCACGTGTTGTTTGCCGAGAAACGGAGCGCTGAACGGGAATGAGGTCGTTTAAACGGGAATTGGCTAATCTGCTTTTTGTCGTCTTGTTGCCGACGATGTTGATTTGCGTTTTTCCCTTCGATGCCGTGGGGTTTCGCTCGTCGTGGACCCCCGAAAGGCGGTCGCTGTGCGTGGAGTTCGTCGAGCTTTCCGCAGAGGACGAGGTAAAGGCGTTGCAGCGCGCCAAGACTTCGTGGCAAATGGAGAAGGGAACCCGTGACGATTGGCGCGTGCAGTTGCGGTTGGAAGATCTTCCTGATGGCGAAGGCGCCGCTCCGGCAATCGCATTCGCAAGTCCGGTTGTTTGGAAGCCGACGAAAGTGGATTATCGATTGCCGGCGTATTTGCCCTCGTCCGGGGCGAAGAGTCCGCGAATGTTGCGTGGAGGCGGCGAGGAAACCGAGTCGCCGGCGTTTTCGCGCGAGGAATTGCTTGAAATTAACGAAAGGTAACGTAAAAATGATGAATCAAGAAGAGGTGCTTAAGGCGTTCAAGGATACGGGTGCGTTGTTGGACGGCCATTTCGAACTTCGGTCGAAGTTGCATTCCAACCGCTACTTTCAGTGCGCCAATGTATTGCGCTATCCGCGTATCGCCGCCAAGCTGTGCGACGCGGTCGTCGAAAAGATGAAAGCCGGCTGTGATCTCGAGCGGATTGACGGCGTCATATCCCCTGCGGTCGGCGGGATTCTCGTGGGTCACGAGGTCGCGCGGGCGTTGGACGTCAAGTGCGTGTTCGCCGAGAAGGTTCAGGGCGAGGGCGTCGACGCCACCGGCAAGCCCAACACGGTGTTGGCGATGCGGCGGTTCAAGCTCGAAAAAGGCGAGCGTTACGTGGTCGCCGAGGACGTGGTTACCAAAGGCGGGCGGGTGCAGGAAACGATCGATTTGGTGAAAAACGCTGGTTGCGAGGTCGCGGCGGTGGCGTTGCTCGTCGATCGTTCCGCCGGCAAGGCGAAGTTTGGCGACATTCCGATGTTTTCGCTTATGCAAATGACGCCGGAGACCTGGACCGCCGAGGAATGCCCGATGTGCAAAGCGGGTGGTCGTCCGGTTCACCCCGGCTCGTAAGGAGGAAAGCGCAATCGATGTTCGACGGAGTCGATAGCTGTTTGGAGGCTTTGCGCGCGGGCGAAATCGTTCTCGTTACCGATGACGCGGATCGCGAAAACGAAGGCGACTGCATTTGCGCGGCCGAATTCGCCACGCGCGAGAACGTGAACTTCATGGCGACACATGCCAAGGGTCTTATTTGCATGCCGATGAGCGCCGCGTGGTGCCGCAAGTTGGACTTGCCCCAGATGGTGCGCGAAAATACCGACAACCACCATACCGCCTTCACCGTTTCGATCGACGCCAAGTCCACCACCACCGGAATTTCCGCCGAGGAGCGTTCGATTACCGCTCGAAAATGCGTCGAGAACGGAGTGACGCCGAACGATTTTCGTCGTCCCGGTCACATGTTTCCGCTTGAAGCCCGCGAGGGCGGAGTGCTGAAGCGCGCCGGTCACACCGAGGCCACGGTCGATCTTTGCCGCTTGGCGGGGCTCAAGGAGGTCGGACTTTGCTGCGAAATCATGAAGGACGACGGTACGATGGCGCGGCTTGACGACGTCTCGGCGTTTGCGAAGAGGCACAAGCTGAAGATGATGACAATCGCCGATCTCATCGCCTACCGTCGGCGCAACGATCGGTTGGTGGATGCGGTGGAAGAGGTGGATCTGCCGACGGAACACGGTCATTTTCGGCTGAAGATGTATCGCAGTCGGGTAAGCGGACTCGAGCATCTTGCGCTCGTCAAGGGCGACGTTGGCGACGGGAAGGCGGCGCTCGTGAGGGTGCACTCCGAGTGCTTTACCGGCGATGTGCTCGGATCCGAGCGTTGCGATTGCGGAGCGCAGCTTCACGAGGCGATGGCGATGATCGAGCGCGAAGGACGCGGAGCGGTACTGTACATGCGTCAGGAAGGTCGCGGCATCGGGCTTGCGAACAAGCTTCATGCCTATCGCAAGCAGGAGGAGGGCTTGGATACGGTGGAGGCGAACGTTGCGCTCGGATTTCCGCCGGATTTGCGCGACTACGGCGAAGGCGCGCAAATTCTGATCGATCTCGGGATTCGCAAGCTGCGGCTCATGACCAACAATCCTTGCAAGATCGCCGGCTTGGAGGGCTACGGGATCGAAATCGTCGAGCGGGTGCCGATTGTCATTCCGCCGAACGAACACGATCGGAGATATTTGGACACGAAGAAGTGCAAAATGGGACATATGCTATGAAGATCGCGGTCATTGGCGACGGTGGATGGGGAACGGCGAACGCGATGTTGCTCGCCGGCTACGGCCATTCGGTGACGCTTTGGGGGGCGTTCCCCGAGTATGTGGAGGAAATGAAGCGGACTCGGCGTAACGAGAAGTTCCTTAAGGGCGTGGAACTTCCGCCGTCGCTTGAGATTACCGCCGATCGTGCGGAGGCCGTTGACGGCGCCGAAGTTGTGGTGTTGGCGCCGCCGTCCAAGTATTTTACTTCGGTGGTCTCCGGCTTCAAGGGTCTCGTCGACGACTCCAAGCTCGTGGTCTCGCTCACCAAGGGACTGTGCGAAAAGACCAATCGGCGGATGACCGATCTCGGCAAGGAGGCGCTGGGCGTTGGGGATATCGTTGCGCTGGCGGGACCGACCCACGCCGAGGAAGTCTCGCGGGGAATTCCAACGGCGATTGTGGCGGCATGCGAGGACGAGGAAAAGGCGAAGCGGGTGCAACGGATATGGTCGGGGCCTCGATTCCGCGTTTACACTTCGAACGATCCGGCCGGGGTGGAAATCGGCGGAGCGATAAAGAATGTTCTCGCGATTGCCGTCGGGTGTTCGGACGGGATGGGCTTTGGCGACAATACCCGCGCCGCGCTCATTACCCGGGGACTGGCGGAGATGAAGCGTTTTGTAATTGCCTATGGCGGAAAACCCGAGACGCTCTCCGGTCTCGCCGGCATCGGCGACTTGATCGTGACTTGCACTTCGGTGCATTCGCGTAACCACTCGGTTGGCGAACGGCTCGGACGCGGAGAAAAGATCGACGCCATCCTCGGCTCGATGCAAATGGTCGCCGAGGGTGTGTGGAATTCCAAGGTGGTTCACGAAATCGCGCACAAGCTGGGTGTGGATATGCCGATTTGCGAGCTCGTTTACGCGCTTTGCTACAGGGGGTACGTCGCCGCCGACGCGGTCAAGGCGATAATGGAAAGGGAGTTGAAGGCGGAATGAAACTCGTCTGGTCTTTGCTTGGAGCGTTGGTCCTGTCCGGATGCTACTACATTTATCCGGCGAGTTCGCCGACGCTTTCGCAATGCAAGTTCGCGAACGAAGACGGCGAAATCGTCGAACATTTGTTTGTGGAGAATTGCGGATGGTATCTTTTTTACACGATTCCGATTTGTTGCGGAGATACCGACGAGAGTCATTGGTTTCCGCTCGTGTTTTTTGACGATCAGGTTACGAACGAGATTATTCAACGGCGTTTCGCCGAGCGGGTGAAGGCCAAGGGCGCGCGGGCGGTCGGAGTGACGATGGTGAATCGCGAAACGGTTACTTTCGACGTTCCGGGGTTGCCGTTTCCGGTTGTCGTTCCGTATATTCTGTGCGCTCGCGAGGTGCAAATTTCCGGAACGCTAATTCGAGATGCCGGGGAGGAAAATCGCAATGAATAGGACTTTGGGGATGTTGGTGGTGGCGTTGTCGCTCGTTGGTTGCGTTTCGGTCTCGACTACGAAGGAGCTTGCCGGAATCGGGGCGGAGGGCGGATCCGAAAATGCGCTAACGGTGGAAATCGTCGCCAGCGGCTGGTATCTTTTCGACTTGTTGCCGATCGTCACCGCGAACTCGAAGGGCGAGGCGGAGTTTTTCAAAGACAACTTGTGTACGCAAAGCAATCTCGACGTTTTGGACGAGATCGTAAAACGCGAGGGCGTGCGGCGCATCGGGATGATTTCCAGCCACGAGACGGACGAAGGGGTGCTCGTCTTTCTCGTCAATCGACATACTTTTCGCACCACCGCCACGTTATTGAAGGACTGATGGATTTACCATGACTGCCGAAATCGAAAAGCGAATAATGGAGCTGTCGCGGGGCGAAGAGCTCGACTACAATCGCAACGAGACTTTCGTCGATATGTTCCTTCGCCACTCCGAGGAACGTTCCGGGAAAACCGCCGTCGCCGATGTGGACGGCAAGATCTCCTACGGTGAACTCGCGCTCTACACCAAGGTGGTCGCCAATCGTCTGGTCGAATTGGGGGTGAAGCCGAACGATTTCGTGCTCGTCAAGATGCCGCGATGCAAGGAGTTCATGATCGCCGTTATCGGCGTCTTGCGCGCCGGCGCGTGCTACGTTCCGGTGGATCCAGAATATCCGGCGGATCGCATCGACTATATGATCGCGGATTGCGGGGCGAAGGTTACGATTGACGTCGATTGGCTTTTGGCGCTGAAGAAACACTATGGTATCAAGGCGCTGGCCTTGCCGAAAATCAATCTCGCAACCCCGGACGGCCTCGCCTACATGCTCTACACCTCCGGCTCCACGGGACGGCCGAAGGGAGTCATGCTTCCGCATAAGGCGCTTCGTGCGTTCATCGCTTGGCAGATCAAGCGCTTCGATCTAAAACCCGGCTTTCGCGCCGCCGAGCATTGCTCGTTCTGCTTCGATCTTTCGGTGATGGATCTTTGCGGCACGCTCGCCGCTGGCGGCGAGGTGCACGTCATCCACGAGGAAATCCGCAAGGATCTCGACGCGGTGAACGAGTTTCTCAAGGAGCGCAAGATTGAGGGCATGGTTCTCGGTACGCAGTTCGGCACGGAGCTTTTGAACAACTGCGAAGTGTCGCTTCGCTACGTTCTTTTGTGCGGCGAGAAGTTGCTGCCGTTCCGCAAGCAGCGTCCGGATATCGAAGTCGTCAATCTTTACGGTCCTACCGAGTTCACCATTGGATGTTCGGCGCATGTCGTCGATCTCGACAAGGACGCCGCCAACATTCCAATCGGTCGTCCCCACCCGAATACCTGGAACTTTATCGTCGACAAGGATATGAAGCTATTGCCGCCGGGCGAGGTGGGCGAACTTTGCCTTGCGGGTGCGCAAATGGGCGCGGGTTATTGGAATCAGCCCGACAAGACCAAGGCGGCGTTCGTCGATTGTCCGTTTTTGCCGGGCGAGAAGATGTATCGCACAGGCGATCTCGCAAAGTGGAACGAGGACGGCGAACTTTTGTGCCTTGGACGTATCGACCATCAAGTCAAAATTCGCGGTTTCCGCATTGAACTCGGCGAGATCGAGAACGTCGCGAAATCCTTCGCCGGAATCGGCATGGTGGCGGCGGCGGCGAAGGAACTCGGCGGTATCAAGCATCTTGTCCTCTATTACACGGTCGAGAGTGCGGTCGACAAGTCGGCGCTTAAATCGCATCTCGAAAAGTCGCTCGCCTACTATATGATTCCGGAGGCGTTTGTCGAACTTCGGGAGATGCCGATGACGCCGAACGGCAAGATCGATCGCAAACGGCTGCCGGATCCGGAGATTGGCAGAACGGTTGAGTATGTGGAGCCGGCTAACGATCGCGAACGATTGGTGGCGGAGGCGTTCAAGGAGGTGCTGAGTCTTCCGGCGAAAGTCGAGGTCGGCGCGCTCGATAGCTTTTTCGCGCTTGGCGGAGAGTCGCTTAAGGCGATTAGGCTTGTTTCGATGCTCAAGAAGCGCGGACACGTCGTTACGGTCGCCGATGTTTTGCGGTTCAATACCGTTCGCGAACTTGCGGCGGTGAAAGGCGAGGTCGAGAAGGAGGATCGCGAGCTGTTGGAAGAGACGAAGAAGTGGGATTTCGCCAAGTGGGGCGAGGACGCGAAAAAGCGCACGATCGAGCATTACGCCGCGCAGGGAATGGAAATCGAGCGGGCGTATCCGGTCGTCGGGCTTCAGGAAGTGATGACCATGGCGGCGGACGACGATACCGCTCGTCAGGGCTTCACCGAGCTATTGATGTATCGGCTTGACGTCGTGCCGCGCGCCGTGCACGTTAGACGCGCGCTCGATCGACTTGCCGCGCGCCACGAGGCGTTTCGTACCGCGATTATCTACCGCAATCTCGACGACCCGCTGCAGATTGTGCTCAAGGGCCGGAAGATCGAGTTTTCGCTCAAAAAGTTCGTTTCTCTCGAAAAGGCGATGAAGGACGCGATTTCCGTTCCGTTCGACTTGGAAGAGGATTCGCTCGCGCGACTCCATATGTTCAAGTTGAAGGAGGGTGGCTGCATTTTGCTCTTTTCGCTCAGTCACGCGATTTTCGATGGCTGTTGCGTGCAGACCTTCATCGGCGATTTTCGCCGTTACTTGAGCGACGAAATGCGCACCCATCGCGGTTTCGCGGGCAGAATTCAGCGACTGTGGCGACGAATATTCCCCGATGCGCTCGTTCCCGAGCGGGTGAAGTCGTTCCGCTATTGCAAGTTCGTTTGCGACATCACCTCGCGCGATACCGCGCCGGCGATGGAATACTGGGGCAAATTGCTCGACGGATTTACCAAAAAGTCGGTGATTCCGTCGGCGGGAGTTGACATTCCGCCCGAGAAGCGCGCCGTCGACAATATGTTGACGATTTCGCTTACCGCCGAGGAGACTTCTCGTTTGCAGAAGGTGGCGAGCGAGAGTCGGGCTACGCTCAATGCGGCGGTGGAATACGCTTGGGGCAAGGCATTGCAGGAGTTCAACCGCATCGACGACGTCCTCTTTACCAAAGTGGTCGCCAGGCGCGACCTCGCGGACGACGATACTCGCGACGCAATGGGTCTTTACATGGGCGTAATCGCGATTCGCGTCAAATCTCCGGCGGGCGAAACCGCGCGCGAAGGACTCGCGGCGTTGCAGCGCCAAATCGCCGAATCCGCGGCCTACGAGTACTGCTCGGAGTACGCGCTTGCGAGCGTGAGTTCGCTCGGCATGGAATCGTTCGAGTCGCTGATGGTGAGTTCCGATTACGGCGACGAAACCGGCGGCGACATCCCCGGAGCGATCCGGTTCCACCAGATCAAGACGCCGATTTCCGCCGGCAACCAGCTGGAGCTGCATCCGCACGTTGACGCCGACGGGCTCAAGGTCGATTTTGTGTTCGATACCGCTAAGTACACCACGGACGAAATTCGCTTTGCCGCCGAAGGGCTGAAGCGTCGCCTCCTATGGATTTCGGCGTAAGGAAGTTTCGAGCGCTTCTTTTCGTAGCCACCTGCGGAATGGGGGCGGAGTTCCTGCTCGCCTTGGCGGATACGGTAATCGCCGGCAACATCGTCGGCGAAACCGCGCTCGCGGGCATCAATCTTTTGCAGCCGGTCTTCAATCTCGTCCAGTTCACCGCCGCGCTCATCGGCACCGGCACGGCGATTCGCTTCTCGCTTGAAATCGGGCGGCTCGATTCGCGCCGCGCCTCGGAAATGTTTTCGCAGGGCTTTTGGAGCGTGCTCATGTTCGGCGCGGCGTTTTTCGTCGTTTTCGTTCTCGGGCGCGAGGCGTTTCTCGGGTTTTTCGGCGCCGCCGACGCCGCCACCGAGGCGGCGCGTTCCTATTGGCGATGGTACGCGCCGTGCACAATTTTGCTGCCGATGACTCTGTACTTGATCGCCCTCGTCTACGCCGACGGCGACATGGTCGCCTGCGCTTGCGGATACGCGAGTCTGATTGCCGGCAATATCGTCGCTTCGTTTTTCCTTTGTCGGGTGATGGGTGTCGCCGGTTGCGCGCTCGGCACGGTAATTGGCAATGTGCTCGCGGTTGCGTCGCTTTCGAGTCATTTTCTCAAAAAGGCGAACACCTTGCGTCTCGTGGGCCACTTTCGGTTTGGCGATCTCGTACTCGTATGCAAGAGTTCTTTTGCCGACGCCAGCGTGTCGCTTTGTTGGTCGCTGCTCTTCTTCATGCTGGCGAAACTGGTGATCGTGGAGTTCGGCTCGGAGATGTTGCCGGTATTGTCGGTGGTGCTCGTTTGCATTAACCTGACCTTGCTCTTTAACGGGGTCTCGGCGGCGGTGCAGCCGATAGTCGGCATTTATTTCGGCGAGCGGAACGCTCGAAGCGTGCGACGAGTGATGAACGATGCGATGAAGGTGGCGTTCGCCGAGGGAATATTGGCGGCGGCGCTTTTCGCGATCTTTCCCGAACTTGCGGTGCGGCTCGTCGGGCTTGACGATCCGGAGCACGTCGTGATCGCGGCCAAGGCGGTTAGATTGGTGGCGATTGGATTCGTTGGTGCGCCGTTCGTCTTCCTCTTCAATTCCTATTATCTTTTCGTCGAGCGCTACACGCTCGCTTGTGCGCTTACCTTCGTCGCGGACATTCTCGTATACGCGGTGCTGTGTCCGCCGTTCGCACATTTCGCCGGCATTGTCGGGCTTTGGGTGTCGCTGGGAATCGCGCCGGTAGTGGCGGTTGCGGGGTTCGGGTTTTTCGTGGTGCTTATCTACGGTCGTCGGAGGTTTCCGCTCCTGTTGTCGCCGGCGCGCGAGCGCAACCAATACGCCTACGGCTTTAGGGTTACCGAATCGGAGATCGAAAGCGCCGCCGCCAAGATCGCGGAAGAACTCGTCCGACGCAATATGGGCGGGTTCGCGGCCGAAGCGCGGCGCATTACGACGGAAATGTTCGCCTCGGTGCGCGCGCGCAATCCGAATCGCGTCGTCGTCGGCGAAGCGGGTTTCGATCTTTCCGACGGCGTGCGGCTTTGTTTCCGCGATGACGGCGTAATCGCCGATCTTTCCGCTTCGGTCGCGCATGCGAGCGGACGCCATTTCGTTACCATGGGCTACAACCGCAATCTCTTCGAAATTCTGGATCGCGCATGAATACCGAAACTTTCCGCCTGCTCTTGTCGATACTGGTCTTCACCTTCGGCGCGTCCATCGCCTCGTTTCTGAACGTGGTTATCTACCGCGTGCCGCGCGGCGAGTCGATCGTTCGCCCGCCCTCGCATTGCCCCAAGTGCGGAAAGCCGATTCGGTGGTATTGCAACTTGCCGATCGTTTCGTGGCTTTTTCTGCGGGGACGGTGTTTGGATTGCAAGTCGCCGATTTCTCCGCGTTACCTTTTCGTCGAACTCTTGGGCGGGGCGCTGTTTCTCGCGACTTTTTCGGTCTATGCGGGTTTCTTCGCGCGTGGTCAGGTACATTTACTTGCGGTTTTGTCGGTGGTGAAATCGTGGATTTGGATTTCGCTTTTGATCGTCGGCTCGTTCATCGATTTCGACCACAAGCTCTTGCCCGATTTCGTTACCATCGGCGGGATGGCGCTCGGGGTTTTGACATCGGCGATTTTGGCGTCGATGTTTGGCTCGGCGATTCCCGTTTTCTATTCGCTTGCGGGCTTGGCGGTAGGATTGGGCCTTATGTGGCTTATTCGCTTTCTCGGCACTAAAGCGTTCAAGCGCGAGGCGATGGGTTTGGGAGACGTTCTTTTGATGGGCGCGGTGGGTGCCGTCGACGGGCCCTTAATGGTGATTCTCGTTTTAATTCTCTCCGCGCTACTCGGGTCGGTTGTCGGGCTTGCGCTAATTGCGCTTAACAAGGCGCGTCTCGGCAAGTTCGTGGAGATACCCTACGGCCCTTATATCGCCATCGCCACGATGATTGCGACTTTTTACGGAACTCACATTGTCAATTGGTATTTGACGCTAATAGGAGTTGAATTATGACCAAGGCGGACAAGGCGGAAGAACTTTTCAAAAGCGGGCTCAACTGCTCGCAGAGCGTTTTTTGCGCTTTCGCGGAGGATTTGGGGCTTGACCTCGAAACGGCGAAAAAACTTTCGTCGGGATTGGGCGGCGGAGTCGGGCGGCTTCGCGAGGTTTGCGGCGCGGTTACCGGCGCTACCTTGGTAATCGGCATGCGGCGCGGCCCCGACAAGGTGCGCGTCTATCCGGCGGTGCAGAATTTCGCCTTGGACTTCAAGGACGCGTGCGGTTCGATCGTCTGCCGCGAATTGCTCGAGGGCGTCGGCGCTTCGACTGGCGGCTCGCCCGAAGCGCGCACGAGCGAATACTACCGCAAGCGTCCTTGCGTCGAGATGGTGCGGCTCGCCGCCGAGATTCTGGAGAAGCAGTCATGAAAAAGTCGAACGAATTGAGAAAAGTCGAGTTCATCCGCAATTTCACCAAATACGCCGCGGGGTCGGTTTTGGTGAAGTGGGGCAACACCTGGGTGCTGTGTACGGCGAGCGTTTCCGACAAGGTGCCGCCGTTTTTAAAGGACAGCGGCAAGGGCTGGGTTACCGCCGAGTATTCGATGCTGCCGAGCTCGACACCGGATCGCAAGGATCGCGACATCAAAAAGCTCAAGCTCGACGCTCGTTCGACGGAGATCCAGCGGCTCGTCGGGCGTTCGCTCCGCGCGGCGGTGGATATGGAAAAGCTCGGTGAGCGGCAAATCACGATCGATTGCGACGTCTTGCAAGCCGACGGCGGAACGCGCTGCGCTTCGATTACTGGCGGCATGGTGGCGCTCGTCGACGCGGTGAATCGACTTCTTAAGGACAAGGTCATCGCCGAAAACCCGATTAAGCGTCGCATTGCCGCAGTTTCGGTCGGCGTTTGCGCCGGCAAGCCCACGCTCGATCTCGACTATATCCACGACTCGACCGCGGAAGTCGATCTGAACGTGGTGATGACCGACGACGGTAGGTTCGTTGAAATCCAAGGCACGGCGGAACATGAGCCCTTTACCGAGGAATCCCTCGAAGCGCTTAAGCGGCTTGCGAAGAAGGGGATTCGCAAGCTCTTCGAGCTCGAACGGAAGGCGCTCGGCGCGTGAGAATCTTGGCGCTTTTCGTTCTCGCCGCCTTCACGCTCGGCGCGGCGGAATTGCCTCCGCCTTGCGAATACGCGGCGGCGAAGACGGATAATGCGCCGACGATCGACGGCAAGGGCGACGACGAATGCTGGGCGAACGCTCCGTGGACGGAGGAGTTTTGCGATATCACCGGCGACGAGGCGAAAAAGCCGGTTTATCGAACGCGGGCGAAGATGGCGTGGGACGACGACTACCTCTATGTATTCGCCGAGCTCGAAGAGCCGAACGTAACTTGGTCGCTAACCAATCGAGACGATATCGTCTGGCACGACAACGACTTCGAGATTTTCGTCGATCCCGACGGTGACGGCGAGAACTACTTCGAATTCGAGTTCAATGCCGCAAATACGCTCTTCGATCTCTTTTTGACGCGACCCTATTCTTCGCCGAACGGGACGCACGTCATGCACCAGTGGAACGCCGAGGGGCTCAAAAGCGCGACCGCTCGCACGAAGGACGGATGGACGCTGGAAGTCGCGCTCCCGAGCGCGGCGCTCGCGAACGGCTTTAAGCGCCCGATCGAGGCGAACGCCGTTTTGCGCGTCGGCTTTTCTCGAGTCGAGTGGCTGAAGCGCGAGCAGGAGGAGAATTGGACTTGGGGCCCGACCGGCAAGGTGGATATGCACATGCCGCATCGTTGGGGCAAGGTGCGGCTCGTTCAGCCGAAAACGTTCGTTTGGTACGGTTGGAATCGCGCCTCGGTGGACGAGGGCGAACTTCTCAAGCGCTTTCGGGAGTGGGCGGCGAACGGCGTAACTGGCGTGTGCGTCGGCGCGGGCGACGATCTTTCCGCGCA
Source organism: Kiritimatiellia bacterium (assembly GCA_045627925.1). Lineage (GTDB taxonomy): Bacteria > Verrucomicrobiota > Kiritimatiellia > RFP12 > UBA1067 > UBA1067. Next base: position 79,746 of record JAZQOS010000061.1, on the reverse strand, counting down.
TGACGTCGCTTCGCGTCTCGCGCACCAATGCGGCCTTGAATATCATGCATGGGTTACGATGCTGCTTAAAGGCGATGCGCCGCGCTCGTGGTACGCGGTCAATAAGTTGGGGGAAAGCGCCGCCGACAAGGAAAATCGTCCTTACGTCGAGTATTACGCCGTTCTCGACCCGCACAAAAGCGGGGTCGTCGAGTATTTGCGCGAGAAATGCGCCGCCATCGCCTCGTTCGAGGCGGTGGATTACGTTCAACTCGATTACATTCGCTACGCCGATGTGATTCTCGCCGAAGGACTGTGGGCGAAATACGCCAAGAAGACCGCTCACGATTGGAAGCGCGGCGAATACCCGAAGGCGGATTATTGTTATTGCGATGAATGTCTTAAGGATTATGCCTCGATGAGTAATACGGTTTCGTGGGCGCGGTTTCGCGAAAAGACGCTGACGAAATGCGTAAACGCCGTTGCCGAGGCCGTTCACGCGAAGGGCAAGAAGGTAAGCGCCGACGTATTCCCCGAGGATCGTTCCGCGAAAATGGTTAGGCAGGATTGGGCGAATTGGGAGGTGGATGCGTTTTTCGCGATGAACTACAACGACTTTTATTTGCAGGGCGTCGATTGGATCGGCGAACGGGTTCGCGGCGAACGGACGGCGGCGCGCGAGCGCGCGCTTTATTCGGGGCTGAAGGTCGTTAGGCGCTATCGCGAACGCGCGAACGTTACCGACCCCGAGGGGTTGGGGCTTTCGCCGGACGAGCTTCGCGAGGCGAGGAAGCTTTCGCTCGCCGCCGGAGCGGACGGAATCGCGATCTTTTCGGCGGATGAGATTACCGCCGAGCATTGGAATGCGCTATAGAGTCGCTTCGGAGCACCCCGCGTACAGGGCGGATTGACCGGGGCGGACGGGAAATGGTATAATGACCGCAACTTCGGCATAAGCCGCATAAGATGTAAAACGAGCTTGACGCCGTCGAGCTATAGAATTTGGTATAATAGACGCTGGGAATGGCACGAGGCAAGTTTATAACCCTGGAAGGCGGCGAAGGGTGCGGCAAGTCCACTCAGGCGAAACGCCTCAAGGAGGCGTTGGAAGCTTCCGGTGTGGAAACGGTGTTTACCCGCGAACCCGGCGGAACGCCGCTCGCGGAGGAGATTCGCCGTCTCATCAAGGATCAGGACGAAGACGCGCCTTGTGCGGCCAGCGAGCTTTTGCTCTTCCTTGCCGCGCGCGCGCAACTCGTAAGAAAGGTGATTCGTCCGGCGCTCGAACGCGGCGCGTGGGTCGTTTCCGACCGTTTCAGCGATTCGACTTTCGCCTATCAGGGGTATGGTCGCGGAATCGACTTGAAGCTCCTGGAGACGGCGAACGGGTTTGCGTGCGACGATCTTAAGCCCGACCTAACGCTGCTTTTGGACGTTTCGCCCGAGGTCGCTCGCGTGCGGATGCGCGGGCGGGAGGCGGCTACCGCCACCGAGGCCGATCGTATCGAACGGGCGGGCGAGGATTTTCATCGTCGTTTGCGCGAGGGCTTTTTGGAACTCGCCCGTCGCGAGAAGGATCGCATCGTCGTCATCGACGCCAACGACTCGGTCGAGGAAGTTTGGAACGAGGTATGGAAGTCGCTGAAGCGTATAAGCTGATTTCCCGCGCCATCGACTCCGGTCATGCCGCCCACGGCTATCTTGTCGTGGGTGAGGTCGGCGGCAATTGCCACGAGCTTGCGCAAATGGTCTTGAAGAAGCTGTTTCCCGAAGATGTGCGGCAGATCGAAAGCGCGAGCCATCCCGACGTCGCGATTTTGGAGAGCGAGGGCAAGGCGCGAATCATAACCGTCGAGGCGATGCGCGAGAAAATCCTCGAGCCGATGTCCACTACCGCGTTTTCCGGCGGTTGGAAGGTCGGAGTAGTCCGCGGCGCCGATCGCATGCGTCAGGAATCGGCGAACGCCTTTTTGAAGTCGTTGGAAGAGCCGCCGCCGAAGACGATGTATTTTCTGCTGACCGACCAGCCGGACGCGATCCTTCCGACCATCGTCTCCCGCACTCAGCGCATCGATCTCAAACTGCCCGCGGGTACGTTGGGCGAAGAGGACTTCGCCGAGGTCGAGGACGCTTTCGCCGCCAAGGACGTCGAGCGGCTCGTCGCCAAACTGAAGGAGCTTAAGGATTCCGCCGTCGCCGAGGAGGTCGCCTATGTCCGCAAGGCGTTTTACAAGACGCTGATGGAGTTTGCGCGCAAAATGATGGTCGGCGGGAAGATTCCGCGTTATCGCGCGTTCGGCAACATCGAGGCGATTGAAGAGGCGTATCGGAGAAGCGAGCGTTCGCTCAACGACGACGCGGTCGTTTCGTACATGATGGACAGGATGGCGTTCGAATGAAATTTTCGCTTTCCACGAACTGGTGCAATCGGCGAATGGCCTCGGGCGAGGAAATCGCCGACAAGGCGATGGAGCTCGGCTTCGAGGGGCTGGAACTCGGCTTTCACACCACCGACGAACAGGTAAAGGGGTTCAAGCGTCGACTCTCCAAAATGCCGGTTGGAAGCATTCACGCGTTTTGTCCCGTGCCGCTCAGCGCTCCGCAAGGTTATCCCGAACTTTACGCGCTCGCTTCGTTCGATGCCGAGGCGCGGGCGATGGCGCGCTTTCAGGTTCTGAAAAACGTTCGCTTTGCCGCGGAAATGGGCGCGAGCGCGGTGGTGCTGCACGCGGGGCGGGTGATGTGTCCTTCGCTCTTTAAGCGTCTTCGGGTGTGGAAGCGAACGCGTCGCGGGCTGAAAATGGTCGAGATATTGAAGCGCGAGCTGGAAGCGCTCGTTCCCGAACTCGAGAAGCACGGTGTCGTTCTCGGGCTTGAGAATCTTCCCTACTACGAGGGTTTCCCCAACGCCGTCGAAATGCCGCTGCTCGCGGGAGATTGGGTTAAGGCGTGGTTCGACACCGGACACGACGTGGTGATTCCCGGTTGCCGCGAGAATGTCGTTGGCTTGCACGTTAACGATTCCGAGGGCGGCGACGATCATCTCGCTCCCGGTATGGGCAAGATCGACTTCGCCAAGCTCAGGGATCTCGCGTTTTCGGCGAAACACCTTGTTCTGGAGCCGAATATGATGATTCCCGAAGCCGATCTCAAGCGAGGTCTCGAGCTTCTCAAAAAGGTCTGGGCATGAAGCAAACGCCGTCTCCCGAGGATTTTCTCTTGAAATGGCGAGGCGACACGCTCGTCGTCACGCTTGAACTCGATCGCCCGCGCAAAGGTCGCGCGGCTTTTCGCACCAATCTTTCGCACGCACGGGTGCGACGGCGCGAAATCATCGCCGAAACCGAGCGCGGCGAAACGCCGATGGCGAAGGCGTGGTCGGATGTTCCGCTCGCCGAAATCGCGCCCGGCAAGTTTCGGGCGGAGATTTTGCTCGACGAGGTGGGGCTTTTTTCCGGCAAGGCCTGCTTCTTTCCGGAAGGTTCGAATGTTCCTGAATGGCCGGAGGGCAGTAACACCCACATCAAGGTGGAGAGCGCCGAAACGCGCAAGTTGAATTCGATCTACACCGTTTTTCCGAGACAGTTCGGCTCGTTTCGCGAGGTGGCGCGGCGACTTCCCGTCATCATGGATACGATGGGCTTCCGCATCATCCAGACGCTGCCGCCTTTTCCGGTGCCGACGACGTACGCGGTTATGGGAGAATACGGCTGTCCTTTCGCCGCGCTGGACTTTCTTTCGGTCGATCCGGCGATGGCGGAATTCGACGAGCGCGCGACGCCGCTCGACCAGTTCAAGGAGCTGATCGATGCGGTTCATTCGCGAAACGGACTCTTTTTCGTCGATCTGCCGGCGAACCACACCGGTTGGGCCTCGACTTTGCAAACCCACCACCCCGAATGGTTCCATCGCGAATCCGACGGCAAGTTCGTTTCGCCGGGCGCGTGGGGAGTAAAATGGGCGGATCTCGTCGAGCTCGATTATCGCAATAGCGAGCTTTGCGCCTACATGGCGGAGGTGTTTCTCTTTTGGTGCCGTACGGGGGTGGACGGATTCAGATGCGACGCGGGGTATATGATTCCGCTCAAGACCTGGGAGTACATCGTCGCGCGCGTTCGCGAGGAGTATCCCGACACCGTTTTCATGCTCGAAGGTCTCGGCGGCGACATCAAGCTCACCGACGCGCTGCTCGCCGAAGCGAATCTCGATTGGGCCTATTCGGAAGTTTTCCAGACCTACGATCGCGGAGGGTTCGAGTGGTATTTGCCGAACGCGATTCGTCGCTCGGAGCGCTACGGAACGCTCGTTCATTTCGCCGAGACTCACGACAACGATCGGCTCGCGAAGGGCGGCGAGGTCTACGCGCGGCTTCGTGTGCAACTCGCGGCGTTGCTTTCCTGGCAGGGCGCGTGGGGAATCGCCAATGGCGTGGAGTGGTACGCGCGAGAGAAGATCGACGTACACGGAAGAAACGATCTCAACTGGGGAGCGTCCTCGAACATGCTCGATCTCGTCGGGCGGTTGAATCGCATTCTCGACGAGCATTCGGCGTTTCGCGGGGCGAGCAAGCTGGAAGTCGTCACTCGCGGAGAGGGCAACACGCTCGCGGTGGTGCGCAATTCGGGCGCGAAGGACGAAACGCTCGTTTTGGCAAATCTCGATTGCGTGAAGGACGCTTTCGTCGAGTGGGATGCGAAGAAGTTTCGCCTTGGCGCGGTGCACGACCTTTTGAACGGCGGCGAGATCGATTTGGGCGCGGGAGTCCGGCTGGGGCCTGGCGAAGTTCGGTGCTTTTCGCGGTGCGTCGGCCGCGCCGACGAAATCGCGGATGCGGATGCGAAAACGGGAAGTGCGCTATTTCACTGGAGTTATCCGCGCGACGTTAAGCGCGTCGTCGCCGTTCCCGAAGGGCAGATATTGGAGGTTTCCGCTCCGCACCACTTCCGCGTGCGGTTGGTCGATCCTTCGAACGGAAAGACGATTCGCATTCGCACCTCGAAGGGGCTTTCGGTCAGGTTCGACGTGCCGCATTACAAGGGCGACGGTTCGCGGTGCCGCGAACTTTATCTCGAAATGGCGGTTTACGCTCCCGGCAAGGCGACGCGAATCAGGAGCAAGTTCCTCGTTACGCCCCGTTCGCGACTCGCGAAGGCGAAGCTTTCGCTGTCCGGCGAGGAAGTCCGCCGCCATCCCGAATACCGGACGATTCTTTCGAACGGCGCGGGCGCCGCGAGTCAGGTTCGCGTCGGGTGGGGCGAGATTCGCTCGCAATACGACGCGATGCTGGCGGCGAATCCAAACCCCGCCGTGCCGTCGGATCGGCTCAATCTTTGGGCACGCACTCGCTGTTGGTTGCAGCGCGAGGGTTATCTGCGCGAATTCGACAAGCGTTGCGTTACGAAGTTCACGGCGGATCCGGCGGGTCGCGAGGCGAGGTGGCACTTCACCGTTCCTTGCGGCATGGGCAAGGAAACGGCTTTCGTGTTCACGTTGTCGTTCGCGACCGGTGCGAACGCCGTCAAGCTTTCCGTTCTGCGCGAGGAGGCGCCGGAGAACGACGTCGGCGATCGGGTGCGGCTCGTCTTTCGCCCCGATGTGGAGTGGCGCAGCTTCCATGCTTCCACCAAGGCGTATCAGGGGCCGGACGATCTCTTCCCCAAGAGTGTTCGGACGACGGAAGGCGGTTTTGTCTTCAAGCCCTACGACAAGGAGTTCTCGCTCGCCGTAAAAGGCGGCGTTTGTCACCACGAACCGCAGTGGATGTACAATGTGGCGCACCCCGAGGAAGCGGAGCGCGGACAAGACGGTTCGGGCGATCTCTTCTCTCCGGGTTGGATCAGCGCGGATCTCGCAATCGGCGAAGCCGTCGAGATCGTCGGCGTTTACGACGGTGCGCCGCTCGACGCTTTTCAGCCGTCCGAGTTCAATCTTCGTCCGCTTACCTTTTCGGCCGCGCTTTCGCAGGCTCTCGACCTCTACATCGTGAAGCGCGACGATTTGAAAACGGTGATCGCGGGCTATCCGTGGTTCCTCGATTGGGGTCGCGACACCTTCATCTTCATGCGCGGGATGATCGCCTCGGGTCGCTATTCGGATTCGCTGAAGATTCTGAAGGCGTTTGCCGCGTTCGAGGAAAAGGGTACGCTTCCCAACATCATCTACGGCAAGGAGGCCGGCAATCGCGATACCACCGATGCGCAGCTTTGGTTCGTTCGGTGCGTGGAGGAGCTGGAGGCGGCTTCGCCGGATCTCGCGAAAGCCGATTTCAAGCGACTGAAGGCGACTTGCGAGTCGATTGTGGACAATTACCTCAAGGGTACGCCGAACGGCATCAAGGTCGATTCGAAAAGCGCCCTCGTCTGGTCGCCGTCGCATTTTACGTGGATGGACACCAACTACCCCGCCTGCACGCCGCGCGTTGGCTATCCAATCGAGATTCAGGCGCTTTGGATTTCGGCGCTTCGCTATTTGAAACGCGACGAACTTGCCGCGCGGGCGCTTGAATCGGTGAAGCGGTTTATGAAGCGGCCGGACGGCAACGGTTACTGGGATTGTCTTGCCGCGCCGTCGGGCGAAAGCGCGGAAGCGGCCAAGCCCGAACCGACCGTTCGCCCGAATCAGCTCTTTCTGATCACGCTCGGCGTTCTCGACGACAAGTCGATACTTCGTGCGACGGAAGAGTTGCTCGTCCCCGGAGGAATGCGTTCGCTCGACGCGGAAAATCCGCTTTATCGAGGCGTCTACACCGGAGACGAGGATTCTTCGCGCAAGCCCGCCTACCATAACGGCACGGTTTGGGCGTGGCAGTTTCCGCTTTACGCCGAGGCGTTGCAGCTTACGAAGTCGTGTCCTCGCGAGGTCGCGCTTTCCCTGCTCGCTGGTTCCGTCGAGAATTTCAACACCGGGACGATCGGCCACATCAGCGAAAACGCGGACGGCGACGCACCGCACGCCCAAAAGGGCTGCACCGCGCAGGCGTGGAGCGACTCCGAGTTTCTGCGGGTGTGGTTGAAGCTGTGCGGCAAATGATGATATAATATTAATTTAAGCAAATGACTACTACGCGCAGACAGGCCCGCGAATGGGCGATTCAGCTGCTAACGGCGGCGGATCTCAATCCGCCGGACGACGTTCGCGCTTTCATCGACGGCTATTGGGATCAGATGACGACGCTGGAAGACGAGGACGGCGGAACCGGCGGTGAACGCGCCCGTGGAAAGCTCAAGGATTTCGCGGAAGCGCGCGTCTTGGGAGTATTGGAGAATTTGCGCGAGCTGGACGGAAAGATTACCGAGCTCCTTAGCGAGGATTGGGGAATCGAGCGGCTCGGCACGGTCGAGCGCGCCGTTTTGCGAATGGGGATGTGGGAGCTTAAGAACACCGACGTTCCCAAGGCGGTGATAATCAACGAGGCCATCGACCTCGCCAACTGGTTTTCCACGCCGAAGAGCCGCACGCTCGTCAACGGCGTCCTCGACAAGTACGCCAAGAGTCTGTGAGCGACGTCGAATATCTGCGTCGGGCGTTGAAACTCGCCGAAAAGGGCGAGGGTCATACGCGCCCGAATCCTCCGGTCGGCGCGGTCATCGTCAAGCGCGGCAGGATAATCGGTGAGGGCTACCACAAGCGGTGCGGGCTCGCCCATGCAGAGGTCGCGGCGATCGCCTCCGCTCGCAAACGTGGCGAAAATACCGAAGGCGCGACGCTCTACGTTACCTTAGAGCCTTGCTCCAAGGCGGGTAGGGTAGGCGCTTGCACCGATGCGATAATCGCGTCGGGTGTTAAGCGCGTCGTCTACGCCGCTCGCGACCCCAATCCGAAGAACGGCGGCAAGGCGAAGCGCGCGCTCGCCAAGGGCGGGGTCGTCGCCGAATACGTCGCGTTGGACGAGGCGAAGTCGCTGATTGCGCCGTTTGCGAAGCGGATTTCCCTTGGACTGCCTTTCGTTACCGTCAAGCTCGCCATGTCGCTTGACGGCAAGATCGCCGATGACCACGGGTCTTCCCGTTGGATCAGCTCGGCGCGTTCGCGCGCGATTACCGGCGCGATGCGCGAGCGGGTGGATGCGATAATGGTCGGGGCGGAAACCGTGCGCAAGGACGATCCCCTACTCTTGTCGCACGGTCGGCGCAACGACGACCTTCTTCGCGTCATAGTTTCCCGTTCCGGCAAATTGCCGAAGAACGCGAAGGTGTTTTGCGAAGGGCTTAATCCGACGCTCGTCTATTCGGACGCGAAATCGGCGCTCGTCCATCTCGCCAAGCTCGGGGTAATGCACGTACTCTGCGAAGGCGGGCTTGCTCTCGCGCGGTCGCTCGCCGAAAAGGGATTGGTGGACGAGTGGATCATGGTCGTCGCGCCCAAGATAATCGGAAGTCGTCCGATTTCGAAGGTCGTTGCCTTTCGCGGCGAAGATTGCATTTTAAGATTTCAAGCGTGATGTTTACGGGTCTTGTCCAGAAGATTGGTACGGTGAAGCGCATCTCGCGCTCGCGTTCGCTCGTCGTCGAAATCGCCTTCGAACCGTGGGCGCGTCCGCTCGAAGAGGGCGAGTCGGTGGCCGTGAACGGAGTTTGCCTCACGGTTGCGAAGTGCGACGAAAGCCGCTTTACCGCCGACGTGCTCGGCGAAACCGAATCGCGCACCACCCTTAAATCGGTCTTGCCCGGCGACAAGGTGAATTTGGAGCGGGCGCTTCGGGCGGGCGAACCGCTGGGCGGCCACATTGTGCAGGGTCACGTCGATTGCACCGGCTGCATTGTCGCGAGAACTCCGAAAGGGCGGGATTTTCAGCTTCGCATTCGTTGCGGACGGGTGCTGGCCGCGCAGTCGGTCCTGAAGGGCTCGATTGCCATTGACGGCGTGTCGCTCACTATCAGTGCTATCGGCGACGACTGGCTCGCGGTCGACGTGATTCCGACGACTGCGCGGGAGACGACGTTGGGCGTGCGCAAGGTCGGCGACAAGGTGAATTTGGAAGGCGACGTCCTCGGCAAGTATGTCGCTAAACGTGAAGGCGCGCTTACCGAGGAAAAGCTCGCCGCAGCGGGGTTCATCTAATGTTCGGAACAATAATTCTCGCGGTAGCGATCAAGCTTTGGCCTCTCGGCGACTCCATTACCGAAGGAAGCAACAACTCCGCCAACTACCGCATTCCGCTTTGTCAAAAACTGGAGCAAGCGGGGGTCAGGGTGGAGACGGTCGGCTTCCGCACGCTCAAGAACGTCGACGGCAAGGGCGGCAAAATTCCCGAGCGCTGGTGGGCGCACACGGGGATTTCGGGACAACGCGCGATCTCCGGCGGCGGCAGGGCGGGCTATCTTGATTCGCTTGAACCGCTCGTCTATCAGGCGGGTTATCCCGACGTCATCGTTTTCAAGCTCGGAACCAACGACATTTTACGCGGCACGGACGCGGAGACCGCTTTCAAGGCGTGGCTTAAACTCGTGCATCGACTCGTCGAACTTCGTCCGAACGCGAAGATCGTCGTTTGTACGATTCTCGACATGCCCGGCAAGACCGCGATTGTGGACGATTATAACGCGCGAATCAAATCGGCGGTGGCGAAGAAGGGCGAGTTTCCGCTAAACCAGGTGTTTCTCGCCGACTTGAATCCGGCGGTGAATCGCGAGCGAGGCGATTATCTCGACGCATTGCACCCAAATTGGCAAGGACACGATCGCACTTCGGACGTTTTGAAGGATGTGATTCTCGCGGCGCTAAAAACGCCGCCTTTGAAAGCGAAGGCAAACGTTCATCGGAAGCGTGGGGCGGCTCTTAATGTCGAAAAAGCGGCGATTAGGGGTTTCCGTAAGGTAGCGGAAGTCGAACTTCCCGAAAGCGGAATCGGCTTTAAGCCGCCCGTGCCGAAGAAGAACGCTCGCGTCGCCTATTACCTTGAATTGAAGCGCAAGGATACGGACGAGATTTGCTCGGTGTGGTGCGATATGGAAAAGTGCACCTTGAAGTACGATACGGGCGACGGGTACGGCCGCTTTCAGGTTTGGGAAGGGAACAAGCTCCTTTTCGCCTTCAATCGTTTTCTCGTGGACGGAGTGAACGAACTTGGAATCGGCGCGTTCGAGCAGCATTATCTTGGAAACGACAAGTATTCTCGCGATTACACCCATACTTGGACGACTCCGACGATGAATGCCGCCGCTTACGATCTTCGCCACTTGGAATTGTGGCAACGATAGGATGTATCGATTATGAACGGTGCAATAGTGCTTATCGCGGTTCTCGCCTCGTTCGCCGGCGGGTATTTTCTCTATTCGCGTTTCATCGGCAAGTTGCTCGGGATCGATCCCGCTCGCAAGACGCCGGCTCATGAGCTTAGGGACGACGTCGATTACGTTCCCGCCCATCCGCTCGTCCTCTTCGGTCACCATTTCGCCGCCATCGCCGGCGCGGGGCCGATTGTGGGGCCGGTATTCGCCGCCGAGTTCGGCTGGGGCGCGGTCGTTCTTTGGGTGGTGTTCGGTTGCGTCTTTATGGGTGCGGCTCATGATATGATTGCGCTTTTCCTTTCGGTGCGCCATCGCGGGCTTTCGATTGGCATGGTAATCGGCGGGTTGATTGGCTCGCCGGCGCGCATTCTCTTTCTGATCTTCTCGTGGTGCGTGCTCGTTTTGGTGGTTGCGGAATTTTCGCGCCAGATAGCGCTTACCTTCGTCGCCAATCCGGCGATCGCGACCTCGTCGATGCTTTTCATTATCGAAGCGGTGGCGTTTGGCTTTTGCGTTAACCGGTTCAAGGTCTCGGTCGCCGTCGCCTCGTTCGTTTTCGTGCCCTTGATGTTCGCCTCGGTTTGGCTCGGCGGGCTCTATCCGTTCGATCTCGTGAAAGCGGGGCTTTCGGTCGATGCCGCGCGCACCGTCTGGATCGTCATTTTGCTCGTCTATTGCTATTTCGCCTCGGTATGCCCGGTTTGGGCGTTGTTGCAGCCGCGCGACTATTTGAGTTCGTATCTCCTTTACGTCATGGCGGCGTTGGGGCTCGTCGGCGTTTTCGTCGCGCAACCGACGATGACCTTGCCGGCGTTCACGGGCTTTGCCATCGACCACGGCAATGGCTGCGTGGATACGCTCTTCCCGCTTCTCTTCGTTCTCGTTTCCTGCGGTGCGTGCTCGGGAACCCACGCCGTCATCGCCTCGGGTACGACCTCGAAGCAACTCGCCAGCGAGCGTCACATTCGGCCGATTGCCTACGGCGGGATGCTGATCGAGGGCATTTTGGCAACGGTGGCGATAATCGCGGTTGCGAGCGCCTACGCGGTTCCGGCGGACTACTTCGCCGATCTCGCCGCAAAGTCGCCGGCGCAGCTCTTTTCCGCGCCTATCGCCGCCTTCTGCGCTCGAATCGGGATTCCGGCGAGGATTTCCGAAGGGTTTGTTCTTCTCGCCATTTCGGCGTTTTTGATGACCACGGTGGACGCCTGCACGCGACTCGCTCGCTTTACCCACCAGGAGCTGACGGTGAAGGCGCCGGCATTCGTGCGTGACAAGGCGCTCGCGACGCTGATCGTTTGCGGAATGGCGGCGCTCCTCCTGTTCGGAAACGCCAAGACCCATGAGAGCTTGTGGGCGATATTGATGAGCGCGAATCAGCTCATCGCCGCGCTCATGTTCCTCGCCGCGAGCGTTTATCTCGCCCGCAACAAGAAGCCGTGCTTCGTGACGCTCGTGCCGATGGTGCTGATGCTCTCCGCCTCGACTTGGGCGCTTTGGATGCTATTTACTTCCTCGCTTGGCGAGGGGAATGTAATTCGTGCGGTTGCCACGGCGATTCTGCTTGTTTTGGCGGTTATATTGGTCGCGCTCGCGGCATATAAAGCGAAAAAGTAAATTTGGCTTCCTTTGCGAAGCTAATAATACTATCCCCAATCTGTGGTGTATTATGGTATAATACACCACAATATATGCACATACAAGCGAAAGAGGATTCAATGCAAAAAGAATGGGAAGGCTTTAAGAGCGGACGCTGGGAGAAGGAAATCAACGTCTTCGAGTTCATTCGGCTTAATTATCACCCCTACGAGGGTGACGCGTCGTTTCTCGCACCGGCGACCGAGAACACCAACCGACTTTGGGCCAAGTTGCAGGAGTTGCAGAAAGCGGAACGCGCAAAAGGCGGTGTCCTCGACATGGATACGGAGATCGTCTCCTCCATTACCTCGCACGCGCCCGGATATCTCGAGAAGGACCTGGAGAAAATAGTCGGACTCCAAACCGACAAGCCGCTCAAGCGCGCGTTCATGCCTTACGGCGGAATCAAGATGGCGGCGGAGAGCTGCACCACCTACGGCTACAAGCCGAGCGAACGGCTGATGGAGATCTTTACCCGCTACCACAAGACCCACAACCAGGGCGTCTACGACACCTACACTCCGGAAATGCGCATTGCCCGCAAGAATAAGATCATCACCGGGCTTCCCGATACCTACGGGCGCGGTCGCATCGTCGGCGATTACCGTCGCGTCGCGCTTTACGGCATTGATCGGCTCATCGCCGTCAAGAAGTCGGACTTCCTCCATTGCGGCATGGGTTCGATGCCCGAGGACGTGATTCGCCTGCGCGAGGAAGTCGCCGAGCAGATTCGCGCCTTGGAGGCGATGAAGGAGATGGCGAAAAGCTACGGCTTCGACATTTCCCGTCCCGCGTCGACGGCGCGCGAGGCGGTGCAGTGGCTTTACTTCGGCTATCTCGCGGCGATCAAGACCCAGAACGGCGCGGCGATGTCGATCGGGCGCATCTCGACCTTCCTCGACATCTACATCGAGCGCGATTTATCGCGCGGCACGTTGACCGAAAGCGAGGCGCAGGAGCTTATCGATCACCTCGTTATGAAGCTCAGAATGGTGAAGTTCGCCCGCATCCCGAGTTACAACGAGCTCTTTTCGGGTGATCCCGTTTGGGCAACCTTGTCTATCGCGGGCGTGGGCAGCGACGGTCGGACGATGGTGACGAAGAACTGTTTCCGCATTCTCCACACCTTGGAGACGATGGGGCCTTCGCCCGAGCCGAACATCACCGTCCTCTACGACGAGCGGCTTCCCAAGGCGTTCAAGGATTACGCGGCGAAAATCAGTATCGACACGAGCTCGATTCAGTACGAGAACGACTGTCTCATGAATCGCATCTGGGGCGACGATTACGCGATTTGCTGCTGCGTTTCGGCGACTCAGGTCGGCAAGGAAATGCAGTTTTTCGGGGCTCGCGCGAATCTCGCGAAGTGCCTCCTTTACGCCATCAACGGCGGCGTGGACGAAAAGACCAAGGCGCAAGTCGGCCCCGAATATCCGCGCATTACCTCCGACGTTCTCGATTACGCCGAGGTCATGCACCGCTTCGATACGATGATGAACTGGCTCGCCGGCCTCTACGTCCACATCCTCAACCTCATCCACTACATGCACGACAAGTACTACTACGAGGCGGCGGAGATGGCGCTTATCGACACGGACGTTCGGCGCACCTTCGCAACCGGCATCGCCGGCTTCTCGCACGCCGTCGATTCCCTCTCGGCGATCAAATACGCGAAAGTGCATGTTATTCGCGACGAGGATGGCGTTGCCGTCGACTACAAGGTCGAAGGCGACTTCCCGCGCTACGGCAACGACGACGATCGCGCCGATGAAATCGCGGAGTGGCTCTTGACGGAGTTTTTGGCGAAGATCAAAGGCCACCACATCTATCGCAACGCCGAGCCGACGACTTCGATCCTCACCATTACCTCGAACGTCGTCTACGGCAAAGCCACGGGCGCGATGCCCGACGGACGTGCCGCCGGAAAGCCGCTCTCCCCGGGCGCGAATCCGTGCTACGGCGCGGAGAAGTCGGGGCTTTTGGCTTCGCTCAACTCGGTCGCGAAACTCCCTTACGAATACGCGCTCGACGGAATTTCCAACACCCAGACGATCCATCCCGCCGCTCTCGGCCACAACGAAGAAGAGCGAGTTAAAAACCTCGTCTCGATTCTCGACGGCTATTTCGAGAAGGGCGCGCACCACCTTAACGTCAACGTCTTCGGCACGGACAAGCTTTTGGACGTCATGGAACACCCCGAGAAACCCGAATACGCGAATTTCACGATTCGCGTTTCCGGCTACGCCGTGAAGTTCATCGACCTCACTCGCGAACAGCAGCTCGACGTCATCAGCCGCACGTGTCATGAGAAGGTATGACGGCCAAAATCCACTCCTTTGAAAGCTTCGGCTCGGTCGACGGACCGGGTGTGCGGTTCGTGGTATTCCTTTCGGGATGCGGTTTTCGATGCCGATATTGCCACAATCCCGATACTTGGGCGAGGCCGCCCGCGTTCGAGATGTCCGCCGAAGAGGTGCTTGCGCGCGCGCTTCGTTATCGCGAGTACTGGGGAGCGGAAGGCGGGATCACGGTTTCCGGCGGCGAGCCGATGTTGCAGGCGGAGTTTTTGATCGAGCTATTTACGCTCGCCAAGTCGAAGGGCGTTCACATCTGTCTCGATACCGCGGGCGGGCCGTGGACGCGCTTAGGCCCGATGGCGGAGAAGTTTCGCCAATTGGTCGAGCTCGTCGATCTTGTCCTCCTGGACTTGAAACACTTGGACGACGCGGCGCATCGTGCGCTTACCGGCGCGGGCGTGGAGGGCGTTCTCGACTTCGCGCGCTACCTCGCCGAAAAGGGAAAGCCCGTCTGGGTTCGTCGCGTGCTCGTTCCGGGAGTCACCGATGACGAGGCCGAGCTTAAGCGCCTTGCCGATTTCATCCGCGAGCTCGGATGCGTTCGCAAGGTCGAGGTTTTGCCGTACCATTCGCTCGGCAACGCGAAATACACCGCGCTCGGACTTCCTCCGCCGACCTATCGCGCGCCTACTGACGACGAGCTTAAGCGCGCTCGCGCGATTCTCGGAGCATAAATACTTATGAAAAAGACCAAAACCGCATCGATTACCTATCCGCGCGCCAGCCGACTTTTGAAGGACTTGGGCGAGGAGGGGTTTAGGCGCATTTGCGAGTGCATGCAAGTGAAAGAGCTTCACTTGCGCAACAAGGAGCAGTTCGTTTACGAGAGCGATCCTTGCAATCGCATCGGCATCGTCGTCACCGGCGCCGTCCAGCTCACGCGCAGCCGAATCGACGGCAGTCACGTCGTTCTCGAAACCGTGCAGGCGAACGATTCCTTCGGCGCGACCTACGCCTTTCGCGACGTCGCGACGATGGGGATCGGCATGCGCGCCGTGGGCGAGACGACGGTAATCCTCTTCGACATCGAAAGGATCACCCATCCTTGCCACAAGGTCTGCTTCGCCCATATACAGTTCGTGCGCAACTTGCTCGCGGTAATGAGCCAAAAGGCCTTTCAGATCAAGCAGAAGTTGCGTATCGTCTCCCAACGGACGATTCGCGATCGATTGATGACGCTCTTGCACATCTACGCCAAGCGCACCAAGTCGTCGGAGTTCGACCTGCCTTACAATCGTCAGGCGCTCGCGGACTTTTTGTGCGTGGATCGAAGCGCGCTTTCGAACGAGATTTCCAAACTTCAGAAGGCGAAGCTCGTCGCCGTAGAACGCAATCACTTCAAGTTGCTTGCGAAAGCGAGGTAAAAGATGAGGGCGCTTACCGTCTTTTGGTTGCACCGGCGCTGCGAACGCGACGCGAAAATCCTGCCGATCGTCGAGTACGGGCTTTCGGACGCCTTTCGCGAATTCTGCCGCGATACCTTCAACGTGCGCGAAGTTCTGGAGTATCCGCCGCTCAAACTTGTGACGGTGGATTCGCCCGCCGAGCTTACGAAAGCGCTTTTCGCGGACGGCAAGAGCCTTACCGAGGCGGGGGCGGACTGTGCGCTTTTTCTGGTCGACGACTTCTTTATGTCGTCCAAGATCGGCGCGATGCCGCTCAAGACGTATTTTCTTTCGATGTTGCCGGCGATTCCCAAGGTCGTCTTGACGCATCCCGGCGCGAAGCCGGTCGCATTGCCGCAACGCCGTTGGACGAAGAAGCGCGCCTACGTCTTCGAGCACCCCGCGAAGTACCACGAGCGGCTCGTCCACCTCTTCAAGTCGTTTTGGATGCCGAGGTTCTGGTCGTCGCTGAAGCAGTACGTGCGCGTCAAGGAGGGGACGACCTGGCACACTCCCGGCCACGCCAACGGACGCGCGTTCGCCTCCTCGCCGTTTTTGAAGGGCTTTCACGAGGCGTTCGGCTCGATGATTTTCCGCGCGGATCTTTCGGTTTCGGTGGAGTCGCTCGGCGATCTTTCGAGCCCCGAGGCGCACACGCCGCTTTCCGAAGCCCAGCGGCTCTCGTCGGAAATCTTCGGCACCGCCCACAGCTCGTACGTCACCAACGGCACCTCGACCTCCAACAAGGCGATGTTGATGACGCTTTTGAAGCCGGGCGAGACGGTTTTAGTCGACCGCAACTGCCACAAGTCGGTGCATCACGCGATCGTGATGTCGGGCGCGATTCCGAGGTATCTGCCGGCGCGCTGGAACGCGCGGCTCGGAGTTTGGGGGCCGGTTTCGCTGAAGGACGTGGAGAAGGAACTTAGCGTCAGGAATCCGCCGCGCCTTTTGATTCTCACGACTTGCACCTACGAGGGCGTTCTCTACCCCGTATGGGAGGTGGCGCGGCTTTGCGAAAGGGCGGGCGTCATCTTCTACGCCGACGAAGCCTGGGCGGCGTATCTCAATTTCCATCCCTACTACACGTATCGCGACTCGGCGAGCGGCGAGATTATGCGCTACAACGCGGTCAACGAGTCGTGCGGAGCCCACTTCGCGGTGCAATCGACCCACAAGACCATGGCGGCGTTTTCGCAAGCGTCGATGATACACGTCTCCACGCGCTTCAAAGCGCTTTTGGAAGACGACGCCTCGCCGCAGTACCGCTGGCTTCGCCGACGCTTCTCGCTCCACGGCCACGGCTCCTACGAAAAGTTCACCCACGATCTTCGCGAGTTCCTGCGCTATTGGCACTCCACCTCGCCGCACTATCCGTTTTTGGCGACGCTGGACATTTCGGGCGTGCAGATGCGGCTCGAAGGGATGAAGCTTTTGGACGAGCGGCTCAAGTGGACGGCGGCTTTTCGCAAGCGGGTTGCCGCGTCGAGCGGCAAGCGCGAGGACGAGTGTTTCGCCTCGCTTGAGGAAATCGCGGGCGGCGGAGAGGACTTAAGCAAGGCGGGGTATATGCAAGACCCCTTGAAGATATTGATGATGTTCCGCTCGCCGCAGGCCTGCCGCACCTTCAAGAAATCGCTTCTTAGCTCGCGCATTCAGTGGGAGAAATCCTCCGCGACGACGATTCTCTTCCTCGTTACCGCCGGGACGACCGAGGAACACTTCGAGGAACTTTTCCGCATCTGTCGGTTGAACCGCTCGCTGATCGGTCGCCCCGCTCGCGTACGCGGACAAAGCGTGGACGAGTCGGTTTCCGGCCAGCCGGTGGTGTTGCCCCACGCAGCCGCGCTTTGTGACGGCGAGCTCGTGCCGCTCGCCGAATCGACGGGGCGCATCGCCTCGCAATTCCTCGTACCCTATCCGCCGGGAATACCGGTCTTCATACCGGGGCTCAAAATCACGAAGAGCATGGTGCGGCTCGTCGAAAGCGTCATCGCCGCCGAAGGGCCGAACGCGGTGCACGGGCTATTTTGTCGCGGCGCCCACGCTCCCTATTACGTCGAAGTTCTCGACCGCTCCGAGGAAAAACGACTTTTGTAAATTTTTCGTTTTCGTTGTAATTACAACTGACGCGGTTTTCTTTTTTCGCTAAACTTCGCGCCATTCGATCGGCAAGTAAGCCGAGTCGAACCGACAAAGAAAGCGAGGCGAAGAATGAATACAACGAACGAAATGTTCTGCCGTCAGTGTCAGGAGACGCGCGGCAACACGGGATGCGTCCGCGGTGGCGTGTGCGGCAAGAAGTCCGCGACGTCGGCGCTGATGGACGAGCTCGTGGCGAAACTGGAGGAGATCGGCGCGGAGCGCAGACCCACTCGCGAACTCGGAAGGTTCGTGACCAAGTCGCTCTTCATGACGCTGACCAACGCGAACTTCGACGATGATCGCCTGCGCGGCGCGATCGTCGAGGCGGAGAAGCGACTCGGCCACGCATGGACGCGCAAAACCCCGCGCGCTTTCGCCGAAGCCGATTTGGATGCGCGCAGCTTGAAGGAGCTCGTCCTTTTTGCGATTAAGGGAATTTCCGCCTACGCCTGCCATGCGGCGGAGCTCGGCGAAGAGGATGACGACATTTACGCTTTCGTCTTCAAGGCGCTTCGGGAAATCGGCGAATCGCACACGATGGCCGAACTCGCCGAACTTGTTCTCGAGTGCGGCAAGGTCGCGGTCAAGACGATGGAACTGCTGGATCGGGCGAACGTCAAGGCATTCGGCAAGCCCGTCGTTAGCGAGGTGAAGCTCGGCGTCGGCAAGAAGCCGGGGATTCTCGTTTCGGGCCACGATCTTCGCGACCTCGAGGAACTTCTGGAGGCGACGCGCGACAGCGGGCTCGACGTCTACACCCACGGCGAAATGCTCGCCGCCCATTACTACCCCGCGTTTCGTCGCTTTCCGCATCTCGTCGGCAACTACGGCGGAGCGTGGCATCGTCAGCAATTGGAGTTCTCGGATTTCGGCGGCGCGATTTTGCTGACCTCGAACTGCATCGTGCCGGTGGTGGACGCCTATCGCGACCGCATCTTCACTACGGGAGCGGCGGGTTATCCCGGAGTCGTCCACATCGCCGACCGCAAGAACGGCGCGCCCAAGGACTTCTCGCCGGTGATCGCTCGCGCGAAGTGGGGCAATCCGCCGAAGGAACTGGAGAAGGGTTCGTTGATCGGCGGCTTCGCCCACGATCAGGTGCTATCGCTCAAGGATCGCATTCTCGCGGCGGTGAAATCCGGCGCGATCAAGCGCTTCGTGGTCATGGCGGGTTGCGACGGTCGGCAAGCCACTCGCGAGCGCTACACCGAAAAGGCGGAAAAGTTGCCGAAGGACGCGATCATCTTGACGGCGGGTTGTGCGAAGTATCGCTTCAACAAACTCGATCTCGGCGATATCGACGGGATTCCGCGCGTACTCGACGCGGGGCAGTGCAACGACGCCTATTCGCTCGTTCTGATCGCGCTCATGCTCAAGGAGGCGTTGGGCGCGAAGACGCTCGGGGAATTGCCGCTCGAGCTGGACATCGCCTGGTACGAGCAGAAGGCGGTAGCGGTTTTGCTGGCGCTTTTGGCGCTCGGATTCGTCAATATCAAGCTCGGCCCGACGCTACCCGCGTTTCTGTCGCCGCGCGCACTCGAGCTTTTCTCGGAGAAATTCGGCTTGCATGGATAATTTAGGGGCAAAAGCCCCGGAAAAGGAGGACAAAATGAAGGACAAGAAGAAGTACGTATGCAAGATTTGCGGTTGGGTGTACGATCCCGACGAAAATCAAGGCGTGCCATTCGAAAAACTTCCCGACGACTGGACGTGTCCCGTCTGCGGCGTCGGTAAGAGCGACTTCGAAGAGGCGTACAACTGAAAGGAGGTGCGAAACATGATTAAAAGGCTCATGGCGGCGGCGTCGATTATGCTCGGTATGATCGGCTGCACGAGTTATCGCAGCACGGCGGATATTCCCGCAGTAACCGGCTTCGACGCCGCTCGCTACATGGGCACCTGGCATGAAATCGCCAGGTTGCCCAAGTGGTTCGAACGCGATCTCGTGGACGTAACGGCGGCTTATTCGCTGGAAGGCGACTCGCTTAGAGTGGTCAATCGCGGTTTTCGAGACGGCGAAGAGCAAGTCGCGACTGCGGTAGGGCGTTTTGCGGGCGCGCATGATGTCGGCGAGTTCGAAATATCGTTCTTTCGTCCGTTCTACGGCGAGTATCGGATAATCTGGCTCTCGCCGGCTTGCGATGTCGCGATGGTGACTTCCGACGACCGTTCGAGTCTTTGGATTCTCTCGCGCCGCGAACATCTGCCGACCGACGAGTTCAACGACGTCGTGCGACTCGCTTCGCGTTGGGGCTTCGACATCTCCGCGTTGGAGATCGATAACTAAAACCAAATAAAAAAAACAAGAGGTGAACTATGAACAAAAACAACAAATGCTGCTGCAAGGCAATCCGCTCGATTGCCCATCTCAACATCCAGTACGCCCATCGGTTTTACGGATTCCGGGGCGAGGCGCAATACCTGCATGGCCATACCGGCGGGCTTACGCTGGAGATCGAGGATGTGGTCAATCCGGGAGTCAATATGGTCTTCCCGTGCAACGAAATAAAAAAGACCGCATGGGACGTCCTTAAGAACTTTGACCATGCGCTCGTTCTTCGCGAGGACGATCCGATCCTTCCCGCCATTCTTGGCGTGTACGAGCGTGAGGGAATTCGGAACGGAGCACCGACGAACACGATGAAAGGACCCGCGTTCAAAACGGAACTTTGCACCGCGTATCCCGAGTGCCGGCTTGTGGTCACGAAGGAGACGATGACTGTCGAGGGGTTCATTAAGATGGTGTATGAACTTTTGAAAGACAAGCTCAATATCGTGAAAATCACATTTACGAGTGGAGACAACGCGGCTACCGCCAAGTTTCCGTCTCGCATGACGATGGATCGCTGCCCTTGGTGCGGTGTTGCGCTGAAGAACGGAGTTTGCCCGAAGTGCGGCTATCGGAGCGATGGATTGCGCCGAGGGTAAAGGTATATCACCCCTGGGGTAAGGAGCTTGTCGTTAAGGGGTAATGAGGTAGGGTGTTAAGGGGTAGGGAAAGAAACGCGCGCGTTTCTCGCAAAAGCGCGCGCGTTACTACATACAAACGCGCGCGTTTCTTTAAGAAGTGCGCGCGTTTCTCTACTTACCCGTTACCCACGGAGCTCTTTGCCCCAAGGGTATTCTGTCTTTGCCATAGCAATATATGCTTTTTACCTTGGCGGTATTCAGTTTTGTTCTCGGTAGTATGTCGTTTTGCTATCGGCGGCATATTGAATTGCGTAGCCGGGCTATTTATATTGGAGAAAAAGTGGGATGCGAGGTTAGACCTTCCATCCCAGTTTTAAATTGCATTGGCCACGACAACCTTAGCGAGAATCAGCACCAAACTTCATCCCGAAGCGACGCGGTTTTTTTTGGTATAATTTAGCCATGCAAGGCGGTTCGATGAATAGGATGCATGGCAAAGTCGCGACTGCAGTGGGGTCTGCTTTGTTGTTACTTGCTCTGATGGGCGGTTGCGGTGATGTTGGCATCGG
The DNA here is from genome assembly GCA_045627925.1 of Kiritimatiellia bacterium. Lineage (GTDB taxonomy): Bacteria > Verrucomicrobiota > Kiritimatiellia > RFP12 > UBA1067 > UBA1067. The sequence goes on along the minus strand of JAZQOS010000061.1, from coordinate 58,534 downwards.
CGATCGGGAATGTTTCACCCGAAGTGAGCGCATGGACTTGTATTGCGCTCTTCGAACAGCATGGCCAAAATATGTTGCTAATTCCGTTTGTTGCTACGGTGCGTGGGGCTTGTCTAAAATTGATGAATCTTGCCGGAAGTCGTTTGATTGCTTACGACGGTATGGATATGAATTGAAATGGGTATACAGGCTTACGGATTGGTTTTTGTTAGAAGCACGAGATTCCAGAAATGATGGAATGAAATATTTTAAGCTTGGCCGGGCCGTGGACGGGAGCGTTGTCTGTAGGATGTTTGACCTAAAAGGGAGGTCATGGCTTGCTGTAGATTGTTATGCTGGTTCACTACGATTCGCTCCTATTGTTGAAGATGCAATGGCTGGCTTTACGGAGATGTGGGATTCGACGACCGACACGATTGTTAGCGTGCCCGACGGATTTCATGCAATAATCCAAGGTGGAGCTGGCATGTTCTTGTTGCGTAAAGATGCGAGCGGAGAGTACTATCGGTGGGATGCTGTAAATAGGGCAGAGCCAAAGCGCTGGGAATATGGTTTTCAAGAGGGATACAATCCGCGAAGTAGTATTTTCATCGCCCTGTCATCGGAAACAGGGAAGAGTTACGCATTTGCAGTTGGACTGGAGCCAATCCCGAATAGCGACGGAGTGTTGTCGATATCGCCTTGTGGAGCATATATGGGGCGGCAATATTATGAGGTGTGGAAAGACGCTTACGGAGACCGACGGCAGTACTACGCGTGGCCCGAGAAGGATCGTGCAGAGCCGTTGTCAAACGGCATAGCGAGGTTTGATGGCGATATGGTTGTTCGAGACGGGAGACTTGTTATTGTGTCGCCCAAGGGGGTGGTCGAGGTCTGCTGTGCTGCGCAAAGCTCGGTAGAGTTAAATGGGGATGTGAGGTCAGACCTTCCATCCCAGTTATGATGAATAAAAAAAGATGCAAAATATGGCCCATTTTATTTTTGTTTCCCATGCGCTAACGACGGAAGTGAATCGCTAGATGCAGATTGAATATCAGTAGCTTATAGAAGTATGTATAAAACTCTATTGTGTTTTGCATCTGTGGGATTGTCCATTGTCATTGGACATGGCAGTAATACTCAAGATATAAGTATGTGGAATCATTTGTTAAATGATTGTGATATACGATGCAGATGTGACATGGATTTTATTTTTAATAATTTTCTCTTATGCAGTGATAGCCAAGATAATTTGTTAGATGTTGAAGAGCATTTGGAAACGTATTTTATTGATGGCATCCTTTTGACTATAACATGGTATGGTGATGCTAGATGTAACTATCATGATGTTAAGGTTTGTGTGTATTTTCCGGTGTCATCACGTGTATTTGCAATGAATAAAAATTGGTTGCTAAATAGTTTTGCTATTTACTTAGAGGGTTGGGAAATGCATTATCAAAATGTATTTACTAATGTTACTGATATTGTTGTCAAGAAAAGCGGCGATGGCTACAAGTTAGTTATATTGGAGAATGCAAGTGTGTATTCTTCCGAAAAAATAGAGTTTGATTTGGTTACGACAATGAAAATTTGGTATAAATAGGATGAAAAATAAATTTATTTTATTAATAATCATTATTACAATTTGTATAGTAATAATAAGTAAGTTATTTTTTAGCGCATTGAGCAAAAATAATTCAATAGTTCATGCGCAATTTGTTGCTACGCCAGTTACTAATGTTGTTGTTAAGGCGTCAGATAAATTACCTATTCGTATGAGATTTGAATCTCCCAAGGTGAATCCATCAGATATGGTTTATATTATTTGCGGGTTTGATGTTGCTGTTGATACGCCTTTATTGAATGTTGATTTTGAGTTCCTAGGTCATGATGAAACAGGGGAGGTAAAATGACTATTGAGTTACAAAGTTTTAGTTTACAAGAAGTATTTTGCAATTGGAAATTGCTAGTTTTGTCTTGCATGTTGTTATTGATGCTATTGTCATTGCTGGGCGCATTTGTTTACGGAAATATCGTTGGTTTTCGTGTGATGAAAATGGTTTTGCGACACGAAATTGATTTAACTTCAGTTTTTTCAGATAATCAATATTGTCTTTCGTGCATTTTTAAAGTTGATAGCATACGGCAGCCATTATTTAAAGGAATTGTATGCCTTTTGATAGCTTTTGCTATTGGCATTATAGTAACACTGTGTTACGTAATATTTTTGGTAAAGTAAAGTGCAGACGATAGATAGCATATGAAAAATATCCTTATCCTAAATGTTCAATGCTTAAAATTCGGAATAAAGATGAGCGAAGCTCGTAATGACGAATATGGATATAATACACGTAGCGAGCTTATTTCGGCCTCTAAGGATGGAATAAATGAATACGCATATAATTATGATGATATCGGTAATGGACATGCGGCAATAATAAAAACCAATGCGATAACGATCTTGTCAGCTGCATGAAGCAATCATGTGATAAATATTTCTCGCTGTCTATTGCTTGGCATGAACGGGCTTTTTGCCGAATGATGGCATCTCTATATGGAATTGCAGTCAACATCGGTGGTGATGGTGCATACGAAAAGGCTCAAGATGAGGCGTGTGAAGATGAGAAGTAACGGCAAATTAGGGATATTACGCGCCGTCCTCTGTGTCTATACTATCAACTTGTTGGCGATCGTTTCTGTTTCACTGGCAATTGGATGGAAACCTAGTGTTACGAGTATTATTAAGGTATTGGTGTTTGCGTCGGGCTATTTACTAATGTCTCCAATATTGACAGTGGGATTTATTTCTCACATTGGTTTTGGCATTGATTTTGGATGTTTTATAGCAATCATCGCGGAAATTATTGGCTTTTTCTTTATCTGGTTGCTATCTAGTACGCAGAGTGTTCTAGTGAGAATTTCTTGCATACTTTATTTACTGATGAAGGCGATAGTTGGATTAAATTATTTATATAGCACCATATGAGAAAAATTGAAACTAACGACAATGTAAGTGCTCTTTCTGTAAATCCATGGCGGTTTTCGAGTGAGTACGCAGACGAGGTGAGTGGGACGGTGTACTATAACTATCGTCACTACGAACCGATGGCGGGTAGGTGGATGCAGAGGGATCCGATTGAGGAGCTCTATCCAAACATAGTTGTAGGAATAGTGGATTGCTACTTGGCTGTGCTGAACAATCCGATTAAATTGTTTGATTTGCGGGGGCTAGATAATCCAGGGTGTGATGTCGTTGGGATTATTCCTGGATGGGACTCTATGAAGGTGAGATGGTGGTGCTATGGCTAAAACGGTTAAAATCATAGTGTGCTTAATTACTTTTTTTGTTTGCCTTGTGGTTGTGTCAATCAGGATTGAAAATAATCAATTGTCAGCTATAAAATCCATAGAGGTTTATCAAGATGTAAAAGCCGGTTACTCATATTTGGTTACAATGGAAAAAGAATTGTGTATAGAGAATAAGAAATACAAGGCTGTGTATCTAAGACCGGAATTTCCATCGCTGCCATCAGGATGTCGAGTTTTGATTTTTAACGATATTGACGATTGCGTGGATAGGACTTTTGATATAAGTCAAGATAAAGGATTTGAAATTAGGTGGCGATTGGTAACGACAAATGATTCCAAGAATATCCAACATTTAATTCCTCGATGAGTTTGGTGATAGAGACGAGGTTGTTGAATATGTTGCTGTTACATAATGAGACTTGTGGGATTTCAGGGTCAGACCCTTGTGATACGCTTTTGCTTCCCCTGCGCAAAAAATGGAGCACCATCTTTGGACGCAGACTAATGGAAAGGTAATTACAATGTGCTTGAGTAGGCGATATGTTCTGATTCTAATGTTTTATATTGTTGGCGCTACGGTGGGGTGTGATCACACTGGCAGTATTGACGAGGGGCGTGGCTTGGTAGCGAGCCCTGAAGTGACGGATAAATTTGATTTCGGCTCACCTGTTCCGCCGCCTTTAACAAATTCATATCTGCTATGCCGTGTTGATTCAGATTTGCTAGAGAGTAATACCTTGTGGAGTGTTGATGTCTGGCGACGAGATGATGATGCGATGACAGCAATTCCTCGTTGTGGCACGATTTCGGATATCAGGGCGGCTTTCTCGGCGACCGAAGTGCGCGGCTCAGTAGCTCAAGGCGTTGCGGAACATTCGGAGATGTTCTCAATTTGCGGGAATATCCTGTCCGTGACATGGATTGGAAATTTTGCTGGAAATTATTATGATGTCAGAATCTGTACATTCCTTCCTATGATTCCCAAGAAGATGTATGCACTTGGTTACAATGTGTTCGCATCAGATGTAGAAGAGTATGAGTTGTGCTACGATAGAATGTTTAACAATGTAACTGATGTTGTTGTGACGCAGAAAAGCGGCGAGTGCTTGATTGTTATATATGGGGCTATGAATCCATGTTCGGAAGACAGCGAGGAGGTGCGATTGTTTGAGCTTCGAGGGTCAGGATCCGGTTAAAACGTCTCAGACGAGCGAGGAGTGAAAAGGGTCAGAGCTTATTGATATAGTAGCCATTAACATAGTAGCCGATTTTAAGATATACAGTTTGAGATGCGAGAAACGAGATTCATAGAGAATTGCCGGTGGAGAAAGAGGGACTGACACCAGTGAATATGTCGGAGTGAATATGTCATTGACACATGATCGAAAATCGAAATGTATGGTGAATAAGTTGCAGACCATATCGAACGACAAAATTGGACGCCGCACGGAGATCGCCCGCTCGGGAACGAAGATAAATTGGGATGTGAGGTCAGACCTTCCATCCCAGTTTTAAATTGCATTGTCCACGACAACCTTAGCGAGAATCAGCACCAAACTTCATCCCGAAGCAACGCGGTTTTTGGTATAATGCTCCACGTTCTTCGTGAGGAGATCAAAAAGTGGAAGGGGTGCTATGAATCGGAAAGAATGTAATTGCAGTGGGGTACGACCCCATTGATGCGAAAATTATGTTAAATAACACTTTAATAGCTAGAGGAATAGCTGTCATTATATGTTTTGGATGTATGGCATGCAGTAGCGTTTTTTTGACTGACAAAAATAGTGATGGTAAGTATTGCTTTATTTATTTTACATGTGAGTATGATAACAAGCAAGAGTGGAAGGATTTTGATGAAGCGCTGAAATCTAATAGGAACGCGGTTGCCCCGTTGCCTATCTATATTAAAGGTGAAGATGTTTGCGTTAGCAATGGTGTTATTTGCAATCATATCAATGATTCACGTGTTGATGTTCATATTGAGATGATTACGAATGACTATGGTAGGGCTTTAACATGTTGCCATGAAAGCTTACGATATGGTAAATTTCGATTTGATATTTTCTGTAATGGAAAGGGCTGCCCAATTGTTTTGTCCGTGCACAAATATAAAGGTGGTTGCTTTTCCAAGGTAAGTAGTTATGATTGGCCATGGTGGCGCAATGTTGATATTTGCGTGTACGACGATGATTTGTGGTCGGTCGGTGAAGATAGTTGCTCAAATTTTATTGCATATTTTCGTTTGCTTGGAGATGTTGATGAATTGTAGAATAAAATAGATGTTTAAAAGTCAACCAATGCAAGTATGGATATTAATTTAGTATTTTCGCTTGTAGTACGTATTTTTGAGGTTAATTGCAACTAATACCACAAGGTATTGAGAACTAAAATTGTATGATTGGTTCGTCAAAGTTGCGAGCAAGCAAATAGTAAAGGATACTAGAATATTGTATCGCCGAATGCAATTTAAGAAAAAGTCAGGGTGCATTCGGGGACACACCCCGAAAAAGGTAATAAAATCAGGCTTTTAGTGATGATTGCCTCAAGCAAAAAGGAGGGTGTCCCCGCAAAGTCCATTAGATATTACAATTTCCGTACAACTTCTGTTGGCATGGTTGACGCGCTAATGGATATGTGATAGTATATTATCGCAATAGGGGAATGTGTGCCTACACTTACCGTAGCCAACGCAAGGAGAAATCTTACAGGAATCGTCGATACCATCGCCGATGATCATCGCGGGTATTGTATTGTCGGCAAGCGGCGTCAGGCGGTGTTGATTTCGATGGAAGATTGGAGCGCCATTCAAGAGACGCTTTATCTCAATTCCTTCCCCGGTATGTCCGATTCGATTGTCATGGGAATGAAGACGCCGGTTTCCGAATGCGCTTCGGAGCTTGATTGGTAATGTGGCGAGTCGTATTTACGAAGCAAGCGCAAAAGGATGCGAAAAGGCTTGCTTCCAGCGGACTCAAGGGAAGACGAGCACGTTGTAAAAGTGCTTCGCATGTGGACGCATTACGAATAAACCTTAAGTTTGCGCATCTTGCTTGACTTAGCGTTAAGGCGAAATGGTCAAAAAGATTGCGATATTTGTTGTTGTTTGCGGAGTGGCGAAACTCGCGTTGGCGTTTTTGCCTGATTCGATGATTCTTGCCTCGTTTTGCCGTATTCCGGCGGAGGTTGCCGCGTTCTACTACGGCGTGCCGCTGGAGGCGGGAAGTTTATCTTTTACGGCGAGAGGGGTGACGCTTGCTGTCACGCGCTCATGCGCGGCGACGGATTTCTTTGCGCTAGTCGCATCCGTTCTGCTGACGGCGAGGATTTTGCGCAAAGGGGTGGACGTTCGTTGTTTTCGCGGTCTGTTCGATCTCGTTTTCGCCTGGATCATCACGCTTGTGGTTAATTCGCTCCGTATTATTGCGCTTGTGCCGGTCGACTCTATCTTTCCGAAGGACCATGCGCCGATTGTCCACCTGCTCGTCGGGGTTGCGTTTTTCTTGCCAGTTTTCGCCTTTATTTGGTATTATGCGTCCAAAGAGGTTAAAAGATGATAACCGTTCGAACCTTCCCGGATAAACAGACCTCGCAAACCAATCTGTTTGCACATCCTCTCACCTTTGTGCTGACGCATATTCTCTTTCCGCTCTTTGCGGTTGGAGCGCTTGGATATGTCTATTGGATCACGATCGAAGCGCTCGCGAAGGCGGATGGATCTCTCGGCGCCAAGATGCTCGTTGCGCTTATCGCAGCGGTCGCAATACCGGTTGCGGCGACACTGCGGCTTGCGGTAGGACCGAAGAAGATCGGTGTCTGGACGCAGATTGGCTTCACGCTTTTGATCGTCGCTTTCGCCTATTTTGCGTTTCCGCTTATGGGTAAGGCAACGAGCAAGGTCGATTCATGGATCTTTGGTCCGACGGTAGTCCTCTCGTTTTTCATTGGTGTCGTGCCGCCGATCTTCGCTGGCGTCGCGCGGATTGCGACGGCGAACTGGAAACTGGATTTTGGTCCTGATTTCGGATTGACGCTCCTGATGACCATTGGCGGACCGTTCGGCGTCTATGTGGTCGTTCAGATTGCCGATGCCATTTGGCGGATGGCGCATAAGGGCGGTGGTCATGTTGCCTCGAAGACGGCAGACGCTATCGGGGGGCATATCGCCGCAGTCGGGGTGGTGCTGGGGTCGCTCACGCTGTTCATCGGCTTTCTGCGGTTGATGCATTTGATTGGCAGCCGTTTTTCCACCAAAAACGAACGAATGAAGCGGATCGTATCCGCGCTTGTTTTTGGCCTCGCCCTGCCGTGGGGCGGGCTTGCTCTCAATTTGCATATTCCGTTTCCAGCAGACTTTGCGAATTTTTGGCCGTGGGTGCTTTCGGCGATGACGGCGTTCGTGATGTTGCCGGAGACAAAACCATCTTGGCGGGGATTGGTGTTGTGGTTTCTGAAGCTAGCGATGGCGCCATTTGTTCTTTACTTCTTCCTCCTCTTCGTGCCATTCTTGCCGCTTGCGGTGTTGGCGATTCTGTTGTTGGGTATGGGCTTCCTCATGCTTGCGCCGACGTTACTTTTCCGCTTTTTCACGGTCAATGTCTTTGAGGCGTGGAAGGTGCTGCGCGGTGCGTATTCGAAGACGCGGCTCATCACGATTGCTGTGCTTGGATTCCTTGTCATTCCGCTTGGGTTTATTGTGGATGTGGAGATCGAGCGAGCGGGCCTGAAAGCGCTCGTCAAATGGCACACGGAAGAGGATTTTGACGCACCGCCTGCGCCGCTCCCCGTCTCGCAGCGTCAGGCCGAGCGGATTATCATAAACGCGAACGACTTTGCGGACGGTGCGGAGATTCCGTTCCTTTCGGCGTGGCGCACGTTTCGCGTCTACGATGGAATGTACATGGCCGATGCGTTGCGTGAAGAGCTGAACCTGCGTATTCTCGGCAAGAAGCTTTCCAAAAATGAACTGGACTGGAAGCGCAGGCGCAATGTCTTCGGGGCGCAAATGTTTGGCGGCAATGCGGGGCGGCGCAATAATCGCAATGCGGCGAACGGCTGGATGGTGCGTCCGCCGCGAACGACTGATTTCGCGGCGAGTTGCGAGGCGAAGGGCAATGGCGAATATCTCCTCAAGGTTCATGCGAAGAAAAACGCCTCGGCAGGGAGCTGGGGCAATCATGAGTTTATTGCGCCGTTCCGTTTGCCAGCCGGCACATGGATTGAAGGAATGCGGCTCAAGATGGACGATGGCACCTGGAAGAACGCGAAGGCGAGCGAGCGCAAGGCGGCGGAGTTTGTCTATCGGCACATCACCGCCCAATGGCGCGATCCGTCCATCATTACGCTTGATACGCCCACGACGGGCACGCTCAAGATTTTCCCCGTTGGCGAGAAGGGACGAGATGTCGAAATTATGCTACGCACAACGGCGCTTGCGCCGCTTTGCGAGCCGATCATGATCGGTGAACAGACTGTGAGACCGATTGTCGTGTGGGGTGGGCCGGTTGCCGAACTTGTGACGGCAAAGGACGCGGATGTGACGCTCGTTTCTGCTGCATGGATGGATTCGCACACGAATGAGGTGTTGAGGATCCGCGAGAAATGCGGCATAAACACGCTTTCGATTGACGATCCCGAGTTCAAGGGGGATTTGCGCCGGTTGGTGCGGATGTGTGCGACAACGCTATTGCCCGACGAGGCTGGAGAAAGTGTTTTGGAACCGTCTTTTGAGTTTGTGTATCATGTTCCTGCGCACAGGGGATATGGGGATGATGGCGGGTATCAGATTCCAGCGACGAATAGGGTGGTCGCGTCTCTCGCCGATTTGCCGAAAGACTATCAATTGCCAAATTCGTTTTTGACCACGCTTAGGCGTGAACTTCCGGGCGTGAAAGCATTTGGGGATCGTCCGCTTGACGGCTGGTATGTTTTGGAGGCCGAGGGTGGTGGCAGGGTGGCGGTGCCGTATCGGAAAGGCGAGAGTGCGCTCGTCTTCGCGAAGGTGAAAGGTGCAACGGTCGATGACGGCAAGTGGTCCGAGGGCGCAAAGCTCTGGGCGCGGGAGAACAAGGCGTTCCTGAAACCAGCGATAGATCTGCGCAAAGAGCTTCTGGACGGTACGCGCGAAACGGGAGTGCTCACGACGCAAAGCGCCTATCTCGCGGTCGAGACATCGGCGCAGGAGAAGGCGCTCAAGCAGAAGGAGATGGAGGCCCTTTCTGGCGATAAAGCGTTCAGTTTCGAAGAGCCGGAGTCACCGACCTCTAGCGATGCGCCTGGGATTTTGTTGATACTTGGCGGATTTGCGGTAATCGTTCTTAGCTGTCGCTTGATGCGAAGATGGATGGCCCGAGGGTAGGTTCCGAAAAGCCTTAAGGGGTGAAAGAATGGGGATGTGAGGTCAGACCTTCCATCCCAGTTTTAAATTGCATTGTCCACGACAACCTTAGCGAGAATCAGCACCAAACTTCATCCCGAAGCGACGCGGTTTTTGGTATAATGCTCCACGTTCTTCGTGAGGAGAGCAAAAAGTGGAAGGGGTGCTATGAATCAGAAAGAATGGATTTGTCGGGAGATTGGAGAGTGGCGGCAGGAGGGTTTGGTCGACGCGCAAACGGCGGAGACGTTGATTGGTCGTTACCAGTCGGGGCGTCGGAGCCTTTCTTGGGGCATGGCGTTGACCAGTGGTTTTGGCGCATTGTTGATTGGTCTTGGAATCATTGCGCTCTTCGCGGCTAACTGGGACTTTTTCGGACGTTCTGCTCGGGCGGTGATTTCGCTATCGCCGGTTGCTATCTGCGGCGTACTTGCGCTGATTGCCTCGGTTCGCGGATGGAAGGCACCGGTTTTTTGGGAAAGCATCGGTATTCTCTGGTGCATTTCGACGGCGGCGGCGACATCGCTCGTCGCCCAGACCTATCAAGTCGGTGGCAGCGTGCCGAGTCTTATTCTTTTTGTCGCGCTCTTGATGTTGCCGGTCGTTTGGGTGACGAAATCAGTGGCGGCGATGGCGGCTTGGCCGATTATCGCGATAATCTGGGCCTGTTCCAGCTCGGATGTCGAGCCGCAGTCGTTTTTGCTGGCCACGAAGGGCGTGGGATTGTTGCTTCTTTCGTTGCCAGCCTATGTCGCGTTCCTGCGACGCAAGCCGTCTCCTACGGCGCTCGCCACGGGACAGCTCGTTACCGGTCTCGTCTATACCTTTGGAACAGGGCTTATGCTGTCGGTTTCCTCACCGCTTGCCACATGTAGCGGGGTTGATCCGGTGATACTTGCATATTGGGGAACTTCGGCGGTGGTGTTCGTGGTGGCGCTCGTTTTCAAGCTTCCGATCTGGCCGTTCATTGCGACATTGGTCGCTGCGGGCGCGGCTATGCCAACGGTGGTCGACGATTCGGTGCTGTTGATTCCGTCGTTTGTACTGTCGATTGTCATTACGACTTGCGGCATCGTTCGGCTTAGGCTTTCGTACACGAATGTCGGCGCGGTGCTCTTTCTCGCGCTCGTATTGGCGAAGTTCTTCGGAAGCTCGATTAGTTTCACGATGAAGGGTATCGTTCTGATTCTTTCGGGAGTTGCGCTTACGGCGTTGAATGTCGTTTTTGTTCGTTTTTGTCGGAGGAGGGCTTGATCATGAATCGTAAAGTATTGTTTATCGCGTTGGTGTCGGTTGTGCAGTTCGTGGCCATCGGTTGGCTGATTTTTCGCTATGAGCGTGTCGTCAACTGCGGAACGGAAGTCCGTTTCGCCTGCAAGGCCTACGATCCATACGATCCGCTAAGGGGACGCTATTTGCAAACGAGTGTGCGAGAAGTTTGCACCAACTTTCTTTTCAAAGTGGAGGATTCCGATTGCTATTCGAGCAGGCGAGCGTATTTCGCACGGCTTGAGCCGGCTGATAGCAATGGGCTTTGGCGCGTCTCGGCGGTTGCCGAGGCTCCCGATGCCGATGGACTTTGGATCAAGCCGAAGCGAGTTAATATCGATTATCGGCTCGCTTTTTCGGAAAAAGCCAAGGATGAATCGTACGATGCGTTTGGGTCGCGGCAAAAGGAATCGGGGTTTCAAGCGGAGGTTGTGTTGCCCGATCAGCTTTTCATGAACGAAAAGCTCGCGCCAAAGGCGGAGAATGTCTTGCGCGAAAATACCGGTAAATCAGCGGTTGCTGTTTATCGGGTATGGAAAAACGAAATCGTCATTACCGACATCGAGATCGACGGGGTGAGCGTCGGCGCTCTCAGCCGCGATCGATGACCTCGTTCCTCTTCATTCCGATTTGGCGATAAGAAGGAGTTGTTTCGCGCTAAAGGCGAAATTTTGGTATAATTTAGCCATGCAAGGCGGATCAATGGGCTGTGGCGAAAAGGAGGGTGTGTCCCCTGTGTCGCATGGGTTGACAAATGGATGTCTCATTGCAGATTGAAGGATAATGAGCCTTGTGATTGTGTATGGGAGTTTTATTAAGATGAATAAATTCTTATGTTTGCTGGTTGTTATGGCATTTGCCGGTATATTTAGTGGCTGTCGTCATGATTTTACTATAAGATTAATATCTGATCAGTCTTGTGTTCTCAAGTCGATAATGACCTCTAATTGGCTTCGTGAGTCTATCTTACAATATGATGATGACACAAAATCGCTCTACTCGTCTCAAATGTGCTATGCTGATGATTGCGATACGACAATTGTGCGAAAGTATTTTATACCAAATGGATTGGAAAATGAATGGGTGGTTAGGTCTTATATCGGCGAATCTGCACCTGCGGCAATTGTCGGAAATGAGCTTTATCGAGTTGATTGCAGAAAGAGGGAAGATAATCTAAGTGTTGTTGATTTGACTGCTGATAACGATATTAGTACTGTCCATTATCTAAAGGGTACTATGCCAAACTCTGTTAGTTGCCAAGGATTGCTACGGTTAGGCGAAAATTGTCTTTTACTGAAATTGTTAGATACGAATACACTGATGTCAAGTATGGCATTGTTTGATTGCTCAATGAAGAAGATTGTTAATGAAATTCAGTTAGGAATTAGTAGTAATAAGGATAGGGTTTGGTATTGGAAAGATTATTATGTGTCTTTTGAGCTTGCAGTATCTCCTGATCGGAAGTGGTTAATATTGCGGGATGAAAATGGAATGCTTTCGCTTTACGATTCATTTTTACGGCAGTGCTTCGCGGTTTCGCTTAAAGATGTGATGAGGGATGATAAATCCGGAGTCAGTTTAGATGTATTGTCGTCGAATATTCAAGGAGTTAAAATAGATTGGGTTGATAATAGTTCAATAATGTTATGGACAAAGAGTGGCGGGGGTTGGTGTTTGTATGATGTAGCTAAGCGAGATGTGGTAAATAAAGGATGTGTTTATTTGCAAAGAAAAGATGCTAATTTTGATGATAATAATGATACGTCATTGAAAAGTGAGTATATTAGCTGCGTTCTTGGGCGCAATAAGTTTCTTGTTAGGGGAGTTGGAGAAGGATTGTTTAGATGGGAATTATATATTGTGACTGTTGACGAAGACGGAAGCAATATTCGACAAAAGGTAGACTGCGGGGTGTTGCCTAGGCGAATGTTAACAAGAGATTATTTTTATGCAGATGAATTTTAGAGACGCAATAATCTACAGACTGCATATCTCCATTTTTGAGCACTTCGCGCCAAAGGCGAATTTTTGGTATAATTGCAGCCATGCAAGGCGGTTCGATGGGCTGTAGTGGGGTTTGCGATAGGGATAATGATGAATAAAAAAGATGCGATAACGGGGGAGATGTCTCTATGGGGATGCGAAAGACGGAGAATTCACGTTTACCAGTTTGTGACGTAAAAGATATAGTGATTGGATTTAAAGGTCCAAAAGTTTTGAAAGGTAAGTAAAAAAGATGAGATTTCATTGCGCTTGCGTAATGGCGTTTTTGCCGGTCATGGCGACTGTGATTGATGCGACTGTCTGGTTTGGAGATCACAAAGAGTTCCCGATAACCAATGCCATTGCGATGGTTGAAAGAGAGCTGAAACCTCGGCATATTGACAAGGCCGTATATCTATCTGTTTCGGCACATAAAGAAATTAAAGATTTGCGCTGGTCCGGTCTTGTGCTTGCGGATGGCGGTGATTACGATGAGCGGAATGCGTTAGTATTTAGCGTATACAAAAGCGGGCATGTTGAAATTTCCGATGCCGGTAGTAATTACATGCATGATTCGAAGAATATGTACCCTTCGTATTCAATCGATAAGGTGTTGGAGTTATATCGTAAATCGGGTAGGGATGTTAATGACATCGTATGTGTAGAGAGCGATGAATATCCGACAAATGTCGTATGGGTCGCTTGGTCGTCGCCAGCCGAGAAAGTTTTATTTGACGAAAATTCCTCAAACATAGTGCGTGTTATTCATTCTAAGCCTAATTTAAATGGAGACTTTCCCGATTTGGATGATGATGTCGTTAACCGGCTTCTGAATCGTGAAGCATTGACCGAGGACGAAGTGGCGCGCTTCATGAAGATCGATTGCGCGGCGGTATGGTATGCGGTTGGTGATAATAGGTTTGTGTCGGATGAAGAAATGATTAGATGCTATGATTTGATGCCAAAAGAGTTAAAAGATAGATTTCGCGAAAACTGGCGTTATTGGGGGTGGACAAGGGATAGGCAAGACTTGTCGCATCATATATGGCCCAAGCAATAGGCCTACAGTAGCGCTTTATCATAACTTTTGATACAATTTAGCCATGCAAGGTGGTTCGATGGGTCTCGGCTGGGCCTTCCATCTCAAGACTTATTGAGAAGGCGGAGTAACGGCGGATGAGGAAGATACTTTTTGTTTGTCACGGAAACATTTGCCGTAGCCCTATGGCGGAGTTCGTGATGAAGGATCTGCTTAAGAAGGCCGAGATAGATGATGTTGCGGTTGATTCGGCGGCAATGCACACGGACGAGATAGGCAATGATATTCATTACGGTACTCGACAAAAGCTAATTGAAAAGGGGATTCCTTTCGCCCAGCGCAAGGCATGGCTTCTAACTCCCGCCAAGGCGCACGAATACGATCTTATCGTCGGCATGGATCGTTACAATATGGCCGAGCTTAAGCGATTGGTCTATCCCGAGGACTGCGGTAAGGTGCGAAAGCTGATGTCGTTTGTCGGTGAAGAGCGCGATGTGGCCGATCCATGGTACACGGGTAACTTTGATGCGACTTTTGACGACATTCTTGCGGGCTGTGCGGAGATATTAAAAAGTTTTTGTCTTATGCGATCCACAGTGGGAGCCACCCCAATTGAACTATATTAGCGGACGGCTTTGAAAAAGAGGTTGTTATGAGAAAATGCGGACGAGATGAAGAAGGCCATTTGGTTTATGCCTATCGGTTAACGATAGCTGCTCGATTTTTGGCTCAATCGATTATTCTATTTCCGTGCTGCTTGCTTCTCTTGTCGTTGGGGTTCGTTGCTTATATTGTATTGCGAAATTACGTAAGTGGTGCAGTAGATTGGAGGGTTGCCGTTATAATGATTGGATTACTTGGCGTTGGGTTGTTTATTGCAAATCTTTGTCTTGCGGAATTGCCGATTTCATTTAAGGTGTATGACGTTGAAGGGCGGTTGAAAGTAAAAAGAGGGAAGGAGCGGTTTTATGTCACGGAAATTCTGGACGATTATGCGGTTCGCATGAGGACAAAATTTAATAAACAGTCCATCGCGGGGTTGATGTGCTATTGTCTGAAGATAAAGACAAATAGAGGTGTCAGGATTATGTCGTTTCTGTCGGTGGCCGAGAAGACAAAGTTTAAATCCATTCTCGTCAAATATGATGCGGCCACAGTAGGGTACGGCTCCATGCTCGAAGGAGTGCGGAGAATCTGTGGGGAATGACGGTGGACAAGAACGAAGGTGAATAGAGTCGTTGAAGTTGACGCACCGCACGAGCATTTGGTATAATACGAACAGTTTATAACAAATTAAGTTGTTACCTGTGCGTAGATTGCAATATCAGTGGCTTGAGCGGTTTGAGAGCGTTCCGTTTACTGCGGGCGATCTCAAGGGCGAACTTGCGGATTATGAGGCGATTAACATGAAGCTCTCGCGCCTTGTGAAGGAAGGTGTACTCGTTCGCCTTCGCAAGGGGTTTTATTGCGTTTCGGCCGACTATTCTTCGAAGCTTATTGAGCCGGGAGTGATTGCGAACGCGCTTTACGGGCCATCGTATGTTTCCTTTGAGACGGCGCTCGCGCATTACGGACTTATTCCCGAGCACGTCTATGTGAATCTCTCGGCCGTTCTTAAGCACGGCGAAAAGTATAAGACGCCTCTCGGTGAATTCCACTATTATCAGATGCCCGAGAATGTCTTCGGAATTGGTGTGCAGAGTGAGAGAACGAAGAACGGTACTTTTCTCATGGCTAATCCGACGAAGGCACTTTGTGATACGTTGTGGCGCAAGAGTAAATTGCGCGTGACATCCCCGAAAACGCTACGGAGTTTTCTGGAGGAAGATTTGCGTTTCGATTTTGATTATCTTGAGAATCCCGACTTCGAAGTCCTGCATGCGTATGCGACATGCGGACGAAAGGAGGGGCTTTTCAAGGCCTTGGAAAGGATGTTTCATGACAACGTTTGATTCGATGGTCGCTTCGTTTCGCCGCGCGAATGCTACAGACGAGCGTAACGCGATTCATGAGGTGATGCAACAGGTCGCGCTTGCGGGGCTGGCGCGTGGAGGTTTTTTCGAAAGAGCTGCGTTTTACGGTGGAACCTGTCTGCGTATTCTTCATGGGATGCGGCGGTTTTCGGAGGATATGGATTTTTCGCTCCTCGCGCCGGACTTGAACTTTCGCTTTGAAGACTACTTTCCGGCGGTCATTGAGGAGTTTAAGCTTGCGGGTAAGGATGTTGAGATTAAGATGAAGCATAAGGGACAACCTTCGGCGATTGAAAGTGCGTTCTTGAAGGAATCCTCTGACGTCTTCGATATCGGCTTTACGACGGAGAAGCGACTCAAGGTGAAGATTGAGGTCGATATCAATCCTCCGCCGAAGTTTTCGACCGAAATGTGCGTTCTCGAATCTCCGCGGAATTGTCTCGTGCGTGCTTACGATTTGCCGGGACTGTATGCGGGAAAGGTTTCCGCCGCGCTCTTTCGCAAGTGGAAGACGCGCGTGAAGGGGCGCGATTGGTACGATCTCGTGTGGTATATTTCCAATCACGTCGAACTCGACTTGACGCACCTCATAGAACGTGCGAAGGAGAGCGAACCGACGGCAGATGTCTCGACGCCAGAGAAGCTGCTCGCGGCGTTTGACGCGAAGATTGATGCGCTTGATCTTGAAAGCGCCAAGAGTGATGTTTACCAATACCTGATGGATACGTCCGAGCTTGATATCTGGAGCAAGGACTTTTTTCGCCAGATGGTCCGCAAGATACGTTTTCGTTAATGATTGTTCGAGGAGAAAGGTATAAGGACTCGCGCGCCACTCGCTTCCGCCTTCAAAATCGTCCTGGAGCTCAAATAGGGCGAACAGGCGACGCCATTTTTGCTATAATACCCGCCAAAAAGCGAAAATTGGAACTATGCGGTTTGAAAAGATAATGTCGAATGGGATTATTGCCTTGGTGGCGATGGCGGCGATTGATGCTTTTGCGGATTTGCGCAAATGGACGGATCCCGCAACTAATATAACTTGGGCGTATACCGTCGAGGACGGTAAGGCGAGTGTCGGCGGAGGGCCTTCGGGAGCGCTCGGTGAGGCGCAATCGACTATCGGGGCGATAACGATTCCGTCGGCATTGGACGGCGCACCGGTAACGAAGATTGGCGATTATGCGTTTTCGAGTTGCAAGGGTCTAACTTCGGTAACGATACCGGAGGGCGTAACGTACATCGGCAAGAGCGCGTTTGGATTGTGCAGTAGCTTGAGTTCGGTGACGATGCCGTCGGAACTTACGAGTATTGAAGAGGGTACGTTTTATGGTTGTCGAAAGTTAACTTCAATAACGATACCGGCGAGAGTGACGAGTATTGGGGACGGTGCGTTTAGACTGTGCGGTAGTCTAAGCTCGGTAACGATACCGGAAGGCGTGGAGAGCATTGGCACCGGCGCTTTTGGATCGTGTGGCAAGTTAAGCTCGATTACGATACCCAAAAGCGTCCAGCGTATCGGCGAGGGTGCGTTTAAGAATTGCGGCGAGTTAACTTCGGTAACGATGCCGGAAGGCGTGGACATTGGCAAGGATGCGTTCAAGGGGTGCAAGAAGCTGGAAGCGATGCCATGGGTAAAGTAAAGACCTTTTTTCGCTTAATTGCGCTCGCGGGGACGCTGGGACTCGTGTTGGCGACGATTACGGCGGTGCGCGAGCGCAGCGTTCGCGAGAGCGACCGCGAGGCGATGCGCATTGCGCTCGAGGACGCCGCGCGGCGCGTACGCAGCACGGCGGCGAATGTGGTGGAAGTAACGGAGATGAACAATCGCGCGGCGCTGGCGATTGCGCATGCGCTGGCGGCGATCGTGGCGAAGGATCCCACGATTTTGGACGACGAGGCGCGATTCATGGCTTTGCGGGAGACGCTGGACGCCGAGGAGCTGCATGTCGCGGATGAAGAGGGGATTGTCCGCTGGACTACGATTCCCGACGAATCGCTCGACTTCGATCTATCCGCTTTCGAGCAGTCGCGGCCTTTTTTGGAGGGGATAACCAACAAGGATTTCGCGCTCGCGCAAGAGCCGATGATCAAGCCGCAGGTCGGCAAGCTCGTCCAATTCGTGGGAGTGGCGCGAGTCGATTGCCCGGGAGTCGTGCAGATTACCTATAACGCCGATCGGGTCGCCAAGGCGAAAGAGCTCGCGGATGTTCAGCTAATCGCCTCTTCGATGCGCGTCGGGCGAACGGGGAGAGTGGAAATATCGCCCTCGTCCACGGGCGAAAAGAAGAGCTCGCTTCGGCTCGAGAATACGGAGGAAGGTCGGTTTTATGTGTGCGAGGGATTCGCGGAGGGCAATCGCATTTTGGTGAAAATGCCGGTCTACGGGTCGTATCTTGCGGACGATATTCCGTTTACCTGTCTTTGCATTCTCGATATTTTGGTCTTGATATTGATTGCGCTTACTCGGTTTGCGAGCGTGGGGAGGATGTTCGCCCGGCATTTTCAGGCACTCGGGGTTTTGTTTTCCAATGTGCCTCGCTCGTCTATGGCGAAGCGAAGCGGATTTATGCGCGCGCTTGTTCATCCTTTGACGCATGCCGGTATCGTCGCCTTTGTCCTGATAGGGGTGGCTTGTTGGTACTTCTTCTCGTGGACGGAGCGCACCAACGCGGAAGCGGACCTTCGTCGGGCGGCCGAGGAAATGCACGATCAGATGCGCTTTGGAATCGAGTTCGTCAAGGAAGTCGCGCGCGATCGTTCGATTGGCAAGGCCGGCTTTTACCTAATTGCGCGAGAAGATACCGGCGAAATCGTCGCTTGCGGTCGCGCCGCCGTCGAAAAGGGCAAGGACGAGAAGGAGACGCTTGCGGGAGTCGGGTTCGACGTTTCGGCGTCTCCGAACAATCCGCGCGAGTTCTTCTCGTCCATCATATACGGGCAAAAGTGCTTGTGTCTAAACGCGACGAGCGGCCAGTATCGCGAGATTGTGGCGATGCCGTTGAGTGCGATTGACGAGGAGGTTCGGAAGACCGTGTTCGGGGCGATGGCCGTGTTTTTCGTGGTGTTCGCGTTCGTGGCGTTTTTCCTGGCTCGGCTTTCGAATTTGGTAGCGTCGTTAAAAAGCTATATTGCGGACGCCGCGGAGCGTGCGCGCGGGGAAATGGCGATGGCGAAATCGATTCAGACGAATGTTTTGCCTTCCATCTTTCCGCCGTATCCCGCGCTTACGAACATTATCGATATTAACGCTTTGATGCGCACCGCGAGGGAAGTCGGCGGAGACTTTTACGATTTTTACTTCGTGGGGCCGGATCGTCTGGCGCTCGTCATTGCGGACGTTTCCGGGAAGGGCGTTTCGGCGGCGCTCTTTATGATGCGGGCGAAGGCCACGATTCAAGCGCTTTTGAAGTCGGGGCTGGAGATTGTCGAGGCCATGGAAAAAGCCAATCACCGATTGGCGATTAACAACGATGCGAACATGTTCGTAACCGCGTGGATCGGAATAGTCGATCTCAAGACCGGAGAATTGGAGTACGTCAACGCGGGGCACAATCCGCCCTTGGTCAAGCGCGTGGGCGGAGAGGTCGAATACCTGAACGTGAAGAGCGGCCCCGTGCTCGCGGCGATGGACGGGGTAAGCTACACTCGCCAAACGCTGAATTTGGGTTTGCGCGACGGAATAATCCTTTATACGGATGGAGTTACCGAGGCGACCAATTCCGCCGAGGAGCTTTATGGAGACGAGCGGTTGCTATCGACGGTCAGGGGGTTGTTGGGCGCGCACGATTCGGGGATGATGATAAACGGCATATTGCAAAGTGTCGATGCTTTTACCCGAGGCGTCGAGCAGTCGGATGATATTACGATCTTGGCCTTTAGGCGCTTGAGTGCGCTCGTGGACAAGAAAGTGTGATATAATATCCGCCACTATGAACATTGTAATACTCTTAGGTGCCCCGGGTTCGGGGAAAGGTACGATTGCGAGCCGTCTCGCGTCGGAGAACGCCAACTTGAAACACGTCTCGTCGGGCGATCTGTTGCGCGGCGCGATCGCCGCGGGTACGGACGCGGGCAAGGAGGCCTCGTCTTATATGGAGAAGGGCGCGCTCGTTCCGGACGAACTTATCGCGCGCATGATCAAGGACGTTATCTCCGAGACCGAGGGCGAGGTCACGATGCTTTTGGACGGTTTTCCGCGCAACGTCACGCAGGCGGAAGTCCTCGAATCGATCAAGGCGCCGATTCGCTCGGCGGTTTTGGTCGACGTTCCCGACGACATCATCGCCGATCGCATCGCGGGTCGGAGGACTTGCCCGAAGTGCAAGGCGGGCTACCACATTAAGGCGCTGCCGCCCAAGGTGGAGGGGATTTGCGACAAGTGCGGCGAGAAGCTGGTTATTCGCAAGGACGACAACCCCGATACCGTCAAGGATCGTCTCGTCGTCTATCATCGCGAAACCGAGCCGCTTATCGCCTTCTACGAGAAGAAGGGCCTTCTTAAGCGCATCGACGGCAATCAGGGGCCGGAGAAGAACGCGGCGGCGTTTAAGGCCGCGATGTGAAAGTCGACGTAAAGAGCAAGGCCGAAATTGACCGCATGCGGACTGCATGTCGGATGAGCGCGGAAATCCGCGACATCTGCGCGAGTGCGGTCAAGCCCGGGATTACTACCGGCGAAATCGACGATCTCGTCGTCGAGTATTGCCGCAAGCACAACGTCCGGGCGAGCTTTTACAACTACGAGGGCTTTCCCGGACATCTTTGCGTCTCCCTTAACGACGAGGTCATCCACGGCATCCCTTCGCGCCATCGCGTAATCATGCCGGGCGATCTCGTCAAGACTGACGTCGGCATTTTCAAGGACGGCTTTAACGGCGACACTTCGCGCACCGTCGCGCTCGGCGTGAGCGATCCCGAAATCTTGCGGCTCGTCGAAACGACGAAGCGTTGCCTCAAGGCGGGTATTGCCGCTTGCGGGCCGGGAGTGCACTTGGGCGACGTCGGCTACGCAATTCAGCGCGTCGCCGAGGAAGCGGGCTTCGGCGTCGTGCGCGACTGGATCGGGCACGGCGTCGGGCGGTCGGTGCATGAAGATCCGGAAGTGCCGAATTTCGGGCGACCCGGGACGAAGCTCGTCCTGCGGCCCGGGATGACGATCGCCATCGAGCCGATGATTGCGATGACCAAGGCGGGCGAGAAAACCGACGTCCTTGAGAACGACTGGACGGTGGTTACGCGCGATCGCTCGCTTTCGGCGCACTTCGAGCACACCGTCGCCATTACCGACGACGGGTGCGAAGTTCTCACTTTGCCGGCGGACTATCCCTGAAATTCCCGGGCCCGAAGGCACACCGGTCGAATGGTGACTGATTGCTCGGGGATGGATGGTCCGTCGGCTTTCGCTTTACGGGAAAATTGTGATATAATACCCCTAACCAAAAACCAAACGGAGCGATCTATGAAAACGATTATTGTCAACGCGCATGTAATTTCGCCGGACGTCGACCTCAAGAAGGCCACGATCGTCATCGAAGGCAAGAAGATCAAGGCGGTTACGACCAAACCGATGAAGGCGAAGGCCGACAAGAATACGACAGTCGTCGACGTCAAGGGCCAGTACGTGATGCCGGGCTTCATCGACGTCCACACCCACGGCGCGCTCACCTACGATTTTTGCGACGCGGACGAGAAGGCGATTTTCGAGATCTCGAAGGCGAAGCTCCAAGAGGGCGTCACGACCTATTTTCCGACTACGCTTACCGTCAGCCACGGCGAACTCATTCGCGCGGCGAAGAACGCGAAGAAGTACGTCGAGGCGGGCTCGCCCTACGCGAAGGTTCCCGGTATCCACCTCGAAGGCCCGTTCATCAACGTCAAGTGCTGCGGCGCGCAGAATCCGAAGTACGTGCGCAAGCCGAATGTGAAGGAGCTGAAGGCGATCGCCAAGGTGTTTCCGGTCAAGCAGATTTCCTACGCGGTGGAGACGGAGGGCGGCGCCAAGTTCGCCAAGGAGTGTTTTAAGCTCGGAGTCGTGCCGAGTTGCGGGCATACCGGCGCGAAGCTCAAGGATCTCAAGGCGGCGTACAAGAACGGGCTCAGGCACATGACCCACTTCTGCAATCAGATGACGCCGCTCCACCACCGCGAAATCGGTATGGTCGGCGCGGGATTCTTGATCGACGACCTCAACACCGAGGTCATTTGCGACCGCATCCACCTTTGCGACGACATGTTGCGGCTCGTTTTCACGAAACGCGATCTCGCACACGTGCAGATGATTACCGACTCCTTGCGCTGCTCGCACTGCAAGGACGGCTATGCGTTCGAAATGGGCGGGCTCGAGGTAAAGCTCCAGAACGGCGAGGCGCGGCTCGTGAAGGGCGGCAATCTCGCGGGTTCCACGCTGTGGATGGGCAATGGGCTCAAGAACGTCCACGAAGTCACGGGGATTCCGCTTTCGAAGCTCGTGCGCACGACTTCCTGGAACCAGGCGATCGAGCAGGGTTGGGGCAAAATGCTCGGTAAAGTCGAGAAGGGCTTCATCGCCGACCTCGTCGTCATCAATCCCCGGAGCTGGAAACCTTCGGCGGTGTTCGTTGACGGCGCGCAGCGCATTTGATACAATATCACCCGCTAACGCGATTTAGGAGGGATGGCCGAGTGGCTGAAGGCAACGGTTTGCTAAATCGTCATACGGACTAATCTCCGTATCGGGGGTTCAAATCCCCCTCCCTCCGCCAATTAGATGGACAATGCAGTTGCGATAGTGGGGATGAGCTGCCGGTTCGCCGGGATTAGCTCAGCGTCGGCGTTTTGGGACGTCGTCCGCTCACGGCGGATCATGCTCACCAAGCCGTCGGCCGAAGTCGAACTCGGCATCGGCGAGCGCAATGTGTTCGATCGCCCGTACCCGACCCGAATCGGGCAACTCGGCGATCTCTACGCCTGCGTTCCGTCGATGCAGAATTTTCCGCGGCAGGTCAACGCCGGCGAGAACCAGGATCTCTACTTCGCGACCCAGCTCGCGTTCGACGCGCTCGCCGACGCCTCGATGAAACCGCACGCCGCGGAGCCGACGCGGGGCAGCGTTCGTCTCGGTTACGCGCCGCCGTTCAACGCCTCGACGGTCAACTGGCTGCAGCATACGACTTTCCTCGACCAGACGATGGAGGTCATCCATCGCTTCTTCCCCAACGCGCCCGCGGAATCGCTGGACGCGGTCAAGGGAAAGCTTGTCGATTCGCTGCCGCCGCCGAACGCGGCTTCCTTCCTGCTCGGCGCGGGCTATCGCTTCGTCTCCTGGATCGCCCGCGAGTGCGCGTTCTCGGGCGTCGCGACGATCATGGATTCGGGGATTTTGAGCGGCGCGGTCACGCTGGCGGACGCGATGAGCGATCTTCTGGACGGTCGCTCCGACGTCGCGCTCGCCGGTACGCTCACGCCGCCGTTTTCGCGCGCTTACATCGAGGGGCTTTCTGGCGAAATCGACTTTTCCACGCGCCAGGAGCTTCATCCTTTCGCCGCTGATCAGGACGGTACGATTCCCGGCGAGGGCGGAGCGTTCTTCGTCCTCAAGCGCCGCGAGGACGCGTTGCGCGACCGCGACCGGATCTCCGCGCTCGTCCGTTCGGTCGCCATCGGTCACGCGCCGGAGGACGCGCCCTCGGCCATTATCGAGCGCGCGGCGGCGGAGGCGAACGCGCCGATTCGAAGCGTGGGACTGATCGAGGCCGACGGCTCGGGCATCGCGGCGGCGGAGGCGCGCGAGCTCAAGGCGATTCAGCGGCTTTGGGGCGAGCATCGGCCGGGCGGCGAATTGGTGGGCGTCGGTTCGGTCAAGGGCAATATCGGACACACCTTGCGCTCGGCGATTTCCGCAGGCGTCATCAAGGCGGCGCTCGCGCTTCATCACCGGGTATTGCCCGCGCAGATCGCGTCCGAGCGCTCGGCGGAGGTGGTTTCGTCGCTCGCTTCCAGCGCTTATTTGCTCAACGAGGAGCGTCCATGGATAAACGGCGACAGCTCTTCGCCGCGGCGTGCGTTGGTGCTCGGAGCGAACTTCGACGCCATCGATCCAATCGGCAAGACGGATGTCGCGGGTCGCTCGGCGGCGATTCTTCTCGAAGAGGAACCGGAGGCGCGCCAATGACCGAGTTGGTCGTAGTTTCGGCGAAGGACGAGGCCGCGCTGATCGCGGAGATGAAGCGAATCGTCGGCTTCGTGGATCGAGTGGGCGGCTCGTGCCTCGAGGACGTCGCCGCCACTTGCGCCGCCGTTCGCGGCGAGTGCGCGATTTCGGTCATCGCCCGAGACGTCATCGAACTTCGCATGCGGCTTGCCTCGGCGATTTCCCGGCTGGAGGGCGGTGCGGCGCGTATCCGCGACAAGAGCGGAACCTACTATTTCAAGAAGCATCTTCTGGGAGAGGGCGGCGGCAAGCTCGCGTTCGTCTATCCCGGAGTGGTCAGCTTCTATCCCGACATGCTGCGCGAGCTCGCAATCGAGTACCGCGAGTGTCGGGATGCGTTCGACGAGCTCGAGGAGGCGATGAAGGACAACGAGGAATTCTCTCCTTCGTCGTTCGTGTTTCCTCCCGCTTCCTACTATCGCCACGACGCCGATATCTTCTCGTCGGGCGCCTACGCCCAGGCGCTGGTCGCGACCTATGCCGGATGCGCGGGGTTGTCGCGGCTTTTAAAATCGAGCGGGCTCGAACCGGACGGAGTGTTCGGGCTCGCCGGTGGAGATTTGGCGGCGGTGATGGCGTCGGGCGAGGCCCCCGACCGTCCCAGTCGGGTGAAGACGATTCGCGAGATTTACCGAACGGTCTACAAGGCGGTCAATCACGGGGGATTGCCGTGGGCGGCGATGCTCAGCGTCATATCCCGTCGTCCCGGCGAAATCGAGGCGGCGCTTGCGAAATTGCCGGCGGACAGGGTTGCGACCGCGCTCGACGTCTCGCCGCGTCAGCGCACGCTCGCGGTGGACCTCGATTTCGCGGACGCGGCGATCGAGGCGCTTTCGAACGAGGGATTGCGCGTCATTCGTCTCGCGCTCGACAAGCCGTTCAACACTCCGCTTTGCAAGGAGCTCGTGCCGGCGATTCGCAAGTTTGCGGCGGAGTGCATCAAGACGAAACCGGTTTGCGACGTCTATTCGTGCGCGAGCGCCGAGCCGATTAAGGGCACGGTCAAGGCGCTGCGCGAGGACGCGGCGGAGCGCTGGGCGAGGCCTGTGCGTTTCCGCGAGGTCGTTCGTCGGATGTACGACGACGGATATCGAGTTTTCCTCGAAGTCGGCCCGCGCGGACTTATGACCGCGGCGATCGGCGACACGCTAAAAGGTGAGGATTTCGCGGCGATTGCGCTCAACTCCATCCATCGCGGCGGGATTTTGCAGCTGCAACACGCGGTCGGTCAGCTGGTGGCGTTGGGGGCGCATCTCGACGTGCCCGGGATTTTTCCGCGGCCTCGTGCGCGAATATTGGATTTCGACGCGGCGGCGCTCGGGTACGAGCGACGCGATTCCGAAATGAAGCTTTCCCGTGCGTTCCCGAAGTTGACGTTGCTTTCCGGCGAGAATCTGCCGAACGGCGCGAGCTTATTGGGCGAGACGAAAGGGCGGGGCGCGAAGGCGGCCTGCCGTGCGGCGGCGATCGCGCGTCAGGCGCAACGCGAACGCCAATTCGACTTCGGAGCGATCAATCCGCTCGTTTCCGACGCCGATGTTCTCGAGTCCACTCCCGGGGTCGGGGTGGAGATCGCCAAGACGTTCAGGCTTTCGGAATATCCGTTCCTCGGCGATTCTGCGCTCGGTACGAGCCAGATGAGCTATTCCGATCCGAACCTCAAGGGACTCATACTGCTGACGATTCCGGTTGGATGCGAGATTATGGCGGAAACGGCGGAGATGGTAGTGCCCAATCGCAAACTCCGGCGAATCGAGGATTTCAACTGCCGGAGACTGGTGTCGTTCGATCGCGGAGAGCTCAAGGTCTTCGTGCGCGCGGAAAGGGTCGCCGCCTCGGCGGTCGACGAAATCGCCGTCAAGGTTCAGCTGCGCGACGATTCACCCAACAGCGCCTACACCTGGCCGGTGATGGAGGCGACGTTCGTTTTGGCCGAATCCCTGCCGCTCGCGCGACCGATCGCCATCGAACCCCTGTCGAAGCCGCGTAATGTCCACTGGTCGGGCCGCGACGTGTATCCTTCGCGACTCTGCCACGGCAAGCGTCTGCGGGGAATCAATTTCGTCGCGGCGTGGAGCGAATCGGGCATCGACTACGAGCTTACCGTGCCGCCGCTCGTGGGCAACGTCGCCTTCACGCGCTTCCCGATTTGGGTGGTAAACCCGCTTTTGATGGAGATCGTCGTCAGCGGATTCGCGCTTTGGCGCAGCCACGAGAAGTTCGCCGGTGCGTTTTCCTTTCCGTTTCGCATGCGTCGGCTTTCGTTCGGCGGCACGATGCCGAGGGAGGGCGAGCGACTCAAGGCGTATTTGCGGCTCACCGGCGTCACGCCCCGTAGCCAGCTTTGCGACATCGTCGTCACCGACGGCAACGGCAAGGAACTCGCCGTCATCGCCGGTTGGGAAGAGCTTTCCGATCGCGTTCCGGGCGTCTATCGCGAACTCATCATGCAGCCGGCGATGACCTTCATTACGTCGCAGGTCGACTCCGCGCTTTTGGGCGAACCGGCGACCGAGTTTTCCTCGGCGTTCGTGGCCGATGTTCCCTACGCGATCTTCGAGCGCAACGAGGAAGTGTGGCTCAAGATGCTTTCGCGAATCGTGCTGGGCGGGGCGGAGCGCAAGGATTTCGCCGAAATGACCGGTTCGACGTCGCGGCGGACGGAGTGGCTTTTCGGGCGCATCGCCGCCAAAGAGGCCGTTCGCAGATTCCTCAAGGAACAGTATCAGGCGCGGTGGAGCGACGCCGACATTCAGATTTGGGCGGACGACTCGGGCAAGCCCCACGCCCTCGGAGAGTGGTCGGAAAATCTTCCCGGCAAGTTGGATATCGCGATTTCCCACACCGCGCAGTTCGTGGTCGCGCTCGTCGCCGCCAACGCGCGAGTGGGCGTCGACGTCGAGTCCGTAACGCGCGACCTTTCGGAGGAGTTCACCGCCGGAGTGTTCGCGCCGGAGGAGCTGGAGCTCGCCGCGCAGGCGGCCAACGCTTCGCAGGCGATTGTCAAGTTCTGGTGCGCGAAGGAGGCGGTTTCGAAGGCACTCGGCACGGGAATTCGCTACAGCCCGAAGGAGATGAACGTCACGAGCTATCGGGCCGAGGCGGGGACGCTGACGATTCGGCTGGACGGCGCGTGGGTGGAGGCGTTCAAGAACTTCAAGGGTCGCGACATTCCGGTCGCGGTGCGGATCGTCCGGGATCATGCGCTCGCGTCGGTGTTCATTCCCTCGTCGCTTTTCGCGGATGAAAACTGAATTCAGCCGTGATCCGTTCGGCGAGCTTTCCGAGGCCGAGAAAGTTCCGGGGTTGAAGCAGCGCTTCCCCGACCGAGTGCTCGTAATGACCACCGACCGATGTTTTCGTCGTTGTCCGCACTGCACTCGTCGCTGGATTCTCGGCGCGTCGCGTACCGTTTCGACGGCGGAGGAGATCGCCGCTGCGGTTCGTTACGTTCGTCGGCATCGCCGGATAAGGGACGTATTGCTTTCCGGTGGCGATATTTTCACGCTCGACGACGAAAAGATTCTCGCGCTGGTGGAGGCGTTCGCCTCGCTTCGGCAAATCGAGGTCGTTCGGCTTTGCACGCGATCGCTCGTGGACAATCCCGCGCGGATAACCGACGAGCTCGTTAATCGGCTTTCGCGCTGTAAAAAGCTGAGAGTGAGCGTTCACATCAACACCGCGCGCGAAGCGCGGAAGGCGGCGAAGGCGGCGGCGAAGTTCATCGACTGCGGAATTCCGGTCTTGAGCCAGACCGTGCTTTTGAGGGGGGTCAACGACACGCCGGCGAAGATGCTCGCGCTCTTCAAGGCGCTGAGCGCCGAACGAATCTCGCCGTATTACGTGTTTCAGTGCGATCCAGTAGCGGGATTGGAGCGCTTCGCGGTGCCTATTGAGAAGGCGAAACGCATCGAAAGATATTGCGCCGAGCGAATCGGAGGATTGGCGCTGCCGAAATTCGTCGCGGATATCCCCGGCGCCCCTCGCAAAATGCCGATATCTATGTTATAATACGTCCTATGAAAATTAATAGTACGATTTCGTTTTTCTTGCTCGCGTTTTTCTTCGCGTTCGTCGCGTTCGCCGCTCCCACGGCGGAGGAAGTCGCCAAGCGTCAGGCGCGCAGTGTGCATCTTATCTATGATACCAACGGAAATGGCGCAACTGCGGCGATGGGGACGGTAAAGGTAACCGAGACCCAGACCAACTCGTACTACGCGGTGCTCGGTTGGGATTGCGGATATTGCGGAATTCAGGATTCGAAAGCATACGGGAAAATCCTCATTTTTAGCGTCTGGGACGACACGGATCCTCTTGATTTCAAGGCGAACGCCGAGTTGACGCGCGAGGAGGCGCGGGCGAAGCTCGTTTTTGCCGACGAGGGCGTGAATGTCGCGCGCTTCGGTGGCGAGGGTACCGGCGTGAGAACGATTACCGATATCGGTTGGAAGCTCGGCGAACCGGTGACGATTCGAATCGAGCGCGTCATGGACGGCACCAATCACATCTCCTATACTTGCTTTTTCCGCAAAGGCGAATGCAAGGATTGGCGGAAGCTCGCCGAGATTTCGACACTCAAGAACTCGAAGCGCGGCAACGGCTTCGGTTGGCTTTACTCGTTTGTCGAGGACTTTTGGCGCAATGGACTTTCGGCGACGCTTGCTCGGCGGGCCGAGTTCTCGGGCGTTGCCACGCGCGAGGCGGGGTCGGAGAAGTGGATTCCCGTCAAGGGCGCGAGATTTTCCGCCGATTACAACGCATCGATGGCGATTGACGCGGGAGCGCTGGGGAACGGCGCCTACTATCTCCAGACCGGCGGTTCCACGCGCAACGAGCGCACCAAGCTCGGCGAACTGGTCAAATGAGCTTTTTCCCCGGGGCCAGGATGGTGGAATGGCAGACACCAGGGACTTAAAATCCCTTGCCGAGTTTTCGGCGTGCGGGTTCGAGTCCCGCTCCTGGCATTGACGCTTTGTGATATAATATCCGCTACACAAGGGAGGTTTTTGAAATGATGAAGAAACTCAGGGACGTATTCGCCGGGTTCGGACGGAGGAACAAGTTCGGCAGGGCGGATTTCGGCGTGTTGAAAACGTTGCTGATGTTGGCGGCGATCGACGGCGAGATTTCTGCCGAGGAGATGGTGCTGTTCAAGGATCTCGCGAAGAAGTGCACCGGCTACAGCGGCAAGTCCTTCACCTCGCTCTGGAAGGACGCGCTTCACAGCGCCGGATATCTCGTTTTGCAGTCGCGCTTCATGTCCAAGAAGGAGCTCGCCGCCGAATTTGCGCGCGAAGTGGAAAAGGACTTCGTCGCCGAGATCGCGCCCGCTTCCAAGACCGACCGCGAGCGCGCGTTTCGCCGGCTGGAGACGATGGCCTCGGCCGACGGCGACTATTCCGAAGTCGAGCGCGAGTGCGTTAAAGCGCTCGCCGATCGCGTCAAGGAATGGCGCGACGTGCTCGCGTCCGAGATGTATCCGAGAGGGACGATCTGCGGAGCATGAGCGCGCTTTTCGCGAGCATCTTCGCGGCTCTCGCAGTTTCCTCGTCGTCGATTGAAAAGCCGGCCGACGTTTCAGGAGGCAGGTGCGGGGTGCTTACGGGTTTTTCGCAACAGGCGGAGCTGGAACGCACCTATCGCGATATCGAGTTTTTGTCCTACAACGACGTTTGCTCGCTCGTTGAGGCGTTGCGGCTCGGCAAGGTGGACGCGGTCGCGCTCGATACAGTAATCGCGCAGGCGTGGCGGGCCAAATTCCCCGGCGAACTTAGGGTTACCGCGCCATACGATTCGAATCCGTTCGGCTTTTTGCTGCCGAAGAACTCGCCGCTGCTCGCGAAAATGAACCGAGTCGTCAACAAGCTGATCGATTCCGGAGAACTCAAACGGATCGTGGACAAGTGGTGCGATTGCGCCGACGCCTCCGAGCTTTCGCTCGAGCCGATGCCCGCGGAGATGAGCTTTACCGGCAAGAACGGTACGCTCACGTTCGCTACGCCGGCCGACTTCATGCCGGGATCTTTCGTCCGCAAGGACGGCTACGCCGGCTTCGACATCGACATCATGCGGCGAGTTGCGTGGGAGCTCGACATGAAGCTCGAGATCGCGTTGGTGCCGATGAGCGCACTTATCGTCCACGTGCAGGCGGGGAAGTCGGACGTCGGCGGCGGTTGTATCACCATTACCTCGGAACGATTGGAGAAGGTCGATTTCACCGTTTCGTATCTTGATCGCGGAAACGCGCTTTTGGTGCGCGAGGCGGAGCCGGTGGCCGTGGAAGATTCGCTGGTTGCGAGCTTCAAGCGCACGTTCGTCGTCGATCGGCGTTATCTTATGTTCGTGAACGGACTGGAAACGACATTGTTGATTACGTTCCTTTCGGCGATTATCGGTACTTTGCTCGCGTTTCCGGTGTGGCGCGCGCGCGTTTCCGAGAACGCGGCCCTCTCCTCGCTCGCCCGCGTCTACATTGCGATCATGCAGGGGACGCCGGTGCTGGTTTTGTTGCTGATTCTCTACTACATCGTTTTCGGTAGCGTCGACTTGGACGGAGTGTGGGTGGCGGTTCTCGGCTTTTCGCTCAACGAATCGGCGTATTTCGGCGAAATGCTCCGAAGCGGCGTCGATTCGATTCCGCGCGGGCAGGTCGAGGCCGCGCTTGCCCTCGGGTACACGCCATCTCGCGCGTTTCGGCGCTTCGTGCTGCCCCAGGCGATTCGGGCGGTGTTGCCGGTTTATCGCGGCGAGCTCGTGGGACTTTTGAAAATGACTTCCATCGTCGGCTACATCGCCATCGTCGATCTCACCAAGGCGAGCGATCTCGTCAGGGCGCGTACCTACGATTCGTTCTTCCCGATCATCACTTCGGCGATCATCTACTTCGCGGCGGCGTGGCTCTTGGCGACGGCGCTGGAATGGTTCGGGCGGCGATTGGATCCAGCGACGCGGAGGGGCTTGACGAAATGATTAAGGTAGAACATTTGCGTAAGAGCTTTGGTGGCGTCCCCGTACTGAAGGACGTCAACGCCGAAATCGAAAAGGGCGAGGTCATATCCGTAATCGGGCCTTCTGGAACCGGTAAATCGACGTTTCTCCGCTGTCTCAATCGTCTGGAGAGTCCGGACGGGGGAACGATAACCGTCGACGGAGTCGAGATCACCGATCCGCGATGCGATATCGCCGCCGTTCGCCGCAAGCTGGGGATGGTGTTCCAGAATTTCAATCTCTTCGGAAATCTGAACGTTCTCGAAAACGTCATGGCGGCGCAGTGCGACATTCTCGGAACTCCGAAGGGCGCGGCGCGGGAGAAGGCTCTCGAACTTTTGTCGCGCGTCGGACTTGCGGACAAGGCGAGTGCGCTTCCGGACGAGCTTTCCGGAGGCCAGAAGCAGCGCATCGCCATCGCACGGGCGCTTGCGATGGATCCGGAGATACTGCTTTTCGACGAGCCGACGTCGGCGCTCGATCCGACGATGGTCGGGGAGGTCTTGGAGGTGATTCGCGCCCTCGCCAAGACGGGGATGACGATGCTTGTGGTTACCCACGAAATGCGCTTCGCGCGCAATGTCTCGACGCGGGTGTTCTACATGGACGAGGGCTCGATTTACGAGGACGGTTCGCCGGCCGACGTTTTCGAACGTCCCGCGCGAGCCAAGACCCGGGCGTTCGTTAGTCGCAACTTGCTTTCGGATACGGTGGAAGTTATGCGGCGAATCGCGCTCGACGACGGCAAGATCGACATGTTCGAGGCGGAGATGCTGCTCAAGGCGCTAAAGCCGTTCGCCGATCGTGGCGAAGGGAAGTCGCTCGAGCTGGTGCAGATGCTCGAAGCGGCGTGCGCGGACGGAATCATCACCGCCGAAGAGTCGGCGGGGCTGTCGCGTGCGCTCGACGGCGTAAAGGCTTAAAACGAAAGGAGAACGAAATGAAGGAATCGTTGCTGGAAAAGACGGTGAAGCTCTTCTCGGGAATCAAGGCGAATTATCTCGCCGACGTCGAACGTCGGAATCGAGATCTCGGAAAGGTCGACTTCGGAATTCTTCGGGTCGCGATGATGATTGCGGCTTTGGACGGTAAGATCATGCCGCAGGAATTCGCCGCGTTTCGGAAACTGTCCAAAAACTGCAAGGTAAGCGTCGTCGAGGGCGGAGCGCTTTGGGACGCGGCTTTGCATTCGGCGGGTTACATTCTCGTCCAAAGCGGTATTCTGACCGCTCGTCAGCTCGCGCTCGCCTTCGTGCGCGAGGCGAAGCTGGCGCTTCCGGATACGTTCGTCAAGACTTCTTCGAATAACATTCGTCGCGCGTTCGTAATGTGGATTTCGATGGGAATGAGCGACGGCGATTTCTCCGGCGTCGAGCGCAAGTGCGTCGAGGAACTTATCGCGATGCTGCCGGCCAAAGTGCGCGCGAACGCGAATCCGCTTTTCATGGCTGAAGCCGAGAGATTGCTCAAGGCGGAGGATATGAGCGGTCTTAAGACGTTGATCGAAAACTAAGGCGACGCGTTGAAGACTCGGCAATTCTGGTATCCGCTTCCCGAGCGGCTCATCGCCCAGCATCCCGCCGAAAAGCGGGGTACGGAGAAGATGATGGTGCTTCATCGCGACACCGGGGTCATCGAGCATCGGCACATCGCGGACATCGTCGACTACATTACCGCGAACGACCTTTTGGTCGTCAACGACACCAAGGTCTTTCCCGCGCGGCTCGTGGGCAAGTGGAAGGATTCCGACGGGGCGGTGGAGGTGCTGATGGTGTCGGCGGCGCCGATGGACTCGGACAGGCCTTCGATGACGACGGAGGGGCTTTTCTGGAATTGCATGCTCGGCAGCGGGCGGAAGTGTCGCGAAGGGCAGGTTGCCGTTTTCGGTCCGCACGACGAGTTGGAGGTGCGGCTCGTAAAACCGCTCACCGGAATCGGCATGTGGAGAGTGGAGTTCGTTTGCGAGCGTCCGCTCATGGATCTATTGGACGAGTTCGGCCATACGCCCGTGCCGCCCTACGTTAAACGCGAGGGTACTGCGGACGAGGAACAGGCCGATCGCGAACGCTATCAGACGATTTACGCGCGCGAAGTCGGTTCCGTCGCCGCGCCGACCGCGGGTATGCATTTCACCCCGGAGATATTCGCGGCGTTGGGGAAGAAAGGCGTGAAAAAGGTAGCCGTCACGCTGCATATCGGGCCAGGCACGTTCCGTCCGGTGAAGGCGGACGAGATCGAAGACCATCAAATGGACTTCGAGGCGTTCACCGTGCCGCCGGCGACGGCGAAGGCGATCAACGATTGCAAGGCGCGGGGCGGCAGGGTCTTTTGCGTCGGTTCGACCACGGTGAGGACGCTCGAAACGGTGGCGTCGCGCGAGCGCGAGGCGGGAGACGAGGCGCTAATCGCGCCGGGGAGCGGAGCCTCGAACATTTTCATCTATCCGCCCTACGAGTTCAAGGTCTGCGACGCAATGCTGACCAATTTTCATTTGCCGCAATCGACGCTTATTATGATGGTTTCGGCGCTCGCCGGACGCGAACGCGTTCTTTGCGCCTATGCGATGGCGGTGAGGTCGAACTACATGTTCTTTTCCTACGGCGATTGCATGCTCATCGTGTGATTTGGTATAATCGACGGAAAGAAGATGAGGGTTAATTCCAACGATCCGAAGATATTGCAGGACTTTCTCGCGCTCAAGCTGAAGCTGTCGCGCAGGGCGGCGAAGGACGTTATCGACGCGCGTCGGGCTTGGGTCAACCGCAAATGCGTATGGATGGCACGCTTCGCGCTCGCGACCGGCGACGTCGTCGAGACGCAATCGGCGATCCCCAAGGCCCCGGTGAAATTTCATATTAGAGTCATTTGGCGAAACGACGATTATCTCGTTTGCGACAAACCGGCGGGGATGATTTCGTCGGCGGATCCGAAGTCGGTGGAGAGTCGTTTGCGCGAGCAGGAGAAGTTGCCCAATCTCGAAGCGGTGCATCGTCTGGATCGCGATACTTCGGGCTGTCTTATGCTCGCGAAGAGTCACGCGGCGAAGTTGGCGGCGGTGGAAGTCTTCAAGACCCACAAGGTCTCGAAAATCTACCACGCAATCGTCGCGGGCGCGTTCAAGTTCGTCCACCAGACGATCTCAAGTCCGCTCGACGGACAGACGGCGATTACGAAAGTGACGCGCGAGTCGGCGGGGCAGGACGCGAGCTTTTTGAAGGTCGCCATCGAGACTGGCCGCACCAATCAAATTCGCCGCCATCTCGCCTCGATTCGCTTTCCGATAATCGGCGATCGCGTTTTCGGGCTCAAGCACGCGCGGGACGCGAGACTCATGAAAGTGCCGCGGCAGATGCTCCACGCCTCGACGCTGTCGCTTCCCAATCCAATGAATCTGCACGAGGAAATCAAGGTGCATTCGCCTTTGCCCGCCGATTTTCGCGCGGCGCTGAAACTGTTTCGACTTTAAAATGCGCGTCGTCTTTATGGGTTCGTCCGCGTCTTCGGCGGAGTGTCTGCGCGCAATTTTGCGCGAGCGGGAGCTCGAAGTCGTCGGCGTAGTAAGCCAACCGGATCGTCCGGCGGGCCGCGGCAAGACGCTCACGCCCTGTCCGCTCGCCGCGTTCGCCGAATCGCGCGGAATCGGACCGATCATCAAGCCGGAGAATGTGAACGGCGATGAGGCGATGGCGACGCTCGCGTTGTGGAAGCCGGACGTCATCGCGGTCGTCGCGTTCGGGCAGATTTTCAAGAAGCACCTCTTGGAGCTGCCGCCGCACGGATGCGTCAACTGCCACTTTTCGCTGTTGCCGAAATACCGCGGAGCGGCGCCGGTAATCGCGGCGCTGGAGGCGGGCGAGCGCATGACGGGAGTTACCGTAATGCACATGGGCGAGGGGCTGGATGACGGCAATATCATGCTTCAGGGCTTCGAGCCCATCTATCCCGATACCACCGGCGGTGCGCTTATGGAAGATTTGTCGATTGCGGGCGGAGTTACTCTCGCGAAAGCGCTTCGGCTCATGGCGCGAGGAGAGCTGCCGCCGGAAATTCCGCAGGACGGCGCGAACGCGACCTACGTGAAAAAACTCCGCAAATCCGACGGACTAATTAATTGGGATTGGCCGGTCATCGAAATCGAGCGGCGAGTCAGGGCGTACAATCCTTGGCCGAGTTCGTACACGTTTTTGCCGATGCGCTTCCGAAAGAAGGGCAATAGCGGACGACTGATGATCTTGAGGTCGAAGGTGGTGAAACTCGCGGAAGGATGGACGGCGGCGCCGGCGGGGATGGTGGTTGCGATCGAGAAGGCGGGGCCAATTGTGAAGTGCC
Source organism: Kiritimatiellia bacterium (assembly GCA_045627925.1). Taxonomy (GTDB): domain Bacteria; phylum Verrucomicrobiota; class Kiritimatiellia; order RFP12; family UBA1067; genus UBA1067. The sequence continues at coordinate 23,105 of JAZQOS010000061.1, read as the reverse complement.
ACGATACGGCGTTGCAGCTTTTGGAAGTGAAGATGGAGGGGTCGTCGGCGATGTCCGGCGGGGCCTTCCTCGCGGGGCGTGCTCTGCAGCCGTTCCCGGACGCGGTGCTTGCGGAGTAGTCCGCTTATATTGTATAATACTCTCTAATGACACGCGAAGAAATTGAAGACGGAATCAAGGAGCTGATTGTTTCGAGTCTGGAGCTCGAGGAAGTCTCTCCGTCCGACATCGAAACCGACGCGCCGCTTTTTGGCGAAGGGTTGGGGCTGGATTCAATCGATGCGCTGGAGCTCGGGATGGCGATGAAGAAGCGTTTCGGCGTGGTGTTTTCCAAGGATCCAGCGGCGAATAAGAAGACGTTTTATTCCGTGAAAACCTTGGCGGATTACGTGGAGAACAAAAATGACTAAAAGCGATATCGAAGAGAAGATTCGTCGAATTCTCGTTTCCGAGTTTGAGGTGGATGCGGCGAAATTGAGCCTCGACACCGATCTTTTCACCGAGTTGGATCTTGATTCCATTGACGCGGTGGATTTGGTGGTTCGAATTCAGCAGGAGACCGGGAAGAAGGTAGACCCAGCGGACTTTCGGCAGATTCGCAAGCTCCGCGACGTGGTCGAGGCGGTGGACAAGTTGGTCAACGGATGATCAGCGCGGTATTTTGCGTACTGTTCGGGCTTTCGCTCTTGCCGGGGCGAAAGCCCTTGTGCATACGGTTCGCCGAACGGCTTTCGGACGGAATAATGCCGGATGGCGCGGAAGGGTATTGCCGACGCCTTACCTGGGTTTGGTTTTTTGTGCTTTTCGCGAATTCGGCGGTAATGATGACGGTGCGTTTTTTCGCGGCGTGGCATTGGGAGGTTGCGGCCAAAAGCGCGTTTTCGGCGCTCGTCGTCGCGTCCGTATTCGCACTCGAGGGCGCGATAAGGCGTCGTCGCTTTCGCGTCGTATTCCACACTTCGGGCTCTACCGGCGCTTCCAAGACGATCGTCAAGACTTTCGAGATGCTCGCGAAGGAAGTCGCAATGCATCGGAGGATGATGCAAAGCATGCTCGCCGAAAAGCCGCGTTTTCTCGCGACCATCGATCCTGCACACATGTTTGGGACGCTTTGGCGGGTGATGTTGCCGAAGGCGGCCGGTTGCGAAGTCGACGACGAAATCATTCTCACGCCCGAAAGTTTGATTGCGAAAATGCGCGAAGCGAAACGAGTGGTGCTTGTGACGACACCGAGTTTTCTGGAACGATTTACCGCTTACGCCGATCAGTACGAGGTTCCGCGAAATTGCGTGGAAATCGTGACCAGCGGAGCGCTCCTCCGTCGTCGGACGGCGCTCGCGACGAAATTGGTTTTCGGCATCGCTCCGCGTGAGATATTCGGCTCGACGGAAACCGGCGGCGTCGCGATGCGGCGGCAGGACGAATCGGCGGCGGAGGAATTCGACTGGCGGGTTTTCGACGGCGTCAGGGTGGCGACTACGAAGGATTCTCGGCTCAAGGTTTGGAGCAAGTTCTCGGTTCGTTCGCCGTACGTATTGGGCGACGGCGTCGTCTTGAACGAGGACGGAAGACGCTTCCATCTCAACGGGAGACTGGATCGACTCGTCAAGATCAACGAGGAAAGGGTGAACCTCGCGGAGATGGAGGAGAAGGTGCGCGCGCTCGGATACCGGGATTGCGCACTCGTCGAGCTCAAGGGCGAGCGCGGCGCGTGCCTTGGACTCGTCATCGCCGGCGAAGCGGAGCCGCCGCTCGGTTTGCGGACGAAATTGAACGGGATTTTCCCCAAGGGGACGACGCCGAGGCGTTTCCGGTTCGTCGATGCGATTCCCAAGAATACGCAGGGAAAGGTTTTGAAGCTTGAAATCGAAAAAATGTTTTAAGTTCACCGGCGAAGAGCGGTTTTTCAGGGGGCATTTCCCCGATGCGCCGATTTTGCCCGGCGTCGTTCAGCTCGAGCTTGCGCACAAGGCGGCGGAGGAGATGCACGGCGCACCGCTCGTTCTCAAGACCGTTAAACGCATGAAGTTCGTCAATGTCATCGAGCCGAACGACGAGGTGACGTTGGAACTGGAGGGCGAACGCGAGGTCAACTATCGTTTTCTCAAGGGGGACAAGGTATGTTCGCAGGGTGTGCTCTCGTACTGATCGCCAATTGCGCTTTCGCGACCGAAGTCCCGGAGCTGGTGCGCGAGAAACTCGAAAGTACCAACGAGGTCGCGGGAGTTTTCACGCAGACGAAGAAGGACGGGCGCTCGGCTCGCGTGTACGTGACGAAGGGCGAATATCGCGTTCGCCCGGGCAGGGATTTCGAATGGCGCACGCGCGAACCGTTCGAAACCGTCTTTTACGCGACCCCGACCGAGTACGTCTATTCCAACGAGGACGAGCGAGTGGAGAAAAAGCTCGCGGATTTGCCGCGTTCGTCGTATTTCGCCGATCTCGGCAAGGGAGATTTTTCAATTTTCTTTCGGCTTTTCGACGCGCTCTACAAGGAGGAGGACGGACGGTTCTTCGTCAAGGCGAAGCCAAAGGTCGGGAGCGAGTTGGAGCGGGTTTTGAAGCGCGTAGAGGCCGAGGGCGAGCGAAATCGCTGGACGCTTACGGCCATTTTCCCCGACGACACCGAATTCAAGCTCGACTTCGCCGATCGCCTACGCGAAGAAGTTCCGCACTCGCTCCAGTAGCTCCTCGGTCGACGTGACCGTGTGAACCGAAGCGGGAATCGACTTGCGGAATGTCGCGCCGTAGTTCTTGACGACGATTCGCGGATCGGTGACGACGACCACCCCGCGGTCGCCTTTGGAGCGGATGAGTCGACCGAAGCCCTGGCGAAACTTGATTACGGCTTCCGGTAGCGCGTAGTCGCGAAACGCGCTGCCGCCGTTTCGTTCGATGCGCTCGCCCCGGGCCTCGACAATCGGGTCGCCGATTTGCGCGAAGGGGAGACGTGCGAGAACCACGCAGGAAAGCGCTTCGCCCGCCACGTCCACGCCTTCCCAGAAGCTTTGCGCGCCGAAAAGCACCGTCTTCGCGTTTTCCTTGAGACGTCGGGTCATCGCTTCGCGGGAAAGTTCCTCGCCCTGCACCAGGAGTTCGAGGCCCGCTTGCGCAAGGAGCGGCCGAGCGAGCGCCGCCACCTCGTTCATCATTTCGTAACTCGTAAAAAGGACGAGCGCGCGGCCGTCGGTAATCGCAAAAAGTTCGCGCAAGAGTTTTGCGAGCGCCTCGGCGTAGGCTGGGCCGTCCGCGGCGGGATCGGGCAGGTTGTCCGGCGACAGAACCAGCGCCTGACGAAGATAGTCGAAGGGGCTGGTCGCGGTCGCGAGTTCGAAGCGCTCGTCCGCGCCGAGGCGTTTTACCATGTAGCGGAAATCATTGCCGACGCGCAAGGTGGCGGAGGAGAGAATGACCGAATCCTTGATTTCGTAAAGCAGTTTTCGCAGATCGTCCGCGACCGAGAGCGGCGCGGCGACGAGCCGTACGCGAGTGCGACGCTCGCCGTATTCGCGCTCGATCCAGTAGGCGTGGGTTTCGGTGCGTTCGCCTTTGACAACGAAGGCGGCCTCGTTGGCGAGCGCCACGAGCGCGTTGGCGTCGGCGTCGAGCTTTTGCACTAAATCGGGATCGTCGCTTTTTTCACCGCAGTCGTGCAGATAGTTGACGAGGGTGATGAGCGCGCGTTCGAATTCGCCTTGCGTTTTCGCGAGCTTCGCGACGTCCGGCCAGTAGTCGGTGGCGGCGTTGAAGCGGCGATTTTCCGTCTTGGGCGGCAGGAGCGTACCGAGAAAAGCGAGAAAATCCTCGGCGCGTCCGAGCAGGGCGGCGGCGAGTCGACTCGCTTCGGGGTGGTGTTTTAAAAGTCGCTTTACAATCCGCGAAACCGCGCCCAGGGAGAATTCCGCGCTCAAGTATTCCGTGGCGATGGATTCGAGGTTGTGCGCCTCGTCCATTACGATTCGGCCGTAAGCGGGCAGAATGCCGCCGGCGGGGGTCGTCGCTTCGGCGAGGACGAGCGCGTGGTTGGCGACGACGAGATTCGCCTCGAACGCGCGCTTGCGCGCCTTGTAGACGAAGCAACGCGAACGGAAGGGACAGCGTCCTCCCGCGCACTCGTCGCCGGTGCGCGTAAGGTCGGCGCGCGAAAGCCCCTCGTATTCGTCCAAATCGCCGTCTTCGCTTCCTTGGAGCCACTCGATGAACGCGGGCATTTTCGATTGGTCGTCTTCGCTCAGCGTCCAATAACCGGAGGAGAAGAACTCGTCCACCGCTTTGAGGCAGAGGTAGTTGGTGCGGCCTTTGAGCAGTGCGACCTTGAACGAGCGGCGCGTGGATTCGTCCAGCGTTTCGAGCGCGCGCGGAATGTCGGAGGAGAGGAGTTGCGATTGCAAGTTGCGCGTGGCGGTGGAGATAATGACGGGAGTGTCGTTCACGGCTGACCAGTGGATCGCGGGAATAAGGTAGGCGAGCGACTTTCCGACGCCGGTTCCCGCCTCGATCATGAGATGCTTGCGTTCGTTGAACGCGGAGGCGATCGCCCGCGTCATGTCGATTTGCCCGGGACGTTCTTCGTAGGCGGCCATCGATCCCAGCGTACCGCCTTTTTTGAGGTGCGTGGCAATCGCCTCGATGTCGAGACGGGCGCAGTCTTCGTGCGTCGGCAGGTGCCGCGAGATGGCGGCAGGCCCGATTTCGGGGATGAACGCCGCCCAATCCGGCCTCTCCATAAATTCCGCTGGAGTCATTGGCGGTATTATACCAAATTCGCCAATATGCTATAATTGGGGAGTTTCATGAATAGCGGCGTAAAATGGCTATTGGCGTGTCTCGCGCTCGCGCTTGGCGAGGGCGCGGGCGCGTGTCTGGTGCGCGGAGCTGACGCTTGGCCCTTTTTCGCGGTTTTGGCGACGATTGTCGCGCTTTTGGGTTATGGGTTTCGAATTCCGTCCTCGAAGTATCTTGCGCTTGCGGCGTTGGGCGTAGCGCTTTTTCTCGGCGCTTCCGTGGAAAGCGAACACGCCTTGCGCGAGACGCCGTGGATGCGTTACGCTCGCCGACACGAGCGCGCGGAGACGTCGCGTTTCGAGCCGATACGCCGCTCGCTCGCCAAACGGATTGGCATTGGACTTGATCACAATCCGCGCGTTCGCGCGCTCAACCGCGCGATTCTGCTCGGCGGACGCGAGAATCTCGACCGCAAGACGCGCGAGGTTTTCGTGGCGGCGGGAGCGATACACGTTTTCGCGATTTCGGGGATGCACGTGATGATGGTCGCGGGCGTAATCGATTTTCTACTGGCGCTTTTTCTCGTACCGCTTCGGTGGCGCGGACTTTGCGTTTTGCCTTTTCTTTGGGGGTATGTCGCGGTCATCGGTTTTCCTCCGAGCGCGATTCGCGCCGCCACTATGGCGAGCTTTTACTTTCTCGCGCCGCTCTTTTATCGCAAAAGCGATGCGGTTATGGCGTGGGCGTGGACGTTTCTTATCGTTCATATCGCGAGCCCGCGGATGATTGCGAACGTCGGCTGCCAGCTTTCGTTCGCGGTCACGCTCGCGCTGATCGCCGCCGGTAGAATGGCGCGAAATGAGAAAAGCGGTTGGTTGAAGACGCTGCTTTTCGCGCTCGCCGCTTGGATCGCGAGTGCGCCGATTTGCGCTTACGCGTTCGGGCGCGTGACCTTGGGAGGGATTCTCGCCAACGTGCTACTGGCGGTGGTGGCGGGGTATTCGGTGGTCGCCGGCGTAGTCGGCGTGGTCGCGAGCTTCGTTTCCGAGACGCTCGCCGCCCACATCAACAATTTCGCCGCTCTCGCGACCGGGGGAATGGCGACGATCGCGGAAGCGGTGGCGCGATTGCCGGGCGCGAGTTTCGAAGTCGGCAGGATATCGGCGCTCGAATGCGCCGAGTGGTATGCGCTCGTCGCGCTCTCGCTCTACCTCTACCATTCCGTTCGTCGTCGTCGCGATTTGATATAATATGCGTCCGTCAAGTGAAGAACAATTCCCGCAGAACCGCCGCTTTCGCGATCGCCCGTTGGATCGCCACCAAGGACTTCGCGCCCTCGCTCGTCCCCGACGGGCCCGACCGCGCTTTCGTGCAGGATCTCGTCTATACTACGATTCGTCGTCTGCGGTCTTTGCGCAAGATCTTGGGGGAATTGGTGGCGAAATGGCCGAAGGGCGAACTTGAAGCGCTCCTTTACGTCGGCGCGGCGCAGATCCTCTACATGGACGACGTGCCCGATTTCGCGGCGGTTAACGAAACCGTCGAGGCGGCTAAGGCGTGCGGCAATCCCGCGGTCGCGAAGGTGGTGAACGGAGTCTTGCGGAATCTCGTTCGCCGTCGCGAGGAGTTTTTGCGAATGCTCGCCGCCGCGCCGCTTGCGGAGCGCGAGAGTTTTCCGACGCGGCTCGTCGCGCGTTGGTGCGAACGCTTCGGCGAGGAAAACGCGGCGAAGCTCTGCGCGTGGCACAATTCGCCGGCCGTAACCTATCTCGCCCGCAAGGACGGCAGCTGGACGGAGCTCGAGCGCGGCGCAAAGGTGACCGAGGTCGCGGGATTTTCCGAGGGCGAGTTCATCGTGCAGGATCCGGCGACGCGACTTGCGGTGGAGCTCGTGGACGTGAAGGCGGGCGAGGACGTGCTCGATGCTTGCGCCGCCCCCGGCGGCAAGGCGATTCAGCTGGCGTGGAAGGGTGCGAAGCTCACGGCTTGTGAAGTGAATCCCCGGCGAGCGGCGAGGATGAAGGAGAATTTTCGGCGCGTCGGCGTGGAGGCGAAGATCGTCGACTCCCTCGAAGGCCTTGGAGAGTTCTCCAAGGTGCTGGTGGATGCGCCCTGTTCCAACACCGGAGTTTTGCGTCGGCGCGTGGACGCGCGGTGGAATTGGAGCGAGGAGAAGCTCGCCGCGCTCGTAAAGTTGCAGGGCGAGATATTGGAGAAGGCGGCGGGTCTTGTGAAAAAAGGCGGATTGCTCGTCTATTCCACTTGCTCCAACGAGCCCGAGGAAAATGTGTTGCGGATAAAGGCGTTTCTCGCCGAGCATCCCGAGTTCGAGGAGGTTGCGAACAGGGAATCGTTGCCCTTCGAAAGCGGCACCGACGGCGCGTTCGCGGCGGCACTCGTGAAAAAAATGATATAATAGGCGGCAAAAGGAGAGAGGGTTATGGCACAGTTTTTCGATTATACCGGCGTCGTGGAGGAGGTTCTGCCCGTGCAGACGTTCTCGAGCGGGTTTACCAAACGCGATTTGATTATCGGCAACGACGTCGATTCCAATTCCAAGTATCCCAATCCGGTGAAGTTCACCTTCAAGAAGGACAACTGCTCGTTGCTCGACTCGATCAAGAAGGGCCAGCGCGCGAAGGTGCATTTCGTGGTGGACGGACGGCGGTGGGACGGCCCGAAGGGCACGCAGTATTTCGTCGATTTGACCGCGCTCAAGATCGAGGTTCTGAATGGAGACGGTTCTTCGACCGAGCCCGTGCCCGAACCGGCCGAGCCGGACTTCCCCGCCGATGCCAATGACGTGGACGACATGCCTTTCTAAGGCGACCGCCTATTTGGATTCGAAGGGCGTGGAAGACGCTCGCGTCGCCGCCGAATTGCTGATGGCGCGGCTTTTGCGTGTAGGGCGCGGCTTTATCGCGAGCGCGCTCGAAAAGGAGCCGTCGGAACGCGAACTGGAGGCGATGCGACGCGGAATGGCGCGACTCGTCCAAGGCGAGCCAATTCAGTACGTCCTCGGCGAATGGGACTTTCGCCGTCTTACCTTGAAGTGCGATTCCCGCGCACTCATTCCGAGACCCGAAACCGAGGAACTGGTGACGCGCGTTCTCGCCCACTTGCGAACGCTCGACTTCTCTCCGATTGTGATCGACGTGGGGACGGGTACGGGCGCGATTGCGCTCAGTCTCGCGAAGGAGGCGGAAAGGGGCGTGTTCATCGCGAGCGACGTGAGCGAGGACGCGCTCGCCCTCGCGCGGGAAAACGCGGCGAAGTCCTCGCTTGCCGACAAGGTGAAGTTCGTCGCGATGGACGGACTCGACGATTTCGACGAACCGAATTGCCTCGACGTCATCGTTTCCAATCCGCCGTATATCGAAAGCGCGGTTTGCGAACGACTGGAAAGGCGTGTTCGAGATTTCGAGCCGCGTCTCGCATTGGACGGCGGCAAGAGCGGACTCGACTTCTACGAAAGGTATCTCGCGGACGGACTAAACTTGCTGCGTCCGAACGGGGCGGTGTTTTTTGAGATCGGCGAGAACCAGGGCGCGGCGGTGGCGAAGCTGATGAAGGATTACGGCTTTGAAGAGATTAAAATCGAAAAGGACTTCGCGGGACATGATCGCTACGCGTCGGCGAAATTGAAATGAGCGCCGAGGATGTAATCGCCGCTTCGCGCCTGACGCACGTAAGGGAGCTTAAGACTCGCCTCGACAAGCTGACGGCGGAAAAGACGGCGCTCGAAAACGAACTGGGCGCGTTGAAGTCGCACCTCGATCTCGCGATGGTGGCGCTGTTCGAGCTTAAGGATGGCGGAGAAATGGAGATTTGGGACGGCTGGAATCTCCTTTTGAGCTCGGACAAAGTGGCGAAAAGCCGCGAAGAGCTTTTTTTGGCGGCGCAAGCGAGCGGCAAGCGGGTTTGGATTGTGTTTGACGGACACGAGGAAAACGTGAAGACCGACGGCAAGGTGCGCGTTTCCTATACCGGCGGCGAGGGCGAGCAGCGCGCCGACCGCTTCATTCTCGATTTCGTTCGAGCCGCGAAATATCTCGGCCTCTCGGAGCGCGTCGGCGTGCGCACTTTTGACAAGACGCTCGGCAAGTCGGTTGCCAGACTCGGCGGCGATTTGGTATAATTCGCGCAATGGATCGTTTGGCGTATTTAGCGCGGCGTCTCTTGCTCGTAATTCCGACATTCATCGGAATTACCATCGTATGCTTTACGTTGACGCGGTTTTTGCCCGGCGGGCCGGTCGAAATTCGGCTTATGCGAATGAAGGGACTCGCGGCGCAAGGTGGCGAGGGAATGTCCGCTTCGGGCGGCGCGGCGCACATCTCCGAGGAATACAAGAAGGAGTTGGAGGCACAATTCGGCTTCGATAAGCCGATTTACGAGCAATATTGGAATTGGCTCGTCGTCAACAAGATGGGGATGGGGCTTCCGTCCTACGACTATCCGAACAAGACCGCGTGGCAACTCATCAAGTCGCGCATCCCGATTTCGTTGTGGTTTGGTCTCGCGTCCTTTATCCTTACTTACCTTATTTGCATTCCGCTTGGGATTGCCAAGGCGCTGAAACACCGGCAGGCGTTCGACGCGGGTTCGTCGCTTATCGTCTTCATCGCCTACGCGATTCCGTCGTTTGCGCTCGCGATGATGCTGAAGATGTTCTTTTGCGGGACGGTCGAGGGGCTTTGGGATGTCTTCCCCTTGGGAGGAGTGTCCTCGGACTTCGATTTGGAGCCGACTTTTTGGGAGTGGTTCGTCGATCGCGCGTGGCACATGGTAATGCCGATTTGCTGCTATGTTGCGGGTTCCTTCGCGATGCTGACCTTGCTTATGAAGAATTCGCTTTTAGATCAGATATCCGCCGACTACGTGCGTACGGTGATTGCGAAGGGCGCGACGCGGCGTCGGGCGATTTGGGGGCACGCCTTTCGTAACGCGCTTATTCCGATCGCGACGGGCTTGGGGCCGATGATCTCGCTGCTTTTCGCGGGTTCCATCATAATCGAGACCATCTTCGAGATTCCCGGGATGGGGCGGCTTTCGTGGGACGCGCTCATCGGGCGCGACTACGCGGTGTTCCTCGCGCTCTTGGCGCTGACGGCGAGCTTCCAGTTGATCGGAAATCTCATTTCCGACATTCTCTACATGGTAATCGATCCGCGGATCGACTTTACGAAGAAATGATTTTCTCTCCGCTAACCGTCAAGCGTTTTCGAGCTTTCAAGCGCATCAAGCGCGCTTGGTATTCGCTTCTTGCGCTTGGGGTCATCTTCGTTTTTTGCATGTGCGCCGATTGGGTGTGCCCGTGCGACCCGAAGGCGGTCGTCGATACGGCGACCTTGGAGAAATATCGCGAGCCGATAGTCGAGCGCTCCTACGAGATCAAGACCGCGCGCTACAATTTGCTTAAGAGCGGCGAAATCGTCAACTTCGAGGGCCCTGCGGAAGTGCGCGGCTTGCTGAAGGCGGGCGAGATTCCGAAATTGGACGGTTACGTCGTTTCGACTTTCGAACACCCCGGCTATACGCGTGTCTACTTGAAACCGACCGAGCCGCCGAAGGTGACGGAGAAGGTGCTTCCCGCGCCCGCGATCAGCTTCCCGTTTCGGCCGGTCGCCGAGCATCCTTTCGGGATCGACGCGGGCGGGCGCGACGTCTACGCGCGAGTGGTGCACGGCATGCGCATCGCGCTCGTATTCGGGTTGGTGCTCGCGGTGTGGGCGATGTTCCTCGGGCTCGTCATGGGCGCGATCGAAGGCTATTTCGGCGGCAAGACCGATATTGTCCTACAGCGTTTCACCGAGATTTGGAGCGCGATTCCGTTTTTGTACGTGATGATTTTCATCGGCTCCACGATGGGTCGCAGCTTTACGATTCTTCTTGTTTGCTACGGCATCTTCAATTGGATCGCCGTTTCCTACTATATGCGCGCGGAATTCCTGCGGCTTAGAACGCGCACGTTCGTCGAGGCGGCGAAGGTACAGGGCTTTTCGCCCGCGAAGATCATCTTCTCCCACATTCTGCCGAATGCGCTGACTCCGCTCATTACGCTCTTTCCGTTCCTGTTGATGGGTGCGATTGGCTCCTTGGCGGCTTTGGACTTCCTCGGTTTCGGTCTCCCGCCGATGACGCCGAGCTGCGGCGAACTTATGCAGGAGGCGCAGCAGTTCCGTGGCGCGTGGTGGCTCATACTTTTCCCGGCGCTCGCGCTTTTCGTCGTCATGCTCCTCACGGTGCTCGTCGGCGAAGGTTTGCGCGATGCGTTCGACCCGCGTCAGAAGTCCAAGTTGGAATAGCCAAGTGGCGGCGGAACTTACCCCGATGATGCGTCAGTATCTCGCGATTAAGCGCGAGGTGCCGAAAGGGGCGTTCGTGATGTTTCGCCTCGGCGACTTTTACGAGCTGTTCGGCGAGGACGCAATCGAGGCCGCGCCGATTCTCGGGGCGACCTTGACCCATCGCGGCGATACGCCGATGTGCGGCGTTCCCCATCACGCGCTTAACGCCTATCTCGCGAAGCTGATTCGCGCCGGCAAGACCGCGGCATTGTGCGACCAAGTCGAGGACCCCAAGACCGCGAAAGGGTTGGTGCGGCGCGAAGTTACGCGAATCGTGACCCCGGGGACGGTTACCGAGGACGGGCTTTTGGACGAGACGACGAACAACTACATCGTCTCGGAGAGCGGGCTCGCGATTGCCCTATTGGATCTTTCGACCGGCGAGTTCACTGCGGAGGAGTTCTCCTCGGAAGCGAAGAAGGCCGAGGCGTTGGAGCGCTACCATCCCGCGGAAACGCTGCTCGCGAACGACGAGAATCGCTGGACGTTTTCGGCCGAAGCCGCGCTCGATACGCTGACACGCCACTTCAAGACGGTTTCGCTGGACGGCTTTGGGCTTTCCGGCAAGACGGACGTAATATCCGCCGCGGGCGCGCTTCTTTACTACGTGGGAACGACTTTGCACCATTCGCTTGAGCACGTTCGGCGCATCACGCTTCGCCATTCCGACGACGCGCTCGTCCTGGACGGCGCGACCTTGCGCCATTTGCAGCTTTTGCCGGGCGGCGAGGTAACGCGCGAGGCGTCGCTTTTCGGAGTTCTCGACGTTACCAAGACGCCGATGGGCGCGCGCACGCTTCGGAATTGGATTGCGCGACCGCTCGCTCGCGCCGAGGCGATTAACGGGCGGCTCGATCGAGTCGCGAGTTTCGTGGAAAATCGCGCAGAGCTTTCGCGTTTGCGGTCGCTGCTTAGCGGAGTTCGCGATCTCGAGCGGCTTATCGCCAAGGTGGACGCCGCGCGCGCGAATCCTCGCGACCTCAAGGGGCTGGCGAGCTCGCTTCGGCCGGTTCCGGAAATCGGCGTCGGTACTCGCGAGGACGAAATCGTAGACGTTATCGATCGCGCGATTGTCGACGATCCGCCGGTAATCCTGTCGGACGGCGGCTTCATTGCCTCGGGTTACGACGGCGAGCTCGACGAGATTCGCAAGATCGCGACCGAGGGCCACCAATGGCTCGCCGAATATCAGGCGCGCGAACAAGCGCGCACCGGCATCGCCAAGTTGAAGGTAAAGTTCGTCCCCGCGTTCGGCTTTTTAATCGAAATCCCCAAAGGCTCGGTCGCGCAGGCGCCTGCGGACTACATTCGCCGTCAGACGCTGACCACCGGCGAGCGCTACGTAACTCCGGAGCTGAAGGAGTACGAGGAAAAAGTCTTGGGCGCGGAGGGGCGCGCCGTCCAGCGCGAGCAAAAACTTTACGCCGAAATTATCGCCAAAATCGCCGCGCGTACCGACGCCATTCAAGCGACGGCGCTCGCGCTCGGCGAATTGGACGCGACGCTTTCGCTCGCCGATCGCGCGCTCGCGGCGGGGTACGTAAGGCCGGAAGTGGACGAGAGCGACGTTATCGAAATCGTCGACGGTCGCCACCCGATAATCGAGCAGCTGCCCGACGCCGAACCGTTCGTCCCCAATTCCGCGTTTCTCAACACCACCACCGACCAGATTATGCTCATTACCGGGCCCAATATGGCGGGCAAGTCGACTTACATTCGCGAGGTTGCGACGCTCGCGGTAATGGCGCAACTGGGGTCGTTCGTGCCGGCGGCGAAAATGCGGCTCGGGGTTTTGGATCGCGTTTTCACGCGCATCGGCGCGCTCGACGATCTTGCGCGAGGCCGCTCGACCTTCCTCGTCGAGATGCAGGAGACCGCCAACATCCTCAACAACGCGACGCCGAAGTCGCTGATCGTCTTGGACGAAATCGGTCGCGGAACTTCGACTTTCGACGGCATTTCCATCGCCTGGTCGGTCGCCGAGTATCTTCACGGTAAGGCCTCGGCGAAGGCGAAGACGCTGTTCGCGACCCACTACCACGAGCTCGCCGATCTCGCCGACGCTTTTGCGGGCGTGAAGAACTACACGGTGAAGGTGAAGGAAGAGGGCGGACGCATCGTCTTTTTGCGTCGCATTGTTCCGGGGGTGGCGGAGAAGTCGTTCGGTATTCACGTGGGGGCGATGGCGGGGCTGCCGAAGGAAGTCGTCGAGCGCGCGACGAAGATTCTCGCGGGGCTGGAGGCGAACGAACTCGAAGTCGACGCCAAGAAAGCCGTCCGCAAACCCCGCAAGCGACTCTCCGAAGTTTCGGGACAGATGACGTTTTTCTGAAGTAAAAAGTGATATAATACCCGTCCTATGAGAATTCTTACCGGTATCCAACCTTCGGGCAAACTCCATTGGGGAAACTATTTCGGCGCGATGAAGTCGATGTTCGACCTCCAGGAAAAAGGGGAGAACTTCATGTTCATCGCGAATTTCCACGCGATGACCACGGTGCGCGACGGCGCGACGCTTCGGGAGGCGACGCGCGACGTGGCGCTCGACTATCTCGCTTGCGGGCTTGATCCGGAAAAGACGGTGATGTATCGCCAAAGCGACGTTCCCGAAGTGCAGGAGCTCGCCTGGTATCTTTCGTGCCTGACGCCGATGGGACTTTTGGAACGCTGCCACAGCTACAAGGACAAGATGGCGCACGGCTTCGACGCGACGCACGGACTTTTCGCGTATCCCGTCCTGATGGCCGCGGATATCCTCATTATGAACGCCGACCTCGTTCCCGTCGGCAAGGATCAGAAGCAGCATCTCGAAGTTACGCGCGACATCGCGCAGAAGTTCAACAACGCCTACGGCGATGTCTTCAAGCTCCCTGACGCCTATATTCCCGAGACGGTCGCGACGATTCCCGGAACCGACGGACAGAAAATGTCCAAGAGCTACCACAATACGATCGAGCTGTTCGAGAGCGCGGGCGCGATTAAGAAAAAAGTCATGGGGATCGTCACCGACTCGAAGACGATGGAAGAGCCCAAGGAACCGGAAGGGAACTCCATCTACGAACTCTACAAACTTTTCGCGTCGAAGGACGAGGTTGCGCAAATGGCCGCGTCGTTCCGCGCCGGCAACTACGGCTACGGACACGCGAAAAAGGCGCTCTTGGAAGCGTACCATCGGCTTTTCGATCCCTTCCGCGCTCGGCGCGAGGAACTCGCGAAAGACCCCGCGTCGCTCGAGGACATTCTTCAAACCGGCGCGAAGAAGGCGCGCGCGGCGGCCGAGCCGATTATGGCGAAGGTTCGCGAAGCCGTCGGGCTTGAAAAGCGTGTCTTTGGTGTGGTATAATTTCTCTCACATTTCAAACTAATCCCCAATCGGGAAATCAAGGAGTAAGTAAAATGGTAAAGACGCCGAAGTTCGCGAACGAGAAGGTGTTCGCGTGGGTTGACAAGTGGAACAAGATCTGCACCCCCGACAAGATCGTGGTCGTCAGCGGATCGAAGAAAGAGCACCTCGCGATTTGCGAGATGATGGTGAAGAAGGGCCAGTTCATCAAGCTCAACCCCAAGAAGCGTCCCGAGTGCTATCTTGCCCGCTCCCACGAGAGCGACGTCGCGCGCGTCGAAGGCCGCACGTTCATCTGCTCCAAGCGCGAAATCGACGCGGGTCCGACGAACCACTGGATGGACCCCGAGGTCATGAAGAAGCTCATGACCAAGAGCTACACGGGCTCGATGAAGGGCCGCACGATGTACGTCATTCCCTTCGCCATGGGTCCGATCGGCAACCCCATTACCCAGTACGGCATCGAGCTTACCGACTCGCCCTACGTCGTCGTCAACATGAACATCATGACCCGTACCGGCGACGCGGTGATGAAGCACCTCGGCAAGGACGGCGACTTCATCCCCTGCATCCACTCCGTCGGCGCGCCGCTCAAGAAGGGTCAGAAGGACGTCGCCTGGCCGTGCGCGAAGTCGATTGACGACAAGTTCATTACCCAGTTCCCCGAGGATCGCCAGATTTGGTCGTTCGGTTCGGGCTACGGCGGGAACGCGCTTTTGGGCAAGAAGTGCTTTGCGCCCCGCATCGCCTCGAAGCTCGCGAAGGACGAGGGCTGGATGGCCGAGCACATGCTGATTCTGACCTTGACCGCGCCGAACAAGAAGCAGTACCACGTGACTGCCGCGTTCCCGTCTGCCTGCGGCAAGACCAACCTCGCGATGATGCTGCCGAAGCTCCCGGGCTGGAAGCTCCAGACGATCGGCGACGATATCGCGTGGCTCAAGCCGGGCGCAGATGGACGGCTTTACGCCATCAACCCCGAGAACGGATTTTTCGGCGTCGCGCCGGGAACTTCGATGGACTCGAACCCGAATGCGCTCAAGAGCTGCAAGAAGGGTACGATCTTCACCAACGTCGTCCTTACCCCCGACGGCGATATTTGGTGGGAGGATATGGGCATCAAGGCTCCGAAGGAAGGCATCGACTGGAAGGGCAATCCCTGCTACGTTTGCGCCGACGACCCCTATCGCATGGGTCCGAAGCCGGGCATGACCAAGAAGGAGATCAAGGAGCTTAAATACGTCGCGGCCCACAAGAACAGCCGCTTCACCGCTCCCGCCGAGAACTGCCCCGTCCTCGACAAGAACGGCTTCAACGGCATCTTCGAGAAGAAGCCCACGGGCGTGCCGATCGACGCGATTCTTTTCGGCGGTCGCCGTCCTTCGACGATTCCGCTGGTGAACGAGGCGAAGAGCTGGACGCACGGCGTATTCATGGGCTCGGCTGCGGGCTCGGAAGTCACGGCGGCGGTTATCTCCGACCAAATCGGTCAGGTTCGTCGCGATCCGATGGCGATGTTGCCGTTCTTCGGTTACAACGTCGCGGACTACTTCCAACACTGGCTGGAGATGGAGCGCACCTCCGCCGACGCGACCAAGCTCCCGAAGATCTACTTCGTGAACTGGTTCCGCAAGGGCGACGACGGTCGCTTCATGTGGCCGGGCTTCGGCGACAACAGCCGCGTTCTCAAGTGGATCTGCCAGCGTATCGAGGGCAAGGTTCGCGCGAACGAGACCGCGATCGGCAATATTCCGTTCGCGAAGGACATCGACCTCGCCAACAACGATCTCAAGGCCAAGTTCCACGTCGTGAAGGCCGACCTCGGGGAAATCCTCAAGGGCGACAAGAAGGGCTGGATCAAGGAAATCGAGACCATCGGCGCGAGCTACGACGAGTACGACGCCAAGGCCTCGAAGGACACGAGCGTTCGCTCCAAGACCGCGAAGCGCGTTCCCAAGGCGCTCCGTCAGGTTCTCGCCGACGTTACGGCCGCGCTGAAGAAGTGACCTTAAAGACGGCATTGCCGAGGGGACTTATCGAAGTCTCCAACGAGTGCCAAAAGAATTGCCTCTACTGTGGAATCAGGAGAGGCAATTCTTCGCTTTTACGCTACCGGATGAGCGAGCGCGAGGTGCTCGACTTGGCGGACGAGGCGATTCGGCGAGGGTATCCGGCGATTGCGCTGCAGGCGGGAGAAATCGAAAGCGAGGCGAATACCGCGTTTTACGAGCGTATTCTTCGCACGCTTCCGGAAGGGCTGGAAGTTACGCTTTCTTTGGGCGAGCAGACGCGCGAAACTTACGCGCGGTGGAAGGCGGCGGCGGGAAGTCGCGTCCTTCGCTATCTCCTTCGAATCGAAACTTCCAACAAGACGCTTTACGCGAAGATCCATCCCGCGGAATGTTCGTTTGAGCGGCGCGTCGCGGCGATTCGCGATTTGAAGGATTTGGGGTATGTTACCGGCTCGGGGGTGATGATTGGCATTCCCGGACAGACGAAAGTCGACTTGGAGGCCGATCTCGACTTTTTCGAGGCGATGAAGCTCGACATGGTGGGGATGGGACCGTATGTGCCGATAGAGGGTGCGCCGATGCCGCCTTGTACGTTGAGCAACGAGGAACGCTTGGAGCTTTCACTTTGGATGATACGCGAAGTTCGGCGCAGAATGCCCCACATCAACATTGTCGCGGCGACGGCGCTCGACGCGATTGCGCCGCATGGGCGAGAGGCGGCGCTCAAGGCGGGGGCGAATGTGGTGATGCCGGTTATGACGCCAGAGAAGTACGCCAAGGCATACGCGCTATACCCAGGCAAATAGCGTCACTTCGGTGAGCGAACAAAAGCAGCTCCTCAGGGTCCCACGGCGAATACGCGGGCCTGCGCATGCTCGGCCTATGTCGGCCTTCGGCCTCGATCCGGGTATCCCTTCGCTCGCTCTTTTGCTTCGCTCACCTACGTTCGCAACGGGCGCTACGCGCAAATGAGTGCCCGAAACGACTTTTCTCGTCTTCTCGTTCCGCAACTGGGCGCAAGCGCCTCGGAGCGAACCATCTCGCCTATTGGAGTAATGGATTGCGCCGAGGGCAAAGATATATCACCCTTGGGGTAAGGAGCTCGCCGTTAAGGGGTAAGTAGGTAGGGTGTTAAGGGGTAGGAAAAGAAACGCGCGCGTTTCTCGCACAAACTCGCGCGTTACTACCTACAAACGCGCGCGTTTCTTTAAGAAGTGCGCGCGTTTCTCTACTTACCCGTCACCCACGGAGCTCTTTGCCTCAAGGGTATTCTGTCTTTGCCATAGCAATATATGCTTTTTACCTTGGCGGTATTCGGTTTTGTTCTCGGTAGTATGTCGTTTTGCTATCGGTGGCATATTGAATTGCGTAGCCGGGCTATTTATATTGGAGAAAAAGTGGGATGCGAGGTTAGACCTTCCATCCCAGTTTTAGCTGGAAATAATTGCATTTGCCGTTGGTGGGGGCGGTGTGGTATAATAGGCGTACATTAGTTTTTTGGCAATGGAAAGGATATAACTATGAAAAAGTTAGTTGCTCTGACGATGGGAATAGTGCTTGGATTTGTTGGTTATGGAGATGTTGAAATAACGAAAAGCGGCACATATTCAGGTTCGATACAATCGAATCAGGATGTTCGCTTTAATCAAGCTTCGTATATTGTTCGTGTCCCACAGGGCAAGCACGCACACGTTTCAATTA
This sequence comes from Kiritimatiellia bacterium, assembly GCA_045627925.1. GTDB lineage: Bacteria > Verrucomicrobiota > Kiritimatiellia > RFP12 > UBA1067 > UBA1067. The sequence continues at coordinate 4,974 of JAZQOS010000061.1, read as the reverse complement.
CAGGAACGCAAACAATACCTGCTACGACAGGGTCATGGTCTAATACGGCATCGTTTGATTCTGCAGGTTCATACCAAACGCATGTATTTGATGGAAATCTAAATCGAATGGTATCATATGACTCAAATTCGGACATTAGGATTGATATGGCTTCGCGATGTGCTCCAGAAAAGTTGCCATTCCCGCAATATGGTTACTATGAATATTTTTTTGCAAAATTGGATTTTGATATAGTCGTCAGCTATGAGGACGTGATTCCCAATTTGTCGATAATGACATTCTCATCAAACTTTGATTCTGTATATGGCGGAGAGATTGTTCAGCTTAGTGTTGAAATTAAAAATCGTGGATACAAAACGGCGACATCGACAAGCGCAATCATTGCGGATAATGGGGTGCAAGTTGGAGCATTTTCTGTTCCTTCGTTAGCGGCTGGCAGTTCTTTCTTATATTTATTTGATACGAAACGATTGAGTTCTGGAAATCATATATTTTCGGTGCATATTGCTCCTGTTGCTGGGGAGTCTATAACGTATGATAATGATGCGATCATTTCATTAGGGGCAATACACTATGTCGTAAAATTTGATGCGAATGGTGGTGTTGGTAAGATGAGTGATCAGGAATTTGATGGAAGAACCTTGAAACTGGCTTCAAACAAGTTTAGTAAGGATGGATTTGTCTTTGTTGGATGGAGTCTTCATCCCAATGAGATTCCATGTTATGCTGACGAGTCGGTTGTCACAAGAAAGGCATTGGAAATTACAGATCCAAATCCATTGGGTGACGATGTTACTTTATATGCGGCTTGGGGTAAGGAAATTACAAAAGCTTATTCAAACGGAATAGTAGGACGATTATATCCTGATGTTATTTTTTATACTGGAGGTGTGGATGGGAGTAATTGGATTGAGGATTCTAATCTCACTCTTAGGAGCACTGGAGGCGATTGCTGGCTTGTAGCAAAAGTTAAAGGACCGGGAACTTTTGCGTATGTATCAACTGAAACTAGTGCGGGTAGAGGGGTGGCATCGTTCCGCGGGTTTGTTGGAGGGAATTCAGGATATGAGGGCTTGGTATGTGAAGATTTACGTGATTATCGTTCGCAATATGGGCAATTTGGGAGATCGGTAACAATTTCTTCCGAAATTAATTGTATTCTTGGTTGGGGTTGGAGCTCTAGTAATGGTTGGAGCTCTAGTAATGACGATTATATGCAGCTCCGTGAAGTGTCATGGACTCCAAATGTGCCGATTGAGTATACAATAACTTATACTCCAGGTGCTAACGGCATGGGTTTTCAGCAAATTGCAACGAAGATGAAAGGTGTGGCGTTGCCGTTGAAGGGAGCAATTTATACGCGCACTGGGTATATACAGACTGGATGGGCTACGGACGACGATGGCGTGAAGGTGTACGATCTTAATGCTTCCTATACGACCGATTCGTCGATTACTCTTTATCCGTATTGGGCTGAAACCTCGCATAAGTATCTATTTTTGCCGGGCGAGAAGGTGTCCGTCGATACCGGACTTATCGGTTATCGGGCTTCCGGTTTGCCGACGGGACTTAAATACACTTCCACTACCGGTATGATTACCGGCTCGTCCTCGACTCCTACAGGCGCCGCCGGCAAGAAGGTGACCTTTACCAAGAGCGGCGAGGAGACGCTTACGACGATAATCGTAATCGGCGAAAAGCCGACGATTTCGGTAAGACTCGCCGGTGATTCCGAGGGATGCAAGATAACTGGAGCTGGTGGCTACGCGGTGAACGCGAAAGCGACATTGAAGGCTACCGCTCCCAAGGGCACCGCTTTTGTCGGATATTACAAGGATGGCGCACCGTGGCCCAACGCCACCGATTACAAAAAGACTTCGCTTACATATGTAATGGGGACGGAAAGCGTCCAGGTCGAAGCTCGCTTTGAAAAGGAAAAGATGACGGTTGGGTGCATTGGACTTGCCGAAGGCGAGTTCCAAGTCGGTCTCGCCGGAAAGGCGGGCGGCATTCCGCTGGAGATTACCACGCAAAGCGGAGTAAAGTCGGTAGCCGTTTCCCAGTTGCCTACGGGAATGAAATACGATAGCAAGAATCGTCTAATTACCGGTGCGCCTACCAAGGCGGGGACGTATGATGTGGTTATCTCGGTAACTGCGGTTTCCGGAGCGGTGGAGAAGAAGACTATTCGCATTTCCGTCTCGCCCATGCCCGGCTCCGCCGTCGGCTCGTTCAACGGCTTCGTTCGCAACGATTACGGCGAAGCGATTGGAACGATGCAGCTTACCGCCACCGACGCCGGTAAGATTACGGCTAAAGTCATTACCTCCAAAGGCACGTATTCGTTCTCGTCCTCTTATTGGGATTCGGTTGACGAAGGCGAGTATTTCGTGAATATGACAACCAAGAAGGGCGAAAGACTGGAGCTCGCGCTCGATACCGAAGCGCAGTGGAACGAAGATGCGCTTGTCGGACGGTTCTATCAGGCGAATAATGGCTATAATGCGGATGGGCATCGCAATGTGTTGAGCGGCAAGTGGTACTTCAAGGTAGGTGACGGCAATGATGCTGACGGTTGGGGCTTTTCGGCTACCGACGACGCCAAGGCGGCTGGTATTACGATTACGCTCAAGGCCGATGGAACGCTCTCCGCTTCCGGCAAGATCGGCGCGTACAAGGTCAGCGCTTCGGGAACGGCCAATTTTGAACGTATCGGCGAAGGGATGATTATCGCGGACTTCGCGCCAATCATTACTGCGAACAAGATAAAGAAGTCGCTTGCGATTACCGCCAACCTTTGGCTTGATCGCTCGCTCGACCACGCGGAAATCGGCGGCGCCAAGCTTACCGAATAAGCTTGGTTGCCGCGAGAAGGCGATACAGTCGTTTTGGCACCTAATTGACCGAGCGAATGCGAAGGTTTCGTAGCGCCGTTCAGTTGCAGATGGCGTTGACGATGCCGACGAGGGCGGCTACGCCGATTGCCGCTGCGCCGAACGCGACCACTCCGTCATTGCAGTGGTGCACATGACGTACGACATGGTGTTTGGGCGGAGGCGCCTTTTGGTGGTGGCGGACGGGTTCGACATGGCGATAGTGTCTGGCGGGAGCCGCCATCGCCACTCCGTTCATCATTACGCACGCGAGGGCCGCGATTGCGATTCGTTTGAGTTGTTTGTTCATAGCTTACTTCCTTTCCGCACTTTTGTGCTTACATGAAGTTAGGTGAATGAGCGCGCTAATTCTGACAAGGAATTTTCCAGGCATTTATAAGTGCATTCGGGGACAGGCCCCGAAAAGATTAATAAAATCAGGCTTTTAGTGATGATTGCCTCAAGCTGGCGTTAAGATGGTGTCACAAAAGTGCATTCGGGGACACACCCCGAAAAGATCAATAAAATCAGGCTTTTAGTGATGATTGCCTCAAGCTGGCGTTAAGATGGTGTTAAGAAATCTATACAAAATCTTGATGAAATCTTGACAACTGGATTCGAGTAATTTGCGATAATAGTCTCGTCAAGCGAACAAACGAGGACGATTATGGCAAGAGTCCGAAAGCATCACGGAACATGTCACAAAAATAATACAAAATTGTGACAAAATTGTGACAACTGGATTCAAGTAATTTGCGATAATAGTCTCGTCAAGCGAACAAAAGGAGGCAATTATGGCGAGAACTCGCAGAATCAAGAAGGAAAGCGACGGACACTATCATATAATGTCCCGTACCAACAACCGTGCGTTTCTCTTTACCGGAGGAAGGCTCAAAACGGATATGGTCAATATCCTCAAGCGCACGGCCGCGTTTTCGGGCGTAAAGCTCGAAGCGTATTGCATGATGAACAACCACTTTCACGTTGTCTGTTCGGTAGTAAAACCAGAAGAACCCGTATCCGAAGACGAAGTAGTGCGCCGCATCGCCACCTTGAAAGGCAAGCGCTTAGCGGACGACTTCGCCGATCATCTATCGGAACTTAAACACTGCGGCAGTACGGATATGGTGGAAGCGGCGTTAAATACCTGGCGTAGGCGTATGCACGACATAAGCGAATTTACGAAAACCTTCAAGGAATTGGTGAATATCCGCTATAAAAGCGAAATCAAGCATTGCGGCAGCATTTGGAGCGGTAGGTTTACTTCAACGTTGGTGGAAGGCGGAAAGTATCTCGCGACATGCATTCGCTATGTCGAGCTGAATCCGGTAAGGGCGGGGATCGTTCGTCGATCGCGAGATTACGAGTGGAGCTCGCGAAGCGGGGACAGTCCCCGCGGAAGCGGCGATTTTATTGGGGAGGACGAGAGATGGATGCTGAAAAGGGTGGCGCAGATCGGGGAAGGGAAGATATTCGGCGGATACGAGTTCGTAACGAGCGAGGCGGGAAGGATGGGAGACAGGTTCCCGGGACGAGCGACGGCGAAGCCGGTAGTGGGAGAGGCGTGGGCGACGCACGGGAATTTGCTCGCGAAAAGGGCGGCGTAAGAGGGGAGAGCGCGATGAAAGGCAATAAAGACAGGCAAAAAGGAGGGTGTGTCCCCGCAAAGTCGAAACCGCCGAAAACACGCCATCACCGGCGGGATGCGACGGGCGCGATAATTCCTAGAAAGACGAAAACTGCACAAGAGAATTTCAATCGGGTCTTAACGGAAATCGATCGGCTGGTAAAGAAGGGCTATTCGATTAGGGCAGCGTTGAGGATAATGCGAAATCGCGGCACCTATAATACGTATATGGGTAATCGCAGTCTTGAATCTTGGCGGCGATATTATTATAAGCGATTGGAAAAGCGAGGCAGATTCGGCTCGGATTGACCGGGGCGGGCGGAAGATGGTGAAGAAGCTTAGGGTAAATGATGGTTTAGAATGGTACTCACCAATCTAAAACATCATTTAGAATGGTACTTGATGGCGATTCGGGAAATGTGGTATAATGGTGCCATATGAGAAGCGGAAAAAGAATCTACGAAAATATCATTC
>JAZQOS010000060.1:0-1517 GCA_045627925.1 Kiritimatiellia bacterium | reverse complement strand
CGCCGCGTTCGACGCCGAGACGGGCCGCGAGCTCGCTGCAGGTCGCGGCACTGTCGGAAAGCGCCCGGAGGATGTCGCCCTTGACAAGCGACGTCGATCCGAAGACTTCGCTGAACATGGCGTTGAAGTCCTTGAAGAGCGGGCCGTCCGCCGTGAAGCACATCCGGCGGATGTTCTCGTCCGCGGAAAGCGAGGGATTGATTTCCTCGAGATAGCGCGGGACGCCGCCGGTGACTGCCAGCACGTCCACGATCTCTTTTGTTGAGAGCCGCGATTCCTTCCCCTGCCAGAACTTGACGCAAAGGTCGAGCGGAAGTTCGCGAAGGACGATGCTGCGAGAGAACCGTCCGCCGAACGTGGCGCTTTCGAGAAGGTTGTCCTGAATCCACGCCGAGACGCTGCCGCAGATGACAAGAATGAGGTTGTCGTGCTGCTTGAGTACGTCGTCCCACCCGTTCTTCAGCTTGCCGGGGAATTCCGGATCGTGACGGCCCATCCAGGAAATCTCGTCCAGCAGGACGACGGTCTTCTTCCGTTTGTCGATCCGTTCGCCCAGAAGCGTAAAGGCGGACATCCACGAATCGGGAATGACCTGTGCGCCCTTGGTCTGTGCGCAGAGCCGTTCGCCGAAGTTGTGGAGCTGGTCGGCGTTGGTTTGCCCCTTGTGAGGTCCAAGGCCTTCGATGACGATGAGTTCGAGTTTGTTCCGCCGCGCAAATTCTCTGAAGAGGGTTGACTTTCCAATGCGGCGGCGTCCTCGGCAAGCGACCAACGATGATGTTGGCTTGTCGAGCAGTAGTCGTAGTGATTCAAGCTCTTCTTCGCGACCTAAGAACATATTTTCACCTTTCGACAAGTATTATCGCATATAACGCCGAAGATTGCAATAGCAATTTAGCACGAAATCGAAGTAAGTCTAATTTCGTGCCAAAATTTGCGGCTTCAAGTTTGGCACGAAATTGATGCTTCAGCCCCGAACGGGTTGAAAGCTGGCGAGATGATGCATTGCTTGGTGAAATCGCCCCGAACGGGTTGAAATCACGGCGGGGATTTGGTATCATTAGTGCAGTTTTGGAGTAATCGGCAATGTTATCAATGAAGGACATCGCGGTTTTGGTGCGAAACGCACGCAAGGAGCAAAAGGCCACGCAGGTGGAACTGGCGCAATTTGCGAACGTGGGGACGCGATTTGTCCGTGATGTCGAGGACGGCAAGGAGTCTGTTCAGTTCGACAAGCTGATGCGGGTGCTGTCGACACTTGGGCTTAAGGTGGAGATTGCACGGTGAAGGAACGCCTGTTCGTCTATCTTCGAGGTTCGCGAATTGGATTCATCGAATTCGATCATGATGCGAATTCGCGCGAGTTCTCCTATGACGCGGAGTATCTTGCCTCGTCTGGGGCATGTCCGATTTCGTTGTCGCTGCCGCTTCGGGAGCAACCCTTCAACAGTTGGGAAACGCGGCTGTTTTTCGTGAACTTGTTGCCGCCTGAGATCGTTCGCCGGAAGCTTGAGAAG
>JAZQOS010000059.1:0-1619 GCA_045627925.1 Kiritimatiellia bacterium | reverse complement strand
GCAACCTTGCTTACTGGCTGCGTGCCGGGCGAAGCGACGATATCGGTCAAGTCGTCGGAACTCGCCAAGGCCGTGGCGGGGCGGATCGGTTGGGCGGATGTCACGCTTGCAATCTCGAATGTCTATGAAAACGTCGAGCTTTCGGCTTATCCGAAGTCAGCGCTTGATGTTCGGCAGGGTGAAATGACATATGGAGCGAAGCCGGGAGGTGTGTTTGATCCGACGAATCGGCTCTCGGACGTCTTGTCGTATGTGGCTAAGCGGTTGAATGAATGTCTGCCGGATTTCTTCTGCCGCGATGAGAGCATTCGACTTTCATCGGCTGTTGTTGGAACGAATGCAGTTATTTCCATTGAGGCGAAGCTGAAGGCACCGATCGGAAAGTCTGCGGTTCTGGAAGAGGCGAACCTGCCGCGGGTGATGCAGCTCGCGCTTGACGGGGAGAAGTGGTCGTTGGATGCCGCACAGGTTCCGGCGTCGTGCCGACTTAGCGTTGTCTCCGAACTCTTGCGTCGTTGTCTTTATTCGATTGGTTATGCCAGGACGGAGGCAAACGATTCAAAGAAAGCAGGTGATCCGCCGTCCTTGAAGTTGGAGATGCTGCTGGATGCTCTAATGAGCGTTACCTTTGTTGACACGATTCGCATCAATCAGGAGGCGGATGATTCTTCGCCTTACGCTCTCAAATCGGTGGACGTGACGCACGATTCGGCGGAGTGTTCGCATATTTGGATTTCCGGGGGTGGACTGATGAGCGACTGGGAACGCTCTCTGCGGGAGAAGATGGTTCCGACGAAGGCGACGGATGTGGTCTTTCAGAGTGACGAGCATTCCGGACGCGGCATGACATGTCTGTTCGCGAATACGACCTGTCGCATTGGAGAATCTGATTTTCTCGCTTTCGCCGGATTGAAGAACTATCCGCTGGCGACGAACTCTTTTGTTAACGTCGGTAGTAAGAAATTTGAAAGTGATCATTTCTCGATGTCGACGGATGGTGCGGTCAATTTCATCTCCTATTGCGATATTCAGAACAACGGCGGCGGGATGCACCTGATTTACGACCGTGACAAGAAGATTCTTCGAGGGTTCTATTCGCATCATTGACTTTGGGAGATCGATTGTGCTACAATTTGAACCGTAATATCCATTACGGTAATGGCCGTTACGGATTGGGAAGCATATGAAGTTCTATGATCGGAAGCAGGAGCTGGCCGCTTTGCGGCGTATGGGGGAGGAATCCCGGAAGACGGCGCGATTCACCGTGCTGACCGGGCGAAGGCGGGTCGGGAAGACCGAGCTCATCAAGCAGGCCTACGGAGCCGACGGATTCCTGTACTTCTTCGTCGCCCGCCGCAAGGAGGCCGAGCTCTGCGACTTGTTCGCGTCCGAGGTGGCGGAGAAACTGGGCGTGGACATCCCCGGACGGTTCGAGCGTGTTTCGCAGATCATTCGCTGGGTGATGAATCTCGCGAAGACGCGCGAAATCACGCTCGTTATCGACGAGTTCCAGGAGCTTCAGCGCGTTGACGCAGGGACGTTCAGCGAGCTGCAGCGCGACTGGGATATCCTGCACAACGAGATCCGGCTCAATCTGGTGGTCAGCGGCAGCATCAACC
>JAZQOS010000058.1:0-2141 GCA_045627925.1 Kiritimatiellia bacterium | reverse complement strand
TTCTTCCCGCTCGACGGGCCGTTCGTGAAGTTCATCGAGCGCCTCGTGCCGCAGCCGGAGAACGAGAAGCCGCATCTCTCGGCGCTTAAGTTCGGCGTCCGGCTCTCGCCGGTCATCGCGTGCGACCAGGCGCTCATGGAGGTGGACTTCATGAAGTCGTCCAATCTTGACCTGCTCGAATGCGCGCGCAAGGTGATCACCGGTGAATCGGACGCCGAGCTGGAGAAGCACATCGTCCACCGCGAGGACATCCTTGACAACGTGCAGAAGGAGGTGACGGAGTTTCTCGGTTCGATCATGTCGAAGCGTCTTGCGCTCGACGTCTCCGAGCGGGCGCGGCGGCTTTTGCGTCTCACGGACGAGCTTGAGTCCGTCTCCGACGAGTGCGCGACGATCCTGAAGGTCGTGAAGCGCCTTCGCCGGCAGAAGCAGAGGATGTCCGAAGTCTCGACCGCGCAGCTCCTGGGCATCCACGAGCTGGTCGAGGCGTTCGCGAAGAAGGTGACGCCGCTCATCCGTTCGCCGCGCGTGCCGATCGACCTTGAGAAGCTCCAGGCCGAGTCGAGCTCGATCCATGACTATGTCCGCGAGGCGCGGCGCATCCAGCTCGGCCGGATCGGTCCGGACGATCCCGGCTCCTCGATCCGCGTCCTCGGGGAGCTCGATATCATCAACGCCTATGAGCGCATCCGCGCCTATTACCTCAACTGCGCCGAGACCCTCGCCGGCGGCAAGCGCTAAGGGCCTTGGGCGATCTGCGTATGGGTGAATTGATAAGTGGCGAAAAGCCGATTTACACATATGGCCTTTCGTGGTTTGAATGAGCGATTGCGCAACTGGCCGTTCAGCTTCCGGCCTATCTCTTCCTGTTATGGATGGCGTTTATCCTAAAAACGGCAGTTGAATTTCCTTCGGGAACCACAAAGAACGCAAAGATACGCAGAGACGAGGGAAATGGCGAAATAGACTGTTGAGATTTCGTTCTTGCCTTTCACCATCCGGGTGAAAATGAAACTCGGGATGATGACTTGTTTTCCGCCCAAAACCTTTGTGTTTCTCTGCGTCCTTTGTGGTTTCGAGCCAATTCAACTGCCGAATTTAGGTTAAACTTAATACGAGCAAGGGGAAAAGAATCATATCATTCTTGTCGGAAGCTGAACAACGGAAATTCAGGCAGATAGTCCGTCAGTATGCGAAGTGACGCTGATCGGGGGATGTGATGATATGGGTAAATAACCATATCTTGGTATTGCCAAGACGAGGGATGATTTGATATTATATTGGCGTTGTGGCGGAGAGTACATTTGAGTGGGATGATGCGAAGAACGTCGTGAACATCGAAAAGCACGGCGTGGCGTTCACTGATGCTCAGCGGGCATTCTTCGATCCGAAGCGTGTTATCCTCAAGGATGTCGGACACAGTGAGGCGGAAGACCGCTTCTTCTGTATCGGTCGTGTTGGCGAGGGCATAATGACGGTGAGGTTCACCTATCGGATGCCGAAGATTCGGATCTTCGGCGCGGGATATTGGAGGAAAGGAAAGCAAATCTATGAAGCGCGGAATCAAGTACACTGACGAATCGATGGCTTTTGAGGAAGTCACGGATTTCCTTCCGACCCCTGACAAGCTTGTCATGCGTGATGACAATGTCAAGGTGACTATTGCTTTGAGCCGCAATAGTCTGGATTTCTTCAAGAGTCAGGCAGAAAAGTACCATACTGCCTACCAGAAGATGATTCGAAATCTGCTCGACATCTATGCGACGCAGAATCGAGTCGAACCGGCGATGGCATAACCATTGGCTTAATCCATACGCCCGAACCGCAATCTGCGCCCACGAGCATCCGGCGGTTCCTGTCGGACAGTGCGTTGGCGAAGTTGCGCACTGCGGATGGCGGATATGGTATACTATCGCCAAATGAAAATGTCGTTAGTTTCGGCGGCCTTGTGTGCGGTCGTCTCCACCGCGGGTGCGGTGGAATGGAAGAACGTCGACGCCGGGCATTATCTCGGCGGACGGAAGGCGAGCGAGGGGTACCTGCAGGGCAAGGTCGTCCTCGTGGACCGCTGGGGCGCGAAATGCCCTCCGTGCCGGGCGCTTCTGCCGCGGGTCGAGGAACTCTGGCGGAGCTTCAAGGCG